>NZ_JBJQIJ010000005.1:0-235809 GCF_045984385.1 Methylobacillus draconifructus
CAACAAAGTGTCAACCACAAAGAAATTTAAAGATGTGTCATGATGGTTTTTGATTGCCAACATCATGATTTTGAATAATGATGGAGCCTAAAGGTCGAGTGCGGCATTTACTCATAATCCGTTGGTGACCAGTAAGATGGCTGATTGGCGAGTGCAGCAGCTCACTTCCTAAGTTTGATAATTTGATTGATATCTATCTTTATAGTTAGCACACTGAATACAAAAGGAAGTGTATTCAGTGTGCTTTTTTTTGTTGGAGGTTTTATTTGGCCCCAATGGCTGCCAAGCCTGCGGCGGCCGCTTGCTCATCTTGTTGAGAGGTGGCGCCGCTTACTCCAATGGCGCCTACGATTTTCCCATCAAGGATAATTGGCAAGCCGCCTTGTAGCGGCAAAATATTTGGCAGGTTGAGCAGGGCGACCCGGCCACCGGCTACTACATCGTCCAGCGCTTTGGTTGGGCGTTTGAAATTGTTAGCGGTGCGAGCTTTGCCGATGGCGGTTTCCACGCTGGAAATCTGGGTGCCGTCGATTTTCTCTAGATAGGACAAGCTGCCGCTGCTATCCACTACTGCGACTACTACCGCCAAGTTATTTTTCTTTGCATCTGCAATCGCCGCTGTAGCGGCTTTTTTGGCCTGATCACTCGTGATGGGAGCGCCGTAACCGATGATATCAGCCGCCAAGCCGAAGCTAGAATAGGAAGCAAAGATTGCAGCAACGATAGTCGAACGGAAAATATGAGTCATTATTGAGGTCTTTTTTATGAAAGCACCTAGACCTGCAATTGATATGCCAAGTGGAAAGAGTGTTTTAATTGGCTGTTTTTAAAGTTTTCTTATATGGAAGCGTTTGAGTGGATGTTCAGTAAGAATCACTTATTAATGGGAAACCAACAGAGTGTTAGTTTTAAAACATTATCTTGGGGTGCTGTTTCTGCGTAGATTTTAAGTCTTATTAAACAAAAATAATTTATCCGCTGATTCGTTTACTGCTACCACGGCAGGGTGAGTTGCCCGCTTGGGGACGGAGATTGCATAGAAATGCTGGGTAAATTCGTCGGTGTCGGCAATTTTGATGACGTCATACTCCTGTTCAATTTCATGCGCGATGACGGATGAGACGGTAAAGAAACCCGCTCCAGCAGTGCCGAAGGCTTTCATCAGTGCACTATCATCAAACTCTCCGACAATGTTGGGGGTAATATGTTGCTCGTTCAGCCAACGCATGATTTGCCCTTGTAATAGGCTATCCTCTCCCATGACCAGCATGGGCGCGCGATGCAGGCGTTCCGGGAACTGGCCAGGATATTTCATGGCCAGTTCTGCGGTGGCAAAAAAAGAGGTGCCACTTTCCCCGAGCTTACGGCTAATGCCGGTGATGTTGACTTCGCTCGGCATGGGGCGGTCTGCCAGCACGATGTCCAGTTTATGAATCGCCAGTTGTGCGAGAAGCGTTTCGAAGTTGTCCTCCCGACACACGATGCGAATCGGGTCTTCTAATTCCATGGCCGCCGAAAGTAGGTGATAGGCAATGGATTTGGGGACGAATTCTGCAATACCTACGTTGAAAACCCTAGGACGTTTTTTGGGTTGATGATGCAGGGTTTCCTCCAGCATGCTGCCTATTTCGAAAATGCGTTCGGCGTAAGGCAGTGCAAGACGTCCTGCATCCGTGAGTTCCAGGCCGCGCCCGGCCCGCTTGAACAATGTGACGTTCAGGTCGGCTTCAAGTAGCGAAATTTGCCCACTGAGGGTTTGTGGAGTCACACCTAATTGCTCACTGGCCTTGACCAGGCTGCCAGCTTTGGCGACAGCCCAGAAATAACTGAGTTGCTTATAGTTCATGATGTCTCCTTGGTGGCAAATCTCGACACTTCGAATTTCCCGAATAATTAATCAGAGAATAGTATGTTTTTCTTGTGATCTTCGTCTAGTAGGATGTGCACCATGGTAAGAAAAAATATCAATCAACTCATTGGAGATCATCATGAAAAAGACAGTTGCTATCGCTAGTTTGGCACTTGTTGCTTCCTGGGCTTCTTTTGCCCAGGCAGAGGAACATAACGCAGCCCTGTTCGATCAGCAGGTGCTGGCCGCGGCGACGATTAATCCCAGCCGCCTGGCTACCGATGCGCGGGTGGCGGAGTCCGAAGCGGTGATTACACATAAGGATGTGGTGCAGTCCCGCAACAATCGTCCTCATTTCAGGCATCACTTCAATCTGAACCGTATCGATACGAGCGGGGTGAGTGCAGATCGCAATGCCGGGAAGAAGTTTGTGTATGTGGCGCATCCTAAGCATCACTTCAAGGTCAAGCGGTATGTAGGGGTAAACTAAACCTCACATTACGCAACATCGCACCCTCCCAGGCATTTGCAGATGCCTGGGAATCACCCCTAGAGCTAGGCTTCCGGGGGTGTTTTTTTAACTTTCGATTGTTTGTGAATGGCCGAGTATTTGCGCGCATTGTCGCCTATGTGTTCTTCACCGCGCTGGCGCGCAATTTCAATTTGCCTTTGTCTCTCTTCAATGCTGGCGCGTTTCTCAGCTGACAGTTTGTCATAGCAACGAGGACAGGAAATGCCTTTCACATATTTCGGCGATGCCATATCTGCGGCAGAGATGGGATGGCGACATGCAAAGCATTGGTCATAATCTCCCACCTCCAAGCCATGTCTCACTGCCACCCGCTGGTCAAATACAAAGCATTCCCCTTCCCATAGGCTTTCTTCCTTTGGAACAGTTTCCAAGTACTTCAGAATGCCGCCTTGCAAGTGGTAGACCTCTTCAAATCCCTGTTCCAACATATATGAACTGGCTTTCTCGCAGCGAATGCCCCCAGTGCAGAACATGGCGACTTTCTTGTTTTTTGCCGGATCAAGGTTGTTGCGGACATAATCGGGAAACTGGCGGAAAGTCGTGGTAGCCGGGTCGATAGCGCCTTTGAACGTGCCAATTTCGTATTCATAATCATTGCGCGTGTCGACCACAATGACATCCGGGTCGGAAATCAGAGCATTCCAGTCCTCCGGTTTGACGTAAGTTCCTACTTTCTTGTTGGGGTCGATGCCCGGCACCCCCAAGGTCACTATTTCCTTTTTCAACCGCACTTTCATGCGATAGAACGGCATTTCGTCAGTGAAGGACTCTTTATGGTCGATATCCGCGAATCGCGGATCCTGGCGCAGGTAAGCGAGCAAGGCATCAATGGCTTCCCGGCTGCCAGCCACTGTGCCGTTAATGCCTTCTTCCGCCAACAGCAAGGTACCCTTGATGCCCTGGGCGTTACACAAGGCCAGCAGGCCCGGTTGAATCTCCTGATAGTCAGGCAAGCTAACAAACTTATATAAAGCAGCAACGACAATATGATGCACGACAAATTTCTCACGAAAATATAACAAATCAATGGGTTAAAAGGCATTCTGCAGTTGAGCATAAATGCACTAACACGCGCTATTTTAATTAAATTTCCATAGATTTCATATGGTTATTATGTTGCGAATATACAACGATATACAAATTTTACTTGAATTGAGAATGTTTATTATTTATATTCCATCTCTGTGAATTTATGTAAAACGTTGTAAAGGGAAAATTGTGCAAAATACAAAACACGATCCGGCCTTGAAGCCAATTTTTGCTGCCATTGCGTTGGCCTTCACTGGCTCTGCAGTTGCAGCTGAAGAAGCTGGCGTTCTGCCAGAGCTTCAAGTGCAATCAAAAAAAGAAAATCCTTATAAGGTGGAGAAGTCTGCAAATCAGAAATTTACAGCGCCGCTGAAGGATACTCCGAAGTCAGTCACTATCATTACGGAAGATGTGATCAAAGACACTGGTTCCAATACATTCCAAGAAGCGTTGCGTACAGCACCTGGTATTACCTTTGGTACTGGCGAGGGTGGCGGTCCGATTGGTGATCGCCCATTTATTCGCGGTTTTGATGCACAGAGTGCCATTTTCGTGGATGGTCTGCGTGATATTGGTTCGCAGCAACGTGAAGTTTTCGCGATTGAACAATTGGAAGTGCTCAAGGGACCAAGTGGTGCATTTGATGGCCGCGGCTCTGCTGGCGGCAGTATCAATGTCGTTACCAAGCGTGCGAAGGCTGGCAATTTTACTTCTGGTTCTGTCGGTTTCGGTACCGATCAATATCGCCGTGCTACTTTTGATGGCAACTATATGATCGGTGATGATGCGGCTATCCGTCTGGTCGGTGTGTTCCATGATGCAAATACTCCAGGCCGCGATGATGTAGACGTCAAGCGCTGGGGTTTTATGCCGTCTTTGACTTTAGGTTTAAATGGCCCTACTTCTGCCACTCTCAGCTGGTATCACTTTGAAACGGATGATATGCCGGATCGTGGTTTGCCATATCGGGACAACTCCGGCAACACTAAGAGTCGCCCTGTTGGTGTAAGTAAGGATAACTTTTATGGTTTGAAGAACCGTGACTATCATGAAACCAATGCGGATATTGGTACATTTGAGCTTAAGCATGCCTTTAGCGATGATGTGACATTGCGCAACACATTGCGTTATGGGGAAACAAAAAATGAGTATGTGGTAACCCGCTCTTTGCCAAGTGCTGCTAACCAAGCCAATAATATTGCGCCAAGGGAAGGTCAAGGACGCAAAACAAAAACGACATCTTTAGTAAATTTGACTGATTTGTCGATTGCATTCCATACAGGGTCTATTAAGCATACTGTCAATACCGGTTTTGAAATCAGCCGAGAAGAAACAGATATTTACTCAGCCACATTTTCTGGAGGCACCGGGGCTAACCAGAACGGAGGCCCCAACGGTAACTTCTTGAATCCTGATGCTAATGATATTTGGCCTGGTTCTGTTGCCTTCAGTGCAGATCCGACAAATACCTGGACTAGCCGTAGCAAGTCAGCATATGTGTTTGACAGCATTGAGCTGAATGAAAAATGGTTGGTGAATGCTGGTGTTCGTTATGATCGTTTCGAGGTGAAAAATAGTACAGCCAAAGCGGATCATAACTTCTGGAATTATCAGTTAGGCGTTGTCTATAAGGTGCAGCCTAATGGCAGTATCTATGCTTCCTATGGAACCTCAACCACGCCCATTGGCTTGTCAAACGGCGATGGGAACCATGAAAATGGCTATACCAATGTGGCTAGTGACTTGAACCCTGAGCGTACCAAGAATTTTGAGGTGGGTACAAAATGGGATGTACTGGAAGGCCTGTCACTGACCGCAGCAGCTTTCTACACTCAAAAGTCTAATGCACGAGTGCTGATGGCAGACGGTGGTTATGCTAATGCTGGTGAGTTTGATGTTAAAGGTGTTGAATTCGGTGCCGCTGGCAAGATCACTGACAAGTGGGATGTATTTGCTGGATATACGCACTTGAATAGCGAGCAATCCAAGACCGGCAATGCTTTAGGTAATCATCGGGATCTGGGGTCAACCCTAAATAAGGGCAAGGACATGCCTGGTGTTGCAAAGAATAGTGCCAGTGTTTGGACAACCTATAAAGTGTTGCCTCAGTTGACTGTTGGCGGTGGCGCATTCTATGTGGACAAGGTCTATGCCGATCCGGGTAACATGCTCTATGTGCCTTCTTATGTCCGTTGGGATGCCATGGCAAATTATAAGATTGATGATCGCATTAGTTTGCAGCTTAATCTCCAAAACCTGACTGATAAGCGTTACTTCAATCAGACTTACACACGTCACTTTGCCACCGTGGCTCCTGGTCGCTTGGCATTCGTGTCGCTAAACTTCAAATTCTAGATTTTTCTAGCAAAATCAATACCCCATAGAGTTTGACTCTATGGGGTATTTTCATTTCTCGGGCAATGTAAAGAAAATTCAGCGTTACAGTTCCCCTTCAGAATGTGTGCTGAAATGTGAATGTTTATTATTTATATTCCGTTTCCCAAATGTTTGTCAGGGAAATGAAAGGGAAACTGTGCAAAAAAATCTTAATCAGAACATTGAGTTGGCAATGAAGCCAGTCGCTACCGCAGTGGCGTTGTTGTTTGCCACGCCAATGGTTGCAATGGCTGCGGACGAAGAGGTAACGACCTTGCCTGAAACGACTGTTCAGGTACATAAGGAAAATAAATACAAGGTAGAACGGTCTGAGAATCAGAAGTTTACATCTTCGCTGCAAGATACCCCAAAACAATCAGTGTGATTACTGAGGATGTGATCAAGGATAGCGGCTCCCTCACATTGCAGGATGCCTTGCGTACAACGCCTGGCATCACATTCGGGGTTGGTGAAGGCGGTTCGGGTGGCGCCATGTCCGATCGCCCATTTATACGTGGGTATGATGCGCAATCCTCCATATTTGTCGATGGTTTCCGGGATTTGGCAACGCAAAACCGCGAAGTATTTGCAATCGAGCGTGTGGAAGTGATCAAAGGGCCTGGAGGTGCATTTGACGGACAAGGGTCTGCCGGGGGTAGCATCAATATCATCACCAAGAAAGCCAAGGCGGACAGCTTTACATCGGGCACTATCGGTATCGGTACGGATAGCTATCGTCGGGTGACGTTCGATGGCAACTACATGCTGGGCGACGATGCGGCTATACGGCTGGTGGGGATGACACATGACGCCGATACTCCGGGGCGTGACGGTGTGGATGTGAAGCGTTGGGGTTTCATGCCATCTTTGACGCTGGGTTTGAACGGGCCTACCACTGCCACGGTAAGTTGGTACCATATGGAGACGGATGATATTCCTGATCGCGGTTTTCCATTCATGAACGGCGAGCCTATTCATGTCAGCAAAGACCATTTCTTTGGCTATACCAATCGGGATTATCAAGAGACGACCACAGATATCGGTACTCTCGAACTGAAGCATACTTTCGATAATGACGTAACCTTACGGAATATCAGCCGGTATGGGAAATCGGATAATGAGTATGTTATGAGTTCGCCAAGGGTGACGACTTTCCCGTTGCTGTCTCGTACTAACCATGCGCGAAAAGTGGAAACGACTACTATCGCCAATACGACAGATGTGTCATTTGGCTTCAATACCGCTGAGGTTAAGCACACAATGAATGTGGGAGTGACCATCAGCCGGGATGTGACATATCAATATCGCAATGTTGAAGTGGCTGGGGCAAATCCGAATGTGGATGCCACGAATCCAGACAATACTGCGCCTGCTGGCGTGGCAACGGTGACTTTCCCGGACCATGAGGCAAATAATAGAAGCACCAGTTTCAATCGATCCATTTTTGCCTTTGATACGATCGAGTTCAATGACCAATGGTTGTTGAATGCAGGCGTACGCTATGACAAATTCGAAGCCAGAAGGCATGTCAATATTGTGGCTGGCGTCGAAAGCGTAGGAGAGTCCGATAATGGATCTTTCAATTATCAGTTGGGTTTGGTGTACAAGGTGCGGCCTAACGGCAATATCTACGCTACCTATGCCACCTCGACAGTGCCTATGGGGATCAGCAATGGCGTTGTCGGCCCTGATAATGGGTCGGATATCGCAGTGAATACGCAGGATCTCGACCCTGAGCGGATTAAGAGCCTTGAAGTCGGTACCAAGTGGGATGTATTGGATGGGTTGGCGCTGAATGCGGCTGTTTTCCACATCAGGCGTACAGATAGCCGGGTTACCAATGTCGATACAGGGCTTCTGGACAATATTGGTGAAACCAGGGTGCAAGGCTTGGAGCTCGGGGCCGCAGGCCGGTTGACAGACAAGTGGAATGTGTTTGCTGGCTATACCTATTTGGACAGCGAGCAGGTGAAAACAGCTACTAATGCATCAGGGCTGTTAGGTAAAGGTAAGCCATTGCCAACCGTTGCGCGAAACAGCGCCAGCTTATGGACCACTTATGAGTTGCTGCCGCAGTTGACTGTAGGCGGCGGCGCGTTCTATACGGACGAGATGTATGTGAATACGGCCAATACACTCAAGGTTCCGTCTTATGTGCGCTTGGATGCGATGGCCACCTATAAATTCGATGAGCGTATCAACTTGCAGTTGAATATTCAGAACTTGACAGACAAGCGCTACTTCAGCAATTCAGGCTCGTCTCATGGCGGTCTGGCTACAGTGGCTGCTGGAAGATTTGCATTCTTGTCTCTGAACTTCAAGTTCTAAATATGATATAAGTTCAGTTCGATATATCTCTTACTCTGGCCCTATGGAGAGTCGAACTCTCTATAGGGTTTTTTGCTTGTTGGTTGGATGGAAAGATGAAATGTTGATTGAAATTCCAGAGGTATTGACCAAGGATCAGGTGGCACAGTGCCGGCAATTGATGGATGCGGCGGAATGGGTGGATGGTAATGTCACTTCAGGCAGCCAATCCGCTTTGGCCAAGAATAATATGCAGCTGCCGGAAGGTTCGCCCGTGGCGCGCCAAGTCGGGGATTTGATCCAGGATGCATTGGGCATGAGCCCTTTGTTCATCTCGGCAGCTTTGCCTCTGAAAGTGTTTCCGCCTCTGTTCAACCGATATGAGGGCGGGCAAGCGTTTGGCACGCATGTGGATAATGCGATCCGCCAATTGCGCGGCACCAATTTCCGCATCCGCAGCGACCTTTCCGCCACTTTATTTTTCTCTGAGCCTGAGGATTATGACGGTGGGGTGCTGACGATTGAAGATACGTTCGGCACCCAGGAGGTGAAGCTGCCAGCAGGACATATGGTGCTTTACCCTTCCAGCAGTTTGCATCACGTGACGCCTGTCACGCGCGGAGCCCGGGTTTCATCGTTTTTCTGGATGCAGAGCATGATCCGCGACGATGCGCAGCGTACTTTGCTGTTCCAGCTGGACAGCAGCATCCAGGCGATTGGGGCCGAGCGCGGCGGCAAGGATCCCGAGGTGATCCGCCTGACCGGCGTCTATCACAATCTATTGCGGATGTGGGCGGATAGCTAGGGCGGCTTAAGCCGAGCCGTTTATATGGCTGTGCTGCAGTCGCGTCGCTATCTGGCGCAGGAAGTTCATGGCGATTTGCGGCTCGCCTTGCAGCAGCGTTTCGATATTCTCTGAGTTGACGACGACGACCCCGGCTTCCTTGGAAATCACGATCGCATCTGCAACCCTAGGCGTTTGGGTCAAGAACGCCATTTCGCCAAAATAATCGCCGCTGTTGAGTTCACGCAGCAATTTTTCTCCCAGCATGAGCTTGATCTGGCCTGAGACAAGGTAATAAAGGTCATGGCAGTTATCATTGACTCTAAAAATATAGTCGCCGCGCTGGAATGTCTTGCCATAACGCTCCATCAATTCGTCCAAGTAAGCTGTCTTGTCCTCCGGCATCTGATCGAACAGCCCCCGCAGCAATAGCACATCTTTTTTGCGCAGCGTGGAGATCAGCGTGGTGCCGAGCATGAATACCACAAAAGTGTAGTAAAGCCAGGCAATCGAGATGAAGAGGTTCTTCATGCCGCCAAATACTGCGCCATAAGCAGGGTTCACAGACAAGAACAAGCTGAAGGCCGGACGCATGGCAAGCCACAGCAGGGCGGTCACAACGGCGCCGATCATGATATGAGATAGACGCAGCCGTACTGGGAAATAAACGCGGTAGAAGATCGCGGTCAATAATGTGGTGAGTGCGATGGAGGTGGCCGAGTTGATGTATTTGGAGTAGGCGGTATGCGGTTCCAGGATGTTGATCACTTTTTCTATCCCCAGCCCCAGGATGGTAAACAGGAAGAACATCAACAATATGCCAAGCACGCCCAGGATATCCTTGATCTGGCGCCGCAGGAACGAAGGCTTTTCCTGGATGCCGGCGATGGTGTAGAAGGCCGAGCGCAAGGCGCCTGCCAATGGCACGGCCAGCCAGAACATGGCGATGAAACCGAAAACGCCCCAGGCGGCCTTATGCTGTGATGCGTTATAGACTTCCACCATGATGCGGTTGCTGAGGTTGGGCACCAGGTTGCTGACGATGATCGCCAGCTTGACGGTGGCATAGTTGGATGACACCACGAGATGGCTCAACAGGAAAAACATGAGCACGATCAGCGGGATCAAGGCAAACATGGCGTAAAACGACAGCGATGCGGAAATGCCAAACCCGTTGTGAACTTGAAAGCTGATCAGCGTTTCACGCAACACGAAGAACGGCGTGCTGTAACGCTGGCGTGCGTAAGCGCGGCGCGACTTATGCAATGCCGGATGGCTGCCCAGGTGTTTGACCTTGGAAATGTTGAGTGCCAAAAAACCGCTCCTGTTGCCTTGCTCAGCCTAGAGCTTGCTTGAATTTCTCTGTGGCGGCAATCAGGGCGCTCCTGGTGCCGGCTTCCATGCCTGAATGGCCTGCGTCGGGAATCATGTGAAGTTCCGCATGCGGCATGGCGTTGTGGAGCTCGTGCGCGGTCAATGGCGGGCATACCATGTCGTAGCGGCCTTGCACGATGACGGTCGGGATCTGTTGCAACCTGGCGGCTGCCTCTGCCAATAAATTACGTTCTCCCACAAAGCACTGGTTCTTGATGTAGTGAATTTGCACCCGGGCGCGCGCCAGCTCGATTTTGCCGTTGATGCCTTGCTCACTAGTGGTGGTGCTAGGCAATAAGGTCATGATGCTGGCTTCGAAAGCGTTCCAATGAATGGCGGCTGGCTCACTGATGGATGGCTCATCTGAAAACACGCGCTTCGCGAATGCGCTCAAGGGATCATGCTGCTCAGCTGCTGGCAAGTAGGATAGCAATTGCTGCCAGGCTTCCGGGAAGAAGTGCTGTACGTCGTGCAGGAACCAATCCAACTCGCTTGGGCGACTGAGGAAAATGCCGCGGAGAATGAGCCCGGTGATATGTTGCGGATATGCCAAGGCGTAGTTCAGCGCCAGGGTGCTGCCCCATGAGCCGCCGAATACCAGCCAACGGTCAATGGCCAGGTGCTGGCGCAGCGCGTCCAGGTCGGCCACTAGGTGGTCGATCGTATTCTCCTCAACCTCTCCTTGCGGGGTGCTGCGCCCGCAGCCGCGTTGGTCCAACAGGATGATGCGGTAATGGGCTGGGTCGAAATAACGGCGCTGGCCTGGGTTGCACCCGCTGCCGGGGCCGCCGTGCAGGAACACCACGGGCTGGCCGGCAGGATTCCCCGATTGCTCGTAATAAATGGAATGCAGGCCTGAGACGGCCAGCATGCCTTGCTGATAAGGTTGAATGTCCGGGAAAAGCGCGTGAGTCATGAATGGAGGTCTCGTCTGTGAAGGAGATTATTTTTCTATATATGGGAAATTGTCTCACCAAGTTTAGGAATTATTTAATTGTAAGTAAAATGTAAATGAAGTATTGCAAAACATTTTTTCCTGCACTAAGATGCAGTCTACTCGCTTTAAAGTGAGTAAAAGGCAAAGTCTCAAAGATGCTGCAACAACCCGTAATTATAAATGGGAGGTGGTATATGTGGGGCTGGGTCTTGTTAAACCCTTAGTAGTATCACTATGGAGATTTATAAAAATGGAGATGAGCAAAATCAAGCTGGCGCTTGGTGTGGCATTTGGCATGGCTATGGCTTTGCCTATGGTTGCATCTGCAGCTGCTGACCAAGAAGCCGCAATGAAGGATCCTAACAACTGGGCACATCCACGCGGTCAACATAATAATCAGGGTTACAGCACCCTGAACCAAATCAACAAGAGCAACGTCAAGAACGTTAAGGCAGCTTGGCAATTCGCAACCGGTGTAAACCGTGGTCACGAAGGCTCTCCTGTTGTTGTGGGCAACATGATGTATGTGCATACAGCATTCCCTAACAACGTTTACGCACTTGATCTGAACGACAATCAAAAGATTGTCTGGGCTTACTTCCCTAAGCAAGATCCTTCCGTGCAAGCTGTTCTCTGCTGCGATAACGTAAGCCGCGGTCTGGGTTACGGCGACGGCAAGATCTTCCTGCAACAGAACGACGGCGTGTTGGTTGCTCTGGATGCGAAGACTGGTGCAAAGGTTTGGGACGTTAAGGTAAACGATCCTAAGGTTGGCGCTACCAACACCAACGCTCCTCACGTCATCAAGGACAAGGTCCTGACTGGTTGTTCCGGTGCTGAGTTCGGTGTTCGCTGCTTCCTGGCTGCTTACAGCCTGAAGGATGGCGCGCTGGTATGGAAGGCATACAGCACAGGTCCTGACAGCGAAGTGCTGATCGGCAAGGATTTCAACAAGGACAATCCTCACTACAGCTCACTGTCCGTATATGAAGACGTAAACGGCGGTAACAAGGAAGGCGGCTCTTTCAAGGCTCTGCCCAAGGAAAAGCTGAAGTTCCCTGAAAAGGACCTGGGTGTTAAGACCTGGCTCAAGCCGCAAGCTGTTAAGGATGGTTGGCAGCACGGTGGTGGTTCCACATGGGGCTGGTGGCCATATGACCACAGAACCAACCTGGTTTACTACGGTACTGGTAACCCATCCGTTTGGAACCCAGACGTACGTCCTGGTGACAACAAGTGGTCCATGACTATTTTCGCTCGCGATGTAGATACTGGTATCGCTAAGTGGGGTTATCAAATGACTCCTCACGATGAGTGGGACTATGACGGCATCAATGAAGTGATCCTGTTCGACAAGGGCGGCAAGACTTACGCTTGGCACCATGACCGCAACGGTTTCGCTTATACCTTTGATGCACATACCGGCAGCATCATTGCAGCTGAAAAAGTACACCCGTTTGTTAACTGGGCTACTGGTGTTGATCTGAAGAGCGGTGTTCCTCAGAAGGATGGTAAGTACTCTACTCACCAAGACTACAACGCTAAGGGTATCTGCCCTGCTGCGCTGGGTACCAAGGACCAACAGCCTGCTGCTTACTCCCCACGTACTGGCTTGATGTACTCCCCACTTAACCACGTTTGTATGACATACGAGCCAGTTGAGTCCAAGTACATCGCCGGTCAACCATGGGTTGGTGCTACTTTGACCATGTTCGCTGGTCCTGACGGCGTAATGGGCGGCTTTGCTGCTTATGACCCAATGACCAACAAGAGCAAGTGGTACAACAAGGAGAAGTTCTCTGCTTGGGGTGGCGCTCTGACAACTGCTTCCGACCTGGTGTTCTACGGCACCCTGGACCGTTGGTTCAAGGCTGTTGACGCACAATCCGGTAAGGAACTCTGGAAGTTCCAAGTTGGTTCCGGTGTGATCGGTAACGCTTTCACATACACCCACAAGGGTAAGCAATACGTTGGCGTACTGTCCGGTATCGGCGGTTGGGCTGGCGTTGCGATGAACCTTGGCCTTGACAACGACACCGATGCGCTGGGCGCTGCTGGTGGCTACAAAGAACTGACCAAGTACAACGCTGCTCCTGGCGGCGGTGCACTGAACGTGTTCAGCCTGTAATCGTCTGATTAATGCAGAAGATTCAAAGCTGACATTAGGTTAGTTGCTCCCAAGCACCCTGTCTTAGGACAGGGTGCTTTTTATCTTTGATAGGCAATTAGTTAGCAGGCTTATCAACGCAGAAGGAAGTAAGTAATGTTAAAAACGCTGAAGAAGGTTTCATTAGTACTCGTGTTGTCCGGCGTGAGCCAGGTTGCGATGGCAGGCGGTGCTGGCAATGCATTGGAAGTTGACACCGAAGTGGGGCGCGGTGGCCTCCCGGTACGTGAAGACAATCCAAATGAATTGAAGGTCTGCGCGGACTATGACAACTTACCCTACTCAAACGGCAAGCAGGAAGGTTTTGAGAACAAGATTGCCGAATTGATTGCCAAGGATCTTGGCAAGACCCTGACCTACCAATTCTGGTATGACCGTATGGGGTTCATCCGTAATACATTGAATGCACGTCGGTGTGATGTGATTATCGGCACGGTCGCCGGTAATGACATGATGGCGACATCCAAGCCTTATTACCGTTCAGGCTACGTATTCGTTTACCGCAAGGATAGCGGGTATGACATCAAGGACTGGGATTCCCCGGACCTGCATAAAGGCATTATCGGCGTGGTAGGGCAGACGCCGCCCTCCCGGCCGCTCAACGACAAGGGCTTGCTCGGCAACTCCCGTCCATACCGTATCCAGCGCGACCTCAATTTGCCGCCCAGTTTTGTGATTGACGACCTGGTCAAGGGTGAAATTGATGTCGCTATCCTTTGGGGCCCCATCGCCGGCTATTACGCCAAAAAGGCCCCTATTCCCTTGGTTGTGGTTCCTGCCCCGGAATATGAACAAGAGAATATCCATGGCAAGGAATATTGGAATATTTCGCTAGGCGTGCGTAAGCGCGACAAGGAGCGCCTGGCGATGTTGCAGGAAGTGCTGGACCGCCGTCATGACGACATCATCAAGATCCTTGATGAGTACGGCATTCCTCACGTGCCAGTGGTCGAGGGCGACGACATCGAGAAAAAATCTAAAAACAAGGGTGATGTAATTCCCAAATTTGAATAGTATTTTTCATGAACTGGGTCAACTATTCATAGTCTGACACGTTAATTGAAGTGCAGACTCGTTAGTTCTTAATAAGTAGTCGAAGTTTAATGTTCAAAAAGCAAGGAGAAAGTATGTTGAATCATGGAGTGATCAAAGCAACCTTGGCAGCCTCTGTGCTGGCGCTGGCAGGATTGGCGATGCCAATGCAGGCGAGTGCTGCCTGCAACCTGGTGTCCACCAAGGACAATAGCCCTCTGAATATCAAGGTGGCTGATGATGATACCCCAGAAGCCAAGCAGTTCCTGGAAACTTGTGTCAATCCTTACACTAAGATTTATGCAGCCGATCCAGAGAAGGCCAAGCAAGGTAAGAAGAAGTTCGGTCTTTATTCCTGCACGACTTGCCATGGTCCAAATGGCGACGGCCAGGTGGCAGTTTCGATTACCGACGACCGTTGGCAATACTCCAAGCATATTACCGACAAGGGTTTGTTTGAAACCATTGCAGGTGGTACCAATGGCGGTATGGCAACTTGGCACAAGCAAGTGTCTGGCAACCCAGACCTGGTTTCAACTGACGAAATCTTGAAGATCGTCGCTTTCCTGCGTAGCCAATACAAGGGCGGCGGCGACAAGCCATGGTTGAACGAAAAGCCACAATAATGAAATAGTATGAGTGGCGCGGGTGCGATCCAGCACTCGCTGATCCTTCTCTATAAAGAAAAGACGGTCATTGTTTATTCAATGACCGTTTTTTTATGCGCGAAGCCCGGCCTTTAGAGGTAAAATCAAAGCATTCCTTTTTGTGCAAGCCAGCTACCATGGTCATTGAGGGGTGGTTGTGATATAGCAACGCTATGCTTGCCGTGAGATGTACGGATTTATATTGATTAGTCCTGGAAAGTGAAGTTATGCAATTGGAAACGCAAACAAATTCAGATTTGCACCGTGTCGTGATCGTCGGTGGTGGGGCGGGTGGACTGGAGCTAGCTACGCGCCTGGGCAGAAGTCTGGGACGCAAGAAAAAAGCGCATATCACCCTGATCGATTGCACCCGCACCCATGTCTGGAAGCCATTGCTGCATGAAATCGCCGCAGGCAGCATGAATCCGGACAAGCATGAGCTTGAGTACATTGCCCAGGCGCACTGGCATCACTTTCACTTCCGACTTGGGCGCATGGACGGCTTGGATCGAACCAAGAAAGAGGTATATGTCGCCCCTTATTTTGATGAAGGTGTGGAAGTCATCCCCCGGCGTACTTTCAAGTACGATACCTTAATCATTGCGGTTGGCAGTACCACCAATGACTTCGGTATTTCCGGCGCACGCGAGCATTCTATCGCGCTGGATACGCAAAACCAGGCTGAACGTTTCCATAAGCAATTAACCAATGCTTTGATTCGTGCACAAACCCAGGCTGAACCAGTACAGGCTGGGCAACTGGAAGTGGTTATTGTCGGGGCTGGCGCCACAGGGGTCGAGCTTGCTGCGGAACTGCACAATACCACCCGTGAAGTGGCTGCATTTGGCCTGGATAGGATTGACCCCGATCGCGATATCAAGATTTCCATTATTGAGGCGAGCGACCGCGTATTGCCGGCGCTGCCGCCCAAGCTGTCAATGGCGGTGGACGTTGAGCTGCGCAAGCTGCGTGTGCACGTTTACGTAGGGGAGCGGGTTACCGAAGTGACGGATAAAGGGGTATATACCCATAGCGGCCGTTTCATTCCTTCAGCGCTGGTAGTGTGGGCGGCAGGCATTAAGGCGCCCGACTTCCTCCGTGAACTGGATGGCCTCGAAGTGAACCGCATCAATCAACTGGTGGTCAAGCGCACGCTGCAAACCACGCTGGATGAAAATGTCTTTGCTTTCGGTGACTGCGCGGCTTGCCCATGGCCCGGACATGACGAGAACGTGCCCCCGCGCGCCCAGTCTGCTCACCAGCAGGCCTCCATGCTGGTGAAGACAGTGAAAGCCCGTGTGGCAGGCAAAGACAACCTGCCTGAGTACACCTACCGGGATTACGGTTCATTGGTCAATCTTGGGCGCTACTCTACAGTAGGCAGCCTGATGGGTGCGATTGCGGGTGGCAGCATGTATATCGAAGGTTTGTTTGCACGCCTGATGTATCAGTCTTTATATCAAATGCACTTAATGGCGCTGCATGGGTTCTTCGCCGTGGTGCTCCAGATACTGGCGCGCCTGATTACGCGCAGGACAGAGGCCCGGGTTAAGCTGCATTAATGCCTCTCTAGCGGTATCTAATCAATAAAAAGCCCGGATACTTGTCCGGGCTTTTTATTGATTGAGGCGACATGGTTGCGGGAGGGCTATTCCGATTTGTGCTGCACCGCGTTCTGCGCTTGAAATAGCTTGTATATTCCACCCATGCTCAGGCTGACAAATAGGCCAAAGACCACAATAATGAAATTGATGTGGATGTCTGCCTTGATCATCAAGGTATAAAGGCTGATCAAGGCGGCAATGCCGAGGTTTTCATTGAAGTTCTGCACCGCAATGGAATGGCCTGCACCGATTAATAAATGGCCGCGATGCTGCAGCAATGCATTCAATGGCACGACGAGGTAGCCGCTCAAGGCGCCGATCATGAGCAGCAGGATGCAGGCAACGATCCAGTTGCTTACAAATGCCATCCCAATGACCAGCAGCCCTACCGCAATACCCACGGGGAGCACGCGGACTGAATGTTCAAGCTTGATCATGCGTGCAGCAGCGATGGAGCCAAATGCAATGCCGATAGCGACGACCACCATGAGATAGGTGGATTGCTCCTGGGTGAAATTCAAGGCAAAGCCGGCCCAGGCCAGGACGACGAAACGCAACGTGGCTGCGACCCCCCAGAACAAGGTGGTGACCGCCAGGGAGACCTGGCCTTGCGCATCCTTCCATAACGTCTTGGTCGCTTGCCAGAAATCCTTGATGAGAAAGGTAGGCGTTTTCTTGGGAGGCTTGTGGTCCACCGGCACCTTGGGGATGTAGATATTGAAGATGGCTGCCGAGAGATAAAGCACCGTGATCACGATCATGGCAACCTGGATATTGATACTGGGCAGGATGGCGCCGAGCACGGTTCCCAACACAATGGCCATGACGGTGGAACCCTCCATCCAGCCATTGGCTTTCACCAGCATGGATGGCGGCAGGTATTCCGTCAGAATGCCGTACTTGGCGGGCGAGTAGGCGGCTGCCCCTATGCCGACTATGCCATAGGCATACAAGGGTGGCATGCCAAGCACCATGGCCATGCTGCCGATAAACTTGATGGCATTGGAGACAAACATCACCCGGCCCTTGGGAAAAGCGTCGGCAAACGCGCCGACGAAAGGGGCGAGGATGATGTAGGAGATGACAAAGAACCATTGCAACAGTGGGTCGTGCCAGCTAGGGGCCTCCATGTCTCTCAGGAGCGCAATTGCGGTGAACAGCAATGCATTGTCAGCTAGCGCGGATAAGAACTGCGCCAGCAGTATGATATAAAAACCCCAGTTCATCGCTGCTTTATTACACCCTGATAAGAAGGTGCATTTATCCTGTCATTGTGACTGGCTATGCCAGATTGAGTCATAGTAGTGGCCGATTATTACAATATATCTGCTGCAAAATCTGCCAACCTGGATCGCTCGCCGCGAACCAGGGTAACGTGCCCGTTATGCTCCCAGCCTTTGAAGCGATCGACCACATAGGTCAGGCCGGAGCTGCCTTCAGTGAGATAAGGCGTGTCAATTTGCGCAATATTACCTAAACAAACGACTTTAGTCCCGGGTCCTGCACGCGTAATGAGGGTTTTCATCTGTTTTGGAGTCAGATTCTGGGCTTCATCGATGATCAGGAACTTATGTAGGAAAGTGCGCCCTCGCATGAAGTTCAATGATTTTACCTTGATGCGGGTGCGGATCAGGTCCTGGGTGGCCGCGCGGCCCCATTCCCCCGCATCCTCGTCAGATTTGTTGAGCACATCCAGGTTGTCTTCCAATGCTCCCATCCACGGGGCCATTTTTTCCTCTTCCGTGCCGGGCAGGAAACCGATGTCCTCGCCGACGGGAACGGTGACGCGGGTCATGATGATTTCGCTGTAAATTTTTTTGTCCAGTGTCTGGGTCAGCGCAGAGGCCAGCGTCAGCAGGGTTTTGCCAGTACCGGCCTGGCCCAGCAGCGTGACGAAGTCCACTTCCGGGTCCATCAGCAGGTTGAGTGCGAAGTTCTGCTCGCGGTTGCGGGCCGTGATGCCCCAGATGTTGTGTTTGGACTGGGTATAGTCCTTGACCACTTCCAATACGGCAGTATTGCCTTCAATCGAACGTACGATCGCGTGAAAGGGCTTCTCGAATTCGTAATAGATGAATTCATTGATGAGAAAGCTCTTGCAGAGCGGCCCGGTGATGCGATAGAACATCCTGCCGGCATCCTGCCAGGATTCCATGGCCTTGCTGTGCTTGTCCCAGAAGTCTGCCGGAAGCTCCTTCATGCCGGTGTAGAGCAGGTCGGTGTCTTCCAGCACCTTGTCATTGAAATAATCTTCAGCAGCCACGCCAATCGCGCGTGCCTTGATGCGGATATTGATATCCTTGCTGACGAGCACCACTTCCCGGCTCGGCTGCGATGTCTGCAGGCTGAGCACTACGCTCAGTATCTGGTTGTCCGCCTTGCTGCCGGCCAGCATGGGCAGTTCCGTTGTCACTGCCTCGGTTTGCAGGAACAGCTTGCCGCTGACGTGCTTATTGCCATTAATGGAGAGCGGACAGCCTTTTTCCAGGTCCGCCAGGTTGGTTCCCACAATCTCTTCCAGGTTACGGCTTGCCTGGCGCGCATTGCGTGCAACCTCTGTCATCCCCTTCTTGTTGTTATCCAGCTCTTCCAGCGTGACCATGGGAAGGTAAATATCATGTTCCTCGAAGCGGAACAGGCTTGACGGGTCGTGCATGAGTACATTGGTGTCAAGTACAAACAGTTTGGTGCTTGCTGTGCGCTTTCTGATCATCTGGCGGCCTTTTAAAGGGATTGAATGAATTCGAGCACTTGCTGTGCGTGGCCGTCTACTTTCACTTTCCGCCATTCATGGATCAGGATGCCCTGTTCATCGATGACGAAAGTGCTGCGTTCTATGCCACGTACTTCTTTACCATAAAGTTTCTTCATCTTGATTACGTCGAACAACGTACAGGCTTTTTCTTCCGCATCTGATAGTAGTTCAAATGGAAAGTTGAACTTAGCCTTGAAGTTCTCGTGAGACTTGAGGCCATCCCGCGAAATGCCGACGATTTCCGTATTGCTGGCCTGGAATGCCTCGTAGAGGTCGCGTAGATCCTTGCCTTGGTTGGTACAGCCGGGGGTATTGTCCTTGGGGTAGAAGTAAACGATCAGTTTTTTGCCGATATAGTCGGAAAGCTTGAAAAATTTTCCGCTGGTGGAAGGTAATTCAAAGTCGGGAATTGCTTGATTCAACATAGTGGACAGTAAGCTCTAGACGCTCTCATTGTTGATAAAAACTGAGGATATGGCAAGCAAGTTATGGGGTGATATTCATATTAGTTTCATTCAGATTGATAGTCGCGCGGCAAGATAATTTCAGTCGTTGTGCCGCCCTTGACCCTGTGGTTGAAGTGGATGTGCCCGGATAATGCTTCCATGACCTTGAATGCAAAAGGGATCCCGAGTCCGGTGCCAAAGCGCTTGGTTGTAGGGCCTGGGCTGGCCGCATGTGGATCCGGGGTAAACGGCATGCCCGGCCCCTGGTCGCTGATCGTAATATGCAGGCTATCCTCGGCGATATCGCAGTCAATGGTGATTTCGCTGGATTGAGGGGACGCTTCCACGGCATTCAGGAGAAGGTTGTAGAGTGCCTGCTCCAGCAGGTTCTCATCGGTGAGCATGCGGTCGTTCATGTCCTGCCAATCCGGCAGTCGTACCGATATCTGCTTCTCCTGGATTTTCTGCTGTAATGGGGCGAGTGCGCCTTGCAGTATCTGGCGCAGCGTCGTGGCGCTGGCATGCGGCTTCAGTGGGTGCAGGTAGGCTAACAACGCGCGGGTCCAGCGGTCCAGGCGGTCAACGGTACTGATGATGGCAGTGAGCGAGTCGCGGGTTTCCTGGTCGAGGTGGGGGTTGTCCGCCACTTGCGCCGTGGCACGGATGCTGGCCAATGGATTGCGGATGTTGTGAGCGAGCATGGGCACCAGCAGGCCAAGGGCGGCTTGTTTTTCCGAGCGTACCAAGGCTTCCTGGCTGTGGGTCAATTCATGTGCCATGCTGTTGATGGCGGATGACAATGCAGCCAGTTCGGCAACCCCCTCTTCAGGCGCCTTGTGATCGAGGTTGCCTGCGCTGATCTCGCTGGTGGCGTGCAACACGTTGCGGATGGGGCGCACAATCGCCCGTTTGAGGAAGATATGGGAGAACAGCAGCAGCAGCAACGCCAGCCCGATCGGGATGATCAACAGGGTGAATGCCGTGTGCTTGACATCCTCCAGCCGGGCAGAGAGCTCGCTATGCTTCAAAAGCAGCAAGCGTTCTGCCCGGGCGGAAATAATTTCGTAATGGTGGAAGATGCTGGATTCCAAATGGGTGTTTAGCACCTTCTCCAGCTCGGCATTGTTGTAGTCTTCCACCAGGGCGAAGATATGCTGGGTTTCTTGGATCAAATCTTGATAACTGGCATTCAATTCCATGATGGCCGATTTTTCCTGGCTATCGGCGGTGAGCTTCAGTAATTTGCGGAAATGCGTGTCAATCGAAAGGGTGTAGACGTTATATTCCTCTTGCGCTTGCGGATCCTTCAAGAAGTGCAGGTCAAACAACTCCTTCATCTGCCTGTATAAGTCGCCGCGTGTTTGCTGGATTTCCTGCACCATGAGATGGATGCGTTGCGACTCCTGCGAGGACTGGTCCCAGATGCGCATGCCGATTACGCCGGCCGTTCCCGCGAGGATGACCAGCAGGAAAAACGTCAACTCATGGATCAGCAAGACATCCCGGAGCGATTTTGCCTGCGGCTGGTTGCTCATGACGCTTCCAGTGTGAAGGGAACGGGAACCAGAATGACCAGGTGCTTGCTGTTGCGCAATATTTCGGGCGGTTGCGGCAATGGGGACGCTTTCTTCACCATGGTGATGGCTTGTTCATCCAATACGTTATGGCCGCTGGATTTCTTCACCTGCGTCGAAAGTACGTGGCCGGTCTCGTCGCAATGCACCTCCAGCAGTACTTCGCCTTCCCATCCCCGCATTTGGGCAATCCGCGGGTATTGCTTGTACTTGGCAATGGCGCGTGAAAGCAGGCTGCCGTACAAGCTGCGTGCGGCATCTATATCCTGCTGGCTTGGCCCGGCCGGGTGCGGCGGCGGGGCGGGTTCTGGCGCAGGAGGCGCTACGGGAGCGACCGGGGCCGGCGTCGGGGTTTCCCTGGGCGGAGCTGTCATGACATCGGGAACGGCGGCTGGCAGGGGAGTTTCCACGGCTTCATGCTGGGAAGGCTTATCCGCCATGCGGGGCGGTTCCGGTGGCTTGGGCGCAGGTTTTGGCGGCGGGGGCACAGGTTTTGGCGGCGGGGGCACAGGTTTTGGCGTTGGCTTGGGAACAATGGGTACAGGTTCGGGCTCCGGCTGTTTGACTGGCTCCGCTGGCGCAATGGTTTCAGGCTCCGGCAACGCAGCGGATTGGGCAGGGTTGGGTTGCGGTGTCAGCTCAACCTGCAGGGGCGGCGGCACGGGCGTTTCTGGAGAGGTAAAATCCAGGACAGGCAGTTGCATTAACAGCATGACATGAAGCGCCAACGACGCCAGAACGGCCCAGCCGATGCTGTGCTGGCCGGCTGGTGTGGGGATTGAATGGGCGATCGCAACCAAGGTGTAAGGTGAATTACTGTACGTTGTCAAAGAAAGGCATCGCTGATTATAGACTGACCATGGCTGTCTTTTTGGAATTATTCCCATTCAAGCACGGGATAAATCAGATTGATGTTGCGCCGGTTGACCGCATTGAATAATTGCCAGCGAGCAGCTTCGCTGCTCGCTGCGCTATCCATCGTCTGTTCCATGCTGCGGCCTTGCTTGATGGCTTTGCGTACGTCATGCAGCAAGAGCTTGAGGTAGCGGGACTGGTTGTCCAAGGCGCCCTGAAAATCCTGCGTGACTGGGCCGTGCCCGGGGACTGCATGATGGATGCCTTGGAGTTGCTGTAGCTTTGCAATCGCTGACAGCCACCCCTTGATATCGCCGTCAATGGAAGGGGTGCGCTCGATGAAAAGCAGGTCGCCTGTCCATAAGGTGCCGGTTTGTTCATCCAGTACCGTAAGGTCGGTATTGGTATGGGCATTGGGGTATGCCGTCAACAGCAGCCTTCTCTCGCCAATATCCAGTTCCTGGGTGGATTCCACCAATTGGGTCGGTTGGACGATTTCGCTGCCCGAGAACTGTGCTCCAAGAAGCTTATGGCCTTGGCGCAAATAGGCATCGCTGCGCAAGGCCATGGCATTGGCGAGTTTGGCATGGCCGATAAAGACTGGATATTCCTGCTTGAAGGCTGCATTGCCAAAAATATGATCGGGATGGATATGGGTGTTGATCACATACAAAATGGGCAAGTTAGTGACCTTGCGAATTGAGGCGAGCAGGGCTTCCCCTACTCGCTTGCTGCCGCCAGTGTCAATGACGGCTACCCCTTTTGTGCCGATGACGAAGCCGATATTGCTGATATCCCCTTGGTATCCTTCATCCAGGTCAAGGTGGGCGCCTTGGTGCATATAGACCCCCAAGGCTACTTGCTGCATGGGCAGTGCCACCGGCGCGCTGTCGGCAGGGAGCATCCAGAGGGCGCTGGCGATGCACAACAGGAGCGTAAAATAATGGATGAGTCGGCGAGCCATAATGAGGAAACTGCAAAATTGCATGTTAAATGGGTATATACAATTCTGTAAACACCCTAATTGAACTTGAGAAGTATCGCGGCGTCTGAAACAATGCGTGTAAACGACAAAAACAATATTTTAAATACTATTGGAGAATGTATTATGCAATGCAAATTTGAGATAAAGCTCATGACGGCTGCGGCTGCGCTGGCGTTCTCGAGCTCCTTGCTCGCGGCGCCTTTTGCCTATTCCACCAATGAGAAATCGGGGACGATTTCAGTGATCGATACCCAGACCGACAAGGTCGTGGATACCTTCGATGCGGGCAAGAAGCCCCGCGGTGCCGCCATCACCAAGGACGGCAAATACATTTTCGTGAGCGACCAGAAGCAAAACGCCCTGCTGGTCATTGATCTTAAGACCAAGAAAGTGACTGACAAGATCAAGCTCGAAGAGTCGCCGGAAGGCGTGGGCATCTCACACGACGGCAAATGGATTTCGGCAGCCAACGAAGAAGACAACAGCGTGGCCGTGATCGATACCAGCACCCATAAGGTAAGCTACATCGTGCAGATGCAGGGCAAAAACCCTGAACATGCCGAATTCAGCCCCGATGGCAAATGGATGTACGTCAGCGCTGAAGAAGCCAAGTATGTCGATATCGTCGATGTTGCGAAGCGCGCTTCCATCAAGTTAGTAGAAGTCGGCGAACGTCCGCGCGGTATCGGCTTCCTGCCGGACAGCTCGCGCGCTTATGTCGCCAATGAGGCGGCAGGCAACGTATCTGTTTTCGATACCAGCAAGCACGAAGTCATTGCGACGATTCCAGTAGGTCAACGCTCCAATGGCGTCCAAGTGCTCCCTAACGGCAAGAAAGTGTATATCTCGAATGGCGGGGACGGCAGCCTGTCCGTGATCGATACCGCCACCAATAAAGTGACAGCTACCATTCCGGTCGGCAAGCGTCCATGGAACATGGCCTTGACCCCGGACGGCAGGAAGCTGTATGTCGCCAATGGTAAGTCCAACTCGGTGACGGTCGTCGACACCTCCACTGACAAGGCACTGAAGGAAATCCCGGTTGGTGATACGCCATGGGGCGTGTTCGTCCATTAGCCATTGTTGATTGACCCTGCCCCCGGCATCTGCCACTACTTGGCAAGTGCCGGGGCTGTTTAGGTTGGAATGACCATGAATAACCCCAACAGGTATACCAAGGTGGCAATCACGCTGCATTGGCTGATTGCGATCGCCATACTCTTCCTGTTTGCGCTTGGTTGGTATATGAACGAGCTTCCCCGCGGCGGGGACAAAGTCACAAGCATTGATCTCTTCGACTTGGGAGCTTATACCTGGCAACTTGCCGAGGCAGCCACCCCCCGCACCTTTTATTTCAATTTGCACAAATCAATCGGTTTCACCGTGCTTCTGCTGGTCGGCCTCAGGCTGTACTGGCGGCTGATGCACCGGCCGCCAGCCTTGCCCGACTCGATGAAGCGCTGGGAAAAAATAGTGGCCCACGGCATCCATCATTTGCTTTATCTCATGATGGTGTTGATGCCCGCGACCGGGCTGTTGACAACGCTGTACAGCAAATACGGCCTGCACTGGTTTTCCGTCCCGGTACTGCCTGGCTTGGACAACGCCGGACTGCGGGATTTCTTTGTGGCGGCGCATGAGTTCTCTGCCGCAATACTGATTACCTTGATCGGCCTGCATATTGCAGCCGCGCTCAAGCATCAATTTATTGACAAGGACAATATCCTGAAGCGGATGTCATTGTTTAACTAAAGCTTATTGATCATCTTGTTGTTGCATCCTGCGTAACAGCGTGCCGATATGAAAACACCCTCAGGACTATTATCCTGAGGGTGTTTTTTCATGGTGGCCAGCATTCTCTGGGCCACCTATTTGCAGATACTGGGGTACTTACTTTATCCCGCCTACATACCGCTTGACCTTGAAGTGATGCTTAGGATGCGTCACATACACAAACTTCTTCCCGGCATTGCGATCTGCACTCACCCCGCTCGTATCGATACGGTTCAGATTGAAGTGATGCCTGAAATGAGGACGATTGTTACGGGACTGCACCACATCCTTATGTGTAATCACCGCTTCGGACTCCGCCACCCGCGCATCGGTAGCCAGGCGGCTGGGATTAATCGTCGCCGCGGCCAGCACCTGCTGATCGAACAGGGCTGCGTTATGTTCCTCTGCCTGGGCAAAAGAAGCCCAGGAAGCCGCAAGCGCCACACTCGCTATTACAACAGTCTTATTCATCATCGTCTCCAAATAGTGAATTAATATTTTGTCTTACCATGGTGCACATCCTACTAGATGAAGATCACAAGAAAAACATACTATTCTCTGATAAATACTTCGGAATTTTCGAATGATTGAGTTCTGTAGTAAAGGTGATTGCACGTGAAAAGTAAAAGGGATACTGCAATCGCAGCATCCCTTTTTATTTGAAGAGGACGTCAGTACAGCCTAGAAAATATAGGTCGCGTTAAGCCCTAACAACCAGTTGCGGCCTGCCGCAGGCTCGTAAAAGCGGCTATTTCCGTCGTTAACGCGGATGGAGCCGATGTACTCCTTGTCGAAAATATTTTCTACGCGTACGTACTCACTAAAGCGCCAGTTTTGAAGTTTTTGCTGGAAGCCCGCGCGGATATTGAAAAGCGTATATGAGCGGGCAGAATCACTATTTTGGTCGTCAGTGTATACCTTGCTATTGTGCCGAGCTTCAAAAGCAGTGTTGAAGCCGCTAGCTTGGTGTTTCCACGCAATCTCACCATAAATCTGGGATCGATAAGTCCCGGGGATGTAATTGCCTGATTGAACAGTATTGATGGCTGTGCTACCAAAGCGAGTCACAGGATAAGAATAGGTGTCATCAAATTTTGCGCGTAGCAAGGTGTAAGAACCAAACAGTGAAATATTGTTAGCAAGCTTGGAATCAATCGATAATTCAATACCATTACGCTTGGTTTTGCTAGCGTTCATATAGGTGACGTTATTGTTCAGGTTTTGCTGCACAACAATTTCATCATCAGTACGTACATTGAACAAAGTCAAATTGGCAACAGTATTGCTGCCGATAAATGCCTTTGTGCCGACTTCGAAGTTGCGGCTTTCGCTTGGTTTTAAGCCTAAGTTAGGGCCAGTAACTGCAGGGGTAACGGTGGCATAAGCTGCTTCAGCAAAAGTGGGAGTTTCGAAGCCTTTGCCATAGTTAGTATAGATATTCCAGGTTGGAGAGACTTTCCAAACTGCACCAACGACAGGTGTGGTTTTCTCATAGGTGACGCTACCGTCGTTGTTGCCACGATGATCATCGACTTCCAACTTGACCTTGGTTCGGCGGGCACCAAAATGCAGATCCAAACTATCTAAGACTGACCATTGTGCCTGGATATACTTATCGAAATTGGTGGCGATATTTTCTTCATCTCGATTCAAAGTCCCAGTTTTAACACCATTGATCGCCTCAATATCCAGGCGGTCATCATTCATCTTGCCATATGTCAGGCCCAGGCTGATGGAATAGGGGCGGCTTAATAATTCGCCCTTGTTGTTCCAGCGTAGGTCGGTTCCCCAGAATTCACGATCAATAGAGCTTGCCCGGCCATTGCCATTGACTTGGCTGATAGAGAGGTATTGCTCGTTTCTGCGAGTGCCGACATAAGAAATCAGGTTGATGGAATTATTTTCGTTAATATTATGTTCAAGGTTGAAGCCGACCTGAGTCTGGCTGCGAGATACGCGTGTGTCTGCGCGATATGCACTAGGCGCTGCTTGTTTATGGTCAGCACGAACTTCAGCGCGGGTTAACCCAAGCGGGTCATCTGCATCTTGATCAAACCAATTGATCAGTGTGGTGAGCTTTGTATCCTCGTTCAAGTTGAAGCGGAATTTAGCCGTGCCTTGTTCCTTCGTATTGCGGCTATGGTCACGGTAGCCATCGGAGGAGTAATTGCTGTAGTTGATCAGATACTCCAAGCCGTCTGCAGTGCCTGCAGCACGCACGTTCTCGCGGCGGGTATCGTAGCTGCCGAATAATACGCCAGCAGATAACTCATGGCCTGCCGGTGCATTTTCCGTTAGCAACTGCACAACGCCGCCGGAAGAGTTGCCATACAGTGCGGAGAACGGGCCGCGCATGACTTCAATGCCTTGCATGGCGCCAAGGTCAACGCTGCCCGGTTGGCCGCTGCCATCGGGGTAGGTCAATGGAATGCCATCGACATATACGCGTACTCCACGTACGCCAAACGCAGAGCGGGCACCGAAACCACGGGTTGAAATTTGGGGGTCCTGAGACATCTGCGTACGGTTCTGCGCAGTGATGCCCGGAACGCGGATCAGGCTTTCGGAAAGAGTCATTTGCGGCAGGCCGTCCTGGATGTTTTCCTTGCCGACTACGTCAATTGCCACTGGCAGGTCGAAGCTGCGTTGTGCTGCGCGGGTGGCTGTCACCACGACCGGGGAAATGACTTGGAGGCCATCCTTGGTTTCTTCGGTGGCGTCTTCTGCCAGCGCGGCACTATTGCACCATACGCTTAATACGGCGAGTGGAATGAGTTTGAGGTGAAACCTGGAATGATGCATGCTGACTCCCCGACGATGCTTTTAAACTGTTTTACGAGCAGGCGAGCATAGGCGAAAGCGATCGGTTTGACCATCAAGATAATCATGAATTTGCACCGGAACCTTGCCCGGCCAGGAAGTCCTGCAAAGTGCTTGCGGTGGGCAGGTGGGGCAGAAGGCCGCGTTGACGGACCGTCAGGCTGGCACTGGCGCAGCCATGTTGCAAGGCGGTGGTGGTGATGTTGCCTTGAAGCAGGCTGGCAATAAAGGCGCTGGCAAAAGCATCGCCTGCGCCGATAGTGTCGATGGCTTCAGCGCGAAATCCTGCTTGCTCGTATGTGCTGCCGTCTTCAAGGATGGCGACTGCTCCCTGGCAGCCTAAAGTGATGATGATCGATTTGCCAGGAAAGCGTTGGTTGAAGCGAATGGTATGCAGCCATGCGAGTGCGGCCGCACAGGAGTTGAAATTTCCTGGTGCGCCATTTAGCCATGCCTGCGCCTCGGTCTGGTTCATGATTAGTACGTCGGTAAGCGCGAGCAGTTCGGAGCTGATGACATGGTAGGGGGATGGATTGAGCACTGTCATGCTGCCAACGCTATGTGCGATCTTGAAGGCTGCCAAGATGGCGTTATCAGGCAGTTCGAAGGGGGCGTAGATGAGGTCGGCCTGCTGGATGGACGCTGCTTGCTGTTGGACATGCGTTTCATCAAGGAGGGCATTGGCTCCGGGATGAACGATGATTTGATTCTGTCCTTGCGCATCGATCAATGCGACGCCGTGGCCATTGTACTTGGCCGTCACGGCGGAAGCGATATGGCGGAGTTGCCACTGCGACAATATATCTTGGCACTGCTGTTGTGATGATGGATGCGAACCGCAAGGCAGGATGCCGTCGACGGGTATTTGGAGTTTGCGCAGGCCGATCAGGACATTCAGCCCCTTGCCGCCGGTTTCGCAGTAAAAGTCGTCTGCTTGCCATGATTCGCCAGGGGCCGGGAAGCGGCGCACGAAATAGATATGCGCGATCATGAGGCTGGCAAGCACGTAAGCATTCGAGGCTCTAGGTTTGAAGCTTGCCAGCATGAGGTTTCAGCCTTTCATCTTGACCCGGTAGGCATAGGCGTCGCCGCGGAATGTGCCTTCCACATATTCCAGCAGGATGCCATCCTGTGAATAGCTGCGGCGCTTGATCAGCAGGCAAGGCTGAGGGAAGCTGAAGCCAAATGCCTGGTTTTCGATGTCATTGGAAAGTACGGCTTCTACTGTCTGTTCACACCAGGCCAGGTGGTACTGGCATTGCTGGTTGATCGCCTGGTAGATGGAACCCTGCAAGTCGGCGGATGCGAGTTCCGGCAGGTGGTGCAGGTTATACCAGGCGATTTCGTGGGAGAGCGGTTTGTCGTCCCCGTAGCGGATGCGCTCCAGCTTGAGGAGGGGCGTGTTGGAGTTGAGTCCGAACATGGAAGCCATGCCCCGGTCATTGACGATGGATCGTTCCAGGATGCGCGTGGAAGGCGTCATGCCCAGCTCGTGCATTTCATCAGTGAAGCCGCGCAGCTTGAACATGTGGGTGTCGAGCCGTCCAGGAGTGAGCACGGTAGTGCCGCCCTTGCGGTTGCTGGTGATGAGCTTGCGGTTGCGCAATTCCATGTAGCTGCGCTTGATGGTGATTTTGCTGACGCCGAGCGCTTCCGAGAAGGCGGTCTCGGTGGGCAGTTGCGTGCCTGGCTTGAGTTCCTGCTGCAATATCAGGGATTCGAGCTGCTGATATAGCTGTGCGTAGAGCGGGTCGGCTGCATTCTTGTCCAATGTAATCAAGTTGGTGATGGAGGCTACATTAGCTTTAGTGTTTTTCAATGGGGGCACGCATCAGTCCTACAAAAAATCCAATGGCATATTAACTTCCACTTTGGCGGGAGCTCAACAGGAATATGCAAGTACAATGCCAATATAAATATACCTATAAAAATATAATAACATTGGCTTTCCTTTATTCTTCATCCCGAGAGCAGGCGAAAGGGCATGGTGCAATACAAGCTGATATTCCAGGGGAGGGAGAAGTGAGATTGGAGAAGGTGGGGCGAAAGTCGAATTCGAATACCTTGAAAGGCTGAGCTAAGCCGCCATATGCTCACGCGTTATCCTGTCATGGGATGGCGCGCTTACAAAATCCCTTCCATCACTTGAACCTGGACTTCCGCACCGGCGGGCAAGTCGCCTACATAGTCATCCAACACGATAAAGCAATTGGCTTCGGACATGGAGCGCAGGATGCCCGACCCCTGGTTGCCGGTAGGACGCACTTGCCATACTCCTGACGGATCGGCAAACAGGATGCCTCGCTTGAACTCTGTGCGGCCTGCCAGTTTGCGTATAGGCTCGGTACAAGTGGCTTTCAGCAATGGCAGCGGTGGCACCGGGTTTTGTCCCATCAGGCATAGCAAGGCATCGCGGACAAACTGGTAAAAGGTGACCATGACAGAGACGGGGTTGCCTGGCAGCCCGAAGTAGTGCGCTTCTCCCACCTTGCCGTAGGCCAGCGGTCGGCCGGGTTTCATGGCGATTTTCCAGAATACGACCTGGCCAAGCTTCTCCAATAGCTGTTTCATGAAGTCGGCCTCGCCAACGGAAACGCCCCCGCTGGTCAGGATGACGTCTGCCTGCGAAGACGCCTGGACCAGCGTTTGTTCCAAGACTGCCGGATTATCAGGGACGACTCCCATGTCAGTGATTTCCACGCCCAGGTTTTCCAGCATGCCGTGCAGGGTATAGCGGTTGCTGTCGTATATTTGCCCCTCGCCCAATGGCTTGCCAATGCTCACCAGTTCGTCTCCTGTCGAGAAGAAGGCGACTTTGAGCTTGCGGTAGACCAAGACTTCGCCAATGCCGAGAGATGCGATCAGGCCGATATCCGCAGGGCGCAGCCTGCGTCCTTTTTCCAGTACGGCATGGCCGGCCTTGAGATCTTCGCCGGCATAGCGTACGTTCGCCTGTGGGGCGGGCGGCTCGAGCATGGTCATGATCTCACCGGAAACCTGGGTTCGTTCCTGCATGATGACGGTGTCCGTACCTTCCGGGACGAGCGCCCCCGTCATGATGCGGATGCATTCGCCAGCCTTCACTGTTCCCGGAAATGGCTTGCCTGCATACGCGGTGCCGACGATCTTCAAGGAGGCGGTATTGAGGTCGCGGCTGTGAAGGGCGAACCCATCCATGGCCGAGTTGTCGTGACCGGGGACATTCAGCGGCGAGATGATACTGGCGGCGAGTACGCGTCCGCGAGCGGCTTTCAACGGCAATGTTTCTGTTGCGCTGACCGGGTTGAGAAAATTGCGGATGAATTTCCGTGCCTGCTCGACCGGCATGGAGTTGGGGTCGTAATCATCCTGGCAGCTGATGAGCTGGTTCAATGAGGGCTGCATGCTCATGGTGTCAAATCCTTCATCCAGTGCGCGATGAAGTCGGCAATCGCTTCCGGGTTATTTAAATCCAATGTCGGCACTGCCGCTGCACTGAGCGGAGCGTCCGCCGCCACAGCGATGATGCTGTCGTCCCCTGGTGCCAGCAGCGGGTAGCCCAGGCTGGGGCGGTGGATCTCGATCTTGTCTATTTCTGCCTGTTTGAAGCCTTCGACCAGCACGAGGTCGATGACGCTGTCATCAAGCTGGGGAAGCAGCTCTGAGAGCTCTATAGTGGTGCTTTGCCGTTCGGGAACGCGCTGGCGCTCCGTCATCAACGCCCAGCGGGTATCCGAGCCTACCAATGTCTGGACCGCGCCTGCTTCACGCAAGCGGTAACTATCCTTGCCAGGCTTGTCGACATCGAATTTGTGGTGCGCATGCTTGACGACTGACAAGCGCAAGCCGCGCGCTGTCAGCACCGGAATTAGGCGGGTGAGCAATGTCGTTTTGCCCGACCCGCTGCCGTAGGCGCAAAAGCCCAATACTGGGCGTGTGAATGCGGCGGTGCTCACGCTGCCTGTTCCAGCCCGCGCAGCTCTTCAGGAGTATTGATGTTAGTGAAGGCGAGCGCCTGGTCCGTGAAAGAGACTTCGATACTGTCGAGCTCGGCGATCCAGTCTGCCATTTTGCGCTCGCCGCGTTCAAGAAACTGCCCCAAGCTGGGGAGCAGTGCGCGGCGGCACAGGCTGAAGACGGGGTGGGCCTGTTTGCCGGTTTTTGCAACGGCGATATCCGCATCACGCTCTATCAAGGCATTCATCAAGCGCTTTGCCAGGCTGGGCGGCAACAAGGGGGAATCGCACGGCACTGTGAGGATGTAAGGGTGTTGCGCGTGCTGCATGCCCGCATGCAAGCCGGCCAATGGGCCGGCAAAGCCGCTGATTTCATCCTCGATGACGCGGTAGCCCAATTGGTTGTAACGCTCGATCTCTCTATTGGCATTGACCAGTACTTCGTCCACTTGCGGGGCAAGACGCCGTAATACATGCGCGACCATGGGCTGGCCGTTGAATTCCACCAAGCCCTTGTCTGCGCCTCCCATGCGCTTGCCTTTGCCGCCTGCAAGTACGATACCTGTAATACTCATATGCTTTGGCCCGATATTGGAGTGCCGTGAAGCGATGCCAATAAATCCGGTTGATTTGAAATGTAAAATTCTACTTTATTTTCCGTCGACGCTACAGCGCGACGATGCCATGAGGGCGCCAGCATGGTCAGCCGCCTGTCTGCGACATGAAGCGGATGACGGATGGCGCCTGGCGGCGCAGGTCAAAGTCATGTCCCTTTGGTTTGACCTGCATGGAGGCAAGAATGGCTTCTCTCAAGGGCTGGTCGTCATTGGGATATTCACGTAGCAAGGGCATGAGGTCCACCTTGTTTTCCTGCCCCAGGCAGAGGTAAAGCTCGCCCTTGCAGGTAATGCGCACGCGATTGCATGCTTCGCAGAAATTGTGGCTGTGCGGCGAGATGAAGCCGACGCGGGTGTCGGTATGGGCAACCCGCCAATACCGCGCTGGACCGCCTGTGGTTTCCGTACTGCTGACCAGCGGGAAGTGGGTCCGCAGCAGCTTGAGGGTGGCTTGATTGCTGATATAGGTGTCGCCACGGCTGTGGTCGACTTCGCCCAATGGCATTTCCTCGATGAAGGCGACATCCAGACCTTGTTGGATTGCGAACTCCAACAGCGGGACGGCTTCCGTATCGTTGAAGCCGCGCATGAGGACGATATTGAGCTTGATATTGGTGAAGCCTGCATCCTTGGCTGCCTGGATGCCGCGCAGCACCTTGTTGAGGTCCCCGACCCGCGTGATTTTGCGGAAGCGCTCGGGATCGAGGCTATCCATGCTGATGTTGATGCGGTCCAGCCCGGCTTGCTTCAGGTCGTGGGCGTAATGCTCCAGCTGCGAGCCGTTGGTGGTCATGGTCAGTTCGCGCAACCCGGGAAGGCGGCCGATTTCCTCGAAAAGGGAAAGCGCATTTTTACGCACTAGCGGTTCGCCGCCGGTAATGCGCACTTTGCTCACACCCAGAGAAACGAAGGTTTTGACCAGGCGAGCGCATTCCTCTAAGGTCAGTACCTCTTCACGTGGCAGGAAGTTCATGTCTTCGCCCATGCAATAGACGCAACGGAAGTCGCAGCGGTCTGTGATCGACAGGCGTATATAGTCCACATGACGGCCGAACTGGTCGATCAACTGGGGAGTGTGGGCGATGGCAGACATTGAGCAGCTATTCAGGCCTAGCATGGATGCGATAAGATGTGTGGATTGTAAGTCCTTCAGTCAATACAAACAATAATATTTGAAGACTGTGATATGACCCCGGTGAGAGGTGAAAATTCCATATGAGTGCAATCAGTATCAAGATTCGCCTGCCATATCAACACTTGGTCGCCATTGGGCCCGGCAAGGCCGATTTGCTGGAGGCGATAGACAAAAGCGGCTCGATATCAGCAGGCGCCCGGGCTATGGGGATGTCTTATAAACGCGCCTGGGATCTGGTCGATGCCATGAATAAAAGCTTTCGCGAGCCGCTGGTGGCAACGGCGACGGGCGGAAGCCATGGCGGTGGCGCGAAGGTGACGCCGTTTGGCCAGGATGTGCTGGCACGCTATCGCGCGATGGAGGCCAAGGCCAGCCACAGCATCGCCCAGGACGCACAGGCGCTGGCTTCCTTGTTGCTGCCGCGTTAAGGTTGCTTGGTACTTTCATCCTCTTCCACTGATACGCTGGCGTGACGCGTAAACAGCCGGAAGCTCTCGCGCCTGTCCAACGCGCGGTTGCCGGACCATGCCAATTGCCAGCCCTCGCCTGGCGTCAGGTTGGGGTGGCGGCTGTCCTCCTGTACCAGATAAAGGTCACAGGCCGGATTGTGGCTTTGCGGCGCGCTCTGTGGCTGTATGGCCAGGCCGGTATAGTAGTCAAGCAGCGCAGTCTGCGCATCCCCTATGCCGTAACTGTTGATGCAGGCGTATTGCGCGGGCATGGCTGCATTGAGTTCCTCGAAGACATTCTTATAGCTGCGCGCGTTGTCTATCCATGGCAGCCATAGCGTCATCAGGAGTCCCCATGCCATGGTCATGCCGACTGCCCAGTTGGTCAGTGCGCCGCGGTTCGAGCGTTTGCTGTTCGAAATCACGAATAACCAGATGACCGTAACAGTCAAGGCTGCAGCCAATGCCAGGATATTCAGGTGCGCCTCCTGGGTGGCGGCAAGAAATTGCATGCGTTCGGCGATCTTGGCCGGCGTGCCTGTCAACATGGCAAACCAGCCCAGCCAGACCAGCGAGCCTAGCAGGCCGAACAGCAGCAAGCCAAACCAGTCCAATGCGCCGGCCGCTCCGCGCTTCAATGTTTCAACACTGCCGCCAGCCAACGCTGCCAGCGGTAGCAACAGCGGCAGGATATGGATTTCGCGGCGTTCGAACCCGATGCCGATGATCAAGAAACTGGCTGCAAAAAACACCAGCAGCAACTGCATTTTGGGTTTAGTGAGCAGTACAGCCCGGTAACGCCATGCGCCCCATGCCGCAATAGGCAGTGCCGGCCAGGAGTACCAGAGCAGGGTGCGCAGGATATAGGGGTAATTGATAGTGCTGGAGCCGCTGATGCTGTTTTGCCACCATGCAGTGAATTGAGCTGGGTCGGCATTGAATAGCAGGCACGGCCAGATGAAGAGCCAAGGGCTGGCTGCCAGCAGGCTTAATGCAGAAACAATGGCAAAGCTCTTGCTGCGCCATTGCGCGAACAGGATGGGCAATAGCAGCATGGTCGCCAACACGATGAGGGCGCTGGCCGGGCCCGTGGCAAGGAAACTGATGCCTATGCCCGAACCCAGCAACACTGATGCCCTTAATGGGCGGCGCTTGGCAAGCGCTAGGGCATACAGTGCCATGGACAATCCGGCCAGGGAGGCGACCTGGGGCATCAACAGGTGGGAGGATGCAATCAGGCCGATGGAGGCAATGAAGATGAAGGTGATCTGGCGACCGATACCGACGCCCCACAGCTCTCGTCCCAGCATGCCAATCATGAGCAAGGTGATGGTCATCCAGATGCTGTTGATCAACCTGGCGGCGTCATGCAAGGGCAGGATGGATGAAAGCAGTTTGCCGCTACCCGCAGCGCTCCAGTAATACAGCGGCGGGTATTCTATGGTTTGCTGCCCTGCGGCAACCGGGGCGAGCAGCCCCTTGCCTTGCGTCATGTTTTTGACGATGCTGATGGCTTGCGCTTCGTCTGGCTTCCAGGGTTCATGTCCAACCAATCCCAGGAATATCCATGCAATGCAAAGCAAGATCAGCAGATGTGTCTTGGCACGCTCCCCCACATGCGCGCGAGGGGTTGCCAGGTGTGCTTGCCAATCGTGCTCAAGCTCGAATGCCATGAATATCCTTTAGTCTTTGTTCGGGAATACCTATACATTTTAATCGCCAGGCAATTGTATGGAAAACAAAAAAGGCAGCCCAGGCTGCCTTTTTGCCACAACATACAATCCCGTTGGATTACATGCCGTATTTCTGGCGGAACTTCTCAACACGGCCAGCAGTATCGAGAATCTTCTGCTTGCCAGTATAGAATGGGTGGGATTGGGAAGAAACTTCAATCTTGACCAGTGGATATTCCTTGCCGTCCGTCCACTTGATGGTTTCTTTCGCAGCGATAGTGGAGCGTGTCAAGAAGCTGAAATCAGCACCGATGTCCTGAAATACAACTTCGCGATATTCTGGGTGAATGCCAGGTTTCATAATGTTTTACCTCTATATTGCCGGTTTGTGCGGCGGGCCAGTGTTAGGTTCCTGCCTAGCAGGAAAGTCGGCCATTATATTAAGCTTGTCAAGAAATTGCAAATTTCTCCAAGCCGTCTTTCCTTAGCTGCCGTTGGCGTTAGCCCCTGCGCATGGAGTCGAAGAAGTCGGCGTTGTTCTTGGTGGCCTTGAGTTTGTCCAGCAGGAATTCTATCGCTTCCAGGTCATCCATTGGATAGAGCAGTTTGCGCAATACCCATATCTTTTGCAGCACATCCTTCTCGATCAGCAGTTCTTCGCGGCGGGTGCCGGATTTGTTGACGTTGATGGCGGGGTAGATGCGTTTCTCGGCCATGCGGCGGTCGAGGTGAAGTTCGGAATTGCCGGTGCCCTTGAATTCTTCATAGATCACATCGTCCATGCGGGAGCCGGTATCCACCAGGGCCGTGCCGATGATGGTCAGGGAGCCGCCTTCTTCAATGTTGCGTGCGGCGCCGAAGAAGCGTTTGGGGCGTTGCAATGCATTGGCGTCCACACCCCCGGTCAGTACCTTGCCGGAAGCAGGGACTACCGTGTTGTAGGCGCGCGCCAGGCGGGTAATGGAGTCGAGCAGGATCACGACATCCTTCTTGTGCTCGACCAGGCGCTTGGCTTTTTCCAGCACCATTTCGGCGACCTGCACGTGGCGGGTCGCAGGTTCGTCGAAGGTGGAGGCAACGACCTCGCCCTTTACCGAGCGGGTCATTTCCGTGACTTCTTCCGGGCGTTCGTCGATCATGAGCACGATCAGGACGACGTCTGGATGGTTGGCGGTGATGGCGTGGGCAATATGCTGCATCATCACTGTTTTGCCTGATTTGGGCGGCGCCACGAGAAGCGCGCGCTGGCCCTTGCCTATCGGGGCGATCATGTCGATGACGCGCCCTGTGATGTTTTCTTCGCCACGGATGTCGCGTTCCAACACCAGCGGCTTGGTGGGGAACAGGGGTGTCAGGTTCTCGAACAGGATCTTGTGCTTGCTGTTCTCCGGCGCTTCGCCATTGACGCTGTCCACCTTGACCAGCGCAAAGTAGCGTTCGCCATCTTTCGGGGTGCGAATCTCGCCCTGGATTGTATCGCCGGTATGCAGGTTGAAGCGGCGGATCTGCGAAGGGGAGACATAAATGTCGTCAGGCCCGGCAAGATAAGAGGTATCGGGCGAGCGCAGGAAACCGAAACCGTCTTGCAGGACTTCAAGGGTGCCATCGCCAAAGATGCTGTCGCCTTTCTTGGCCTTGTTCTTCAATATTGCAAAGATCAAGTCCTGTTTGCGCATGCGGCTTGCGCCTTCAATCTCGTTGGCGATCGCCATTTCGACTAGTTCGGTGACAGGGAGGTGCTTCAGGTCTGATAAATGCATATGGGAAGGCTCGTTGAAGATCGGATGTGCTGCAAAAACGGGGATTGTTTGAAGGATGACCGCCAGGTTCCTGTGGCGTATGACGCTCTTTAAGCGTGTTGTTTTAGACGGAACCTGGCGCCAGGGTAGCGCTATTAAATATTGCTGTCAATAAATGCCGTCAGTTGGGATTTGGAAAGGGCGCCTACTTTGGTCGCTTCCACATTGCCGTTCTTGAACAGCATGAGGGTCGGAATGCCGCGGATGCCGTACTTGGGTGGCGTATTCTGGTTTTCATCGATGTTGAGCTTGGCGATTTTCAGGCGGTCGGCGTACTCTTTGGAAATTTCGTCCAGAATCGGAGCGATCATTTTGCAGGGGCCACACCATTCCGCCCAGTAGTCTACCAGAACAGGAACCTGGGACTGCAAGACTTCCTGGTCGAAAGTATCGTCGCTGATATGGGTAATATGTTCGCTCATTTGAACCTCTAGTGATGGTTTGGTTATGCTGGGTGATGTGTCCGCACCAGCTTGATAGTGGCATAGCGTGCCAAGCAATTCCGCTATCCTAGCGAAAAAAATCCTGCAAGTGAAGTATTGAATGCAGGCATGGATATTGCTGCGCTGCATGGATTTTTGTTATCTGCGCTGTGAACCGCTTCAATGATATATGACAGGGCTTCATCAATGACCGAAAACACGACTGGGAAGTTCCAGTTCCTGGACGAGCCTGGAGAGCATGGCAAAGTGTTTGCCGCTTACGAGCATGTAAAGCTGTATAGCGCGTTCCAGCCGATTTATAGCTTGTCGCATTGCCGGGTTGTCGGCTACGAAGGATTGCTGCGCGCAATTGACGGGCGCCGGCAGGTGTCGCCCTACCAGATATTTTCGCTGGCCCGGGACGAGGCCAGTATCGTGCATTTGGACCGTTTGTCGCGAGCCCTGCATTTGCGTAATTTCTGCAGCATGGGGCGTGAAAGTGTCGAATGGCTGTTCCTGAACGTGGACCCCCGGGTGATTGTGCAGGGCAAGCAGTATGGCGCTTTTTTCAGGCAGTTGCTCAAGGAAAACGATATGCCGCCGGAGCGGGTTGTCGTGGAAATCATGGAAGGCGCGATCGACGATGAGCTGCAATTGTCCGAATCCGTCGGCTTCTACAAGGACCTGGGCTGCCTGGTGGCAATCGACGATTTTGGCGCAGGGCAATCCAATTTCGAGCGGATATGGCGGCTATCGCCCGACATCGTCAAGCTGGACCGCTCCATGATCGTGCAGGCCATGCAAAAGCCGATGGCGCGGCGCTTGTTGCCTGGGATCGTGTCCTTGATCCACGAGGCGGGCAGCCTGGTGCTGATTGAGGGGATAGAAACCCTGGAAGAGGCCATGGTGGCGATGGAGACGGATGTCGACCTGGTCCAGGGGCATTATTTCGGCATGCCGGCCCATGCGCTCAATGAAGCGCATAGTGAAAACAAGATATTTTCATTGTTTGAACGTTACCAGGCTTCATCCGCGCTGGATTCGAGCCAGAAATGCCTAGCCTACTACCGCGGCGCCTTCATGCTGGCCGTGTCTCAGCTGCAGGCTGGAGTTGCGCCGGAGCAGGCTTTCCATCAATTGTTGCTGCTGGACGGGGCTGACCGTTGTTATATGCTGGACCAGCAAGGGGTGCAGCTTGGCGCCAGCTGCCTGGCGGATAGTGCAAAAATGGTCACGGATAGGCGCTACCGGCCTTTGGCCGACGGGAGCGGCGCCGTCTGGCTGCGCCGTCCTTATTTGCGCCGGGCATTGCAGAACCCCGGTTCGTTACAGATGACCCGGCCTTATCTCTCGATTGCGACGGGCAAGCTCTGCGTCACGCTGTCCATGGCGGTGGCGTTGCATGGGCAGGTCAGCGTATTGTGCTTCGATTTCAACTGGGTGGACGAGGTATTCGGCGCAAAGTAGTGCGCCAGGCCTATTGTGGTGCACTGATCTGGTGCTTATAAAGTGCTGAACTGGAAGTGATCGAATTGATTGGTCCTTTCAATCAGCCGGGTGATCATGATGCGTTTGCTGCTGTCGTCCTCAAGCGTCAAGTCGATGATTTTCGCCGGGCTGTAGCTGCCCGGAGCGCCGATCAGGGAAGGCGATTGCTTGAGGGTGGGGATTTCGGGCAGCAATAGCAGCGGCACGGCATGCTCATCGGCGGATTGCATACTGACGGGTTTCGCTTCTGGCGCCAGCAGCTGGATGCCAATGTCCAGGTGGCGATTTTCCGTATGGCTGGCCCAGCGCAGCACGCCGATCGCCCAATGGGTGGTATGGCTTATTCGGACGCCTACCAGGTCGCCGATGTGCAGATGGGCTTCTGTCGCCGGCAGTTTGCGCAGGGCCATGCCGCCAGCACTGATATTGAGCGCTTGCCAGCGCGAATTGCGCGGCAGTTTTCCGAGCGCATTGTCCGCCTCGGTCAATATCTTGCCGTACAGCGTGGTGTGCAATGCTGGCAAGCCTATGATCAGTTCGATGCCGTCATTCTTCGGTGTGCGGTTGTAAATGCGCTTCGGGGAAGCGCCCCAGTGACGGAGCAGATAGGTCAGCAGGTCCTGGTAGCGGGGCTGGTTCGCATTTTCCGGCAGGCCGGCTTCCGGCGGAAAAGAGCCCTGCTGGCACTGCTTGATATGCTGGTGGACCTGGCGTGCCAGATCCATGGTAAGCAGAAAGAAGTCGTGCTCTTCGTCTACTTTCCGTAAGCGCTTGCCCAGTGGCACGGGCGGCTTGTCACGGTTGCCCGAGATCAGGAAAATGGCTGCCGGGTTTTCCATCGGCTCAGGGCGTTGCAATTGGGCAAGGCCGGCGAAGCGCGTGATGTAATCGGAAGTGAGCTTGATGTCTTTCTGCGAAAGGTGCTGCGGATCGGCCAGGCTGATCAGTAGCGCCTGTTTGTAGACATGGCTGATGGGCAGCGTTTGGTTGCGTACCAAGTCGTCGATTGCCGTTGCCTCCAGCCCGCGCTTCACGCTCAGAGCGTAAAGCTGGTGCAGCTCGCTCCAGAGCGAAGGAGGCTGCGCCCGGTAGGTTTCATAATAAATCTCGATCTGCATGCGCAAGGCATCTAGCGTGCGATGCAGGCACAGGTTCAGGAGCTTTGCGCCGCCAATCTTGAATAGCCTGGCTTCAAGGTCCAGCAGGGCGAGTTTGTAGCCATAGGCCAATTCGGTCCACAGGGTGTTGGCCAACGTGGCATATTGCTTGTCCTGCTCGGGCAGGGGAAGCGGGGCGTTGCAGTAATGGGCCGCGAGCGACTCCGTGACTGAAGCAATGGCTGGCCGGTAGGTTTCCAGCGCCTTGATGCGGGTGTCCGGCGCGACTTTCTGCCGGTTGAGGATTTCCAGCTCTTCCTGCAACGCCTGGGATGTCTCTAGGATGTTGGTGACGGGGAGTGCGTTCAGAAACTTGGTGATTTTTGCCGGTTTGGTTTCTGCAACAATCAGTGGATGGTCCACCAATGCCGGCACGTTCAAATTCAACAACATTCCCTAAATCCCCCTTTAAAGTGAGGATGGTAAATAGTCTTGGTTGTTTTGTCACTGCCTTGATATAGCCTAGTAGGGCTTTAACGGAGCGCGGCGCTGATGTGGCGGTTAAATCGCTGCTGCTTGGGACGCGTCGATACTGTTGCCTTCGGCATCCAGTATGTTGAGCTGGTTTTCGTCGGCAAAATGCATAAGCTGGTTGAAGCCTTCTGGGTTGGTATCCTTGAGTTTCAGGTCAACCGCCAGGCAACGCACGCCTTCTATCACGCGCGGCTTGAGGTAGGGCGAGTAACGGAGCTTGCGGTCAGCGCCAAAGCTGGCGTAGGTACTGCACATCCTGTCCACCCAGTCGCTGGGGCGGAACGGCTTGCCTGCGCGGGTCAGACCCTGAATGATGATTTCCTTGATGCCTGATTTTTCTGTCGTGCTCATGCCTTAACCATTAACCCAATCTGAGAGTACATTCTAGCACCCAATCAGCCGATGCAGCGCGATTGGGTGCACGCTTGCACGCTGTTAATCAATGTACTCGAATACCTTGACTACCTTGCCCACGCCGCTGGTGCTGCGGGCGATATCGACGGCGTCCTCAGCCTCCTGCCTGGTCACGAGGCCCAGCAGGAACACGGTGGTGGCTTCCGTCACTACCTTGACATAGTTTGCAGGGAAGCGGTTTTCCTTCACCAGGCGTGCCTTTACCTTGGAGGTGATGTAAGTGTCGTTGTTGCGTTCGCTAAAGGTGCTCTTGGTGTCGATCACAATTTCATTGGTGACATTGCGGACGTTGTCTACATTGCGCACCGCTTTCTCGGCTGCTTCCTTGCTGGCGGCATCGACCGCTTCGCCGGTGAGCAGCACGTTACGGTTGTAGCTGGTGACATTGATGTGGTTCTTTTCGCCGAGCTCCTGCTTGATGGCATTGGAGGCTTTGAGCTCAATGTTCTGGTCTTCAATGTAAATGCCCGAGGTCCTGCGGTCAGCCGCCATGGCGCCGCCGGCGGCGGCTCCGCCGATGACGGCAGGTACGCAGGCTGCGAGCTGGGTGGAGAGTGCCACGGCCAGAATCAATGGAGCCAGAGGGGAAAGGGTACGTGCGCGCATAATTAATTCACTCCTAACAAAAGACAATCAATTGCATCGCAGATGCAATGCAGGCTCAACATATAAACTTCCTGGATTCTGGCGGGGTGCTCGTGCGGCACCCCGATATGGATATCTTCTTCGGTCAGAAGTTCCACAAGCTCGCCGCCATCCCCGCCGCTGAAGGCGATCACGTGCATGCCTGCATCCTTGGCTGCGGAGATCGCACGCAGGATATTCTTGGAATTGCCGCTGGTGCTGAGCGCCAGCAGCACGTCGCCCTGGTGGCCAAGGGCCGTGATCTGGCGCGAGAACACCTGCTCAAAGTGATTGTCGTTGGCAATCGAGGTGAGGGTCGCAATATCAGCAGGCAGGGCGACGGCAGCCAGCCCCGGGCGTTCCTGGTCGTAGCGGTTCAGCATGCGCGACGCGAAATATTGTGCGTTGGATGCCGAGCCGCCATTGCCGCAAGTCAGGATCTTTTTCTCATTGAGCAGGGCCTGCACGATGAGGTCGGCAGAGTCGGCGATCGGTGCGGCCAATAGTTCCGCAAGTTCCAGCTTGAGGCGTCCGCTCTCTTCAAAATGTGCAGCGATGCGGTGGTGCAGGTCAGTCATGTCGTAATGTCAGTATTGTTTGAAGGGCGTCAGGCGCCAAACGCATCCTGAATCCATTCGATTTTGTTCGTATCCAGTTTGTTCAACAGGACGGCATCGAAGCGGCAAGGGGCGCTGCCATGTTGTTGCAGGAAGTATTCGGCCGTGCGGATGAGCTTTTGCTGCTTGGCAGCATTGATGCTGGCTGCTGCGCCGCCAAATGCGGAATGGCTGCGCATGCGGACTTCAATGAATACAACGGTGTCGCCTTGTTTCATCACCAGGTCTATTTCGCCAAAACGGCAGCGATAGTTGCGGCTGACCAGCGCCAACCCCTGTGTTGCCAGGTAGCGCTCAGCAATTGCCTCTGCATCATCCCCGAGCTGTTTCAAGGCGTGGTTTCCGGCACGACACCTTGTGCGCTGAAACGTCCGCTGGCAAGCTCGCGGCTGATATTGCCATCGGAGGAAATGCTGATTTTTCCGGTCAGGCCCTGCAGGGTGTGCGCTTGTTGCGGATGTTTGCTCACATGGTCGAGGATGCGGTAGGCGTCCACCCCCAAGGCGAACCAGCGTTGCATTTCGCCGGGCGGCAAGTCGGAAGCGGCAGGCCGCAGGTTTGCAAATGCAGCGGATTCGGGCTCGAGCAGCCAGGGCATATCGACGAAACGCACTGCATTGAGTGGCTCGTTTTCCGGATCCTGCGGAATGCCGGCATAGATATGCGAGGTCGCGAATGTCGGGGTCGCGGTGTCGAGGTAAGGACGGATGACTCTCGCCTCTTCATAATTCGCCGCCAGGAAAATCAGGTCGGATGGGTTGGATGTGATTTTGGCCTGCAGTTCAGTCAGGTTGCTGTCCTCGGCAAACGTCAGTTGTTGAGTGATGCGGCCGCCCGCGTCGTTCCAGGCATTGCCGAACGCTTGCGCCATGCGTTCAGCCAGGTGGTTGCTGCCGGCTGCTATAGTTGCGGTTTGCATGCCCAGGCGTTGCGCCAGCCTGACAAGCTGGGCAATCTCCCCTTCAAGCGACAGGCCGAAGATATATAGGTTGGGCGTCTTGCCCGGGGTGGAGTCGGGCTGGTTGAGCGCCAGGGTCGGGATGCCGAGGTCCTGCTGGCCCAGGCGTGTGACTTCATCGCGTGTCAACGGCCCCAGGGCTATCTGCACGCCCTCATCGACTGCGCGCCGGTATGTTTCGGCAATATTGGCCGGATTGCCGTCGGTGGCGTACAGCGTGAGCTCTCGGTGGTCTTGCGCTTGGGATTGGGCGGCGGCAAATCCCTGCTCTATCGCATCGGCAGCGGGGTAATAGGCCTCCACCGCAAACGGAAGGATGACGCCGATCTTGCCGCCAGGACCGACAGGCGCCGCAATTGGGCTAGGGGCTGGGACCTCGGGGCGCTGGGAGAGTAGCGCCTGGCTGAATCCCTTGCTTGCAGGGTGGCCTGGATAGAAGTCCGGCCAGTTTTTAAGCGCGCTCTCGTCTTGTTCCTGGGCTGCCAGCGCGAGGTCGATCCAGCCCTGGATGTCCGTGTCCGGGCTTTCGCCACGGATATTGACCAGGTCGTTCCGGCTCAGGTTGCTCAGGCCATTCCAGATTTTCTTGTGGTTCTCGGCACGGCCTTGCTCATCGTCAAGGAAGCGTTCCGCTGCGACGCGCTGCTCCAGCGCTCGCAAGGGGTCGGGCTCTTGCTCATAGGCGAGCGCGAGGCTTGCGTGTAAACTTGCGGCTGCCTCGTTGTCGAGCGAAGTGTTGGCCTTTAAAGGCAACAACAGCCGGAAAACGGAGTCGAAATCCTGTTGTGCGGCGGCAATATTGCCTGCCAGGAGCTTGGCATGGACCGATTGGCTGGGAATCCGGTTGAGCGCCAGGGCGGCGCAGTCGATATTCTGGGCCTGCAGGCATGCCATGCCTTCCTGAAAACGCGTTTCCGGCGGCACGGCATTCGGGCTGGCGGTCGCTGCTATTGTCTGGGCCGGCAGCAATATCCATGTGAAATACAGAAGGGCGAGCAGTCGTTGAATCATAGTGGGACATTATATGTGGTAGCTACGCCAATTGGAAACCTGCAAGACGTCAGCTTACGGGCGTTGGATGTGCTCAAGGCGGTTGATGTGGTGGCGGCGGAAGATACGCGGCACACAGCAGGCCTGCTGTCGCATTTCGCCATCCAGAAAAAACTGGTGGCCGTGCATGAGCACAACGAGCGCAAGGCGGGCGAGCAATTGATCCAACGCTTGCAGGCGGGCGAATCTGTCGCGCTGGTGAGCGATGCGGGCACGCCCGGCATCAGCGACCCGGGCGCTGTGGCGATTGCGATGGCGCATGAGGCCGGAATCAGGGTGGTACCGATACCGGGTGCATCCGCAGTGGTGGCTGCGCTTTCTGTGGCGGGGATCGCGACGCCCGGGTTCCAGTTTCATGGATTCCTCCCGGCCGGCGGCAGTCAACGCCGTTCGGCCCTGCAGTCACTTGCGGAGGTGGCGGTGACCCTGGTGTTCTACGAGGCTCCGCATCGAGTGCTCGATAGTGTCGCAGACATGGCTGCCGTGCTCGGGCCGGAACGTACGCTCACCATTGCACGCGAGCTGACCAAGACCTTTGAAACCATACACCGTTTGCCATTGGCGGAAGCCCGGGCTTGGTTGGAGGAGGATGCCAACCGCCAGCGCGGCGAATTCGTGCTATTGGTGGAGCCTGCACCGGCGAAGGAGGTTGCTCCCGTCGATGCCGAGGTGCAACGCGTATTGACGTTGCTGCTGGATGAACTGCCCCTGAAGCAGGCGGTCAAGCTGGCGACCGAGATTACCGGAGCCAAGAAGAATGCGCTGTATGAGCTGGCGCTCAGTCTCAAGCAATCCTGAACCATATTGTTAGATATTAAATATAGAGAGTTTCATGACGACTACCATCACCATCACACGCCCTGATGATTGGCACCTGCATTTGCGCGATGGCGCGGCCTTGTCTGCGGTGTTGCCGGATGCCGCAAGGCGCTTCGGGCGGGCGATTGTCATGCCCAACCTGCGTCCGCCGGTGACGACTACGGCATTGGCGCGCGCTTATCGTGAACGTATCGTACGGGCATTGCCTGCCGGTTCAAGTTTTGAGCCGTTGATGACTTTGTACCTGACGGATAACACCAGTGCCGATGAAATTGTCCTGGCCAAGGACAGCGGCATCGTGCATGGCGTGAAGCTTTACCCTGCCGGAGCTACCACCAATTCCGACTCAGGGGTGACCAACCTCGGGCATTGCGTCAAGGCGCTGGAGGCCATGGAGAAGCACGGGGTTCCCTTGCTGGTGCATGCCGAAGTGACCGATGCCAATGTGGATGTGTTCGACCGCGAGCGGGTGTTCATCGAGCGCAATATGATTCCGTTGCTGGAGCGTTTCCAGGGATTGCGGGTGGTATTTGAGCACATTACGACCAGGGATGCGGCCGAGTTCGTCGCCGGGGCGTCGGAGAACGTCGCTGCCACCATCACGGCGCACCACCTGCTCATGAACCGCAATGCCATGTTCAACGGAGGCATTCGTCCGCATCATTATTGCCTGCCGGTACTCAAGCGCGAGGAGCATCGCCTGGCCTTGGTCGCGGCGGCGACTTCCGGCGATTCCAAATTCTTCCTGGGCACCGATAGCGCGCCGCATCCGAAATCCGCAAAAGAGGCGGCTTGTGGCTGCGCCGGCATGTATACCGCGCATGCCGGGATCGAGCTTTATGCCGAAGTGTTTGATGAGGCTGGCGCGTTGGACGGGCTGGAAGCATTTGCAAGCTTCCATGGGCCTGATTTTTACCGCTTGCCGCGCAATGCGGACAAGATCACCCTGGAAAAGAACGCATGGGAAGTTCCAGCAAGCCTGCCGTTTGCTGACGAAGAGCTGGTACCCTTGCGGGCAAGCAGCACAATTGCCTGGCGCCTGAAATAGCTATCTGCTTCGGCGCGGTGTTGCCTTGGTCTTATGGCGCATCAGGCTGGAAGGTGCGTGTGGTACACTAGCGCCGAAGCTGGCCAGGCAGCCGCCGCTCGCGCAAGCGAGGGGAGGAAAGTCCGGGCTCCATAGAGCAGGATGACGGCTAACGGCCGTACGCCGTGAGGCGAGGAATAGGGCCACAGAGACGAGTAAGCCGCAAGGTGGACGTGAAACGCGGTAACCTCCATCCGGAGCAAGACCAAATAGGGTAGCAATGGCGTGGCTCGCGCTGCTACCGGGTAGGTTGCTTGAGCCTAGCGGCAACGCTAGGCCTAGATGAATGGCTGCCACCCGCACTGCGGGGACAGAACCCGGCTTACCGGCCAGCTTCAATCTTGTTCCAAGATAGTCGAATATAGATTCTTTCCCTGCCAATACTTCCCCATACCAAAATTCAGCCACCTCGCAACTGTTTCTCATAAAGCACTTTCACTAAATTTCCTATCTCCTTATTTTTTAAGGATAAAAATTTTCTCACGAAAATCATCTAAGTCATTGTCCCATAAAGGAAAAATCCTAAAAAAGCCCTTGCATTGCCATTTTTTTTTATCTATAGTGGGTGTTAGTGGAGAAAAGTGGAGTTTTGTGGGTAATTGTTGATCAAAGTTGATTGCTCATCTCCGGATGGTTGGCAATTACCCATCTCCCGATCTGACAAAATTTAATGCCGATGCCAGCGCGCTAAACGCTGGTATCGGCCAAGGGACCTCATGTTTCGCGGTGCGACGTCATTAAATATGGATGCCAAAGGCAGGCTGGCTGTGCCAGCCAAGCACCGTGACGCCCTGCACGCTCAAAGCGAGGGCAGCCTTGTCCTGACTGCCCATCCACATCGTTGTCTGCTCCTGTATCCCCAGCCTGCCTGGGAGCCAATCCAATCCAAGGTGATGGCGCTTTCCAGTTTCGACCGCCAGTCCAGTGCCTTGCAGCGCTTGCTGGTGGGTTTTGCCGAAGACGTCGAGCTGGACAGCGCCGGCCGCTTGCTGGTTTCCCCGGTATTGAGGGAGTTTGCCGGGTTGGAGAAGCAGGTGATGCTGGTGGGGCAGGGCAGCCACTTCGAGCTTTGGGGCATGGAGGCCTGGCGGGCCCAGTTGCAGCAGGTGATGTCGTCCGAGAATATGGAGTTGCCTGCCGAGTTGGAGGGTTTTTCGCTGTGAGTGCTGGCGTTCGCCATGTACCCGCTCCCCAGGTTTCTCAGCATGTAACGGTTTTGTTGGACGAGGCGGTGGAGGCACTGGCGATCAAGCCTGACGGCATTTATGTCGACGGCACGTTCGGCCGGGGCGGGCATAGCCGCAAGATACTGGAAAAACTCGGACCGCAAGGGCGCCTGGTGGCGCTGGACCGCGACCTGGCCGCCGTTGAGGCCGCACGGGGTATCCAGGATGCGCGTTTTACGATCGTCCACAGTCATTTTGCCGCCATGGCGGAAGTCCTGGCGGATCTGAATATTCAAAAAGTAGATGGTGTGTTGCTGGATCTGGGAATTTCATCTCCACAGATCGACGAGGGCGAGCGCGGCTTCAGCTTCAGGTTTGACGGCCCGCTCGATATGCGCATGGACCAAAGCCGTGGACAGACAGCGGCAGAGTTCGTCGCGGCTGCAACGGAACAAGAACTGACGGGGGTAATTAAGGAATATGGTGAAGAACGGTTTGCTAAACAGATTGCAAGGGCGATTGTTGCGCAGCGCACAGGAGGGGTGGTCATCTCCACTACCGGACAACTTGCCAAGATCGTGGCAGGGGCGGTCCCAAAAGTCGAGCCTGGCCAAGATCCGGCGACGCGCACCTTTCAGGCTTTACGGATTTTCATCAATCAGGAGCTTGAGGAATTGTCGCTGACCCTTCCTCAGTGTCTGCCGCTATTGGCAGCGCAAGGGCGCTTGGCGGTGATCAGCTTCCACTCGCTGGAAGACCGCATTGTGAAACGCTTTATCCGTGCCGAGCAGGACAGGGATGACTTGCCTGCGAATTTCCCCGTGCGTGCGAAAGATCTGCCGCAGCCCCGCCTGGTGGCGGTCGGACGTGCGGTGCGCCCGGGCGATGCCGAGGTCAGGCGCAATCCGCGTTCACGCAGCGCCGTATTGCGCGTTGCGGAAAGGACCTCGGTGCAATAATGGCCAAGCTTAACCTGATCCTCTTCCTGGTGGTGATAGTGGCTGCGCTGGGCGTCATTACGTCACAGCACAAGGCGCGCAAGCTCTATATCGAGCTGCAGCAGCAAGAGGATGCGGCCAAGCAATACGAGATAGAGTGGGGCCAGCTGCAATTGGAGCAAAGCACGTGGGCCATGCATTCCCGCATCGAGCAGATCGCCGAGCGGCGCCTGAACATGCAGGTGCCTGATCCAAGCCGCATACAGGTGGTCGCGCCATGATGGGGGCGATGCGCATGCGCGTGGGGTCGAAGCCGCGGGTCGTGGTCAGGCTGCCGGTCTGGCGCCGTCGCCTCCTGTTGGTGCTGGTGCTGTGCGGTTTTGCCGTGCTGCTGGGGCGCAGCGTCTATTTGCAGAGCGTGCATAAATCCTTTCTGCAGCAAAAGGGCGATGCGCGCTATAGCCGCCTGTTGAGCCTGCCCGCGCACCGCGGCAAGATCACCGACCGTTACGGCGAGCCGCTGGCGATCAGCACGCCTGTGGAGTCCATCTGGGCCAGCCCGCCAGACGTGAAGGTCTCGCCTGAGCAATTGGCGAAACTGGCAGGCATCCTCAAACTCAAGCCGGAAGCGATCAAATCCAAGTTCGATAACACGCAGCGTGAATTCGTTTATCTCAAGCGCCGCCTGCCGCCTGAGCTTGCCGCACAGGTGATGAGCATCGGTATTCCTGGCGTTTTCATGCAGAGAGAATACCGCCGTTATTATCCTGCTGGGGAAGTGACTGCTCACCTTGTCGGCTTCACCGGTATTGACGATAACGGCCAGGAGGGCTTCGAGCTGCATTCCCAGAAATGGTTGTCCGGCAAGCCGGGCAGCCGCCGCGTGATCAAGGACAGGCAAGGGCGTATCGTCGAAGACCTCGAGGCAGTCAAGGTTCCGCAGGATGGCCGCGACCTGGCGCTTTCCATAGACCGCAAGCTTCAATACCTGGCTTATCGCGAACTGGCGGCGGCGGTGGAAGAGCACAAGGCCAAGGCAGGTTCTGCGGTCGTGCTGGATGCCAAGACCGGCGAAGTGCTGGCGATGGCAAACGTCCCCAGCTACAACCCGAACAACCCGGTGAACCTGACCGGGGGCCGTTCACGCAACCGGGCGATCGTCGACACTTTCGAGCCTGGATCGACGCTGAAGCCGTTTACTGCCGCGGCAGCCCTCGATAGCGGACAGTACAAGCCTAGCACGCTCATCGATACATCGTCCGGCGCCATGCGCATCGGCAAGGCCACGATCCGTGATGCGCACCCGCAAGGCGTTCTGACGGTTGCGCAGGTCATTCAGAAGTCTTCCAATATCGGTTCGGCTAAGATGGCGCTGAGCCTGGAGCCGCATTACATGTGGAGCATCTATAACCAGGTCGGGTTCGGCTCCGTGACGCGTATCGGCTTTCCCGGCGAAGCTTCCGGAAGACTGCGCAATTACAAGACCTGGCGCCCGATCGAGCAGGCCACCATGTCTTATGGCCATGGCCTCAGCCTGACCTTGCTGCAGCTGGCGCGTGCCTACACCGTATTCACCAATGATGGCGCCTTGCTGCCGGTCTCTCTGCTCAAGCTCAAGGAGCCTCCTGTTGGCCATCAGGTTTATACCCCCGAAACTGCGCATCACCTGCGCGACATGATGGAGACTGTTATCCAGCCTGGCGGTACCGCTCCTCGGGCACAGGTGCTGGGCTACCGCGTCGCAGGTAAAACCGGGACGGCGCACAAGCCCGGCGTGGGCGGCTACCAGGCAAACCACTATGTATCCTCGTTTGTCGGTTTTGCGCCTGCATCCAACCCGCGCTTGATCATTGCGGTGATGATCGACGACCCGAGTGGCGGCAAATATTACGGCGGTACGGTGGCCGCCCCGGTATTCAGCAAGGTGATGTCGGGCGCGTTGCGCATGCTGGCGATCCCGCAGGATGCGCCGAACAACAATGTCGTGATCCCTGTCGACGACCTGCCCGAGATCAAGGAGGTGGTATGAGCCTGCCCAGCCTTGATCGCCATCATTTCACCGGCATGACTTCGGACAGCCGCCGTGCTTCCGCGGGCAGCCTGTTCCTTGCCTATCCGGGCGAACAGGCCGATGGGCGCCGTTTCATCGAGCAGGCCATCGCCAACGGAGCGGCCGGTGTGATATGGGAGCAGGAGGGATTTGACTGGAATCCTTCATGGGCCGTTGCCAACCAGCCTGTAACAGGTTTGCGTCGCAAGGCAAGCGCCATCGCCGGAGAATTCTACGGCCACCCGTCCCGCCAACTCTGGATGATAGGCGTGACCGGCACCAATGGAAAAACCTCCTGCAGTCATTGGCTGGCGCAGGCGTTCAACGCCCTTCGACGCAAGGCGGTGGTGATCGGCACCTTGGGCAACGGCTTTCCGGATGCCTTGTCCGCTGCCGCGAACACTACGCCTGACCCTATCTTGCTGCAATCCATGCTTGCCGATTACCTGCAAGCGGGCGCTGAAGTGGCGGCGATGGAGGTTTCCTCGCACGGACTGGACCAAGGGCGGGTGAATGGTATTGATTTCAAGGTCGCCGTGCTGACCAACCTGACACGCGACCACCTGGATTATCACGGCGATATGGCGAGCTACGCCGGCGCCAAGCGCAAGTTGTTCCGTTTTGACGGCGTGCAGACCGCCATCCTCAACCAGGACGATGCCTTTGGCCGGGAGCTGCTGAGCGAGCTCAAAGCCAAGGGCAAGCATGTGCTGAGCTATGGCTTGAGCGGCGGGGACGTGCGCGGCCATGATTTGCATTTCGATGCCGAGGGCCTGCACATGCAAGTGCAGAGTCCTCAAGGCGAGGCTGCAGTGCATGCCAAGCTGGTGGGGCGCTTCAATGCCAGCAACCTGCTCGCCGTATTGGCGACATTGCTTGCCTCGGAAGTCGCACTCGAAGACGCAGCGCGCGTCTTGGCTGAAATCCGGCCGGCACCCGGACGCATGCAGCAACTGGGCGGCGGCGGCCAGCCATTGGTCGTGGTGGATTATGCGCATAGTCCCGATGCGCTGGAAAAGGCATTGCTTGCCTTGCGCGAGCAGGCAAAGGCCAGCCTCATTTGCGTATTCGGTTGCGGCGGCGACCGGGATAAAGGTAAGCGCCCGCTGATGGCGGAAGTCGCTTCAAGACTGGCAGACAAGGTGATCGTGACTTCGGACAATCCGCGCGGTGAGGACCCCGAGGCGATCATTGCCGAGGTGGTGGCTGGCTTGCATGGTCCGGCCCAGGTGGAGCCCGATCGGGAAAAAGCCATTATCCAGGCAATCAGGTCGGCGCAGGCGGGCGACGTCGTGCTGATCGCGGGCAAGGGGCATGAGGATTACCAGGAAATATCAGGCGTACGGCATCCATTCAATGATGCTGCTGTGGCGGCCAACATCTTAGGGGTCGCCACATGATGTATCTATCCGAAATCGCCAAGGCAACGGGTGGCACTCTGATCGGCGCCGACGTGCTGGTCCAGTCCGTAGGCACGGACAGCCGCAAGCTGGAGCCAGCGCAGTTGTTTGTGGCGCTCAAGGGTGAGCGATTCGATGGACATGATTATGCCAAGGCTGTTTTGACCGAAGGGGCGGCGGCTGTTCTGGTTTCCCAAGTTGTAGGAGCAACGCCTGCTGTATTGGTTGAAGATACCCGTCTTGCATTGGGTCAATTGGCCGCCTATTGGCGCCGGAAGTTCAGCATCCCCGTGGCGGCTATTACCGGCAGCAACGGTAAGACCAGCGTCAAGGAAATGCTGGCAGCGATCCTGCGGGTCGCGGCAGGCGCGGATGACGCCGTGCTTGCGACCCAGGGCAACCTGAACAACGACATCGGACTGCCGCTTACGCTGCTAAGGTTGCGTGAGCGCCATCGCTATGCCGCGGTGGAAATGGGCATGAACCATATTGGCGAGATCAGCTATCTCACACGGATCGGCCACCCGGACGTGGCATTGATCAACAATGCGACTGCCGCGCACCTGGGCGGCCTGGGTTCCGTCGAGGGGGTGGCGAAAGCCAAGGGCGAGATTTTCGAAGGCCTGGCAGATGACGGCGTGGCGGTGATCAATGCCGACGATACGTTTGCCGGCCTATGGCAGTCCCTGGCAGGACGGCACCGCATCGTGCGTTTCGGCCTCAATGCCGGAGACGTCACGGCGGATTATGCGCTGCATTCAGAAGGCAGCGACCTGCAATTGAGCACGCCTGCCGGCGAATGCGCATTGCGCTTGCCCGTGCCTGGTCTGCACAACATCAGGAACGCGCTGGCCGCCACAGCCGCCGCCTTGTCCATGGGCGTGCCGCTGGATGCGGTTGCCGGGGGCCTTGCCGGTTTTTCCGGCGTCAAGGGCAGGCTGCAGCGCAAGTCCGGCAGGCGCGGCGCATTGCTGATCGATGATACCTACAACGCCAATCCTGCTTCAATGAGAGCCGCGATCGACGTGCTTGCCAGCCAGTCTGGAAAACGGTTGCTTGTCGTGGGCGACATGGGCGAGCTGGGCGAGAACGAAGCGGCCTTGCATGCCGAATTGGGCGCTTATGCCAAAGCGGCAGGCGTGGATGCCCTGCATGCGCTGGGCGTCTTGTCTGCCAAGGCCGTGGAGGCATACGGCAGTGGCGCGAGCCATCACGAGACGGTGGAAAGCCTGGCGGCATTCCTGCTACCGGCATTGGATGCCGATACCGTTGTGCTGGTCAAGGGGTCGCGCTTCATGTGCATGGAGCGTGTCGTCGACTTGCTGCAAGAACAAAAGGAGAAACCATAATGCTGCTCGAACTCGCCCGTTGGCTGGCCCAGGATATTCGCGGCTTTAATGTGTTCAATTACATCACGCTGCGCGCCGTCCTCGCGACATTGACGGCATTGACGATTTCCTTCCTGGTGGGGCCTAAGCTGATCCGCAAGCTCACCGAATACAAGGTGGGGCAATCCGTACGCGATGACGGCCCGCAAACCCACCTGGTGAAGGCGGGCACCCCGACCATGGGCGGCGCGTTGATCCTCATCGCGATTGCAGTCTCGACCTTGCTCTGGGCCGATCTTTCCAACCGTTTCGTCTGGGTGGTGCTGATCACGACCCTGGGTTTCGGCGTGATCGGCTGGGTCGATGACTGGCGCAAGGTAGTCTACCGCAATCCCAAGGGATTGTCGGCCAAGGCGAAATATTTCTGGCAGTCATTGATAGGCGCGGGCGTTGCGGCCTATTTGTTCTATACCGCGACGGTGCCGGCGGAGACCGAGCTGATCGTGCCGTTCTTCAAGCATCTGGTGCTGCCGATGGGCGTGGTGAGCTTCATCGTGCTGACCTATTTCGTGATTGTCGGCACCAGCAACGCGGTCAACCTGACCGACGGGCTGGACGGCCTCGCGATCATGCCCACCGTGATGGTGGCGAGCGCCCTGGCGGTGTTTGCCTATGTGGCGGGCCATCTTTATTTCTCCAAGTACCTCGGCGTGCCCTATGTGCCTGGGGCAGGTGAACTCACTGTGTTCTGTGCGGCGATCGGCGGCGCGGGCCTGGGCTTCCTCTGGTTCAACGCCTATCCCGCAGAAGTGTTCATGGGCGACGTCGGCGCGCTGGCGCTGGGAGCTGCGCTGGGCACCGTGGCCGTGATCGTGCGCCAGGAAATCGTGCTGTTCATCATGGGCGGCGTGTTCGTGATGGAAACCATTTCGGTGATGCTGCAGGTGGGGTCGTTCAAGCTCACGGGCAAGCGGATATTCCGAATGGCGCCCCTGCATCACCACTACGAGCTCAAGGGCTGGAAAGAGACGCAAGTCGTGGTCAGGTTCTGGATCATCACCATGATGCTGGTGCTGGTTGGCCTCTCCACGTTGAAGCTGAGATAAGGAAACAGGTTAAAGGATATATGCTGCAACTCAAGGACAAACAGGTGTTGGTGCTGGGGCTGGGAGATACCGGCCTTTCGGCATTGCGCTGGCTCGCTCGCCAGGGCGCACGCCTGTCCGTTGCCGACAGCCGTGAGCTGCCGCCGGGCCTTGATGCAGTCAAGCAGGAGTTTCCCGGTATTGCGGTACATCTGGGGCCTTTCGCCGAGGATGCATTCCAGGGTGCGGAACTGATCGTGGCCAGTCCAGGCGTGCCATTGGCCGAGCCGCAAATCCAGGCTGCCATCAAACGCGGCGTGCAGGTGGTGGGCGATGTCGAGCTGTTTGCCCAGGCAAAGCCGGCGCATGCCAAGGTCATTGCGATTACAGGCGCGAACGGCAAGAGCACTGTTACTACGCTGGTGGGCGAGGTTTGCAAGGCCGCGGGCCTGAGGACAGTCGTGGCCGGCAATATCGGCCTGCCAGTGCTGGATGTGATCGACGACGCGGCGGATGTCTATGTGCTCGAGCTCTCCAGCTTCCAGCTCGAAACTACCTATAGCCTGAAGGCGGATGCCGCCACGGTGCTCAATATCAGCGAAGACCACATGGACCGTTATGCCGACATGCAGGCGTATGCCGATGCCAAAGCGCGCATTTTCGCCCATGCCGGACTGCAGGTGCTCAATGCCGACGACATATGGAGCCGGGAAATGTCAGTTGACGGTATTGCCCAGCTAACGTTCGGCCTAGGTGTGCCGCGTAATGAACAGGAGTTCGGCCTGCTGCATGACGCCGGCGAAGCCTGGCTTGCCCGCGGACAGCGCAAGCTGATGCCGGTAGCCGACCTGAGGATTACAGGTCTGCACAATGCAGCCAATGCCCTCGCGGCGCTGGCTTTATGCAGCGTGCTCGATATCGACGAGGCTGTTGCCTTGCAGGCATTGCGCGATTTCAAGGGCTTGCCGCACCGTGTGCAATGGGTGGCCGATGTCGATGGCGTATCCTTTTATGATGACTCCAAGGGCACCAATGTCGGCGCTACCGTCGCGGCGCTCAACGGCTTGAACCGCAAGCTGGTGTTGATTGCTGGCGGCGATGGCAAGGGACAGGATTTTTCTCCCTTGCAAACGCCCGTGGCCGGGCATGCGCGCGGTGTAGTGCTGATCGGGCGTGATGCCGCGATGATTGCTGATGCATTGCAGGACACAGGCGTGCCGCTGGAGCATGCCGATACTCTCGAAGATGCCGTGGTGAAGGCATTCGGCCTGGCGGACATCGGCGATGTCGTGCTGCTCTCGCCCGCTTGCGCGAGCTTGGACATGTTCCGCAATTACGTGCACCGCGCAGAGGTGTTTGTGCAGGCGGTCAATGGCCTGCAGAAAAGAGAGGTGCGGGCATGAACAACATGATGTACATGCTGAGCGGGCGCGACCGACTGACCTCCTCATCGTCGACTTATGACCAGGGCCTGGTCTGGGTAACGCTGATCCTGCTCGGCATCGGCCTGGTCATGGTGTATTCCGCCTCGATTGCGTTGGCGGAGGCCGACAAGATGACCGGGCACCAGCCGACCTATTTCCTGGTGCGCCACTCCATTTTCCTGGTGATCAGCCTGACGGCGGCCTTGCTCGCATTCCAGGTGCCGACCCGGTTCTGGCAGAAGATGGCGCCGTATCTGTTCCTGCTGGGCCTGTTCCTGCTGGTGCTGGTACTGATTCCCGGCGTCGGCCGCAACGTCAACGGCAGCCAGCGCTGGCTGTCGCTGTTCGTCATCAATCTGCAGCCTTCGGAATTCATGAAGCTGTTTGCCGCGATCTATGTCGCGGACTACACCATCCGCAAGGCGGAAGTGATGGACAGCATCAAGCGCGGCTTCCTGCCCATGGTGGCGGTGATGGTGGTGGTCGGCTGGCTGCTGCTGCGCGAGCCCGACTTCGGCGCGTTCAGCGTGATCGTGTCGATTTCCATGGCGATTCTCTGGCTCGGCGGCATCAACGCCCGTATTTTCGTCGGCCTGATGGCTTTGCTGCCGGTGGCGGTCGTGGGGCTGATCTGGAGTTCGCCTTACCGCCTGCAGCGCGTGATCGGATTCATGGACCCCTGGGCCGACCCGTTCGGCAAGGGCTACCAGCTTTCCCACGCCCTGATCGCATTCGGACGCGGCGAATGGCTGGGCGTCGGCCTGGGCGCCAGCGTGGAAAAACTACTCTACCTGCCCGAAGCGCATACAGACTTTCTCATGGCGGTGATTGCCGAGGAGCTCGGCTTCATTGGCGTCATGGTGGTGGTCGGCCTGTTCGCCTGGCTGGTGATCCGCGCCTTCCGCATCGGCAAGGAAGCCGTCGCCAACGAGCGTTATTTCTCCGCCTTGCTTGCGCAGGGCATAGGCGTCTGGATCGGCGTGCAGAGCATCATCAATATCGGCGTGAACATGGGCGTGCTGCCGACCAAGGGCCTGACCCTGCCATTGCTGTCTTTCGGCGGCAGCGGCATTCTGGCGAACTGCATTGCCTTGGCGATCCTACTTAGGGTCGATTGGGAAAACAGGCGCCTTCAAAAGGGATTGCCGGCATGATGGATAACACGATATTCAAAGGGATTTGCCAACATTGCCAGGCGCCTGTTTTCCCATGGGTCAAAGGTGGTTTGCATGAGTAAGACCTTACTCATCATGGCGGCAGGCACCGGCGGGCACGTCATGCCAGGCTTGGCGATCGCCAAGGCCATGCAGGCGCGCGGCTGGAACGTGCATTGGCTGGGCACGACCCACGGGATGGAAAACCGCCTGGTGCCACCCAGCGGATTGCCGATGACGCAGCTCAAGTTCTCCGGCCTGCGCGGCAAGGGATGGAAACATACGTTGCAGGGGATGTTCCGCCTGCTGGGATCCACCTGGACGGCATGGCGCCTGATGCGTGAATTGAAGCCGCAGGCGGTGCTCGGTATGGGCGGCTATGTCACCGTGCCGGGCGGCTGGGCGGCCAGGGCTGCGAGCGTGCCGCTGGCAGTGGTGAATGCGGATGCCGCCTTGCTGATGTCGAACCGGGCGCTGGTCAAGCATGCCAAGCGCGTGTTGTTCGGTTTCGATGGCGGCGCCGCGACGTTGGGCGGCATGGCGTTCAAGGCGCGCGTGACCGGCAACCCGGTGCGTGCCGAGATTGTTGATATCGCTTCGCCGGAGCAGCGCTTTGCCGGCCGTCAAGGCCCGCTGCACGTGCTGGTGGTGGGCGGCAGCCTGGGGGCGCAAGTGCTGAATGCGACTTTGCCCAAGGCGTTGGCTTTGCTGCCTGCGGGACAGCGTCCGGTAGTGACCCACCAGTCCGGCGCGCAACATATCGACGCCTTGCGCGAGGCTTATGCCGCCGCTGGCGTGGAAGCCAGGGTGGCGCCCTTTATCGACGACATGGCGGGCGCCTATGCCGAGGCCGATGTGCTGGTATGCCGGGCCGGGGCGATCACGGTGAGCGAGCTGGCGGTGGCCGGCGTCGCCAGCATCCTGGTGCCGCTGGTGGTGTCGACCACCTCGCACCAGCGCGACAACGCCCGCTGGATGGCCGAGCACGGCGCAGCCATCCATTTGCCGCAGCAGGAACTGACGCCGCAGAGGCTGGCCGCGCTGCTGCAGGAACTGACGCGCACCCGCCTGCTGGCAATGGCGCATGCCGCGCGCGAGCTGGGCAGGCCTAAGGCGACAGAGACGATTGCAAACGAATTGGAAAGTATTGCCCTGCCGTCGCAGGGAGGGAAGCGCCCATGAAACATAAAGTGAAACACGTGCATTTTGTCGGTATAGGCGGTTCCGGCATGAGCGGCATTGCCGAAGTCCTGCTCAACCTGGGCTTCAGCGTCAGCGGCTCGGATCTCGCCGACAATGCGACAACGCGAAGGCTGGCCGGGTTCGGCGCCAGGCTGCACCAGGGCCATGCCGCGGAAAACCTTGGAGAGGCCGACGTGGTGGTGATTTCCAGCGCGGTCAAGGATGACAACCCCGAAGTGGCGGCGGCGCGCGAGCGCAGCATCCCCATCGTGCCGCGCGCATTGATGCTGGCCGAACTCATGCGCTTCCGCCAGGGGATCGCGATTGCGGGCACGCACGGCAAGACCACGACCACCAGCCTCATTGCCAGCATCCTGGCGGAAGCCGGGATGGACCCCACCTTCGTGATCGGCGGGCGGCTTGAAGCCTCAGGCAGCAATGCGCGCCTGGGTACGGGAGAGTTCATCGTCGCGGAGGCCGATGAGTCGGATGCCTCCTTCCTGCACCTTACTCCCATCATTTCCGTGGTCACCAATATCGATGCAGACCACATGGATACCTATGGCCATGATTTCGAGCGGCTCAAAGGGGCATTCGTCGAATTCCTGCAGCGCCTGCCGTTCTACGGCATGGCCGTGGTATGCATCGACGACCCGAATATCCGCGCCATCCTGCCGCAGATTTCCAAGCAGGTCATGCCGTACGGCTTCTCGGAAGAGGCCCGTATCCGCGCCAGCAACGTGCGTGCGGAAAATGGGCGCATGCACTTTACCGTGAGCCGCATCAACGGCGTGACGACGACATTCGATGTCACGCTCAACCTGCCTGGCAGGCATTACGTGCTGAATGCGCTGGCCGCGATTGCAGTGGCGAGCGAGTTGAACGTGCCCGACAGCGCCATCATCAAGGCGCTGGCCGAGTTCAAGGGTGTGGGACGCCGTTTCGAGCGGTATGGCGAAATGCCGGCGAAAAACGGCGGGTACTTTACATTGATCGATGATTACGGGCACCACCCGGTCGAGATGAATGCCGTGATTGCAGCGGCGCGCGATGCCTTTCCCGGGCGCAGGCTGGTGCTGGCTTTCCAGCCGCACCGCTATACCCGCACCCGTGATTGCTTCGAGGATTTCGTCAAAGTACTTTCCGGCGCCGACGTGGTGGTGCTGACCGAAGTGTATTCCGCAGGAGAAGCGCCAATCGTGGCAGCTGACGGCCGCTCGCTGGTACGCGCGATCCGTGTCGCTGGCAAGGTGGAACCGCTATTCGTGGAAACGCCGCAGGAATTGCCGCAGGCGATCGTGGATATGGCGCGGGATGGCGATGTGGTGATCGTGATGGGCGCAGGCTCCATCGGCCAGGTCGCCGCCAAAACCAGGGAGCTGGCGGCCGCTGCAGAGAGCGTACCCATGGAGGCCGTGCAGTGACGGCCACGGTCGCGACAGGCAACTTGCTGTATGACGAGTCCCTGGCCCGTTATACCAGCTGGCGTGCAGGCGGGGCGGCCGAGCGGCTGTATGTGCCCGCCAGCCTGGACGACCTGCAGCAATTCCTTGCCGGATTGCCTGCCGACGAGCCGCTGTATTTTATCGGCCTGGGTTCCAACTTGCTGGTGCGTGACGGTGGCGTCAGGGGCACTGTGGTCCTTATGCATGGTGCGTTGACTACATTGCAGACGGATAAAGAGTTTGTCTACGCCGAGGCGGGCGTAACCTGCGCCAAGCTTGCCAAGTTTGCCGCGCGCCAGCATCGGCATGGCGCGGAGTTCATGGCGGGCATTCCCGGAACCGTGGGCGGTGCGCTGGCGATGAATGCCGGCTGCCATGGCGGCGAGACCTGGGAGATTGTCGACCGCGTGCTGACCATAGACCGCGAAGGCAAGCTGCACGAGCGCAACCACCAGGCGTTCGCCACCGCCTACCGCCATGTGGAGATGCCGGTGGCGGACGAGTGGTTCGTCGCGGCCTGGTTCAGGTTGGCCGATGGCGATGCGATGGAAGCCGAGGCCAGGATCAAGCAGCTGTTGGCCAGGCGTCTCGCGACACAGCCGTTGAACCTGCCGAATGCCGGGTCGGTGTTCCGCAACCCGCCGGGCGAACATGCGGCGCGCCTGATCGAGGCCAGCGGCCTCAAAGGCTACAACATCGGCGGGGCGCAAGTGTCGGAGAAGCACGCCAACTTCATCGTCAACCAGGGCGGGGCGACGGCAAAGGATATAGAGCGGCTGATCCTGCATGTGCAGGCGGTGGTGAAGCAACAGCAGGGCGTGGACCTGCAACCGGAAGTGAGAGTGATTGGAGAGGATGGGCATGAGTAGGGATTTCGGCAGGGTGGCCGTGCTGCTGGGCGGCAAGTCGGGCGAGCGCGAGGTATCGCTGAAGAGCGGCGCCGCGGTGCTGGCCGCCTTGCGCCGCGGCGGCGTCGATGCCCATGCCTTCGACCCGGCAGAGCGCGAGTTGAGCGAGCTGGCCGGATTCGACCGTGTGTTCATCGCACTGCATGGCCGCTATGGCGAGGACGGCACCATCCAGGGCGCGCTGGAGCTCATGGGCATTCCCTATACCGGCAGCGGCGTGATGGCGTCCAGCGTGGGCATGGACAAATGGCGCACCAAGCTGCTCTGGCGCGCGGCTGGCGTGGCGACGCCCGAGTTCGAGCTGATCGATGCCGACAGCGACTTCGCCGCGATCGAGCAGCGCCTTGGCCTGCCCTTGTTCGTGAAGCCTGCCAACGAGGGCTCCAGCATCGGCATCAGCAAGGTAAAGAAGGCAGGCGGCCTCAAGGCTGCCTATGAGTTGGCGGCCAAGTCCGACCCGTTGGTGATCGCGGAGCAATTCGTCGGCGGCGGCGAGTACACGGTGGGCATTCTCGGCGACGAAGCCTTGCCCGTGATCCGCATCGTGCCTGCCAACGAGTTCTACGACTACGAGGCCAAGTACCTGCGCGACGATACGCAATACCTCTGCCCGTGCGGGCTGGATGCCGCGCTGGAGGAAAAAATCAAGGCCGAGGCTTTGCAGGCGTTCCGCGTCGTCGGCGGGCAGGGCTGGGGAAGGGTGGACTTCCTCATGGACGAAGCCGGGCGGCATTACTTCCTTGAAGTGAATACCTCGCCCGGCATGACCGACCACAGCCTGGTGCCCATGGGGGCCAAGGCGGTCGGGCTCAGTTTCGACGAGCTGGTGCTGAAGATATTGGAGCTTGCGCATGTGGGATAAGCCGCGCGCCCTTAACTGGATCGCGAACCTGCTCAATGCGCTGGCGGCCGTGATGTTTTTGTATGGGCTGGTGTATGTGGTGGTGCACCTGCCGATTTTCCCGCTCAAGGAAGTGCGGGTGGAAGGCACGCTGGAACACGTGACGCGCGAGCAGATCAAGCTGATCGCGGACCGGCATTTGCAGGGCAATTTCTTCACGGTCGACGTGGTGAAGGCGCGCGACGCTTTCCAGAAGCTGCCGTGGGCGCGCAAGGTCAGCGTGCGCAAGCGCTGGCCCGACCGTTTGGAGGTGGTGATCGAGGAACAGAGGGAGCTGGCACGCTGGGGCAATATCGCGCTGGTGAATACGTACGGCGAGCTGTTCCATGCGGCGTCGGACAGCGACCTGCCGGTGTTCTACGGTCCGGGGGACGGCGTGGCGGAGGTGGCGAAGCAATACGGCGTATATAGCCAGATCCTGGGTACGGGTACCGGCATGCATATCGCGCAACTGGCTTTGACCCCGCGCCGCGCCTGGCAGATCAAGACCAGCAACGGCATGGTGATCGAGCTGGGGCGGGAAGAGATGGAAACGCGCTTGCAGAAATTCGCCAGCGTATACGGACAGACATTGGGCGGGTTGAAAGTGGCGATCAACTACGCCGATTTGCGCTATCCCAACGGGTTTGCCGTACGCAAGCCCGAGGGGTCGACGCCAAAACGCAAGACAGGAGCAGCGTGAGTAACATGGAAAATTGGAGAAATAAATGAGCAGGGTCCGGGAAGATAAGAATCTGATTGTCGGCCTGGATATAGGCACCTCGAAGATCGTGGCGATCGTGGCCGAGTTGCAGCTGGACGGCAGCCTCAAGGTCATCGGCCTGGGTCAGAACACCTCGCGCGGGCTGAAGAAGGGCGTGGTGGTGAATATCGACTCCACGGTGCAGGCCATCCAGCGCGCGCTGGAAGAGGCCGAGCTCATGGCGGATTGCAAGATCAGCACCGTGTTCACCGGCATTGCGGGCTCGCATATTAAGAGCCTCAATTCGCACGGCATGGTGAAGATCAAGGATGCCGAGGTGACGCAGATGGACGTGGACCGCGTGATCGAGACCGCGCGCGCGATTGCCTTGCCGTCCGACCAGCAGATCCTGCACATCCTCACGCAAGAATTCATCATCGACGGCCAGGAGGACGTGCGCGAGCCCCTGGGCATGAGCGGCATGAAGCTCGAGGTCAAGGTGCATATCGTCACCGGCGCCGTCTCCGCTGCGCAGAACATCGTCAAGTGCATCAAGCGTTGCGGCCTGGAGGTGAGCGACCTCATCCTGCAGCCGCTGGCTTCCAGCCTGGCGGTGTTGACCGAGGACGAGAAGGAGCTCGGCGTCTGCCTGGTGGATATCGGCGGCGGCACAACTGACATCGCCGTGTTCAAGCAGGGCGCAATCCGCCATACCGCCGTGGTGCCGATTGCAGGCGATCAGATCACCAACGACGTGGCGGTGGCGTTCCGCACGCCGACCCAGTCGGCGGAAGAGATCAAGATCAAGCACGGCTGCGCCTTGCGCCAGTTGGCCGACTCGCGCGAAGTGGTGGAAGTGCCCGGCGTCGACGGCCGCGACCCGCGCCAGTTGTCGGTGCAGACGCTGGCCGAGGTGATCGAGCCGCGCGTGGTCGAGCTGTATGAATTCGTGCTCGGCGAGCTGCGCCGCAGCGGCATGGAGGAAATGATCGCCTCCGGCATCGTGATTACAGGTGGTTCCTCCCTCATGAAGGGGATGGTGGAACTGGGTGAGGAGATTTTCCACATGCCGGTGCGCCTTGGCATGCCGCGCAATGTGGGAGGTTTGTCCGAGGTGGTAGGCAATCCGCGGTATGCCACCGGGGTGGGACTGGTGTTGATGGGCCAGCAACAGGTGGAACGTCAGCTCCAGGGACAGATGGAATCCAATTCTTTCAGCCAGGTGTTGAGCCGGATGAAGAGTTGGTTCCAGGGTAATTTTTAGTAGTTGAATAGCGTGTTTGTAAGCGATTGTGTGTAAGCAATAGTGCTTTTTTCGAGTTTAGGCAGACGTAACTTTGGAGGAATTTAACATGTTTGAGATTATGGACAGGGACTCACAAGAGGCCGTGATCAAAGTGATAGGCGTGGGTGGTTGCGGTGGTAATGCCGTGGCACACATGATTGCCAAGGAAGTTGGCGGCGTGGAATTCATTTGCGCGAATACCGACATGCAGGCCTTGAAAAAGAGCCAGGCCAAGACGGTATTGCAAATTGGTACTGACATCACCAAGGGCCTGGGCGCTGGTGCCAAGCCAGAAATCGGTCGCGAAGCTGCGCTGGAAGACCGTGACCGTATTGCCGAAATTATTGACGGCGCGGACATGCTGTTCATCACTGCTGGTATGGGTGGTGGTACCGGTACTGGTGCTGCCCCTATCATTGCCGAAGTCGCCAAGGAAATGGGCATCTTGACAGTTGCGGTAGTGACTAAGCCATTCTCTTTTGAAGGGAAACGTACCAAGGTCGCACAGGAAGGACTGGAAGAACTTTCCAAGCACGTCGACTCTCTTATCATTATCCCTAACGAAAAGCTCATGCAGGTGCTGGGCGAGGACGTGCCGTTCCTGGAAGCGTTCCAGGCGGCCAACGATGTGTTGCATAACGCGGTTTCCGGTATTGCCGAAATCATCAATTGCCCTGGCATGGTGAACGTCGACTTTGCCGACGTGCGTACTGTGATGTCCGAGATGGGCATGGCGATGATGGGGTCTGCAACGGCTACCGGCAGCGAGCGTGCGCGTATCGCGGCTGAACAGGCAGTGGCAAGTCCCCTTCTGGAAGACGTGAACCTGGCCAACGCGCGCGGCGTGCTGGTCAACATCACCGCAAGCACTTCCTTCAAGATGAAGGAATACTACGACGTGATGAACACCATCAAGGAGTTCACTGCGGATGATGCGACTGTGATCGTCGGTAATGTATTCGACGAGTCCATTGGCGATGGCTTGCGCGTCACCATGGTGGCAACTGGCTTGAATGGCGCAGTGGCACGCCGCCAGCAGAAGCCCGAGCTGCGCGTGATGACCCAGGTGCGCGACGGTACGACCAACCAGCCTGTCTACATGGGCGGCATGGATGACGAAGGCCCTGCGGTATTCAGCTCCAATGGCCGTCGCGCCCAGGTCGAAGCCATGAAGATGTCAGGCGTGGAGGAATACGATATTCCTGCATTCCTGCGCAAGCAGGCTGATTAAGGCATTGCCTGGGCCCGCAAGGGCCGGTGGGATGCCTGCCCGCTCCGGGCGGGGCAGCGCCACGTGCTATAATATGGCAATTAGATGAATGAGGACTCTCGCGAGAGGGACAGCAGTGCTTAAACAAAGAACGCTGAAAAAAGAAATAAGCGCCACCGGTGTTGGCTTGCATTCCGGCGACAAGGTTACCCTGACCTTGCGGCCGGCAGCGCCCGATACCGGTATCGTATTCCGCAGGGTCGATCTGCCCGAGACTGCGGAGTTCAAGGTGCAGCCTCATCTCGTTACCGACACCAAGTTGTGTTCCGCGCTGGAATGCAACGGTGCGCGGGTTGCCACGATCGAGCACCTGATGTCTGCCCTGGCCGGGTTGGGCATAGACAACATCCATATCGAGCTCAATGCGGGCGAAGTGCCTATCATGGACGGCAGCGCCGGACCTTTTGTCTTCCTTCTGCAACAGGCCGGCATTGTCGAACAGGACGCGATGAAGAAATTCATCCGTATCAAAAAAACCGTCGAGTACCACGAAGGCGACAAATGGGTGCGTTTCGATCCTTATTTCGGCTTCAAGCTCGACTTCACCATTGATTTCGACCATCCTGCCGTGGAGCATACCGGGCAGAAGATCAGCATAGACTTTGCCGACAACTCCTATATCAAGGAAATCAGCCGTGCGCGCACCTTCGGCTTCATGCATGAAGTGGAAGCCTTGCGCTCCATGGGATTGGCTCGGGGCGGCAGCCTGGACAATGCCATCGTGCTGGATGATTATCGCGTATTGAACAGCGACGGATTGCGTTATGACGACGAATTCGTCAAGCACAAGATGCTGGACGCCATCGGCGACCTGTACGTATTGGGGCACCCCTTGATCGGCGCGTTCAGCGCCTACAAGGCGGGCCATTACATGAACAACCAACTGTTGCGGACATTGCTGGCCGACGGCGATGCCTGGGAATACGCTACTTTCGACAAGTTCGAGGAAGCGCCCGGCGCTTTCCAGAATCCCATCGGCCTGCCGCCCGCGTTGCAATACGTCTAAGCCATGCTGGTATTGCGCATCCTGCTGGTGCTGGGCTTGATCTCGGTTGCCGTGTCGCTGGGTGTCTACTTCATCTCCGGCGACAAGCGCTATCTCAAGTTCACTTGGCAGTTGACCAAGTTCACCTTGGTCATGCTCATGGTGGTGGCTCTGGTGATCTCCATGGGCCGCATCATTCTTTACTAGATTCCTCAATTGCAGCGGCCATCTCAGGGGGTGGCTATGCTATGCTTGGTCAAGCGTCATGGTTTGGGTATAACACAATGCAGTTAAGTCAGATGGGCGGCGCGCAGGCAGGCAGTCTGCGGCGTGCAGGCAAAGCCAAATGGTTGGGCAATTGCAGGATGGCTTTGGCTTCAATCCTGCTGGCTGGCGCGTTGGTGCTGGGCAATCAGCCTGTGCATGCCGCCGGCCCCGACGACCTCTTCCTGAGCGCACGCGCCGCCTATAACGCGCGCAACCTCAATGCGCTCACCACCGCTTCGCAAAGCCTGCATGCGCAGCATTATATTCTCGCTCCCTATACCGATTATTGGCGCTTGTTGCTCGACCTGAACCAGGCAAGCAGCCAGTCTGTGCAAAACTTTCTCGAGCAATACAAGGACGCCCCGTTTGCCGATCGCTTGCGCGGCGAGTGGCTGAAGGTGCTGGCAAAGCGCCAGGACTGGAACACGTTTTTTGAAGAGTATCCCAAGTTTCAGCGCGAGGATATGGCAGTCAGCTGCTATGCGGCCGACGGCGGCATCCAGCAAGGGCTGGAGTCCGCCGTCAAGGATGGAAAGGCGCTCTGGATGACGGGCAGCGAGCTGCCTGCGAACTGCGGCGCCGTGTTCGAGCGCTTGCAGAAAGGCGGGGTGTTGCGCGAGGAGGATATCTGGGCGCGAACCCGTTTGCTGCTGCAAGGCTCGAAGATCACCGTCGCCAAAACCGTGTTGCAACGCCTGCCCGACATCGATAAGAACAACCTCAAGCTTTTGGACCGGGTTTACCAAAACCCGCAGCAAGTGCTGGAAAAGCGCCAGATCAGCTTCAAGAGCCGATTGGGCAGGGAGCTCAACCTCTATGCGCTGGAGCGGCTGAGCCGCAGCCAGCCCGCATTGGCACTGGATTTGTGGGAAAAGCTGCATGGCAATTTCGATGCGGCCGACCGCGACTATTTCTGGGGCCGTTTTGCCCTGTATGCCGCACGCAAGCATGACCCGGCCGCGTTGACCTATTTCCAGCGCGCCGGCAGCACCGTATTGGACAAGGACCAGCAGGAATGGAAAGCCAGGGCTGCCATGCGCGCCGGCGACTGGAAGGCATTGCAGGCGGCTATTGCCGCCATGCCGGAATCGCAGCAAGAGGAACAGGTGTGGCAGTACTGGAAGGCCCGTGCGCTCAAGGAGCAGAAGCAGATCGTCGCGGCCAACCTGATACTGGTCAAGCTTGCCAAGGAAAACACCTATTACGGCCTGTTGGCGGAAGAGGAAATAGGGGATGCCCTGGGCGCTACGCCCGATCCTTACAAGGCGAGTGCGAACGAAGTGCGGGCGGTATTGGATCAAGCAGGCGTACAGCGCGCCCTGGCGCTGCGCAGGCTGGAGATGCGTTGGGAGTCGCGCGAGGAGTGGCGGTTTGCCAGCCGCGACTTCGATGACAAGCAGCTGATCGCCGCTGCCGAAGTGGCGTTCCGCGAAGGCTGGTACGACATCGCCATCAGCACGGCCGACCGCACCAAGCTATTGCATGATTTCGCCCTGCGCTACCCCACGCCCTATCGCGATCTGATGCAGGGGTATGCCGCGGATAATGCCTTGGACGAGGCCTGGGTATACGGCCTGATCCGCCAGGAAAGCCGCTTTGTCAGCTGGGCCAAGTCCGTGGTCGGCGCATCCGGCCTGATGCAGGTAATGCCCGAAACCGCCAAGTGGATCGCCAAGCGCATGGGCATGGGGGACTACAAGCCTGCCATGATCAACCAGCTCGACACGAACCTGAAGTTCGGGACCCATTACTTGCGCTATACCATGGACAAGATGGACCAGCAGCCGTTGATGGCGACCGCAGCTTATAATGCAGGGCCGGGAAGGCCCAAGCGCTGGGCATCGGACAAGCCGCTGGAAGGCGCGGTGTATGCGGAAACCATTCCTTTCAGCGAAACGCGGGATTACGTCAAGAAGGTGCTGGGCAACTCCGTCTATTACTCGCAGCAGCTGGGCACCAAGCCCCAGACGCTGAAACAGCGGCTGGGGACTGTGCCGGGGATAGGCGAGCCCGTCAACCCGGAACAAGATTAGCAAAGCACTCAACATAGGCAAGCAAAGGGACATGAAGTAATGCAACGTATCAGGCAAGTATGTGTGATTGGTGGCTCTGGTTTCGTGGGCAGTGCGGTCGTGCACAAGCTCAGCGTCGCCGGGTATGACGTCAAGGTATTGACCCGCAGACGCGAAAGCAGCAAGCATCTCATCCTGTTGCCCAACGTGCAGGTCGTCGAATGCGATATCTTCAATGACACGGCGCTCTCCGGGCACTTGCACGCGCAGGATGCCGTAATCAACCTGGTCGGCATCCTGCATGAATCCTCGCAAGCCGGTTTCGACAAGCTGCATGCCGAGTTGCCGGCGCGCATCGTCGACATCTGTTGCAAACAAGGCGTGAAGCGCCTATTGCACATGAGCGCGCTCCAGGCCGACGCCGATGCCAAGAGCGCCTATCTGCGCTCGAAGGCGGCTGGCGAGGCCACTGTGCTGGCGCGAGCCCGCGAGGTCGATGTGACGGTATTCCGCCCCTCCGTCATCTTCGGCCGCGGCGACCAGTTCCTCAACCTGTTCGCCAACGTGGTCAAGATATTGCCGGTGGTGGCCGTCGCCAAGCCCAATGCACGCTTCCAGCCGATCTGGGTGGAAGACGTCGCCCATGTCTTCGTCGCCGCCCTGGAGAATGTCAGCACCTATGGCCGCAGCATCGACCTAGGCGGCCCCCAAGTCTACACCTTGCAGCAGTTGATCGAGTTCGTGGCGTTCCTGCTGGGCAAGAAACGCCGGATTGTCCCGCTCAACGACAAGCTCTCCTATTACCAGGCCTATGTCATGGAAAAGCTGCCGGTGAAGCTCATGACGCGCGACAACCTGTTCAGCATGGAGGTGGATAGCGTGTGCGCAGCACCGGTGAGAGAACTGTTTGGCGTCCCGACCACGGCACTGGAGGCGGTGGCGCCGGAATACCTCGTCGGCGATACCCCGCGCAGCGCCTATGACCGTTTCCGCAGCCTGGCCGGGCGTACGTTCAGCAAGCGGTAAACTCATGCGCACCTATACGGTTGGCGGCGCTGTTCGGGACAGGCTTCTGGGCCTGCCGGTCAAGGACCGCGACCACGTCGTGGTAGGCAGCACGCCAGAAGCCATGGTGCAACTGGGCTACAGGCCGGTAGGTAAGGATTTCCCCGTATTTCTGCATCCCGAGACGCATGAGGAATATGCCCTGGCACGCACCGAGCGCAAGACCGGCAAAGGCTACAAGGGATTCCAGGTGTATGCCGACCCGGAAGTCACGCTGGAACAGGACTTGGCGCGACGCGACCTCACCATCAACGCGATTGCCGAGGACGAGCATGGGCAATTGATCGATCCCTACCATGGCGTAGCCGACCTCGATGCCAAGCTATTGCGCCATGTCAGCCCGGCCTTTAGCGAAGACCCGGTGCGTATCCTGCGCGCCGCGCGCTTTGCGGCGAGGTTCACCGAATTCACCGTGGCGGAAGAAACCATGACGCTGATGCGCGACATGGTGGAGGATGGCGAAGTCGATGCCTTGGTGCCGGAGCGCGTATGGCAGGAACTGGCCAAGGGCCTCATGGAACAGCAGCCCAGCCGCATGTTCGAGGTGCTGCGGGCCTGCGGCGCCCTCAAACGGTTGCTGCCCGAGGTGGACAGGCTGTTCGGCGTGCCGCAGACGGCTAAATATCATCCCGAAGTCGATACCGGCGTCCATGTCATGCTGGTGATCGACTATGCCGCCCGTGCAGGCTTCAGCCTGCCGGTGCGTTTTGCGGCATTGACGCACGATCTCGGCAAGGGCACGACGCCTGCCGATATCCTGCCCCGGCACATCGGCCACGAAGAGCGTAGCGTGGAATTATTGCAGTCTTTGGTAAAACGCCTGCGCGTACCGAACGACTGCAAGGAACTGGCGCTGGTGGTGGCGAAATTCCACGGCAAGGTGCACCAGGTCGGCGAGATGAAGGCTGCTACTGTATTGCGTTTTTTGCAGGAAACGGATGCTCTGCGCCAGCCTGGTCGTTTCAGGGATTTTTTGCGTGCCTGCGAGGCCGATGCCCGGGGGCGCACGGGTTTCGAAGATCAGCCTCTGCCGCAGTTTCAGCTATTGCTGGATATCCTGGATATGGTCATTGCCGTGGATGTGGGCGAGGTGGCCAAGCAGCAGGTCAATCCTGCTGCCATCAGGGATGCGGTGTTTAATGCCCGCGTCGCGGCCATGGAGGCGGCATTCAATTTTCCATTGGCTTGGGCATCATGATTAGAATGGATGCAAAGAAAAAGCCTCGCAACTGCGAGGCTTTTTCTTTGGTGTAAATGACTGTAATTACTCTTCCAGCCCGTATAGCAATGTCAGTTGCTGCTGCACATATTCCATCGGCTTGCGTTTGAAGCCGCTCTTGGCGAACTGATGCCAGCGGCCGATCACGAAGCACAGCAGCAGGTTGGCCTGGGATTCTGGGTCGAACTTGCGGCCGGTCTGGGTTTCGGCAATGCGCAGGCTTTGCTTCAGGGTGGACTCGATGCGGTCGAACAGTTGGTTGATGCGGATCTGCAGGGCAGGGTCCTCGTTGACCAGCGCATCGCCGATCAGTACGCGGGTCATGCCATGGTTCTTTTCCGCGAACAGCAGCAGGATGGTGACGATGCGGCGTGCCTGGCGCAGGCCTTCCTCTTCTTCCGAGGTGATCTTGTTGATGAGGCCGAACAGCGTTTGCTCGATGAACTCGATGAGGCCGTCGAACATGCGAGCCTTGCTAGGAAAGTGGCGGTAGAGCGCTGCTTCGCTGACTTCCAGCTTGGCCGCGAGGGAAGCCGTAGTGATTTTTTCGCGTTTGGGCGATTCCAGCATTTTTGCTAGGGTTTCCAGGATTTGCTGCTTGCGTTCTCCGGGTTTCAAAGCCATTTCTTTACCTCTTGATCCAGGCAGAAAGCCAGGCCGGAACCTTATGTCCCCGGCTGCTGGCGATGTTCTGCATTGTTGTATGTTTTATAAATCCAAGTGTGCGGAAGCTCCAGCACGCTGGAAATCCTGGCATCGACATAACTGGCGCGCCTAGGCCTGGCAGAAACATGGATAGTCTTCATGCCCAGGCGCTTTGCCGTCATCAATGCCGGTAGGCTATCCTCCAGCAGGATGCAGTTGCCCGCGCTGACCTTGAGCGCCTGCAACAAGTGCCGGAAGCCGCGCATCGCGGGTTTAGGGTGGAAGCCAGAGGATTCTACGCTGAACACCTGATCGAACAAGCCGTCGATAGAGAGTAATTTTAACACTCTTTCGGCATAACTCATCGGCGCGTTAGTGAATACTACCTTACGGCCGGAGAGTTGCTGCAAGGTGTGCCGCAATCTTTTGACCGAGCGGACCATCTTGGGCAGGTCGTCAAGCTGGTGGGTAGTTTGGAGGAAATGATGAGGGTGCACACGATGATGGCGCATCAGGCCTTTGAGAGTGGCGCCGTAGATGCGCCAGTAATGCTGGCGCAACAGGCAGGCAGCTTCCTCTTCCAAATTGAGCTCGCTCATGATGTAGCGCGTCATCTCGATGTGCAGATGCGGAAAGATTTCCGCATCTGCATCATGCAAGGTATTGTCGAGGTCGAAGATCCAGACCTTGTGCGGCATGGGTTCGGGCTGGAGTATACGCTTACTTGGCGGTGATGAGGGTGCCCACGCCGGCGTCGGTCAGGACTTCCAGCAGCAAGGCATGCTCGACGCGGCCGTCGATGATATGCACGGACTTGACTCCGCTGCGCGCAGCGTCCAGCGCCGAGCTGATCTTGGGCAGCATGCCGCCTGACAGCGTGCCATCGGCGACCAGGTCGTCGATCTGCTTCGGCGTCAGGCCGGTGAGCAGGTTGCCCGTCTTGTCGAGTACGCCCGGGGTATTGGTGAGCAGAATCAATTTCTCGGCACCGAGGATTTCCGCCAGCTTGCCTGCCACCACGTCGGCGTTGATATTGTAGGTCTGTCCATCTTCGCCTACGCCGATAGGCGCGATGACGGGAATGAAGTCGCCGCTGTCCAGGAACTGGATCAGGCTGGGGTCGATGCCGCTGATCTCGCCCACCTGGCCGATGTCGATCATGTTGGCCGGATTTTGAAGGTCCTGCACCAGCAGCTTGCGGGCATGAATGAAATTGCCGTCCTGGCCGGTCAGGCCGACCGCCTTGCCGCCGTTGCGGTTGATCAGGTTGACGATTTCCTTGTTGACCTGGCCGCCCAGCACCATTTCCACGATGTCCATGGTTTCTTCGTCGGTGACTCGCATGCCCTGAATGAATTCGCCCTTCTTGCCCAGCTTGTCCAGCAATTCGTTAATCTGCGGGCCGCCGCCGTGCACTACCACCGGGTTCATGCCGACCAGTTTGAGCAGTACGACATCGCTGGCGAAGCACTCCTTGAGGTGGGGGTCGGTCATGGCGTTGCCGCCGTACTTGATGACGATGGTCTTGTCGAAAAAGCGCTTGATATAGGGCAAGGCTTCGGCGAGGGTTTGGGCTTTCTGGGCGGCGGTGGTTTGGTTGAGCATCGACTCTCTCTGAAAATGCGAGTGAATGAATATGCGGCTATTTTAACTGGTTTAACATGAAAATCACGCGACAGCTCGCTAAAACTCCTGAGAGCCTGTTCACGATCTTTTCATAGGACGCGTTGTCCCGGCAGGGTAGGCTGCAAGACGCAGCCGTGCTCATTGCCCTGCGAGGATTTGCAATGCGGCAGTGGCTGCGCTGCCGGGGCAACCCGAAGGGCATGGCACCAACACGCGCCCGCTCTGTGTTGCAGTCCTTGGCAAGGCAATGAGCATTACCTGCGGACTGCGCCTTGACCGGACGCATGTTGGCGCCATGCGCGCCCTATGAAAAGATCGTGAACAGGCTCTTACAAAGCATGGACGGCAGAGGTACACTGAGCTTGATAGCAATACCCTCCTGGCATCCGTCAACAATCAGAACAGGGAAATGCATGCCAAGCGATATTGAAATTGCCCAGCAGGCAAAACTCCGGAAGATCAGCGAGATTGCCGCCGGGCTCGGCCTGAGCGAAGACTCCATCACGCTTTACGGACAATACAAGGCCAAGATAGACCTCAATGCCAACCCGCATCTGCAAGCGAGGCCAGACGGCAAGCTGATCCTGGTGACGGCGATCAGCCCGAGCCCGGCGGGAGAGGGCAAGACCACGACCACGGTCGGCCTCGGCGACGCCTTGCAGCGTCTGGGCAAGCGCGCCGTCATCTGCCTGCGTGAACCTTCCATGGGGCCGGTATTCGGCATGAAGGGCGGCGCTGCCGGCGGCGGCTATGCACAGGTCGTGCCGATGGAGGATATCAACCTGCACTTCACCGGCGATTTTGCCGCCATCGCGTTAGCGCATAACCTGCTTGCCGCCATGATCGACAACCACATCCATCACGGCAACGCCTTGCAGATCGACCCGCGCCAGGTCACGTGGAAACGGGTCGTCGATATGAACGACCGGGCCTTGCGCCAGGTCGTGGTCGGGCTGGGCGGCAAGGTCAACGGCCAGCCGCGCGAGGACGGTTTCGATATCGTCGTGGCTTCGGAAGTGATGGCCGTGTTTTGCCTGGCGGGTTCCCTCAAGGATCTGCGTACACGCCTGGGCAATATCGTGGTCGGATATACATTCGCAGGCAAGCCGGTAACGGCGCAGGACCTCAAGGCGCATGGAGCGATGGCCGCGTTGCTCAAGGATGCGATCAAGCCCAACCTGGTGCAGACGTTGGAGCATACGCCCGCGCTGGTGCACGGAGGGCCGTTTGCCAATATCGCCCATGGCTGCAATTCGGTCATCGCCACGAGGACGGCGCTCAAGCTTGGTGAAATCGTCGTGACCGAGGCCGGGTTCGGCGCCGACCTGGGCGCCGAGAAGTTCGTCGATATCAAATGCCGCAAGGCCGGCCTTAAGCCGGATGTCTGCGTTATCGTGGCAACCGTCAGGGCGCTCAAGTACCACGGCGGCATGGATGTTCCTGAGTTGGCAAAGGAAGATCTTGGCGCGCTGGAGCGCGGCATTGCCAACCTGGAAAAACATGTGGAAAACGTCACGCAGCATTACGGCTTGCCTTCCGTGGTGGCGGTGAACCGCTTCGACCACGATACTGCGGCGGAGCTGGACCTGTTGGTCGAACGCATGGCCAGGCTGGGCGTCAAGGTGGTGCTGGCTGAGCATTGGGCAAAAGGCGGTGCCGGGGCGGCGGCGCTCGCGAATGCGGTGGTTGAGCTGATGGATGGCAGCGATATGCCAGGCATGCATTTCGTTTATCAGGACGAGGACAGGCTCTGGGACAAGTTAGGCAAGGTGGCGCGCAATATCTACGGTGCTGTCGAGGTGCATGCGCCCCGCCGCGTGCGTGCCATGATCGACAAGTTGCAGGACGAGGGCTACGGGCATTATCCGATCTGTATTGCCAAGACCCAGTATTCGTTTTCCACCGACGCTTCCCAGCGCGGCCTGCCGCACGAGCATATTTTGACGGTTCGGGCTGTACGGCTATGTGCCGGGGCAGAGTTTGTCGTGATGATTTGCGATGACATCATGACCATGCCCGGCCTGCCTGCCGTGCCCAGCGCCACGCGTATTGATATCGACGAAGACGGGCGGGTGATCGGCTTGGATTGACGCAATGTGGAATGCGGGCCGGAAAAGAAAAACGGCAACCTCCCTTAACTACAGAGAGGTTGCCGCACCGGGGTAGATGGTGAGGTAGCCAGCGTGAATCAGGCCTTCTTACGGCGGGCTGCGAAGCCGACCAATGCCAAGCCACCGAGCATCAAGGCATAAGCAGAAGGCTCGGGTACCGCGGCAGCAATCTGGTCTACCTGGAATGCCACAACGCTGCTGTGCAGGTGGACCAGGAATGAAATTTCATAAGAGGTGATTGGAGCGCTGATGCTGCTGAAGTCCCAGGTGAAGTAGCCTACTGCGCCTTCAGCGACTGGGTTTTCAGGATCCCAAAAAGGAGAGTTCTCATCGACTGGTGCATCGGACAGGGTGAAACTGCTTGCTGCCAGCAATTGATTGCCGCCATTGTAGCTCAGGTATACATCGGAAATCGCTGCGGCAAGGCCGCTTTGGCCGCCGAGAGATTGATTGCCGCCTGGGAATACTTCGCTCTGGAATACAATGGAGCCGATGTCGGAAATCAGCGTGTTATCGGTGATGCTGAACAGGGAATAGTCTGTGCCAGTCCATTGGTACAAACCAAGGGAGGCGGGATATGCATTACCGTATGTACGTGTTAATACAGCATCGCCGGCTGGCGCGTTGCTTACAACGCCATCAACAAGCGCTTGTTGTCCAGCTGTACCGCTGCCCAGGCGGGAAGCGATAAGTTGGTTGAAGCCATCAGTCGCCAGTGAGTCTTCAACATCGGAAAAGTATTGGCTGGTAGAAGTTGCTGCCTGAGCGACGGATGCGGCTGCCAGCAAGCTTAAAGCAAGGATACTTTGAGTGTAAGCAATTTTCATTTATTTCCCCTTGAATCTGTTTATGGGCCTGAGCACTATGAGCGTGACCGGCACTAAGTATCAATTAATAGGAATCAGTATTATTTCCATAATCGACAATTAATAGTAATTATTCTCATTTGAAAGGTCAATACTTTATTTTCCATTCCGGGAAAATGATTGGCTCAAATATGCTTGATGAACACCTTGGAGCGGCGTTGCAGGTTGTACAGCTTCTGCTTTTCGCCCGGTAATTGCTCTACGCCGATTTCGATAAAGCCCCGTTCGAGGAACCAGTGCTCGGTGCGCGTGGTGAGGACAAAGATGGATTGCAGGCGGAGCTCGCGGGCCTGTTCTTCGCAATAGCTGAGCAGGCGGTCGCCGCGTCCGCCGCGGCGGAACGAGGAGTGGATGGCCATGCAGGCGAGCTCAGCGGTTTTGGTGCCGGGAAACGGATAGAGCGCTGCGCAGCCGATGATCTTGCCGTCGTGCTCCATGACGTGGAAATGGCTGATTTCCATTTCCAGGCGTTCCCGCCCGCGCCTGACCAGGATTCCTTCGTTCTCCAGCGGCTCGATCAGTTGCAAGATGCCGCCCACGTCGCCAATGTCCGCGGGGCGCATGGCTTCCAGCGGGTCTTCCGTGACCATGGTGCCTATGCCGTCATGCGTGAAGAGTTCCTGCAGGATCGCCCCGTCCACATGGCGGCTGATCAGGTGCGTGCGCGCCACGCCTTGTCCGCAGGCACGGACCGCGGCCGGGAGGTAATAGAATTCATCTTCGGTGATCTGCTGGGCGACATTGTCGCCGATATGGCGCAACAGGTTCCTGGCCTTATCGGTAGTCATTTCCCGCAGCAATTCCCCGCGGATGTTGTGCACCCCGCTGGAATCCATGAGGAAAATCAGCTTGTCGGCATCCAGCGCAATAGCGGCGCTGGTGGCGACATCCTCAAGCGTCAGGTTGAACACCTCTCCTGTGGGCGAATAGCCCAGGGGTGAAAGCAGCACCAGCTCTCCGTCGTCCAGGCGCTTCTGGATGCCGATCGCATCGACCTTGCGGACCTCGCCGGTATGCTGCAGGTCTATGCCTTCGCGCACCCCCAACGGCTTGGCGGTGACGAAGTTGCCGCTCGCGACCCGGATGTCAGCGCCTGCCATCGGAGAGTTGATCAAGCCCATGGACAGCAGGGACTCGATCTCGACGCGGACTGCGCCATTGGCTTCCTTCACCGCCTCCATGGCCTCGTCATCCGTGACGCGCAGGCCGTTGACCAGCTTGGTCTGCAGCTTGGCGCGCCGGAGGCGGCTCTCGATTTGCGGGCGCGCGCCGTGCACCAGCACCAGCCGCACTTCCAGGCTGGCAAGCAGGTTGAGGTCGTGCGAGAGGGCGACGAACTGGCCGTCGTCCACGACCTCGCCGCCGAAAGCGATGACGAAAGTGCGCCCGCCGAAAGCGTGGATATAAGGGGCGGCGGCGCGGAACCAGCGCACGAACTCTTGTGGCTGGTGCAGCGTCAGGCGGGACGTGTTGGTGCTGTTGCCGCTTTCCGCGTCGCTTTGCGCATAAAGGTGGGCGGCGGTGCAATCCAGCGCGGTGCAGAGCTTGCGCAGCATGGCCTCGGAGACGCCCTGCGCCCCGCGTTCGATGCGCGAAAGGTTGCCGCTATTGGCGTTGACCTTGCGCGCAAGCTCCTGCAGCGTCATGTTGAGTGCCTTGCGGCGTTTGCGGATTGCGCTGCCTAAAGCCATTGGAATCAGTCCTGATTTTGCGTTTGAGGCATATTTTTATAGCAAAAGGCCTTTTAATGCAATTTTGATCTGCATCATCGGGTGAAATCTCCCCACAGCGCCTGCATGCTGGCAATGGCGGCCAATGCGGCGGTTTCCGTGCGCAGAATGCGCGGCCCCATGCGCACAAGGGCGAAGCCATGCTGGGCGGCGAGCCCGATTTCGTGCTCGGTCAGGCCGCCTTCGGGGCCGATCAGCAGGCAAATGTTGGTTCCGGGCGGGCTGGTTTGCGCGAGCGCGGCCGGGGCATCTGGGGCCAGGGTGATATATGCGTCTGCCTCCGGCTTTTGCGCCAGCCATTCGGGCAGGCCGATGGGGGAGGCCACGCTGGGTATGTAGGCACGCCCTGATTGCTCGCAGGCGGAGACCGCCACATTCTGCCAATGCTCGCGGCGCTTCTCGGCGCGATCGCCTACGAGCTTGACGATGCTGCGCTGGCTGGCGATCGGCTGGATGAATGACACGCCCATTTCCACCGCTTTCTGTATCGTGAAATCCATGCGGTCTCCGGAAGAGATCGCCTGCGCAAGCGTGATCTTCAAGGGGGACTCCGTCTGGCATGGCTGCGCTTCTAATATATCGACCCGCACCTCCTGCTTGCGGATGGAGGTTATTTTGCCCAGGTAGTTCTGCCCGTCGCCATTGAACAGGATTGCTTCATCTCCCGCTTGCATGCGCAGGGCCTTGCTGGCATGGATAGCCGCGTTGTCTGGCAATGCCGTCTCGCTGCCAGGGGTAAGCGCTCCAGGGTGGTAAAAGCGAGGAATTGTCATGACGTGGTGGTAGTATTGAAAGTGAATAATTCTAATTGAAGGAGTAGGCATTATGGCAAGTCTGAACCCGCCAGTGTGTGATTTTGGCTGGAAAGCGCCTGATTTCAACCTGCCTGGCGTGGATGGCAGGCATTGGTCGTTGGCCGAGGCCAAGGGGGTCAACGGCACGCTGGTGATGTTCATCTGCAATCATTGCCCGTATGTGCAGGCCATCAGGGAACGGCTGGTGGCGGATGCGCGCGCGTTGCGCGAGCTGGGCATCAATACCGTCGCGATTTCCTCCAATGACGCAGCGGCATATCCCGAGGACTCTTTCGAGAAAATGGCGGAGGTCGCCCGCCAGTTTCATTTCCCCTTTCCCTACCTCTTCGATGAAAGCCAGGAAGTCGCCAAGGCGTATGGCGCGGTGTGTACGCCGGACTTCTTCGGCTTCAATGCGCATCTTGAGCTGCAATACCGCGGGCGCTTCGACAACCAGGGGCGAGTGATGACGCCAGTGGAGAACCCGACCCGTGATCTTTTCGACGCCATGCGGCATGTCGCCGAGACAGGGCGCGGCCCGGTCGAGCAAGTGCCGTCGATCGGATGCTCCATCAAGTGGCGGGAGCCTGTCTAATTGGTCTGCTAGGGAAATGAGGCGTTACTTCAGATATCAGCATTGGCATCAACATTCATCGTTGGTATTGCTGAAACCGCTCATCTAAGGAATAATTATGGGCTAAATACCTCTTCGGAACTGTGGCTTGCAACAGTTTCCGCATTCCGTCGATTCAAAGGGGTTTTCAAGAATTTGAGTGAGGCTTCCTCCAGCCTTCCTGTGCTGGTGAAGCCTTTTTCTCTTCAACCGTAGGGAGATATGTATGGCAGCAACTCGTCAAGAATTGGCAAATGCCATCCGCGTGTTATCCATGGACGCAGTTCAGAAGGCAAATTCTGGACACCCTGGTGCACCGATGGGCATGGCAGACATCGCAGAGGTTCTCTGGAACCACCATCTGCGCCACAACCCAACCAACCCTAACTGGGCTGACCGTGACCGTTTCATCTTGTCCAACGGCCATGGCTCCATGTTGATCTACTCCCTGTTGCACCTGACAGGCTACGATCTGGGTATCGAAGACATCAAGACTTTCCGTCAACTGCATTCCCGTTGCGCCGGCCATCCAGAATACGGCTACGCACCTGGCATTGAAACCACCACAGGCCCTCTGGGTCAAGGCATCACCAACGCGGTTGGTTTCGCGATGGCTGAAAAGTTGCTGGCAGACCAGTTCAACAAGCCAGGCCATGAGATCGTCGACCACTACACCTACGTATTCCTCGGTGACGGCTGTCTGATGGAAGGCGTTTCCCACGAAGCCGCCGCATTGGCTGGTACATGGGGTCTGGGCAAGCTGATCGCCATCTGGGATGACAATGGCATCTCCATCGATGGTCACATCGAAGGCTGGTACACAGACGACACCGCCAAGCGTTTCGAGGCTTACGGCTGGCACGTCATCCCCAACGTTGATGGCCACGATCCCGCAGCGGTTGATGCCGCTATCCAGGAAGCCAAGAAGGTCAAGGACAAGCCAACCTTCATCGCTGCCAAGACCATCATTGGCAAGGGCTCCCCGAACAAGTGCGGCTCCCACGACTGCCACGGTTCCGCACTGGGCCTGGAAGAAGTCGCTGCAACCCGTGAAGCGCTGGGCTGGACACACGAGCCATTCGTGATCCCTGAAGAAGTTTATGCAGGCTGGGATGGCAAGGAAAAGGGCTCCAAGCTTGAGAACGACTGGAATGCCAAGTTCGAAGCTTACGCCAAGATCTACCCAGCGGAAGCTGCCGAGTTCAAGCGCCGTTTTGCAGGCGAACTGCCAGCAAACTGGAAGGAAGTGACTGACGCTTTCATCAAGGCAACCAACGAGAAGGCTGAAGCTGTTGCAACCCGCAAGGCTTCCCAGAACGCGATTGCTGCCCTGGCTCCGGTATTGCCAGAGTTCATCGGCGGTTCCGCCGACTTGACTGGCTCCAACCTGACCAGCTACTCCGGCTTCAAGCACGTGAGCGGCAAGGAGCCTGGCAACTACATCTCCTACGGTGTACGTGAATTCGGTATGTACGCGATCATGAACGGTATGGCGCTGCACGGTGGCGTATTGCCATTCGGCGGTACTTTCCACATGTTCTCCGACTACGCGAAGAACGCGCTGCGTATGGCTGCATTGATGAAGCAACGCACTATCGCCGTGTTGACTCACGACTCCATCGGCCAGGGCGAAGATGGTCCTACTCACCAGCCAATTGAGAACACTGCCGGCCTGCGTTACATTCCTCGTATGGATGTATGGCGTCCTGCTGATTCCGTTGAAACTGCAATTTCCTGGGTTGCTGCCATCGAGCGCAAGGACGGTCCATCCAGCCTGGTGCTGAGCCGTCAGAACGTGCCCGGCATCAAGCACGACGAGAAGCACTTCGAACTGATCCGCAAGGGCGGTTATGTATTCTCCGACGTGGAAGGCAAGGCTGACGTCATCCTGATCGCTACCGGTTCCGAACTGGATCTGGCAATCAAGGCTGCTGCAGAGCTGAACGCTGCCGGCACCAAGGTGCGCGTGGTTTCCATGCCATCCACCAACGTGTTCGACCGCCAAGACCAAGCCTACAAAGACAGCGTATTGACACCAGGCGTGAAGCGCGTGGCCGTTGAAGCTGGCGTGACCGACTTCTGGCGCAAGTACGTCGGCCTCGAAGGCGCTGTGGTCGGTATCGACACCTTCGGCGAATCCGCTCCAGGCGGCGTGCTGTTCAAGCACTTCGGCTTCACTGTTGAAAACGTAGTGAACACCGTCAAGTCCGTGCTGTAATGGCGTGAACTAACTGAAAAAAAGGGGGGCCAGTGTTACTGGCTCCCTTTTTGTTTTTCATAGAGAGGAAAACCCTATGACAATCAAGGTTGGCATCAACGGCTTTGGCCGTATCGGCCGCATGGCGTTCCGTGCGGCGATCAAGGATTTTACTGATATCGAGGTCGTGGCGATCAACGACTTGCTCGAGCCCGACTACCTGGCCTACATGCTCAAGCACGATTCCGTGCACGGCCGCTTCGATGGCGACGTTTCCGTCAGCGGCAACAACCTGGTCGTGAACGGCAAGACCATTCGCCTGACTGCAGAGCGTGACCCTGCAAACCTCAAGTGGGACGAGGCCGGCGTGGACGTCGTGGTCGAGTGTACCGGCTTCTTCCTCACAGAAGAAACCTGCCAGAAGCATATTGACGCAGGCGCCAAGAAAGTGGTGCAGTCCGCGCCGTCCAAGGATGATACCCCTATGTTCGTCTATGGCGTCAACCATGACGCCTACAAGGGCCAGGCCATCGTTTCCGCGGCTTCTTGCACCACCAACGGCCTTGCGCCGGTGGCCAAGGTATTGCAGGACAACTTCGGCATCAAGCGCGGCCTGATGACCACCGTGCATGCGGCCACTGCTACGCAGAAGACCGTGGACGGCCCATCCAACAAGGATTGGCGCGGCGGCCGCGGCATCCTGGAAAACATCATTCCTTCCTCCACCGGCGCAGCCAAGGCCGTGGGCAAGGTGATCCCGGAACTGAACAAGAAGCTGACTGGAATGGCATTCCGCATCCCGACCAGCGACGTATCTGTCGTAGATCTGACCGTGGAGCTGAACAAGGAAACAACCTACGAGCAGATCGTCGCTGCGATGAAGGCAGCTTCCGAAAGTGGTCCGCTCAAGGGCGTACTCGGCTTTACCGACGAGAAGGTCGTATCCACCGATTTCCGCGGCAACGCCTATCCGTCGATTTTCGACGCGGATGCCGGTATCCAGCTCGACCCGACCTTCGTCAAGATCGTGGCCTGGTACGACAACGAATACGGCTACACCTGCAACATGATGCGCCTGGTGCGTCATATTGCCAGCTAAGCCGGGGAGCAAGCGATGACCGTAATCAACATGACGGACCTCGACCTCGCGGGCAAGCGCGTTTTTATCCGCGCCGACCTCAACGTGCCGGTCAGCGATGGCAAAGTCACTTCCGACGCGCGTATCACGGCTTCCATTCCCACCATACGCCACGCCCTGGATGCCAAGGCGCGCGTCATGGTGACTTCCCACCTGGGCCGCCCGGAAGAAGGCGTATATTCCGAGGAAAATTCCCTGCAGCCCGTGGCTGACGTGCTGGCCGAAAAGCTGGGCCAGCCGGTGCGGCTGATCAAGGACTGGGTGGATGGCGGCTTTGAAGTGGCCGAGGGCGAAGTGGTCTTGCTGGAAAACTGCCGCTTCAACAAGGGCGAGAAAAAGAACGTCGAAGAAACCGCACGCAAATATGCCGCGCTCTGCGACGTGTTCGTGATGGACGCTTTCGGCACGGCCCACCGCGCGGAAGCTTCCACCTACGGTGTGGCGCAATATGCGCCTGTCGCCGCGGCCGGCTTGCTGCTGGTAGGCGAGCTGGATGCGCTGGGCCAGGCCCTGTGCGAACCCGCCCGCCCCATGGTCGCGATTGTCGGCGGCTCCAAGGTCTCGACCAAGCTCACCGTGCTGGAAAGCCTGGCTGAGAAGGTCGACCAGCTCGTGGTCGGCGGCGGTATCGCCAATACCTTCCTCAAGGCGGCCGGCAAACCGATCGGCCGTTCGCTGAACGAGGACGACCTGGTGCCTACCGCGCAATGCCTGATGGAAAAGATGGCAAAACGCGGCGCGGCCGTGCCGATCGCGGTGGACGTGGTCTGCGGCAAGCAGTTCGATGCCAATGAGCCTGCCGTGCTCAAGTCGGCGGATGACGTGGCCGACGACGACATGATCTTCGACATCGGCCCCGAGTCCGCCAAGCAACTGGCCGAGATCATCCTCAATGCAGGCACCGTGGTCTGGAACGGCCCGGTTGGCGTATTCGAGTTCGACCAGTTCGGCGAAGGCACCAAGACCATCGCTGACGCCATCGCCAAGACCAAGGCCTTCACCCTGGCCGGCGGCGGCGACACCATCGCCGCAATCCAGAAATACGATATCTACGATAGGGTGTCTTATATCTCGACGGCGGGTGGAGCGTTCCTGGAATTCCTTGAAGGCAAGAAATTGCCGGCGGTGGAGATTTTGGAACAGCGTGCTAAAGGTGATTGCTAAGATCAGCCTAAAAATAAAGGAGCCCGCGGGCTCCTTTATTTTTTGCTATATCCACTTTTTTTAAGGGCGAGCGTAGCGAAGCCAAGTGCGGGTTTGACGTTGAACTCCCCGTCTGGCTGCGCCGAGTAGCGCAAATCTGTCTGGATCAAGAGCTTGCGTCTGTTTGAGCGTAGCGAGTTCAGCAAGAGCCCAGACAGATTGAGCAACGCAGGGAACCGGGAGCTTTGCTCCCGGCGCAGACTCCGGGGTCGCCTTTGCTTTGGTTACTTTTATTTGGCGAAGCAAATGAAAGTAACTCGCTGACAAGCGAAAGGCAACGGGTCAATGACTTGCGATAGGGGTCAAGACCACTTTCTAATCCAACAACTATCTAACTAAACCCATCCAATTCAACGAGCTCTGGTCTTTATCATTACTGAAGCATGATGCAAGGATGGGTTTCGCCCCGCCGGGCGAACCTATTTCTTTTGTTTCGCCAAAAGAAAGATACGAAAGAAAACGCAGTTTCGGCGGAGCCAAAAGGCGACCCGATTGTCTGCGTCCCTACACTTTGTTTGCTGGGTGTGCATCGTAAAACATGATAAATCCTCTTGTCATCTTAATGGCACAAAATATGCACCATTCCCCCTAAGCGCTGTCAGCATTAAGATGAATTCCTGAGCAATCGCAAGGAAAGGATGTCATGGCATTACGTAAAACCAAGATTGTGGCGACGCTGGGGCCGGCTTCCAGCGATGAGGCGGTGATTGAGCGGCTAGTGGATGCCGGGATGGATGTGGTGCGGCTCAATTTCTCGCATGGGTCCGCGCAAGACCATATTGCCCGCGCCGAGTTGGTGCGCGATATCTGCCGTCGCAGCGGACGGCCGGTAGGGGTGTTGTGCGACCTGCAGGGGCCGAAGATCCGCATCGGCAAGTTCGAGAACGACCGCATCCTGCTCAAGGTGGGCGACAAGTTCATCCTCGATGCGGCATGCAAGCTGGGCAACCAGGAGCGGGTGGGGCTGGATTACAAGACCTTGCCATCCGAGGTGGAGCCTGGCGCGGTGTTGCTGCTGGATGATGGGCGCATCGTGCTCAACGTCGAAGCGGTGAACGGCGGCGAGGTGCATTGCACGGTGGCGGCCGGCGGGGTGCTGTCGAACAACAAGGGCATCAACCGCCAGGGCGGCGGCTTGTCTGCGCCTGCGCTGACCTTGAAAGACCAGGAGGATATCCGTACGGCAGTGGCGCTGGAGGCGGATTATATCGCCGTCTCGTTCCCGCGCAGCGGTGCGGATATCGACCTGGCGCGTCAATTGGTGGAGGAGGCAGGCGGCCATGCGGCGATTGTCGCCAAGATCGAGCGCGCGGAGGCGATCGATGCGCTGGAGGAGATTATCGACGCCGCCGATGTGATCATGGTGGCGCGCGGCGATCTCGGCGTCGAGGTGGGCGATGCGGCGGTGCCCGGTTTGCAGAAACGCATGATCCGCACGGCGCGCATGCGCAACAAGCTGGTGATCACGGCGACGCAGATGCTGGAATCCATGATCAGCAGCCCGATCCCGACCAGGGCCGAGGTTTCCGATGTGGCCAACGCGGTGCTGGACGGCACCGATGCGGTGATGCTCTCGGGCGAGACGGCGGTGGGGCATTATCCGGTCGAGTCCATCCAGGCCATGCACCGGGTCTGCCTGGAGGCGGAGAAGGAGTACGACAGCCACCATTTGCAGGCGCCGATCAATGACGAGTTCGAGTTCATCGATGAGGCGATCGCCATGGCATCCGTGTACGCGGCGGAGCATTTGAACGTGAAGGCGATCGCCGCCCTGACCCGGTCGGGCTCTTCTGTCACCTGGCTGTCACGCTCGAATACTAATGTGCCGATTTATGCATTGACGACGGAGCGCAACACGCGGCGCAAGCTCACGTTGTACCGCGGGGTCTATCCCTACCATATCGAGCTGCCCAGCCAGGAGCTGAGCAAGATACTCTATGACGCGGAAGAGACATTGCTGCGGCTGGGCGCGGTGCAGCGAGACGACCTCATGATGCTGACGTTCGGCGAGCCGATCGGCAATGCGGGCGGCACCAATACCTTGCAGATCGTCAAGGTGGGCGAGCATAGGCGCGAGCGACATTTAACCGCCAGCAACACTAGCCGTGAACAACCCTAGGATGGATAACGATGGCACTGATCAGTCTACGCCAATTGCTGGATCACGCTGCCGAGCATGACTATGGCGTGCCAGCCTTCAATATCAACAACCTGGAGCAGGTGCAGGCCATCATGTGCGCGGCGGATGCGTGCAACAGCCCGGTGATCCTGCAGGCGTCCGCAGGCGCGCGCAAGTATGCGGGCGAGGCCTTCCTGCTCAAGCTGGTCGAGGCGGCCATCGCCAGCTATCCGCACATTCCCGTCGTGCTGCACCAGGACCACGGCGCCAGCCCGGAGGTATGCCTGCATTCCATCAAGACCGGCTTCAGCAGCGTGATGATGGACGGTTCCCTGCTGGAGGACGCCAAGACCCCGGCCAGCTATGCCTACAATGTAGAGGTGACGCGGCAGGTGGTGATGGCCGCGCATGCGGCGGGCGTGTCGGTGGAGGGCGAGCTGGGCGTGCTCGGCTCGCTGGAGACAGGCCTGGCGGGCGAGGAGGACGGCGTCGGGGCGGAAGGCCTACTAGACCACAGCCAGTTGCTCACCAGCCCGGACGAGGCGGTGGATTTCGTTGCGCAGACAGGCGTGGATGCATTGGCGATCGCGATCGGCACTTCGCACGGCGCCTACAAGTTCAAGCGCCCGCCCACCGGGGAAACGCTTTCCATCAGCCGCCTGCGCGAAATCCATGCGCGGTTGCCGAATACGCATCTGGTGATGCATGGCTCTTCCTCCGTGCCGCAGGAGTGGCTGCGGGTGATCAACGAATACGGCGGCGAGATTCCCGAGACCTACGGCGTGCCGGTGGAGGAAATCGTCAAGGGGATCCGAAGCGGGGTGCGCAAGGTGAATATCGATACCGACCTGCGGCTGGCTTTTACCGGCGCGTTGCGCCGCTTCCTCGGGCAGCCGGAACACAAGGCGGAATTCGACCCGCGCAGGATCCTGGCAGCCGCGACCGGCGGCATGCAGGCCTTGTGCCGGGAGCGTTTCGAGGCATTCGGCTCTGCCGGGCATGCCGCGCAAATCCAGCCTCTCCCACTCGATAAAATGGCGCAGCGATACGCTGCTTCCTAAGAGCCTGTTCGCCATCTTTTCATGGGGTACGCATGGCATCAAAACGCGTCCGATCAAGGCGCAGTCCGGGCGCGTTTTTATGCCATGCCCTCCGGGTTGACCTGGCAGCGCAGCCGCTGCTGCGTTGCAAATCTTCGCCGGGCAATAAGCCCGGTTACAATGCGCATGCTTGTGGTTTTGCCTTGCTTTGACTACCCTGCCGGGACAACGTGCCCTATGAAAAGATGGTGAACAGGCTCTAATACATCGCTTCACGGCGGCGGATATTTACAGCGTATAATGCCGGGATCATTTGCCCGGACCAGCGCCGCTATGCAACCCAATAAATACAGTAAATTAGGCCAGCGAGGCATCGGCCTCGTCGAGCAGGCATTGCTGGTGTTCATTGCCCTGGCGACGATAGTGGCGACCGGGCAGGCCGCGCTGCATATCTGGGATATGAGGGCCGTGACCGTAGCGGATTTGCTGCTGCTGTTTCTCTATCTCGAAATCCTCACCATGCTCAACCATTACTTGAGCTCGGGCACGCTGCCGGTGCGGTACCCCTTGTATATCGGCATCATTGCGCTGGCGCGCTACCTGGTGCTGGACATCAAGGAGCTGGAAGCCTGGCGCATTTTTGCCGTGGCGGCTTCCATCCTGCTGATCGCCGTCGCCATCCTGGTGGTGCGCTACGGGCATGTGAAGTTTCCTTATTCCGATGGCCCCGAGCAGGACCATCACAAATAGTTTTTGATAGAGGTACGCGTTTTGACTACTCCCCTCATGCAATCCAGCATCAAGAGCCTGAAACTTATCAATCAGGGCAAGGTGCGGGATATTTATGACCTCGACGATAAACACATGCTGCTGGTGGCGAGCGACCGCCTCTCCGCATTCGACGTCATCCTGCCGACGCCGATCAAGGACAAGGGCGCGATCCTGACCCAGATCGCCAATTTCTGGTTCGAGAAGCTCAAGCATGTCGTGCCCAACCACTTGACCGGCATCGACCCCAATACCGTGGTGAGCGATCCTGCGGAGCAGGCGCAATTGGGGCCGCGCGCGCTGGTGGTGAAGAAGCTCAAGCCGTTGCCGATCGAGGCGATCGTGCGCGGCTACCTCGCGGGCTCCGGCTGGAAGGAATACAAGGGCAGCCAGAGCGTGTGCGGCATCCCGTTGCCGGCTGGCCTGCAGGAAGCGGCCCAGTTGCCCGAGCCCTTGTTCACGCCATCGAGCAAGGCGGAAGTGGGCGACCACGACGAGAACATCACCTTGGAAAAATGCGCCCAATTATTGGGTAAAGAGCTGGCCGACAAGGTGGCGCGCATCAGCGTGCAGCTTTACAAGGAAGCGGCGGCCTATGCCCTGAGCCGCGGCATCATCATCGCCGATACCAAGTTCGAGTTCGGGTTGGACGAGGCGGGCGAGCTGTACCTGATCGATGAAGTGCTGACGCCGGATTCATCCCGCTTCTGGCCGCAGGATCAATACCAGGTCGGCAGCAACCCGCCGAGCTTCGACAAGCAATACGTGCGCGACTGGCTGGAATCCACCGGCTGGAACAAAACGGCGCCCGGCCCGGCATTGCCGGACGATGTGGCGACCAGGACGGCGGACAAATACCGCGAGGCGTTCGAGCGCCTGACCGGTAAGCCTTTCTAGCCAGGACATGCCCTGAAAGAAAAGCTGAAAAAGCTGGCGCGGCAGCTCAAGACCGAGCTGGAAGTCTATCAGTTGGTGCTGCGCCATCCGCAAACGCCCTGGCTGGCCAGGGTGCTGCTGGGGCTGGCGGTGGGCTATCTGCTGCTGCCATTCGACCTGATCCCGGATTTCATCCCCATCCTCGGGCAGCTGGATGACCTGGTCATCGTGCCGGGCCTGTTCTACCTGGGCATCAAGTGCGTGCCTGCAGCGGTGGTTGCCGAATGCAGGCAGCAGGTCGCCGAGCGCGCCATAGCCCAAAGATGATTTTTGTCCCTGATTTACGCTAAAATCCCGCGTTATCCCCATATTATTCAAACCAAAACATATTAAGGATCAATCCATGTCCCTCTGTAATGTGCCGGCAGGCAAAGACATCCCTAACGACTTCAACGTCATTATCGAAATCTCCATGCGTGGCGAGCCCATCAAGTTCGAAGTGGACAAGGACTCTGGCGCCGTATTCGTGGATCGCTTCATGGGCACTTCCATGCATTATCCGTGCAACTACGGCTACATTCCGCAGACGCTGTCTGAAGACGGCGACCCCGTCGACGTGCTGGTGATTACCCCGATTCCATTGCAGCCGGGCGTGGTGATCCGCTGCCGCGCGATCGGCGTACTGACCATGGAAGATGACGGCGGCGTGGACGCCAAAGTGCTGGCCGTGCCGGTGGACAAGATCTGCCCGCAATACAAGGACATCAAGTCCTATCAGGATATCCCCGAGTTCCAGCTTGCGCCTATCGCCCACTTCTTCGAGCATTACAAGGACCTGGAAAAAGGCAAGTGGGTCAAGGTCGGCGAGTGGAAGGATGTTGAAGACGCCAAGGCGGAAATCGTCGCTGGCGTCGAGAGGTTCGGTAAGTAATCCAGTCCCGCAATAGAGCCGGTCAGGATCAGAAAGAGGAGCAATGCTCCTCTTTTTTATGCCATAGCATGCACAAAAGGATGTTTGAGGCCGTTGCTAATTCCGGCAAATAAATAGGTAATTGTCTTACTTCGGCGTGGCATTCATGTCATTATGATGACAGGCGCGTGAAGCTGATCATTGGCTCAAGTGTTTGCGATTAAGCGGCCTTGTGCCGGGGATATTATGGAATGGATGACAATTGCGGTTGAATAGATGATTAGTCAACTGAAGCTTGAAAGCTACCAGCTCGAGGCATTGCTGGAGTCGCTGCCTATCCCTATTTCCTGTGCCAGCCTGCAAGGCGGCAAGATTCTATTCATGAACGGCAAGTTCCGCGAGACCTACGGTTACCGCAGCAGCGATTTTGCCTCGGTGGAAGATTGGATCGTGCGCGTTTATCCCTTGGCAAGCCAGCAGGTAAGCGCTCGCGAAAGGTGGTCGGCATATTTTGAGGGCGGCGGCAAACAGGTCTACGAGGTTCCCGCGGTGGAGGTGAATGTCCAATGCGCCGATGGCAGCATCAAGACGGCGTTTCACGGCGGGGTAATCCTGCCCGAGGCTGGCTTGGCCCTGGCGACTTTTGCCGATATCACCGAGCGCAAGCGGGACGAAGCTACGCTCAAGGCGCTGGCGGAAAAGGATGCGTTGACCGGCTTGCTCAACCGCAGGGCGTTCGACTTCTATCTTGAGCACCTGACGCAGAAAGCCGCCGACGAAAACCAGATGCTGCTGCTGATCCTGCTCGACCTCGACCGCTTCAAGGCGATTAACGACACCTACGGCCACCAGACCGGCGACCTGGTCTTGAAGCATGTGGCCTCGGTGCTGTCGGCCTGCGTCCGATCCAGCGACTACCTCGCGCGGTTCGGCGGGGACGAGTTCGGCATCCTAGCGCCCAACATCACCACCAAGAAAACCGAGGAACGCTTGTGCAGCAAAATCATTGACATGCTGCATGAGCCTTTCGACATCGGCGCTGACAATCCGTACCGGATCAATACCAGCATCGGGTTCGCCATTTATCCGCTGGCCGCGACTTCCCACGAGCAGCTTTTCAAGAAAGCCGACGAGGCGCTCTACATATCCAAGAGCAACGGCCGGGGAATGTGGACGGCCGCTAAAGAAGAGGGCTGATCATTCGCCCACCTGCAACAGCAGCCCCTTGCGTCTTGCGATTTGGAAGTAGCCGAGGAATACGGCAATGCCGACGGCCAGGTAGAGGATATTCAACCCTATTGCCCAGGCCATATGGCTTGCATCGAAGCTGTGCTCTAACAGCAGCGCGCGCATCCCTTCGAACACATGGCTCGCCGGCAACGCCAGGGCGACAGGCTGCAGCCAGCCTGGCAGGATGGCGACCGGGTAATAGATGGCGCAGAGCGGCTGGATGGCGAACACGCTGACCCAGGCGATGCTTTCCGCGCCCATGCCGTAGCGCAGCACGATGCCGGATACGATCAGGCCGATCGCCCAGCCCATGACGATGAGGTTGAGGAAGAAGGCGATCAGCGGCAGGCCCATATCGTAGATGTTGTAGCCGAACAGCGGGATGGCGATGAGGGTGGCGCCGCCAATGCCGATCAGGGTGCGGATCAGGCTCATGAGCAGCAGCGATGCCACCATTTCATAGGGCCGCAACGGGCTGACGAACAAATGCCCCAGATTGCGCGACCACATTTCCTCCATGAACACCAATGCAATGCCGAGCTGGCCGCGGAACAGCACGTCCCAGAGTAACACGCCCGACAGCAGGATGCCGCTGGCCTGGGCGATCAGGCTGCTGTTGACTTGCAAGTACAAGGTGATGAAACCCCACAGTATCATCTGCACCGTAGGCCAGTAGACCATTTCCAGCACGCGCGGCCAGGAGGAGCGCATCAGGTAGAGGTGGCGCAATGCTACCGCGCCGATGCGCCTAGGAGAGAAGTGGATGTCCTGCATCAGGCAGGTTCCTTGTGGCGCGCGATGTCGATGAAGACTTCCTCCAGGTTATTGCGACCGTACTTGACAAGCAGGCCTGCCGGCGTGCCGGTGTCTACCACTTGGCCTTTGCGCATCATGATCACGTCAGTCGCCATGCGCTCGACCTCGGCCATGTTGTGCGATGCCAGCAGGATGCTGGCGCCGGTGTCGCGTTGGTATTGCTCCAGGTAGCTGCGGATGGAGTCCGCGGTATCAGGATCCAGAGATGCGGTAGGCTCGTCCATCAGCAGCAGCTCGGGTTCGTTTAGCAGCGATTTGGCAAGGGAAACACGGGTTTTCTGTCCGGCCGAAAGCTGCCCGTAGCGCTTGTCCAATAGTGCATCAAGGTGCAGCGCCCCGGCCAGTTCCTCGATGCGCGGCTTCAGGCGGGGCAGCCGGTACAAGTGCCCGTAGACCGTGAGGTTCTCGCGTATCGTCAGGCGTTGCGGCAGGTCGACGTAGGGCGAGGAGAAGTTCATGCGGTGCAGAAGGCGGTAGCGATGCTGCAGCATGTCCTCGCCGAGGATGCGGATCTGTCCCTGGCTAGGGGTCAATAACCCCAGCAGCATGGCAATCGTCGTGGTTTTCCCCGCGCCGTTGCCGCCCAGCAAGGCCGTGGTGACGCCGCGCTTGGCCTGGAAGCGCAGGTTGTCGACGGCGCAGAACTGGTCGAAATACTTGTACAGGCCCTCGACCTCGATGACGAATGCCTGGCTCATACCAGACTCCAGAGCATCTTGATGCCTACCACGTAGAGCAGCAGCGCAAATAGCTTTTTCAATACCGGGACTGGCAGCCTATGGGCCAGGTAAGCGCCAAACGGCGCGGTGAGCATGCTGGCGAGCGCAATGCCGGCGAATGCGGGCAGATAGACATAGCCCAGGCTGTATGCGGGCAGATTGCCCTCCGCCAGGCCTGTGACGACGAAGCCTAGCGTACCGGCGACCGCGATTGGCAGCCCGATCGCAGAGGAGGTGCCAATCGCGTAGCGCGCATTGAAGTTGCAATAGATCAGGAACGGCACCGATAGCGATCCGCCGCCAATGCCGACCAGGCTGGAAAGCACGCCGATAACGCCTCCCATGCCCAAGGTGCCGGCCTTGCCTGGCAATTGCCTGTGGGCCGCCGGCGTGAAGTTGAGCGCCATCTGGGTGGCGATCAGCAATACGAACACAGCGAAAATCACCTTGAGTATCACGGTATCCAGCTGGCCGGCCAGTACGGCGCCGAGCAAGGTGCCGATAACGATGCCGGGCGCGATCAGTTTGACCGCGGACCAATGCACGTTCTGTTTTTTATGGTGGGCGTGCGCCGACGAAATCGAGGTGACGATGATCGTCGCCAGCGAGGTGCCGAGCGCGATATGCATGATGTGTTGCGGCGGGAACGCCTGCGAGGTGAAGATGACGACCAGGATGGGCACGATCACGGTGCCGCCGCCTACGCCAAGCAGCCCCGACAGAACCCCTGCCCCTGCCCCGGCAATAAAATAAAGTAAAAATTCCATAGTGATCCGACAAAATCCTGGTGAATGTCAGGGACAGGCGAAGGTGCTGCTAGCGGCGGCTGGAAAGCCGGGCAATGGCATCGCCCAGCGGCGAGCCCTGCAGTTCGCTTGCCAGCTTTTCAAGGCTGGCTGCTGCTGCCGGGCTGAGCGTGCGCACTTTCTTGGCAGGCTTGCCCGCGGCAGATTGCACTTGCACTTCCACCCGAATTGAAGTAACTTCAAGCCCTTGTTTTTTCAGCCCAAGCATCAGGCTGGGCAGCATCAGTTTGATTTTTGCAGCGACTGCGCCATTGGTGGCATAGACCGTCAGGCGCTTGTGGCTGAGACTCCCTGCCTGCGTATAAGGTTTCAGCGCGGCGGGTACTACGGCGTTCCATTTCTGCTGCGAAAGCGTCAGTTGCTCTGCTTGTTGCGAAAGAGCCGCCAATTCGGCATTTTCAGTAAACAATGCACTTACACGCAGCATGCCGGGCTCTCCCAAGGGGAAGTAATGAACATCATTTTAGTATCGAATAGTACGGCAAGGACGCGCAGCATCCCGCTGCCACTGGGCTTGCTCGTCATTGGCCTGCTGAGCGCGCTGCCAGCCTTGCTGCTTTGGGTGCTTATTGTGCCACAGGGCACCCACCAGCACAAAGGCGCCCCGGCTTCCATGCATTTCGCGAGCGCAGGCGAGCAGGCGCATATCGATGCGTTGGCGCAGCAGCTTGGCGAGATAGAGGCCAAGGTGTTGCGTCTGGATGCATTGGGCGCGCGGCTCTCCAGCCTGGCAGGCGTCAAGGCCCGCGACGCCGATGCCTTGCCGCCGGGGCGGGGCGGCCCCATGGTGGATGCGCGTACCATGTCCGAGGATGAGTTGAAGCAGCGCATCCAGGCATTGACGCAATCGATAGACCTCAACAGCGACAAGCTGAGCGTGCTTGAAGCCTCCCTGTTGCAGCAGCGCCTGAAGGCGAGTACATTGCCGAGCACCATGCCGACCGATGTGGCGTATAACTCCTCCAGCTACGGCTGGCGCGTCGACCCGTTTTCCGGCAAGGTCGCTTTCCATGAGGGCCTGGATTTCGTAGCGGACAGCGGGACGCCTGTGTATGCTTCTGCCGCAGGAGTTGTAACGGCTGCGGAGCAGACTCCCGACTATGGTAGAATTGTCAAGATTAACCATGGGTCGGGGCTTGAAACCCGTTATGCCCATGCATCCCAGTTGCTAGTGAAGGCTGGGGACCGTGTCGAGCGAGGCCAATTGATCGCCCGCGTCGGCAGTACAGGGCGTTCCACCGGGGCCCACCTGCATTTCGAGGTGCGCTTGAACGGGGCAGCGCTGGATCCGCGCAAGTATTTGCAAAGCGCGAATTAGATTTTGATTTTATTAACTAAACTTATTTAAAGCTAACCTAGAGGTTTCCGTCCATACGGAAAAGTGGTGCCACTTCATGTTATCCGCGTTGTTCAAGAAAATCTTCGGTAGCCGCAACGAGCGGCTGGTCAAGCAATATGCACAGAACGTCAAGGCCATCAATGCGCTGGAACCCAGCATGCAGGCGTTGACGGACGAGCAGCTCAAAGCCAAGACGGAGGAGTTCAAGCAACGCTACCAGCAGGGCGAATCGCTGGAAAAACTGCTGCCCGAGGCTTTTGCCGTGGTGCGCGAAGGCGGCCGCCGCGTGCTCAACATGCGCCACTTCGACGTGCAGTTGATCGGCGGCATGGTGCTGAATGCAGGCAAGATTGCCGAAATGCGTACCGGCGAGGGCAAGACTCTGGTGGCGACCTTGCCTGCCTACCTCAATGCGCTGACCGGCAAGGGCGTGCATGTGGTGACGGTGAACGATTACCTGGCGCGGCGCGATGCCGAATGGATGTCCCGCCTGTATAACTTCCTCGGCCTGAGCGTGGGCATCAATCTCTCGCAAATGCCGCACGACGAAAAGCAGAAAGCCTATGCTGCCGACATCACTTACGGCACCAACAACGAATTCGGTTTCGACTACCTGCGCGACAACATGGTGTTCACGGCGGAAGAGCGCGTGCAGCGCAGCCTCAACTATGCGCTGGTGGACGAAGTCGACTCCATCCTGATCGACGAAGCGCGCACCCCGCTGATTATTTCCGGCCAGGCGGACGACAGCGTGGACCTGTACCTGCAGATGAACAGCATCGCCGCCAAGCTGGTGCGCCAGGAAAAGGAAGACGGCGAAGGCGACTTCTGGGTGGACGAGAAATCTCACCAGGTATTGCTCTCGGAGCAAGGGCACGAGCATGCGGAGGCCTTGCTGGCCGAGGCGGGTTTGCTGGCCGAAGGCAGCAGCCTCTACGACGCTGCCAACATCAGCCTGGTGCACCACATGTATGCCGCCCTGCGCGCGCAATCGCTTTACCACCGTGATCAGCACTATGTCGTGCGCGATGGCGAAATCGTCATCGTGGACGAGTTCACTGGCCGCATGATGGCGGGCCGCCGCTGGTCCGACGGTTTGCACCAGGCGGTGGAAGCCAAGGAGGGCGTGACCATCCAGAAGGAAAACCAGACCCTGGCTTCCATCACCTTCCAGAATTACTTCCGCATGTACGGCAAGCTTTCCGGCATGACCGGCACCGCCGATACCGAGGCCTACGAGTTCAACCAGATCTACGGCCTGGAAACCGTGGTGATTCCTACGCACCGCCCATTGCAGCGTAAGGACCACATGGACAAGGTGTATCGCACCGCCAAGGAAAAATACCAGGCGGTGATCGACGATATCAAGGAATGCCAGAAGCGCGGCCAGCCGGTACTGGTGGGCACCACCTCGATCGAGAACTCGGAGCTGATTTCCAGGGTATTGTCCGAAGCCAAGCTCGAGCACCAGGTGCTCAATGCCAAGCAGCACGAGCGTGAGGCCCACATCATCGCCCAGGCCGGCCGTGCCGGCATGATCACCATTGCCACCAACATGGCGGGCCGCGGTACCGATATCGTGCTGGGAGGCAATCCGGAAGACGAAATCGCCGCGGTGGAAGCGGACGAGAGCTTGTCCGAATCAGACAAGGCGGCGCAGATTGCCAAGATCAAGGCCGACTGGCAGGTGAAGCATGACGCCGTCTTGGCGGCAGGCGGCCTGCATATCATCGGCACCGAGCGCCATGAGTCCCGCCGCGTGGACAACCAGCTGCGCGGCCGTGCCGGCCGCCAGGGCGACCCTGGTTCCAGCCGATTCTACCTGTCGCTGGAAGACCAGCTGCTGCGTATTTTCGCCTCCGACCGTGTCGCCGCCATCATGGAGCGCCTGAAGATGCCGGAAGGCGAGGCGATCGAGCATCCATGGGTCACGCGTGCGATCGAGAACGCCCAGCGCAAGGTCGAGGGCCGCAACTTCGATATCCGCAAGCAACTGCTGGAATATGACGACGTATCCAACGACCAGCGCAAGGTGATCTACCAGCAGCGCAACGAATTGCTCGAAGCCGCGGACGTCGGCGAGACCATTGCCGCGATGCGCGTGGACGTGATCCACGACTTGATTGCGACCTATATCCCGCCTGAAAGTCTGGAAGAGCAGTGGGATATCCCCGGCCTGGAAAAAGCCCTGCAGGCAGACCTGGGCCTCGATATCCCGTTGCAGAAGATGCTGGAAGAAAACCCCAACCTGCATGAAGAAACCCTGCGCGAACATATCGTCGAGACGGCCAATGCCGCCTACCAGGCGAAGGAAGACCAGGCCTCGGCTTCGGTATTGCGCCAGTTCGAGCGTGCCGTGATGCTGCAAAGCCTGGACAACCACTGGCGTGAGCACTTGGCGGCGCTGGATCATTTGCGCCAGGGCATCCACCTGCGCTCCTATGCTCAGAAGAACCCCAAGCAGGAATACAAGCGCGAGGCTTTTGCCCTGTTCTCCAGCCTGCTGGATACCGTCAAGCGCGAAGTGACCCAGGTGACCATGCTGGTCAAGGTGCAGAGCGAGGCTGATGTGGAAGCCGTCGAGAAGCCTGCCGAGCTCGAGAACGTGCAATATCAGCATGCGGACTATGACGAGGCGCTCGGCAATGCGGATGAGTCCGACGAGGCCGGCGGACAGCCAGTGACGACATTCGAGCGCGTCGGCGTCAAGGTGGGCCGTAACGATCCTTGTCCTTGCGGTTCCGGCAAGAAGTACAAGCAGTGCCACGGCAAACTGAACTGATACCTCAGGGTTGAACGGATGCAGGTGCAAGCCCCGCAACTGGCCTCTCCCTGTATAAGGGTATGCGCGCTGGATAGCCGGCGGGAGTATTGTACAGGCTGCTTGCGGACGATTGCCGAAATACGCGCCTGGCGCACCATGGATGAGGCCGAGCGTCTGCAGGTTATGCGAGCGCTTGAAGCAAGGCGTCTAAGCCAGGCTTGAGACTAGGAGTGGCTAACAAAACTCAGCGAAGCGATCCTGGCTAGGCGCTCTGCGCAGACCGTACAAGTGGTACGACAAGCAGAAGCAACAACGTTATGAGAGTTTTATTAGCTGCTCTAAGCCGGGAAATCCCGGCTTTTTTATTGCCTGCATTCATGGTGCTGCCGGGCAAGCGGCACCTGATTACGGTAAAATCAGCCTTTTGCGTTCCTGAGAAAAGCCATCATGCCAGTCAATCTCGTCGCGCCCGAAGCGCATTCCCTGTTGCCGGTCCCAGGCGTAGAGCTTGGTATTGCCAAAGCCCATATCCGCAAACCGGACCGCAAGGACATGCTGGTCATCAGGCTCGCCGACGGTACGCGCGTGGCCGGCGTATTCACCAAGAACCGTTTCTGTGCGGCGCCGGTGACTGTCTGCAAGGAGCATTTGTCGAAGACTGGCGGGAATATCCGTGCGCTGGTGGTCAATACCGGCAATGCCAACGCGGGAACCGGCGAATCCGGCCTGGAAAACGCCCGCGCTACATGTGTCGAGCTGGCAAAGCTGTTGCAGCTCAAGCCTGAGCAGGTGTTGCCTTTCTCCACCGGCGTCATCCTGGAGCCGTTGCCCATGGATCGTCTGCTGGCCGGCCTGCCTCAATGCGTAGCTGGTCTGGGTGAGCAACGCTGGTTCGATGCGGCTGAGGCCATCATGACGACCGACATTGTATCCAAGGGCGCTTCGCGCCAAATCGCCCTGGGCGGCAAGGCCGTGACGGTGACTGGGGTTTCCAAGGGTTCCGGCATGATTCATCCGAACATGGCGACCATGCTCGGCTATGTGGCGACGGATGCCGCGATCAGCCAGGCCGCGCTGGAAGCCTTGATCGATCATGCGGTGAATCGCTCGTTCAACTGCATCACGGTCGATGGCGATACCTCGACCAACGATTCCTTCATCGTCATGGCGACCGGCAAGGCAGACAATGCCGAGATCACTGATGTTGCCAGTGCGGAATTCCAGCAATTGCAGGATGCCATCACCGAAGTGGCGGTCGAGCTGGCCCAGGCGATCGTGCGCGATGGCGAGGGCGCCACCAAGTTCATGACGATCCAGGTCGAGTCCGGCAAGGACGTGGAGGAGTGCCGCCAGGTCGCCTACGCGATTGCGCACTCGCCATTGATCAAGACCGCCTTCTTTGCCTCCGACCCCAATCTCGGGCGGATTCTCGCGGCGATCGGCTATGCAGGCGTGGACGACCTAGACGTGAATGCCATAAAGCTCTACCTGGGCGATGTGCTGGTGGCCGAGCATGGCGGACGCGCGGCAAGTTATGTAGAGGAACAAGGCGCTGCCGTGATGAAGGAAGCTGAAATCACCGTGCGCGTCGTGCTCAACCGCGGGCAGGCCAATGCCACGGTCTGGACCTGCGACTTTTCCTATGACTATGTCCGCATCAATGCGGACTACCGCAGCTAGGTCGACTCATGGCCGATCTCGAGCAATTGATCACCCGTGCCGAAGCGGTGCTGGCGAGGCTGGAAAGCTTCTTACCGCCGCCGGCACCCGAACCCGACTGGAACGCCATTGCCTGGCGCTGGCAAACATTGAACGGGCGCGGCCACTTGGTGGCCGTGGAGTATCCACACCATATCAGCCTGGACGACATCCGCAACGTCGATGAGCAAAAGGCCGAGGTTGTGCGCAACACGGAGCAGTTCGTGCATGGCCATCCAGCCAACAACGTGCTGTTGACCGGCGCGCGCGGCACCGGCAAGTCCTCACTCGTGAAAGCGGTGCTGGGCGCGTTTGCGGACCAGGGCTTGCGCCTGGTGGAGGTGGATAAGCAGGACCTGGTGGCATTGCCGGAAATCGTCGCCTTGCTGCGCGAGCGCAAGGAGCGCTTCATCATTTTCTGCGACGACCTGTCCTTCGAGTCCAGCGACCCGGGCTACAAGGCGCTCAAGGTGGTGCTGGACGGTTCGATCGCGGCGACATCGGACAATGTCGTGGTGTATGCCACTTCCAACCGCCGCCACCTGATGCCTGAGTACATGTCGGAAAACCTGGAGGTGACGCGGCACGGCGACGAGATCAGGCCAGGTGACACTACCGAGGAAAAGGTATCGTTGTCCGAGCGCTTCGGCCTCTGGCTGTCGTTCTATCCATTCAGCCAAGATGAATACCTGGCGGTAGTCGCGCAATGGCTCAAGCATTACGGTATTGAACAGGTGGACGAGGAAACCCGCAGCGCCGCCTTGCTGTTTTCGCATACCCGAGGCGCACGCAGCGGCCGGGTAGCGTATCAGTTCGCCCGCGACTATGTCGGCCGCCAGGCCTTGGCAGGAACCAGACATCCATGAGCGTAGTGCGTGCCGCCGTAGCCATATTGCAACGCCCTGACGGTCAGGTGCTGCTAGCCGAGCGTCCTGCCGGCAAGCCTTGGGAAGGATGGTGGGAGTTTCCCGGGGGCAAGATAGAGTCCGGCGAGACTCCGCGCCACGCCTTGGTGCGGGAATTGCGCGAGGAACTTGGGGTCGATGTGGAAAGTGCCTACCCCTGGCTGTTGCGCCGCTTCGAGTATCCTGACCGCAAGGTGGAACTGCATTTTTTCATCGTGCGCGAATGGCAGCACGAGCCGCACGGCTGCGAAGGTCAGCGATTGAGCTGGCAACATCCTGCCGCATTGAACGTAGGCCCGATGCTGCCTGCCAATGAGCCTATCCTGGCAGCCCTGGGCCTGCCTTCCATCTATGCGATCAGCAATGCGGGCGAGTTGGGCGAGCAGCGCTTCCTGGAACGCTTGCAGTACGCCCTGGACCAAGAGCTGCGCTTGCTGCAGCTGAGGGAAAAGCATTTGCCTGCGGAGAGTCTGCAGCGTTTGGCGGAGCAAGTGCTCAAGCTGGCGCAGCCCTACCAGGCCAAGGTGTTGCTCAACGGCGAGATCGAGGCTGCACGGGCATTGGGCATGGCCGGGGTGCATTTGTCTTCCGAGCGCCTGATGGCGCTTTCGGAGCGTCCGGACGGCATGCTGTGCGCTGCCTCTTGTCATAATGCCCAGCAACTTGCGCACGCCCAATCCTTGGCGCTGGATTTTGCGGTGTTGTCTCCCGTGTTGCCTACATTGAGCCACCCCCAGGCCCAGGTGCTGGGCTGGGAGGGCTTTGCCGCCTTGGCGCAAGGCAGCAGCCTGCCAATCTATGCATTGGGCGGTTTGCAACAGGCGCATATGGAGCAGGCATGGCAGCATGGCGCGCATGGTATCGCCATGATGCGCGGAGCGTGGGGCTGATCATGTCGCGCAAGTTATTGGCGCGACTGGCGGCTGTGCTAGTGCCCGCGCTGGTGCTGGCGGCTTATTTATGGCTGAAGCCTGGCGGAGCCACGGTCGAACCGTTAGCGATCGCCTGCGAGGATATTGTGCGCGGATGCCGCCATGACGACCTGACAATCCAGGCGATGACAACACCCAAGGTCATGCAGGCGTTTAAGATGCGAGTAACGCTGCCCGAGGCGGAGTCGGTGCAAGCCAGCTTTGATATGCAGGATATGCAGATGGGAATCAACCGCTACCGCCTCCAGCAGCAGCCTGATGGCAGCTGGCGCGCCATGGTCACCCTGCCGGTATGCGTGAGCGGAAGCAGCGACTGGGTAATGACGCTCGATATCAAGCGTCCGTCCCAGCCATTAAGGACTCAATATACACTCGAGTTCAGCGCCCAGCCTTAACCCACTATTCGTGCGTTAGTATTCGTCGTCGTCAGGCTTGGGGTTGGTGTCCGGGATGCGATAGCTCTCGCTGGCCCATTGCCCCAGGTCGATCAGGCGGCAGCGTTCCGAGCAAAACGGACGATATGGGTTTGCACTGGAGTATTCCGACAATTCCCCGCATTGCGGGCAGGGAACCAGTTTCCTGCCTACAGGTTGCACAGTGTCAATGAGAAGTCGATGTTGGAGTCGCAGGGACGTGGCCGTTGGGCGTTGTCCAGGCTGTTGAAGCGGATATTGATCGCATACTTGTTGGCGCTCACTTCGGGAAAGCAGGGCGTATCGTCGCTGATCTCCACACGCAGCATCTGGGCTGGCTTGGCGCCTCCCAGCATTTGCTGGTAAGCCCCGTTGACAGCGGTCATGCTGGACGTGGCACCGCTGCCGCGCAGGATGTGCAGGATGATGCGGATGGCGTCGTACAGCGGCATCAAGGGGCTCATCCAGACGCTGAGGTCATGCTTGCGCCGCTCGCTGCTCAGTCCCAGCCAGTAGTGGTAGGACGGCAGGTCGAACTCACAGACGCCGCCAGGGATGACGGAGCGCTGCTTGATGCTCATCAGCCATTCGTTGTCGCGCAGGGTTTGCCCAAGCTTGCCGGGCGTATTGCGTAGCGGCCGCGCTGCATTTTCGATATCGGTCACCAGGTCGTTCAGCACTTTTTCCTCGATCGAGGGGTTGCCGCGCAGGTTGTTCATGACCATTTTCTGCCGGTCCAGCTCTTGCAGCAGGTCCATCTTGAGTTCGGCCCGCTCGATGATGTCCAGGATCTGGAAAATGGAAAGCAGGACGCTGTGGTGGACGAACTCGTGCTCACCCTCAATGTTATGCAAAACCTTGGTGAACAGGTCTTCCAGACGCAACAGGGTACGGATGCGTTCGTTAAAAGGATAGTCGTAACTAGGCACGGGCTTCTCGAGGCTGATCCGTTTGTTTATAAAAGCTATCGTGAATTATCAGATTTATTCGCTAACTATGCAAGTCTTAATGAATTTTTCATGCATCAGGCGGATTTTCTCTTCCAGTTCCTCAATAGTGCCGTTGTTGTCGATGATGTCGTTGGCGAGCGCGCGGCGAAAACTGCGCGATGCCTGGGCGGCAATGATGGAACGCACCATTTTCTCGGTGAAGCCGTTGCGGTTGACCACGCGGCTGATCTGCTTGTCCTCGTCGCAGTCGATCAACAGGGTACGGTTGACGATGCCTTCGTAGCGGTTTGACTCAAAAAACAGCGGGATGGCGAGTATCTGGTACGGGGCCTGGTTGTAGTTTTCCAGTTCGCGCAGGGCCTCGCTGTGGATGGCGGGATGCAGGATGGACTCGAGCAGCCTGCGGTCGGCATCGTTGGCAAAGATGCGGTCGCGTATTTTGCCTCTATCCATGGCGCCATCCGCGGTGACATATTCTGCGCCGAATGCTTCCGCTATTTTTGCCACCAATGGCTGGCCGGCGCCGGTCAGGCGGCGTGAAATGACATCGACGTCGACGACGGGCACGCCCAGCTCGCTAAATATTCTTGCCGCTTCGCTTTTGCCGGCACCAATGCCGCCGGTGAGTCCAACTACGTACATCTATCAGCCTCCTAGGTATAGTTGAGAGAGTTGTTTGCCGAAAAACAGGGCTGCAATCCCGCCCAGGGCCAGGTATGGGCCGAATGGAATCGGGGTTTCCCGCCCATGCTTGGTCAACACGATCAAGCCGATCCCGATGATGGAACCAGCGACTGATGATAATAAAATGACAGCAGGGAGTAGCTGCCAGCCAAACCAGGCTCCCAGCGCCGCGAGCAGCTTGAAGTCGCCATAGCCCATTCCCTCCTTGCCCGTGGCCAGCTTGAACAGCCAGTATACAGACCAGAGGACGAGATAGCCCGCAGCGGCGCCGGTCACAGCAGACGTGATATCAGTAAAGCCGTGGCTGAGGTTGAACAGCAAGCCTGCCCAAAGTAGCGGCAGTGTGATGTCGTCCGGCAGCAGGTGCGTGTCGAGGTCGATAAAGGTCAAGGCGATCAGGGCGAAGATAATGAGCCAGCTTGCCACGGCCAGGCTCGAATAGCCGAAATGCCAGCTCGCGAGGCCGGACAGCGTTGCCGCAAGGATTTCCACCAATGGGTAGCGCGGGCTGATGGGCGCCTTGCATTGCCTGCATTTGCCGCCCAGGAACAAGTAGCTGACGACCGGGATGTTCTCGATAGCCGTAATGGCATGCTGGCAATGCGGGCAGCGGGAGCGGGGAGTGACAAGGTTGTACCGGATTTGTTCCGGCTGCGGCTTGCCTTCCGCTTCCAGGCGCTCGGCCTGCCAGGCCAGTTCCATCATGCGCGGCAGGCGGTGGATCACGACATTGATGAAGCTGCCTACCATGAGTCCCAGCAGGACGGAGCTGGTGATGAAGAGCGCGGGGCTGTCCCTCAAGACATCCAGCAAAACAAAATCAGGCATAAATTGGGTTGTCGGTAAACTTTCCGCATCATCGCACCGTTATATCAGTATGGCAACCGCAGTCGTGGCGTTCTGGATGGACTTGAAATCAGGAAAATTATCGCCACGTAATAGTTGTCAATATTTCTCATCACTAACCTGAAAGGAATGCACATGATGAATACTGCAGCTCAAACCGCATGGGAGACCCCTGTCGTTTGCCGCGTCGAAGTGGATTTATCGGGTTGGTTGGAACAGTTGACAGGTAACGGCGACTGGGAAGTCTATGACGAGTCCGAGGATGAAAACTACATGAGCTTTGCCATGCGTCACGGACGGCAACAGGCGGAAGTTACCCTCTACCACAATGGCTACGCCACGGTCGACGTGGATGGCGAGTCCCTGTTTGACGGTTCGCTGACCACCAGGACCAGCCATTGCGCCCACCTCAGCTACTATCATGCTGAGAATGGAGAACTTATAACGTTGAATTGATCGTTGGAGTTAAGTGGTATGATACAGAGCCCTGTTCGCAGGGCTCTTTTGATATTACGAGGAGCGTTTTTCCGGAACTAAGTCTAGATGGCAATGTCGTTTTGCTGGGTTAGAGTGAACAATGAAGAATGAACAACGATACCTTACATAAAATACCGCCCCGGCAAAGATTGATCGACCTGCTGAGCCTGGAACGCAAAGACATCCTGCTGATCATCATCCTGATGGGCGGGGTGGGCTTCATCAACCTGGCGATTCCGATTTCGGTACAGGCTCTCATCAATACGGTCACCATGGGCAGCCTGATGAAGCCGTTGCTCATCATTTCCTTCATGCTGTTCATCTTCCTGCTGCTTGCAGGTTTGTTCTACGTGCTGGAGATTTTTATCGTCGAGCTCATCCAGCGCCGTATTTTCTGCCGGATTGCCACTGACGCCGCCAACAAGACGCAAGGCGCGAAATATGATGCGGCGGATGCGGAAGATTTGCAGGAGCTGGTCAACCGCTTCTTCGAGGTGACGTCGGTGCAGAAGTCAGTCGCGACATTGCTGACGATAGGCGTGGCGACCATATTGCAAGGGGTGGTGGGCAGCATCATCCTGGTTTTCTATAGCATGTATTTCGCCGTGGTGGTGGCGTTGGTCGTGCTCATCATCCTGGTGATTGTCTACGTCATCGGCCGCAAGGCCCCATTGACGGCGATTGCGGAGTCCCATGCCAAGTTCGAATTGGCCGCCTGGCTCGAAACGATTGCCCGCAACCTCAATACCTTCAAATTCTCCTCGGGCGTGAGCCTGGCGCAGGAGCGCACCAGCCAGTTGGCGTCCGAATACCTGGAAAAGCGGAGCGCGCATTTCCGCATCCTCATCAAGCAATATCTGGGGGGCGTCCTCATCTATGCCTTGGGCGGCACTGCCATGCTGGCCCTGGGGGGCACGCTGGTGATCAAGGGGCAGATCAACCTGGGACAATTCGTCGCGGCGGAATTGATCATTTTCGCAGTGCTGGCTTCTTTCCTGCGGTTTATCGGCCAGCTTGAATATTATTACGACCTGCTCGCCAGCCTGGACAAAATTGGCTATATCCAGGACTTGCCCCAAGAAAAGGCGCCTTTACGCCAAGTAGAGGTAAAGCGACCGATCAAGTTGAGCGCCGTAAATCTTAGCTATCACTACCTGCGGCATACTGCCTTGCAATCTGGCATCAGTTTTACCGTACAGCCTGGTCGCAGCCTTGCTGTGCTGGGGGCTGCTGGCAGCGGAAAATCCTCATTGGCGGCATTGCTCACTGGCTTGAAGCAGCCAGAAAGTGGGCGTGTGGAGTTCAATGATATCGCTATTGATCAATTCAATCTGAACGAGCTGCGCCAACATATTGGTTGTGTCGGAAAGCTAGAGATCATTGAAGGCAGTATTATTGAGAATATCCTGATCGGACGGAATGATATTCCGATCGGAGAGGTGACTGAGCTGCTGGGCAGGCTGGGGCTGATGTCCAGCATCAACCAGTTGCAGGATGGCTTTAATACTCAGCTTTCAGTCAATGGTGCGCCGCTCTCCACTACACAGATCAATCTCTTGATGCTGGCCAGGGCGATTATTGGCCAGGCAGGATTGCTGATTGTGGATGGCTTGCTCGACTACCTGGATGAGGCTGACCTGCAGCGCGCCCTGCCCTTGATGCTTGATTTGCCAGCGTGCAGCCTTGTCATCATGACGCGTCGTGCATCGATCGCACAGCATTGCGACGAAACCCTTGTGCTGGAGTTGCCCGATCATGATGCCTGACATTATTGACAACCAGCAGTTCTCGCAATATACGGTCACGCCTAGGCTGGTAAAGCGCATCCTGTTCTGGGTCGTGGTGTCGTGTTTTATCGTACCGGCCTTGATATTGTTCCTCCCCTGGCAACAGAATGTGCAGGCCATGGGCGCCGTGACCGCATTTGCTCCACTGGAAAGGCGTCAAAGCGTGGATGCCCCGGTGGGCGGCGTAATCAGGCAATGGTTCGTGCGGGAGGGGTCGCGTGTCAATGCAGGGGATCCCTTGCTTGAAATCAGCGATGTCGATCCGAGATTCAAGGAAAGGCTGGCGGCACAACGCCAGACCGTCGCTGCCAAGCTCAAGGCCAAGCAGGATGAATTGCAGGCTTATGAAGTGCAGTTGCAAAACTTGCTGGCTGTGCGTCAAGCCAGGATAGCGGCCGTGGATTATGGCCTGAATGTTGCTCAGCAGAAAGTCGTAGCTGCGGCTGAAAGCGTTGCATCCGCCCAGGCTATGCTGGATGCGGCCGATTTCCAGGTTGGCAGAATGCAGCGCCTAGTACAGGAAGGGTTGGTTTCCAGGCGCGATGTAGAATTGGCCGAGCGGGACAGGGCGGTGGCGCTTCGAAACGTGAATAGCGCCAAGGCCGCGCTGGACTCGGCGCGAGCCGAAGAAAAATCCGCAGTGGCTAGCCAAGCGCAGGTCAGAGCCGAGACTCAGGCCAATATTGATACCAGTCGCGCCCTGATCAGCAAGATCAGTTCGGAGGTGGCCGATACCCAGAATGAATTGACCAGTCTCGAGATTAGCCTTGCTCGCCAGGAGTCGCAATTGGTGCGGGCGCCCCGCGCAGGCACCGTGTTCAGGTTGCCGGTGAATTCCCAGTCACAGGTGATCAATCAAGGGCAGCCATTGCTGGTGATTATTCCCGACACGGAGCAGCGGGCGGTGGAGTTGATGGTGAAGGGCCTGGATGCTGCGCTGATACTTCCAGGCAGCCGCGTCAGATTGGAATTCGACGGCTGGCCGGCGTTGCAGATATCCGGGTGGCCCAATGTCGCGATCGGCACATTTGGCGGTAAAGTAGCCTTTGTCGATGCTAGCGATGACGGCACTGGGCGTTTCCGGGTCATGGTGGTGCCCGATGAGAGTGTGCAGAAATGGCCTTCCGAACGCTTTCTGAGGCAAGGAAGTTCCGCTCGGGGCTGGATACTGCTAGAAGAAGTTTCAATTGGTTATGAAGTCTGGCGCGTGCTGAATGGTTTCCCTCCACGTGTGCCGCAGCCTGCCGCCAATGCTTTCCAGGGGGCTTGATGATGCAACATAGGCCGCCAAGCTTGGTCATGCTTTGTTGTCAGGCACTGGCCTGGTTAAGCCTGTCAGGCCTGTCTCCAGGCTTGGGCTGGGCAGCGTCCGGCACGGATGCAGCACTGGAGCATTCCATGCCCGATCACCTGCCAAATGGCGTTGATTTGAATGCCATGAGCCGGAATAAGGCAACGACTCTGGAAGAGGACTTCGCAAATGCGCGGCGGCAGTATGGATTGTCTGTTCCCGAGCGGTTCCGTCTGAACCTGGATGAGGCATTGGCGCAAGGCCGCGAACAGGAAATGTTCTTGCCGAAAGGGGTTGAACATGGATTGACGATTGCAGATGTCAGGGCTCGGGCCTTGCAGAACAATCTTTCGTTGAAGGTAGTGCAATTCGATCAGCAAATCGCGCAAAGCGTATTGGGCGCAGAGCGCGCAAAGTTTGACAATATTATCTATGCCAGCTTGCAACGCAGGCGCGAGAATCGACCGTTGACCAGTGGCGACATAGTGCAGATCAAATCCGAGGACCCCCTCTTGGATGGGCAGCTGGCCAAGTTGGACAAGGCAGAGCAGCAGATTGACTATCTGGACGGCGAGGCTGGGGTTGCCATTCCGCTCAGGACAGGGGGAGTGGTGAGGGTGAGCACTCCCTTCGAGCGTAAACTGACGGAAGGCGTACTAGGCTCAGACCAGTACCGTCGCGCAACACGTTTTTCGATCAGCCAGCCTTTGTTGCGCAACGCTGGGGTCAAGGTCAATGAAGCTAGCATCCGCATTGCCGATCTGGACCGGCAGGCGGTGGATGCCAAGACGCGGCTGCAGTCCATCCGCGTGCTATCGTTGATCGACAAGGCGTACTGGGAGCTCTATGCGGCCTGGGCTGAGTTAGATGTCCGGCGCCAGCAATATGAGCTGGCGGCGCGTAATCTCGATATGGTGCGCCGCAAGGTGGAGGAGGGGCTGGTCGCGGGCATTGAGGCCAGTCGCGCCGAAATTGGCGTTTCGGACCGAATTGAGGCGCTGATCCTTGCCAAAACCCGATTGCAGCTAACCCAGCGACAATTGCTATTCCTGCTCAATGATCCCCAATATGCCATAGACAGCAATGCATTAATCCGTCCCCAGTCCGAACCTGTTCTCATGCATTACGAATTCGACAAGAATCGGCTGATCTCATCTGCCATGCAGGGCCGGCTCGAATTGTTGGAACTGGAGTTGAGGCTCGCCGCAGACCTCGACAAGGTGGAGTACCTGCAAAACCAGACTTTGCCGTTGTTTACCCTAGATTACAGTTATGGTGCCTTGTCGTCTGGCGAGAGCAGTCTGTCGAGGGCGTACGACAGTCCATTCGACAACCGCTTCAGTGATTGGTCCGTAGGCTTGCGTTTTGAGCTGCCTATGACGAACGAGGCACGGCGTAATCAACTGCAGCAAGCAGTACAGCAGCGTATGCAGCGCTTGGCGACCAAAGAGTTGCAGATATTGACGGTCAAAAGAGAAATCCACGATGCGGTGGATCGGGCTGAGCAGCATTGGCAGCGTATCATTGCCGCGCGGCAGCAGGTAATGCTGGCAGGCGTTAATTACGATGGCGAGCTCAAGCAGTTCAATGAAGGGCTGCGGAATATGACCGAGGTGCTGGAAATGCTGAGCCGGCTGGGAGAGTCGCAGATCAAGGAAATACGGGCCATGGTGGATTACCAGGCCGCGTTGATCGATATCGCCTATACCACGGGCACCCTATTGGGGTACGGCCAAGTGGAACTGGGTTCCTGATTTGCTGATTTAATAGCTTCGCGAGACGGCAAAGTCGGCAAGCTGCAGCAAGGCCTGCTTGTATGCGGAGTCGGGCAAGCGGGTAATGGCCTTGCAGCCGGCGGCGGCTTCGGCCTTGGCGACTTCAAGCACGTGTTCCAGGGCGCCTGTCGCTTTCACCGCCTCGATTACTGCCGGCAATTCATCCAGGCCGCCTTGCTCGATTGAATTGCGGATGATGGCACGCTGGGTTTCCGTGCCGTGGCGCATGGCATATAGCAACGGCAGCGTGGGTTTGCCTTCGGCAAGATCGTCCCCCAGATTCTTGCCGATCTCGGTGCTGTCGCCGCTCAGGTCGAGCACATCGTCCACCAACTGGAACGCCGTGCCCAGGCGCATGCCGTATTCCGCCATGGCGGCTTCATCGTGCGCATTGGCGCCGCAGATGATGGCGCCAAGCCGCGTCGCCGCCTCGAACAGCTTTGCCGTCTTGTAATGGATGACCTTCAAGTAGGCTTCGTCGGTGATGTCGGCGTCGTGCACGTTGAGCAGTTGCAGCACCTCGCCCTCGGCAATCGTGTTGGTGGCCTCTGACAGGACCTCCATCACCCGCATGCTCTGGATGCTGACCATCATCTGGAAAGTGCGGGAGTAAATGAAATCGCCGACCAGCACGCTGGCTGCATTGCCGAACAAGGTGTTGGCGGTCGCCTTGCCGCGGCGCAGCGAGGATTCGTCGACCACGTCGTCATGGAGCAGGGTCGAGGTATGGATCAGTTCGATGATGGCTGCGAGTTCATGATGCTTTGCTTCAATATGGCCGAATGCGCCTGCAGAGAGCAACACCAAGGCGGGCCGCAGGCGCTTGCCGCCGCTGTTGACGATATAATCGGCGACCTGGTTGATCAGGACGACATCGGAATGCAGGGATTTGCGAATCACCGCATCGACCTGTTGCATGTCATCTGCGATGCACGATTGAATAAAAGCTAGGGACACGTCTGGCTGCCAAAAATAAGTCTCGGGATTCTAGCATATGCCAGGCCGGATGCAGTGTCTGCATGACAGGGGTCCAGCCTGGAAATTGCAATTTTGCCGCAAGGGAAGCATTGGCGATAATAGCATTTGCTTTCCATGCGATTTTCCGTATAATGCCCGATTCATTTGAATGCGTAGCAAACGAGGCATAACCATGTATGCAGTTATCAAAACTGGTGGCAAACAATATCGCGTAGCCGCTGGTGACAAGCTTAAGGTAGAAAAGTTGGCGGGCGAAGTCGGCAGCGAAATCACCCTCGACAAGGTATTGTTGGTTTCCGATGGTGACAATACCACCATTGGTTCCCCTCTGGTTCAAGGTGCGAGCGTACAAGCCAAGGTTGTGGCTCACGGTCGTGGCGACAAGGTGTTGATCTTCAAAATGCGTCGCCGCAAGCACTATCGCAAGACTCAAGGCCACCGCCAGAGTTTCACCGAAATCCAGATCGAAAAGATTGCTGCTAAGTAAGGAGTAGTTAGAAATGGCACACAAAAAAGCAGGCGGTAGTTCCCGTAACGGTCGCGACTCGAACGCGCAGCGACTGGGCGTAAAGGCTTTTGGCGACCAGTTTGTTTCCGCTGGCAGCATCATCGTCCGCCAGCGCGGCACCAAGATGCACCCGGGCGAGAATGTTGGTATCGGCAAGGATCACACCTTGTTTGCCAAGGTTGACGGCAAGGTGGCTTTCTCCGTGAAAGGCGCGCTGGGCCGCAAGTTGGTCAGCATCATCCCAGCTTAATACTGGCATGATTCGGAAAAAGCCCTATCCACTGATAGGGCTTTTTTATTTTAAGCAGTATTTTAGGCGGTATGATGACTGCCTTAACGAATTGAACCTGTGAAACAGCGACCATGAAGTTTATAGACGAAGCCACGATCAAGGTCTACGCCGGCGACGGCGGCAACGGCGTCGCCACATTCCGCCGCGAGAAATACGAAGCCATGGGCGGTCCCAATGGCGGGGACGGCGGTCGTGGCGGCTCGATCTACATGATCGCCGACCGCAATATCAATACCTTGGTCGATTACCGCTATACGCGCGTCTTCCGCGCGCAGCGCGGGGAAAACGGCCGCGGCTCGGACCAGTACGGTGCGGGCGGCGAAGACATGGTGCTGCGGGTGCCGGTGGGAACCGTGATCAGCGACAAGGCGACCGGCCAGGTGCTGACGGACCTTGCCGAGCATGGCCAGAAGGTGATGGTGGCCAAGGGCGGCAATGGCGGCCTTGGCAACATCCACTTCAAGTCCAGTACTAACCGTGCGCCGCGCCAATGCACCAAGGGCGATACCGGCGAGGAGTTCGAGCTTTACCTTGAACTAAAGGTATTGGCCGACGTCGGCTTGCTGGGGATGCCCAACGCAGGCAAATCCACTTTCATCCGTTCGGTATCCGCCGCCAAGCCCAAGGTGGCCGACTATCCGTTTACCACCTTGCATCCCAACCTGGGCGTGGTGCGCGTCGATGCCAACCGCAGCTTCGTGATTGCGGATGTTCCCGGGCTGATCGAGGGCGCAGCCGAGGGCGCAGGTTTGGGCCACCAGTTCCTGCGCCACCTGTCCCGTACCCGCCTGCTGCTGCATCTGGTCGACCTGGCGCCGTTCGATGAAGCCGTCGATCCGGTACGCGAAGCCCTGGCCATCACGGAAGAGTTGCGCAAGTACGACGAAGAGCTCTACAACAAGCCGCGCTGGCTGGTGCTCAACAAGGTGGACATGCTGCAAGACAGCGAGGAAAAAGTAGCCGAATTTGTCCAGAGGCTGGGCTGGAAGGGCCGTTATTTCGCCATTTCCGCATTGGCCGGCATAGGCTGCCGCGAATTGACCTATGCCATCATGGAGCATGTGGAAGAAACCAGCCGGGCTGACCATGAGGCGGCTGAGAGCGTCGGCACGGCCCCGGTAGCTGGAGACTAGGCAGGACCGGCAGAAATGACGTCATTGCTATTGAATGCGAAGTGCCTGGTCGTCAAGGTCGGCTCCAGCCTGGTGACCAACAATGGGGCAGGCCTGGACAGGGATGCCATTGCGGCCTGGGCCGACCAGATCGCCAGGCTGGTCAAGTCCGGCAAGCAGGTGGTGCTGGTGTCGAGCGGCGCTGTGGCCGAGGGTATGCAGCGCCTGGGCTGGAAGAAGCGGCCGGTCGCGATCAATGAGTTGCAGGCGGCGGCTGCCGTCGGGCAGATGGGCCTGGTGCAGATGTACGAAACCTGTTTTGCCTCGCACGGCCTGCATACTGCCCAGATCTTGTTGACGCATGCCGACTTGGCGGACAGGAAACGCTACCTGAACGCACGCACTACCTTGCGTACCTTGCTGGATTTGGGCGTGATCCCCGTGATCAACGAAAACGACACCGTGGTGACCGATGAGATCCGCTTCGGCGACAACGACACCCTGGGGTCGCTGGTCGCCAACCTGATCGAGGCTGATGCGCTGGTGATCCTTACCGACCAGCCCGGCTTGTATTCCGCCGACCCGCGCAAGCATCCCGACGCGGAATTCATCCAGCATGAAACTGCCGGTAACCCGGCCTTGGAGAAAATGGCCGGCGGCGCTGGCACCTTGATCGGCAGCGGCGGCATGCTCACCAAGATACTTGCGGCCAAGCGTGCTGCGCGCAGCGGGGCGCATACCGTGATTGCCTCTGGCCGCGAGCCCGATGTGCTGGTGAGGCTGGCGCAGGGGGAAGTGGTGGGCACCCATCTCAAGGCAGGCCAGGTCAAGACCCTGGCGCGCAAGCAATGGCTGGCCGACCATTTGCGTCTGGCGGGCAAGGTCATATTGGACGACGGTGCCGCCAGGGCCTTGCTTGAAGGCGGGCGCAGTCTGCTGCCGATCGGCGTGATTGCGGTGGAGGGCAGTTTCGAGCGCGGCGAGGTGGTGTCGTGCGCGAATGCCGCGGGGCAGGAAATCGCACGCGGCTTGGTGAATTACAGCGCGCTGGAAACCGCACGCATCCTGCGCAAGCCGAGCCACGAAATTGAACATATCCTGGGTTATGTCGATGAGCCTGAATTGATTCATCGCGATAACCTGATTCTGGTGTAAGGGGAAATCATGTCCAAACCATTGGTTGGTATCATCATGGGCTCAGATAGCGACTGGCCCGTCATGCGCGCAGCGGCCCAGATGCTGGCTGACTTCGGCATCGCCTATGAGGCGCGCGTGGTGTCTGCGCATCGCACGCCGGACCTGATGTTCGAGTTTGCCGAACAGGCTGCCGAACGCGGCTTGCGCGTCATTATTGCCGGTGCTGGCGGTGCGGCGCACCTGCCGGGCATGGTGGCCGCCAAGACTACGTTGCCGGTGCTTGGCGTGCCGGTGCCATCCCGTCACTTGCAAGGGCAGGATTCTCTGCTGTCCATCGTGCAGATGCCCAAGGGCATCCCGGTCGCGACATTTGCGATCGGTGAGGCAGGTGCTGCCAATGCCGGTCTGTTTGCCGTAGCCATTCTGGCGACGACGGATGCCGGGCTTGCGCAGAAGCTGGCGGATTTCCGTGCCGCACAGTCCTCGCGGGTGCTGGATATGACATTGCAGGACCAGCCTTGATGCGTCTTGATGATAATGCTGAATATCGAGTTTTGAGGAGTTTTCGTGAGTAGTGCAAAAACCATATTGCCCCCGGCGATGCTGGGAATGCTGGGCGGCGGCCAGTTGGGCCGCTTCTTCGTGATTGCGGCTCATGAGATGGGCTACAAGGTGGCGGTGCTGGATCCGGACCGCAACAGCCCTGCGGGCAAGATTGCCGATGTGCACCTCTGCGCGGCCTACGACGATGAGGCTGCCCTGCGGTCGCTGGCTGAGCAATGTGAAGCCGTTACCACCGAGTTCGAGAATGTGCCGGCATCCACGCTGGAATACCTCGCGCAGCATCGCACCGTACGTCCTGCGGCAGCTTCGGTAGCGATTGCACAGAACCGCGTCGCTGAAAAGAACTTTTTCCGCGATTCCGGCTTTCCGGTGGCGCCTTATGCCGTGATCCGGCAGGCGGCTGACATTCCCGGCGCCGATAGCGGGCTTTATCCCGCCATCCTCAAGGTGGCGCGCTTCGGCTATGACGGCAAAGGCCAGGCCCGGGTGGCGACGCCTGAGGAAGCCGGCGCCGCTTTCGAGAAATTCGGCACGGAGGTCTGCGTGCTCGAGCGCATGCTGAAGCTGGATTATGAAGTGTCCGTGGTATTGGCGCGCGACGCGGAAGGCAATGTAGAGACCTTTCCCGTGGCGGAAAACAGCCACCTGAACGGCATCCTCGACGTCAGCATTGCCCCGGCTCGAGGCGATGCTGCGATTCGTGAGCAAGCCCGCCAGCTGGCGGTGGATGTGGCGCAAAAGCTCAATTACACCGGCGTGCTAGGCGTCGAGTTCTTCGTTAGCGAAGGCCGTTTGCTGGTCAACGAAATGGCACCGCGCCCGCATAATTCCGGGCACTACACCATAGATGCATGCGTGACCAACCAGTTCGAACAGCAGGTGCGCGTACTGGCAGGCCTGCCGCTGGGCGATGCGCGTCAGCACAGCCCGGCAGTGATGGTGAATTTGCTGGGCGACATCTGGGGCGATGGCGAACCGGCATGGGGCGATGCCTATGCCGAGCCTGGATTGAAAATGCACCTTTACGGCAAGCATGAGGCCAGGCCTGGCCGCAAGATGGGGCACTTTACCGTGATCGGGGACAGGCTGGACCAAACCCTGCAGGGCGCATTGAAAGTGCGCCATGCCTTGGGAATTGAGGACTGACGAAGACGAAGCCGGATTGAAATAAAAAAGCCAGGCGGTCTGCCTGGCTTTTTTATTTTTTGCTTTTGCTGCTCACCGTTAAAGCGTTAGCCAACTCTTGGGTAGGAATTATGAGTAATGCCTACAATCCGAGTCGGGCAATAAGCAGGGTTTTGTAAACGTAGGACAATAAAAATGCAATAAAAAAGCCGGGATGTCCCGGCTTTTTACACAAGCATGCAAGCTGGATTAGGCAAGTGCCTTGATCGCTGCGCTCAGGCGGCTCTTGTGGCGAGCGGCCTTGTTCTTGTGGATGATTTTCTTGTCTGCAATGCGGTCGATCACGCTGACATTTTCGTTGAACACGCTTTGAGCTGCAGTCTTGTCGCCGGCTTCAACCGCTTTGATGATCTTTTTGACCGCGGTACGCAGAGCCGAGCGCAAACTTGCATTGTGGGCGCGTTGCTTGATTGCCTGACGTGCACGCTTTCTCGCCTGTGCGCTATTAGCCATGGATGATAATTCCTGTTAATTGAATTCGAAGCCCGGCATATTAACCAATTTTCCTCCTGAATGCAATCCCTATGTTGACCTTTCAGTGAGTTGCCGGACTAGCCGTGATAAAATCCCCGCTTTGGTCTATCCCTTGGGCTCGATTACTCGTGATGCGTGTGCAATGAATCTGTTAAAAGCGTTAGCTGCTGTCGGGAGCATGACCTTTGTTTCCCGGGTATTAGGGTTCGTCAGGGATACGTTAATTGCACGGGTGTTCGGTGCAGGGATCTACACGGACGCCTTCTTTGTAGCCTTCAAGATTCCCAACCTGTTGCGCCGCCTGTTTGCCGAGGGCGCTTTTTCCCAGGCTTTTGTGCCGGTCCTGGCCGAATACAAGAACCGCCGAGGCCACGACGAAACCTATGACCTGATCAGCAAGGTGGCGACCCTGCTCGGCCTGGTGCTGATGGGAGTGACCCTGGTAGGCATGCTGGCGGCTCCGGTAGTCGCCTACGTCAGCGCGCCGGGCTGGGCGCATAGCGAACCTGAGACCTTCGCGCTGACCATCGACATGCTGCGCATCATTTTCCCCTATATCCTGCTGATCTCCCTGGTTTCCCTGGCTGGCGGCGTGCTCAATACCTATGGCAGGTTTTCCGTGCCGGCGTTTACGCCGGTCTGGCTCAATATCGCATTTATCATCGCCGCATTGTTCTTTGCCCCTTATTTCGACCCGCCTATCATGGTGCTGGCCTGGGCAGTGTTCGCAGGCGGCGTGCTGCAACTGGCCTTCCAATTGCCCTTCCTGCGCAAGATCGGCATGCTGCCGAGATTGCGGTTCGATTTCAGGGATGAGGGCGTCTGGCGCATCTTGCGCTTGATGGGGCCGGCAGTGTTCGGCGTCTCGATTGCCCAGCTGTCATTGCTCATCAACACGATTTTTGCCTCTTTCCTCGAAAGCGGCAGCGTGTCCTGGCTTTATTATGCCGACCGCCTTATGGAGTTTCCTACCGGCTTGCTGGGCGTCGCGCTGGGGACCATCCTGCTGCCCAGCTTGTCGAAAAGCGTCGCGGACAAGGCGGAACACGAGTATTCGGCGTTGCTGGACTGGGGATTGCGCCTGACATTGATCCTGGCCTTGCCGGCGGCGGTGGCGCTGGCCGTGCTGTCGGTGCCGCTGGTGACGTCCTTGTTCCACTACGGGGCCTTCACCGAGCACGACGTCTGGATGACGCGCCAGGCGCTGATTGCCTATAGCTTGGGATTGCTGGGCTTGATCCTGGTCAAGGTGCTCGCGCCCGGCTTTTATGCGCGCCAGAACGTCAAGACGCCGGTCAAGATCGCGGTGGTGACCTTGTTTGCCACGCAATTGATGAACCTGGCTTTTGTCGGCATTTTCCGGCATGCAGGCCTGGCATTGGCGATTGGACTGGGCGCCTGCATCAACGCCGGCCTACTCTATTATAACTTGCGCAAGAGCGGTATTTACCGGCCGCAGCCTGGCTGGCTGGGTTTTATTGCGCGCGTCGTCGTGGCCTTGCTGGCGATGGGGGTTGCGCTCTGGCTGGGGGCGGGCGATAGCGGATACTGGCTGCATGCCAGTTTGTGGAACAAGCTGATGTATTTGCTGGGGCTCGTGGGCCTCGGTGTGGCGGTCTATTTTGCCGCCTTGTGGCTGATGGGCTTGCGTATCCGCGACTTCATCAAGCGTAGTGTGAGCTGAGGAACGGAGCGCCATGCAGATATTTCGTCATTTCCACCAGGCAGCTCACCATCCGCTTGCGGTTGCGATCGGTAATTTCGACGGCGTGCACCTGGGCCACCAGGCCTTGCTGCGGCGCTTGATCGAGGTGGCTGCCGCACAGGGCCTGAAGTCGGCAGTGATGACATTCGAGCCGCATCCCAGGGAGTTTTTTGCCCCTGACAAGGCGCCGACGCGGCTGACTTCGTTGCGCGAGAAGCTGGAGCTGTTCGCCGAGGCCGGCGTGGATTACGTCTATGTCTGCCATTTCAACCGCCGTTTCGCCGTCATTACCGTCGAAGCCTTCATGCAGGATATCCTGCGCAACGCCTTGGATGCGCGGGCCATTCTGGTCGGCGAGGATTTCCGTTTTGGCGCCGGGCGGCAGGGCAGCATGCAAGACTTTGCCCTCGGCGGCTTTAACCTGCAAAGCCAGCCGCAGATCAACCTGGACGGCAAGCGCGTTTCCAGCACTGCAATCCGCGAGGCGCTGGCGCAAGGCCTGCTGGTTGAAGCTGCGCGCCTGCTGGGGCGGCCTTACAGCATCAGCGGCAAGGTGGTGCATGGCGACAAGCTCGCGCGCGAGCTTGGCTATCCCACGGCGAATATTCACATGCTGCACGATAGGCCGCCGCTTTTCGGCATCTATGCGGTAAAATTAGAGGGTTTGGCCGAGGGCGGCGATTGGCCCGGCGTAGCCAGCCTCGGCGTGCGCCCCACGGTGAAGCAGGATGGCAAGCCGACGCTGGAGGCGCACCTGTTCAATTTCAACGACGATATCTATGGCCGGCATGTGCGCGTGAAATTCATGCACAAGATACGCGATGAAATGAAATTCGACAGCCTGGATACCTTGAAATACTGGATTGCCAAGGATGCCGAGATGGCGCGCGAGTATTTTCGCGCCAACCCGTGAGCGACGAAGCCTGATTTTTGAAGATTGATTGAAACTAGACTGATGAGCGAAAACACCAAATACAAGTTGAACCTGCCCGAAACCAGTTTCCCCATGCGCGGAGACCTGGCGAAGCGTGAACCCGCATGGCTGAAAAGCTGGCAGGAAAAACAGGTGTACCAGCGCATACGCAATGCGCGCAAGGGCGCGAAGAAATTCATCTTGCACGACGGCCCGCCGTATGCCAACGGCGCGATCCATCTCGGGCATGCGGTCAACAAGATATTGAAGGACATCATCGTCAAGTCCAAAACCCTGTCCGGTTTCGATGCGCCTTACGTGCCGGGCTGGGATTGCCACGGCCTGCCGATCGAGCTGGCGGTCGAGAAGCAGCACGGCAAGGATATCCCGCCGGCCAAGTTCCGCGAGCTGTGCCGTGCCTATGCCGCCGAACAGGTGGCGAGGCAGAAGCAGGACTTCATCCGCCTGGGCGTGCTGGGCGACTGGGACCATCCCTACCTCACCATGGATTTCCAGACCGAGGCCGACATCATCCGCGCGCTCGGCGACATCTACGAGAACGGCTACCTCTACCAAGGCTCCAAGCCCGTGCACTGGTGCGTGGACTGCGGTTCGGCACTGGCCGAAGCCGAAGTCGAGTACGAGGACGTCAACTCGCCCGCGATCGACGTCGGCTTCAAGTTCGTCGATAACGCTGCGCTCGGCGCGGCGTTCAATACCGCCGTCAATGGCGATGCCTACGCGGTGATCTGGACCACTACGCCCTGGACCTTGCCTGCCAACCAGGCGGTAAGCGTGCATCCCGAACTCGATTACGACCTGCTGCAGACCTCGCGCGGCTTGCTAGTGCTGGCGCGCGACCTGGCCGAAGCGACGCTCAAGCGCTATGGCGAGGAAGAGGCGCAAGTGCTCGGCTCTGCCAAGGGCGCGGCGCTCAAGGGATTGCTGTTGCAGCATCCTTTCGACCAACGCACCGTTCCCGTGATCACTGGCGATCATGTCACGACCGATGCCGGTACCGGCCTGGTGCATACCGCCGCTGCCCACGGCAACGACGACTGGCTGGTGATGCGCGCCCATTATCCCGAGGAAAAGCCGCGCGTGCTGATTGGCGGCGACGGCAAGTTCTTCAACAGCGAGCTGGTCGAGCTGGCGGCAATCCGCGGCTTGAACCGGCAAGAGGCCAACAAGGTGATCCTCACCGTGTTGCAGGAGAAAGGCGCATTGTTCGCCAGCGCGCGTCTGAACCATAGTTTTCCGCATTGCTGGCGCCACAAGACGCCATTGATGCAGCTGGCGACTCACCAATGGTTCATCGGCATGAACCAGGTCGGCAGCAATGGCAAATCGTTGCGCGAACTGGCGAACAAGGCGGTGGACGATACGGCGTTCTATCCTGCCTGGGGCCGCGCGCGCCTTGAGGCGATGATCAAGAACCGTCCCGACTGGTGCGTCTCGCGCCAGCGCAACTGGGGCGTGCCGATGCCGTTCTTCGTGCACAAGGAGACCGGCGAACCACATCCGCAAACTGCGAAGCTGCTCGAGACCGTCGCCTTGCAGGTGGAACAGCAAGGCATCGAAGCCTGGTTCTCGCTCGACGGCGCGGCGTTCCTGGCCCAGCATGCGCCGGATAACGCAGATCAGTATACAAAAGTGACGGACACTCTTGATGTCTGGTTCGATTCCGGCGCCACGCATGCGGCAGTATTGAAGCGCCGTCCTGAACTGCAAAGCCCAGCCGACTTGTACCTGGAAGGTTCGGACCAGCACCGCGGCTGGTTCCAGTCCTCCTTGCTCACCGGCTGCGCCATCAACGGCCGCGCGCCTTACGACGCCTTGCTCACCCACGGCTTCACCGTGGACGAGAAGGGCTACAAGATGTCGAAATCGCGCGGCAACGGCATCGAGCCGCAGGATATCTGCAACCGCCTCGGCGCGGACATGCTGCGCCTGTGGATTGCGTCCACAGACTATTCCGGCGAAATGTCGCTGTCCGAGGAAATCCTCAAGCGCGTGACCGACAGCTACCGCCGCATCCGCAACACCCTGCGCTTCCTGCTCGCCAACCTGGCCGATTTCGATACGCGGCAGGATTCGCTGCCGGTCGGGCAGTGGCTGGAGCTGGACCGCTTCGGTCTTGCCCTGACGCAGAAATTGCAGGAGCAGGTGATTGCCGATTTCGACCGCTATGAGTTTCACCTTGCGGTGCAAAAACTGGTGGGTTTCTGCTCCGAGGAGTTGGGCGGCTTCTATCTGGATATCCTCAAGGACAGGCTCTACACTTCTGGCGACAAGTCGCACGCGCGCCGTTCCGCGCAGAGCGCGCTGCACCACATCACCCATGCCCTGATGCGCCTGATGGCGCCTATCCTCAGCTTCACTGCGGATGAAATCTGGAACACCCTGGGCCTGGATGCCCAGGCTACCGTGTTCGAGGAAACCTGGTATGCCTTGCCCGAGCACGGCCTGGATCAGGCCGCATTGCAGGCATGGGGTACGGTGCTGGAAGTGCGCAACGTCTCCAACAAGGCGATCGAGAACGAGCGTGCGCAAGGCAAGATCGGCGCCTCTCTGCAAGCCGAGCTGGATATCTATGCCAGCGGCGATATTCATGCCGCATTGGCGCGTCTGCAAGACGACCTGCGCTTCGTGCTCATGGCGTCGCGCGCCACCCTGCATGCGCGCGAAGGCGAGCTGGAGGTGAAGGTAAGCGCCAGCGCGCATGCCAAGTGCGAGCGCTGCTGGCACTACCGCGCCGATGTCGGCAGCGATGCCGCGCATCCCACTATCTGCGGGCGTTGCGTCAGCAACCTGTTCGGCCAGGGCGAGTCGCGCCATTATGCTTAAATGGCTGGGCCTTAGCGGCATCGTCATTGCGCTGGACCTTTACACCAAGCACCTGGTGCTCAAGGCGTTCGAATATGGCGAGCATGTGCAGCTGACTTCCTTTTTTGACCTGGTGCGCTACCATAACGAGGGCGCGGCATTCAGCTTTCTCGCGGGCGCGGGCGGCTGGCAGCGCATCTTTTTCAGCGCGATTGCCGTGGTGGCTTCCGTCATCATCATCCGCCTGTTGCGCAAACATCCGCAGCAGCGCCTGTTCTGCCTTGGGTTGGCCCTGGTGCTGGGCGGCGCGCTAGGCAACCTCTATGACCGCGTGACCTTGGGCTATGTAGTGGACTTTCTGTTTTTCCATTACAAGGAATACTACTGGCCGGCGTTCAACGTGGCGGATTCGGCGATTTGCGTCGGTGTTGTGTTGCTGATACTGGACAGCTTCAGGAAGAAAGCCGAGTCGCTGGACACGGAGACGTGAATAAACAAAAAAAGCACACCTTGGTGTGCTTTTTTATTTCATGTCATGGTCGGCTTGTGGAAGCGTTAACAACAATCCAGCGAAACGATTCTGGCCAGGCGCCCTGCCGTAGACAGTACAACTAGTACGGCAAGGCAGGCCAGAAGAATTTTTTTAAGCAGCTTGCTTGAGGCTGGCGATATCGATCACGAAGCGGTATTTCACGTCGCTCTTCAGCATGCGCTCGAACGCATTGTTGATCTCCTGGATCGGGATCAGCTCGATGTCGGAGATGATGTTGTGCTCGGCGCAGAAATCCAGCATCTCCTGGGTTTCCTTGATGCCGCCGATCAAGGAGCCGGCCAGCTTGCGGCGCTTGAAGATCAGGTTGGCGACGCTGGGCGAGGGATGCGGGCTGTCGGGCACGCCCACCAGGCACATCGAGCCGTCGCGCTTGAGCAAGGCCATGAACTGGTCAAGGTCGTGCGGCGCGGCGACGGTGTTGAGGATGAAGTCGAAGCTTTGCAGGTGCTGCTGCATTTGCTCGGGGTCCTTGGATATGATGACTTCATCGGCGCCCAGGCGTTTTGCGTCCTCCACTTTGCTGGGGGAGGTGGTGAACAACACCGTATGCGCGCCGAAAGCCTTGGCGAACTTGACGCCCATATGGCCCAGGCCGCCCAGGCCTACGATGCCGACTTTCTGGCCGGGGCCGACATTCCAGTGGCGCAGCGGGGAGTAGGTCGTGATGCCGGCGCAGAGCAACGGCGCTGTCGCTGCCAGGTCGAGCTTGTCGGAAATCTTGAGCGTGAAGCGCTCATCCACCACGATCAGGTTGGAATAGCCGCCATAGGTTGCCTGGCCGGGCATGTTCTTGTCCGGGCTGTTATAGGTGAATACCGAATGGTTGCAGTATTGTTCCAGGCCTTCCGCGCAATCGGGGCAGGTGCCGCACGAATCCACCATGCAGCCTACGCCTGCCAAATCGCCGATCTTGAACTTTTTGACATTGTTACCGACCTGGGTCACGCGTCCCACTATTTCATGGCCGGGCACCAGCGGAAATGTGGAGTTGCCCCATTCATCACGTGCCTGGTGCAGGTCCGAGTGGCAAACGCCACAGTATAGGATTTCGATTTCCACATCATTTGTGCCTACATTGCGTCGCTCGAAAGAGAAGGGCGATAAAGGCTGTTTGGGATCATGCGCGGCATAACTGATGGCTTTAGTCATGGAAAGCTCCTGATTGGGAATTGTTGATTCTAGCTTGAGAAGTGGTGCAGATATTATGCCGTGTCAAATAAGGTCAAGGAATGAAGATATAGAAACTTCACAATTCCATATTCAGGAATTATTCAGTTGCTTGGATAGAAACTAACATCCAAGACAGCACTTGGGAATAGTCTGTTTTTTTATCTGAGAAAGAGCTAAACAATTAATTTCTTATCATTTCTTAACAATTTCGAGGGGAGTGAAATAAACTTGTAACATGAATCATTCCTATTATAATTCGCCCCGTTCTTTACATTACTTAACACCTTAATTGGTTAAGTTGGCATTCACTTTAAAGGGGCATTCACTTATGGCAACAGCCATTCAACCTTCATCGTTTCTTATTAAGCCTACAGTCTCAGTCCTTGCGATTGCATTTTCTGCGACTGGGAGCGTCCATGCTGCAGATCAGATAACAGGCGCACAAGCGCAGGAATCCAATACCTTGCCGGAAGTCAAAGTCACTACTGCCAAGGATGGGAACAATAATGACGGTTACAAGGTTGACCGTGCATCTTCGACCAAATTTACCGCACCATTGCTGGATACGCCAAAATCAGTCACGGTCTTGACCGAGGCGCTGATCCGAGACCAGGGTGCCACCACTTTCGAACAGGCACTGCGCACCGTACCTGGCATCACATTCGGCGCCGGTGAAGGCGGCACGCCGATGAACGACCGGCCATTCATCCGTGGTTACGACTCCAGTTCTTCCACGTTTGTCGATGGCCTGCGTGACCTGGGTTCGCAATCCCGCGAAATCTTCAATATCGAAACCATTGAAGTGCTCAAAGGGCCAAGCGGTGCATTCGATGGCCGCGGTTCCGGCGGCGGCAGCATCAACATCGTGAGCAAGACCCCCAAGGCCGAGAATTTCGTCCGCGGCAGCGTCGGTCTGGGTACTGACCAGTACAAGCGCGGCACTCTGGATGTCAATTACCTGTTGAGCGAGGATATCGCAGTCCGCGTCAATGCCATGGCGCATGATGCCGATGTTCCAGGCCGTGACGACGTGGATATGAAGCGCTGGGGCTTTGCGCCTTCTATCACCTTCGGCTTGAACTCGCCTACATCCATGACCTTGAGCTACTACAAGCTGAAGACGGACGATATGCCGGATTACGGCCTGCCGTTGACATCGGCCAGCCAAGGAACAATTCGTAAACCTGTCAGTGGCATCAGCAAAGATAACTTCTATGGCTTGAAAGACCGTGATTTCCGCAAGACGGAAATCGATGCCGGTACGGCGACCATCAAGCATGCCTTCAATGACGATGTCAGCTTCCGCAACGTGACCCGCTATGCGGTTTCCAGGAATGACTACATCGTGACCAATCCGGATGACTCCGCTGGCAACATTCCAAGAGGCTATGTCTATCGCTCATCCAAGAACCGCAACTCCAAGACAGAGTCTTTTGGTAACTTGAGTGAATTCAACTTCAAGTTCAATACTGCTGAGATTAAGCATAACCTCAGCGCTGGTTTTGAATATAGCTATGAAGATACTACCAATCGGCCCTATGCGGTGAGTAATGCTGTTTCTGGTAATAACTGTACTAACGCAGGCATGCTGAGTTCGTATACCTGTACCAGCCTCTACGATCCGAATCCATCCGACCCATGGTTGGGTACTGTGACCAAGAGTGCTAATCACTCAGATACTAGAAGTCAGACCAAATCACTCTATGTTTTTGATAGTGCTGAGATTGCCAATGACTGGATATTGAATTTAGGTATTCGTAGGGATATTTACTCTACAGACTCTCAAGGCATGGAAACTCCTAGAGGTTCGACTACGCCAGTACCTTTCAAACGTGATAATGATTCTGCATTCTGGAATTACCAAGCCGGTCTGGTGTATAAAATTCAGCCCAATGCCAATATCTATATTTCTCATGGTACCTCTTCGACGCCGAGTGGTACTTCCAATGGTGACGGTACTGAAAATCTTGCTGCAGGCAATATGAACTTGGCACCGGAGCGTACCAAGAGTTATGAAATCGGCGCCAAGTGGGATGTTTTGACTAATCTTTCTTTGACATCCGCGATTTTCTATACAAAGAAGAACAATGCACGCGTGACCTTGGCTGATGGTACTAACATGGCTTTGGATGGCGAGCAAAAGGTCAAGGGCTTTGAATTTGGCGTTGCGGGGGCTATTACTCCCTCTTGGCAGGTCTTTGGCGGTTATACCTACCTTGACAGTGAGTTGGTCGACAATGGTCCGCGCGCAACCGATATCGCTAACAACGGCAATGAGTTTCCTGGTATTGCCAAGAACAGCGCTAATATTTGGACTACTTACAATGTGACGGAGAAATGGACGATAGGTGGTGGTGCAAACTACATGGATCGTGTCTATGCCGATACCGCCAACAATATCATTATTCCTTCATGGACCAGATTCGATGCCATGACCAGCTACAAGATCGACAAGAACCTGACCTTGCAGCTCAATGTATTGAACCTGACCGACAAGAGATACTTTGACAAGACATTCACCACGCACTTCGCCAATGTGGCTGCTGGCAGGTCTGCAATGTTGTCTCTGATATTCAATTATTGATTGTATTATCCGAATCGGCTTTCATCCTCGAACTAACCAAGGATGAAAGCGATGGAGTAACAAAAAGCCCCGCAAATCCTGGATTTGCGGGGCTTTGTTTTTCATGACTGTTTAGCGGCCGGGCTTGTCCACGGATAGCCCCAAGGTGCCGGTACTGGCCAGCAACAGGAAGCCGCCCGCAATGGCCAGATCCTTGAGGAACAGGATGGATTGCAGCGAGTCCTTCAGGTCGAAATGGAAGAGGAAGGCAGCCGCAATGCAGAAAATGGCGAGTAGCCAGGAAACCAGGCGTGTCTGGAAACCGACTACAATCGCGATCCCACCCAGGAGCTCAAGCGCTATCGTGGGCCATAGTAGTATGCCTGGCACCCTGGCAGACTCCATGTAGGCTACCGTGCCGGTCTGGTCCGCAATCTTTCCTGCGCCCGCAACGATGAAAATGATGGCGATCAGGATACGACCAACTAGGTGTGCATATTGATTCATTCATATCTCCTCTGCGTTTAGTATTGGAATAATTGGCAGGCAGCGATTAAAACTCATTCGCTGCCAAGCTCCACCATAAAGCAAAATGGATGAGGATGCCATGCCGGCATATTGATCCAGTCCGGGCACGGCCTCGTATCTTATCTCCTCATGGTCAATATCAGGCAAGTCATGCCTGGGATGCGTGCTTGACAAGTTGCTGGAGCAGGCGGCAATAAAAAAGGGGCTTGAAAGCCCCTTGTGCGATAGCGTGGATATTCAGTGATTCGAGTTCAAGCGGATTTTCTGCAAGATGATAGTGGACAATTCTTCAATCGAACGGCTTGTGGAGTCAATCCAACTGATGCCTTCACGCTGCATTAGGTCTTCCGCCAGGCGGATTTCATGGCGGCAATTGTCCAAGGACGCATAGTGGCTGTCGGGGCGGCGTTCGCTGCGCACGCTATGCAGGCGTTCGGGATTGATCGACAGGCCGTAGAGCTTTTCGGGGTGCTTCTTCAATGCCTCAGGCAAGGTGCCGCGCTCGAGGTCTTCAGGAATCAGCGGATAGTTCGCGGCCTTGATGCCGAACTGCATTGCTAAGTACAGGCTGGTCGGCGTCTTGCCGCAACGGGATACCCCGACCAAGATTACTTGCGCTTCGCTGAGGCCGAAGTCGGTCATGCCGTCGTCGTGGTTGAGTGTGAAATTGATCGCATCGATGCGCTCATAGTAGCTGTTGCCCAGCACGCTATGGGCGATGCCCGAGGTGCGCGAGGGCTGTTCCTGCAACTCCTCGGCCAGCGGGTCGACAAACGAGCCGAATACATCCAGATGCACGGCGTTGCTTTGCTTGAGCATGTCGCGCAGGTCGGTGTTGACCAGGGTCATGACGACGATAGGCCGTGCCCCGTCAGCTTTCTCCGTGTCGGCGATCTTGACCAGCGCTTCTTCCACCTTCTGCTCCGAATTGGTGAAAGGCAGCCGGATATGCTTGAAGCTCACTGTGGGAAAGTGCGCCAGCAGGTGCCCGACGGACTCGGCGGTAATCCCGGTACCGTCGGAAATGAAAAATACACTGCGTTTCTGCATGGCGCGCTATCCCTTGGCCTAAGTGAGTTACTTGCTCTTGCTGATACGTTGCCAGGTGTTGATCACGGTATCAGGGTTGAGGGATACGGACTTGATGCCCTTTTCCACCAGCCATTCCGCGAAGTCGGGATGGTCGGAAGGCCCCTGACCGCAGATGCCGACATACTTGTCCAGGCGGTTCGCGGTGCTGATCGCCATTTCCAGCAACACCTTGACCGCAGGGTCGCGCTCGTCGAAGCCGGCAGCCACCAGGCCTGAGTCGCGGTCCATACCGAGGGAGAGCTGCGTCAGGTCGTTGGAACCGATGGAGAAACCGTCGAAATATTCCAGGAACTGTTCAGCCAGCAAGGCGTTGGATGGAATCTCGCACATCATGATCAGGCGCAAGCCGTTTTCGCCGCGCTTGAGGCCGTGCTTGGCCAGGATTTCGACGACCTTGCGTGCTTCGTCCAGTGTGCGCACGAACGGGATCATGAGTTCGACGTTGGTGAGGCCGAGCTGCTCGCGCACCTTGCGCATCGCAATGCACTCGAGCTCGAAGCAGTCCTCGAAATCGGGCGAAATGTAGCGCGTTGCGCCGCGGAAGCCCAGCATCGGGTTTTCTTCTTCCGGCTCATAAATCTCGCCGCCAATCAGCTTGCGGTATTCGTTGGACTTGAAGTCGGACATGCGCGCGATGACAGGCTTGGGCCAGAATGCCGCACCGATGGTGGCCACACCCTCGGCCAGCTTGTCGATGTAAAACTGGCGAGGGCTTTCGTAGCCCTTGGCGCGGCGCTTGATTTCCTCTTGCAGGTCGGCAGGCACGCTGTCGAGGTTGAGGATGGCCTTGGGGTGGATGCCGATCATGTTGTTGATCACGAATTCCAGGCGGGCCAGGCCGACGCCGTCGTTCGGGATTTGCGCGAAGCTGAACGCCATGTCGGGGTTGCCGACGTTCATCATGACCTTGACAGGCGCCGGAGGCAGCTTGGCTTCTTCTTCCTGGGTGACGGTGAAAGGCACTGCGCCGGCATAGACGTAGCCGGTTTCGCCTTCGGCACAGGAGACGGTGACGACCTTGCCGTCTTCCAGCAGGTCGGTGGCGTTGACGCTGCCGACGATCGCAGGGATGCCCAGCTCACGCGCAATGATGGCAGCATGGCAGGTACGGCCGCCGCGGTTGGTCACCAGCGCGGATGCGCGCTTCATGACGGGCTCCCAGTTCGGATCGGTCATGTCGGCCACCAGGACGTCGCCAGGTTGCACGGTGTTCATCTCGGAAGCGTGCTTGACCACGCGCACCGGGCCGGAGCCGACTTTCTGCGTTACGGCGCGGCCGGTGATGATCGCGGTGTTGCCGCTGCTGTTGATCTGGAATTTCTCGACCACGTTGCCGCTTTGGGATTTCACGGTTTCCGGGCGGGCTTGCAGGATATACAGCTTGCCGTCCACGCCGTCGCGGCCCCATTCGACGTCCATCGGGCACTTGTAATGCTCCTCGATCAGTACGGCAAAACGGGCAAGCTCGAGGATTTCCTCGTCGGCGATGGAGTAGCGCGCGCTTTCTTCCTTGCTGTTCTCCACGGTATGGGTGCTTTTGCCGGCGACGTTGCTGTCGCTGAACACCATCTTGATCAGCTTGGAGCCCAGCGTGCGGCGCACGATGGCAGGGAAGCCCTTGGCCAGCAATGGCTTGTGGACATAGAACTCATCCGGGTTCACCGCGCCTTGCACCACGGTCTCGCCGAGGCCGTAGGAGGAGGTGATGAAGACCACGTCGCGGAAACCGGATTCGGTATCCATGGTGAACATGACGCCGGAGCTGCCGAGGTTGCTGCGCACCATGCGCTGCACGCCGGCAGACAGGGCGACGTCAGCGTGGATGAAGCCCTTGTGCACGCGGTAGGAGATGGCGCGGTCATTGTAGAGGGATGCGAACACTTCCTTGATTGCGTGCAGGATGTTGTCCAGGCCATGAATGTTGAGGAAGCTTTCCTGCTGGCCTGCAAAAGAGGCGTCAGGCAAGTCTTCGGCCGTCGCGGATGAGCGCACGGCAAATGTCATGTCGTCGCCGGAGTCGGCGGTCAGTGCCTTGTAATGCTCGGCGATGGCGTCTTGCAGCTCCTTGGGGAAGGAGGTGTCGACAATCCATTGGCGGATCTTTTCGCCGGTGGCGGCCAATGCATCGACATCGTCGACATCGAGCTTGTCGAGTTCCGCATTGATGCGCTTGTCCAAGCCGTCTTGTGCCAGGAATTGGCGGTAGGCGTGAGCTGTCGTGGCAAAACCACCTGGCACTCGTACGCCCTTGGCAGTGAGTTGGCTGATCATTTCGCCCAAAGAGGCATTCTTGCCGCCAACTGCAGGCACATCAGAGATGCGCAGCTTGTCAAAGGCGATTACGTAATCCAACATGTTTACTCTCCATCAATTACATGGCGCTGGGCGCACGTAAGTTTTTGTTTCAGTATGGCTTTCCATTAAGCAGTGAGCTATCGGGGAGCGTAATACTAAAAAGCTAAAGATTTTAAGGGGATGTAGATAAGAAAACCAATATTTTGCCTTATTCTGGGCTTTGGTGTCACGCGTCACCGCATGCGGACAGCAAAAAATCCCCTTGCAAACGCAATAATCCGGGTAATTGTAAACGCTGTGCAAGAGCTTGGGGATAGGGACTAGTCCAAACGGGCTAGGAGTTCTTAAGTTATTTTCTGGCCGGATGCTTGTTCAGCTTGCGCTGCAGGGTGCGCCTGTGCATATTGAGGCTGCGGGCAGTGGCGGAGATGTTGCCGTCGTTTTCCTGCAGTACGCGTTGGATGTGCTCCCATTCCATGCGGTTGACGGAAAGCGCATTTTCGGGGACGGGGGCGTTGATATCGCCTTCCGTTCGCTCGAATGCGGCAAGCACCTGGTCCGCGTCCGCAGGCTTGGCAAGGTAGTGCGTTGCGCCCAGCTTGACCGCCTCCACGGCGGTGGCGATGCTGGCATAGCCCGTGAGCACTACGATGCGGGTCTGGTTGTCGAGCTGGTGAAGATGCCTGACCAACGCCAGTCCGGAATCTCCGGGCATGCGCAGGTCGATGACGGCATATTCCGGGCTTTCGTCCACATACATGGACATGGCATCGGCCACATTGTGGGCGACCTGCACCAGGAATCCCCGTTTCTGCATGGCTTTTTCCAGAACTTGCGTGAAGATCTCGTCATCATCCACCAGCAGCATTGTCGGTTGGTCTTGAAGCGGTTCTTGTGTCATGGCGTGTGTTTCGGCGTGGACTGCAATTGGAGGTTTTTCAACGGAATGCGCACCCGGGTTAACGTACCTTGGGGTTCCCTGGGCGTGAACGCGACTTCGCCATCGAATTTTTCCAACACCGACTTGGCCAGGAATATGCCCAGGCCCAAGCCGCCGGCGTCCTGCTTGGTGCTATGGAATGGCCTGCCCATCAACGCGAGCCGGTCCGCGCTGGGAAAGCTACCTTGGTCATGGATGTCGACGACCAGGATATCCTGATCCACCTGGGCAGCCAGGCTAATGCCGTCGGGCGAGGCGTCGGCAGCGTTGTTGATCAGGTTGGTGAGGGCCTGGCCCAAGGCAAGGTCGGCCACAATCACCGGGCTCGGTTGTGTCAGCTGGATGTCCAGCTTGATCTGCGTGGCCGGGCGCATCTCCTTCCAGCGCTCCGCCACTTGCCTGATAAAGGCATCCGCAGGCATGGAGGAAGCGGCTTCGGAGCGCATCATGCCCGCCGATGCGGTGATGGAGGAGAGGATTTCCTTGCAACGGTCGATTTGCCTGCGCAGCAGGGTGAGCGCGCCGGACAGCTCAGGATCGTGCCGATGCTCCTGCACCAGCTCCTGGGCAATGACCGCCATGGTGGAGAGCGGGGTGCCGAGCTCGTGCGCCGCGCCTGTCGCCAGAGTGCCGATTGCCAGCATGCGTTCGCTCGCGAGCACTTTTTCCCGCGATTCGGCCAGCAGCTTGTCATATTCGCGCAGGTTGCGTCCCATGCGCTCCACGAAAAATGCAATGACGACCGCGCTGACGACGAAACCGCCCCACATGCCGAGCAAATGCAGGCTGAAGCCTTCGTCATGCTCGTGGTAGGAAGCGCCGTGATGCACTGCGCTATGAATGGTCAACGGCTCGTACCAGAACATCAGCAGGCTGTAGGCGGCAATGACCAACGCCGCGATCAGCCATGTATAGCGCCAGGGCAGCGCGACGGCGGCCACCGATAGCGGCAGCAGGTACATCCAGACGAAAGGGTTGCTGTAGCCTCCCGTGACATAGAACAGCCAGGTGAGCAGGGCAATGTCGAGCAATAGCTGTGTCAGCAGCTCGAGTTCATGGATGCGTGCCTGGCGCCACAGGCGCAGCCAGCTGAGTAGGTTGACGGCCAGCATGAGGCCGATGGCGCTGGCGACCTCGAACATGGGCAGCGCGATGTCGAATGCCCGGGTAGCGACTACGCTGGCCAATGCCAGGGCGGCCATCATGACGACGCGCAGCCACAGCAGGCGGCGCAGGTTCGTGGCAAAGGCGAGTGAGGACATGGGGCGATTCTACCCTAGGCAGGGCTTGGCAATGCATGCGGCAGAATGCCGCATCCGCGCAAATACGCCTTGCCTGGCGTGAGAGAGGCTGCGACAACATGTCGCATTCCCAGGCACTGGCGCTGCATTTAATATTCCCTTATCCAATTGAGGATACCTCGTCTAAAGGCCGATGGCCTTTTCACAGAGGCTGGGTACTTGCTGGTGCCCAGCCTTTTTCTTTATCCGTACTCCGCAGTTGGCTCCAAGCCGGATGGCATGCCTGGCCCGTGCGGGCAGGCTAGATATCCAGCCGGACAGAGGCGTAGACGCCGCGGCCCTCGCCAGGCGAGTGCAAGGTTTGCGTATAGTCAGGGTCGTAATAGACATATTCGTAGTAACGGTCCGCCAGGTTGCGCACTTGCAGTTCCAGGCTGACGTTTTTCCGCACTTGCCATGCGGCGCCCAAATTGACGAGGAAATAGCCGCCGTATTTGCCCCAGGTGTTGGAGCGTTCCAGGTAGTAATCGCCTTGCCCGTTGCCCCAGGCGGAAAGCTTGAGCGTGGGCAGGATGCGGTAATCGGCGCCCAGGCCGTAAATCTGCCTTGGTACATGGTCGATCTCGTGGCCCTTGTTGCCCAGTTCGGTGTTGCCCGGCTTGGTGATTTCCGAGCGCTGTATCGACAGGTTGGCCCAGATATCCAGCTTTTCCGTTGGGCGTAGGTTGGCCTGGAAATCGATGCCCTGGCGCAAGGTCTGGCCGATGTTCTCGGAATCATTGCTGGCGCTGCCCAGGATGCGGCGCGCCTCGTTGCTGGCTTTCTGCTCCCAGGCCGCGATACGCCCGTCGATCCAGTCCGTAGGCTGGAATTTCAAGCCGACCTCCCAGCCGTCGTTGATGGAGGGCTTGAGGTCGGGCGCGAGCGGGTTAGTTTTATAGGTGGCTGCGCCGATGCCGACCTGGAAGCTGCGCCCCCAGTTGCCGTAGACGCTGTAATGCTCTGACAGGCTATATACCGCGCTGATCTTGGGCTGGCGGATGGCGCCGTAGTCCTGCGCATCGGCATTGCTGCCATCGAGCAAGTTCTTGAAATCGCCGTCCACGCGGTCCACGCGATAGGCCGGCACGATCTTGAGCTTGGCGGTGGGGCGGATCACCGCCTGCAGGTAGACGCCGTAGGTGTCGAACTCGTAATGCTGGTTGCGCGTTGCACCCAGCCGGCTGCGGGCGTTGGTCGTGTAGCGGTAGTTTTCGTTGTTCTGCCATTCGGCGCTGAAGCCGCCCTCGACGGCAAGGCTGTGCAGGCCGAGATGGTCCACGTCCGGCCGCCAGGTCAAGGTGGACAGCACCCCGGTATGGTTCTCCCTGAGCAGGCGTTCCTGCTGGTTGGCGTTCATGACGGAAAACCTCACCCAGCGCTGGTCGTCCATGGTGTTGAGGTAGGCCTTGTTGGACCAGAACCAGTGATCGTTGATGGTCCAGTCGAAATGCAGGCTGAGCTGGTTGAGCTCACGCTCTCCGCCGTCAGTGGCATTGTGCGGCAGGGATTGCCGGGGGTGGGCGCGCGATTGCGCATAGGTCAGGTAGCCGGCTTCCTGGGCGTCCTGCCGGTAATGGCGTGCGATCAGGCCGGTTCGGAAGCGGCCGTCCTCGGAATCGTAAAACCATTTACCTGCCACCGAATGCTTGCGGGAATCGGAATGGTCGCGGTAACCGTGATATTCCTGCACTGCCGCAAAGTAATTCTGGCTGAAGCCGTCTTTCTCGATGCCGACGGCGGTTTGCAGTTCACGCGTGTTGAAGCTGCCGTAGCTGGCCCGCGCCGTTGCGTAGTTGCCGCCTATCCTGGTGACGACGTTGGCATTGCCCGCAATATTGTGCAGGCCGTACCGCGGGTCGTTGGTGCCGCGTACGACTTCGATCGCCTCGATATCGAGCGGCATCAGCATATCCAGATAAGGCATGTTGCCGTCGTTGCTGTTGCTGGGGATGCCGTCGATGAGCAACTTGACGGCATTGACTTCCCCTTCGCCGTTGAAGCCGCGGAACGAGAATTTGCCTGTCGTGGTGCCCATGCGGTATTCGGTCAGTTGCACGCCGGGAGCGCGGGAAAACAATTGCCAGCTGTTCTGCACCGATTGGGTTTCGATCGCCTCTTTGCCGATGACGTCGACAGAGGAGAGGATGCTGCGGGCGGGCAGGGCGGAAGCGCGGTTGCCCGTCACGACGATGCCGCCGATGGTGATCGTGGAGTCGTTGCTGCCGGGCTGCGTCGTGACATGGTCTGCGAATGCCTGATGGTGGCATGCCGCCATCACGGACAGTGCAACAAGACGGTAACGGTACTGCATGAAAATGCTCCTGGGTGGGGTGTCGTCGGAATGGGTCTATCCGACCGTCATTGGTCTATTAAGGTAATGATCCGGGGTCTGCCGTTTTGCGTGACAAAGGCATATACTTGCTGCCCGGGACAGCGAATACGGCAGGCCATGCCTCATGAATCGAACATGAGGCCAGGGCCGCGGCAAGCCTGTTGAGTAGTGCTGCGATGTAGGCCCCATGGGCAATCGGCCCGTGCTTTTGCCTAAAAGGAATCATGCACGGATAATAACAACAAACGCTGTCCCTGAAGTGCGACAGATTGTCGCACTCGTATCATTTGCGTCATGCTCTCCATGAGTCAATGAAATATGAAACAAAAGATTATTGGAATTATCGGGGTTTTGATTGCTTGCTCGGCTGCCGCGGCAGAGATCGGGCTGGAGGTCGTCAACCATGAGGAGGACGCCAAGCTGCGCCAGTTGGCGGAACGTATTCCGAGCAATTGCCGTGTGGCGGGCACGCGCGATGCGAACGGGCAGCCCGTGTTTTTCTGGCAGCACACCTTCACCGACGGCACGCGCGACCTGGTCATGGCCACGTCGCTCGAGGGGCGGCTGCAAGGTATCCGGCGCGTCACCTATGACGGCAGCCGCAGCCTGGGTTGTCATTTCCCCTTGCTCGCCATCGTGCGGGGCGGCAATTGGGGCTGGCACCTGGTGTGGATGCGCATGAACAAGGGTGTGTACTACGCGCGCATGGACGGCTCGGCGTGGGTGTCTTCCCCTCCCAAGCGGATGTCCACCGACGATGTCAGCCATATCGAATTGATCTCGCTCAACAACCAAGTGAACCTGAACTGGCTGGAGATCCGCAGCGATGGCACCTCGGCGCTGCACCAGCTGGTTTCCGAGGATGATGGCCGCACCTGGGACAAGCGTTAGCGCAATGTAGGATTTTGTTAATGCCTGGCGCTTGAATTCATCCTGGATGGTCGCCATGTAGTAGTCAACCAAACATACATTGAAGGAAGGCAAGCATGCGTTTCGACAAATTGACTACAAAATTCCAGCAAGCCCTGGCTGACGCGCAAAGCATCGCGGTCGGCAACGACAATCCCAACATCGAAGCCTCGCACCTGCTGCTGGCCCTGCTCAACCAGGACGACGGCGGCACCGCATCGCTGCTCGCGCGCGCCGGGGCGAACCTGGCCCCGCTTAGGGCCGGGTTGCAGACCGCGATCGACAACCTGCCGAAAGTACAGGGCAATAGCGGCGATGTCTCGATTTCGCGCGAGCTCAACAACCTCCTCAACGTCACCGACAGGAACGCCCAGAAACGCAACGACGCCTATATCGCGAGCGAGATGTTCCTGCTCGCGCTGGCCGACGACAAGGGCGAGACCGGCCGCTTGCTGAAGACCCACGGCTTGACCAAGCAGGCGCTGGAGCAGGCGGTCAACGCCGTGCGCGGCAGCGATACCGTCAATAGCCAGGAGGCGGAAGGCAACCGCGAGGCCCTGAAGAAGTTCACGGTCGACCTGACCGAGCGAGCGCGCTCCGGCAAGCTCGATCCCGTGATCGGGCGCGACGATGAAATCCGGCGCGCGATCCAGGTATTGCAGCGCCGCACCAAGAACAACCCGGTATTGATCGGCGAGCCCGGCGTGGGCAAGACCGCGATTGTGGAAGGCCTTGCTCAGCGCATCGTCAATGGCGAGGTGCCGGAAACGCTCAAGAACAAGCGCGTGCTGGTGCTGGACATGGCGGGCCTGTTGGCGGGCGCCAAGTACCGGGGCGAGTTCGAGGAGCGCTTGCAGGCCGTATTGAAGGAGCTGGCGCAGGATGAAGGCCAGACCATCGTCTTCATCGATGAAATCCACACCATGGTGGGCGCCGGCAAGGCGGAAGGCGCGATGGATGCCGGCAATATGCTCAAGCCGGCGCTCGCGCGCGGCGAATTGCACTGCGTAGGCGCGACCACGCTGGACGAATACCGCAAGTACATCGAGAAGGATGCCGCGCTGGAGCGCCGCTTCCAGAAGGTGCTGGTGGACGAGCCCTCGGTCGAGGCGACCATCGCCATCCTGCGCGGCTTGCAGGAAAAATACGAAGTGCACCACGGCGTCGAGATCACCGACCCCGCGATCGTCGCCGCCGCCGAGTTGAGCCACCGCTACATTACCGACCGCTTCCTGCCGGACAAGGCCATCGACCTGATCGACGAGGCGGCGTCGCGCATCAAGATGGAAATCGATTCCAAGCCGGAAGCGCTGGACAAGCTCGAGCGCCGCCTGATCCAGCTCAAGATCGAGCGCGAAGCGGTGCACCGCGAGAAGGACGAGGCTTCGCAAAAGCGCCTGTCGCTGATCGAGGATGAAATTCGCCGCCTGGAGAAGGAATATGCCGATCTGGAGGAAATCTGGAAGGCGGAAAAAGCCCAGGTCCAGGGCAGCAAGCACCTGAAGGAAGAGATCGAGAAGGTCAAGCTGCAGATCGAGGAAGCCACGCGCAAGGGCGAATGGCAGAAAGTCTCCGAGCTGCAATACGGCAAGCTGCCGCAGCTGGAAACCCAGCTCAAGCAGGCCGCTAGCGCCGAGGAAGGCGAGCCTAAGCAACACCGCCTGCTGCGCACGCAGGTCGGCGCGGAAGAAATCGCCGAGGTGGTGTCGCGCGCGACGGGCATCCCTGTCTCCAAGATGCTGCAAGGCGAGCGCGACAAGCTACTGCATATGGAAGACAAATTGCATGAGCGCGTGGTGGGGCAGGACGAGGCGGTGCGCCTGGTCAGCGACGCGATCCGTCGTTCGCGCTCAGGCTTGTCCGACCCCAACAAGCCGTATGGCTCCTTCCTGTTCCTGGGCCCTACCGGCGTGGGCAAGACCGAGCTCACCAAGGCGTTGGCGGGTTTCCTGTTCGATTCGGAAGACCACCTGATCCGCATCGACATGAGCGAGTTCATGGAAAAGCATTCCGTGGCGCGCCTGATCGGCGCGCCGCCGGGCTACGTCGGCTACGAAGAGGGCGGCTACCTGACCGAGGCCGTGCGCCGCAAGCCTTACTCGGTGATCCTGCTGGACGAGGTCGAGAAAGCGCACCCGGACGTGTTCAACGTGCTGCTGCAGGTGCTGGACGACGGGCGTTTGACCGATGGCCAGGGCCGTACCGTGGACTTCAAGAATACGGTGATCATCATGACCTCCAACCTCGGATCGCAGATGATCCAGAACATGAGCGGCGACGACTACCAAGTCGTCAAGCTCGCCGTGATGGCCGAGGTGAAAGCCAATTTCAGGCCCGAGTTCGTCAACCGCATCGACGAGGTAGTGGTGTTCCACGCGCTGGGCGAGTCGCACGTGAAGTCGATTGCCGGCATCCAGTTGCAGAGTTTGGCCAAGCGCCTGGCGGCGATGGACATGCAGCTAGACGTCAGCGATGCTGCGCTGGCCGAGATTGCCAACGCCGGTTTCGATCCTGTGTATGGCGCACGTCCGCTCAAGCGTGCGATCCAGTCCGAGATCGAGAACCCGCTGGCCAAGGAAATCCTCAATGGCACATTTGCCGCTAAGGATACGGTGCATGTGGACTTCAAGGGCGGGCGCATGGTGTTCAGCAAGGCTTGACCATAACGGGGCAGGAATATTCCTGCCCCGTTTCTTATGATCAGAGTGAAAAATTTTGCACTAGAATATGAACGGTTGGGAATTTGGCGGCCGCTTCATGGTCATACAGGCAGTTTGGCCTGTCATGGCCTTTGAAGCAGGTTTGGAGTGATCTGGCAGGCGCCAGGAGGATGAGATGAGATTGATCGTTGCTGTCGTGATGGGCAGTTTGGTACTGGCGGGGTGCGCGTCTACCCAGCAGCAGAAGGAACCGCAGATCCAGCGTATTTCCGCTGAAGAACTGGAGAAGCTACTGCCGCAGCCTGCGCCGTTCATTACCTATGACGAGCTGGTGCGCCTGTCCAAGGCCGGTACCAGCCCTGACGAGATCATTGCCAAGATCAAGGAAAGCAATTCGCGCTACGACCTGACCCCCTCCAAGGCGTTGGAGCTGAGCAAGCAGGGCGTGGACCCCAAGGTGCTCGATTATATTTACAGCAGCCGCGAGCAGGCGTTGCGGGACGGTTTTGCTGAAGAGCTGAACAAGCGCGAGAAGGAAAAAGTGATAGAGCAGGAAAAGCTGCGCCGTGAATACCAATGGCGCAACCGCGGATTCTATGACCCCTTCTGGGGACCTGGTTACGGCCCATACTGGCGCGGCTACTATGGCCCGCGCTGGGGCTGGTGGTAGACAGTAGCGCAAGCTTGGGGCTGGTTTTCCAGCCCTTTTTTATTGCCAGTAAAAATATATTCAGCGATCCATATCGCGCGTGGCGGCGCGCCAGCGCAATTTCTCCGAATAGCGGTGCCGGGCCTGCAGGCGGGTGTCCTTTAGGATGATCTCCAGGGTCTCGCCCAGGATGCGGACGACGCCAAGGATGGGAATCACCAGCATTAAGCCCGCCACGCCTGCAATCGCCTCGCCGATCAGGAACATCATGATGGTGAGCAGCGGATGAATGCGCAGGCTGCGCCCGACAATGGCGGGTAGGAAGAAGAAATCGTCCAGCATGCGGATCATGATGAACAATGCTGCCAGGCTGTAGATCACGCCGATGTTGCCCGGCATGTCGGTGGAAGCGACCAGCGCCACGATGGCAAACCCCAGCAAGGGGCCCAGGTATGGTATCCAGCACAGGACGGCCACAATCATGCCCAGCATCAAGGGGGAAGATATGCCGAGCGCCCACAAGCCCAATGTCGTCAGGATGGTATCGATCACCGTCATCTTCATGAGGCCGACAAAATAGAGCCTGGCGGTCTGGTCTACCGCATGGATGAGGTAAAGGGTTTTCTCGAAGAAGGCGTTAGGCACGGCGGCGCCGAGCATTTTCCTGAAATTGGCGCCATCCTTGAGCATGAAGAAGGTAATGATCGGCGTGAGCAGCAGGGAAGGCAGCCAGGTGGCGAGCCCGCTCAGTATCTTGCCCAGGTATTTGTCGGAAAAGTGCTCTGAGACGTCCGTAATCTGCTTCGAGATGTTGTCGCCGAAATGGGCGGTCTGCAGGAAGCTAAACTTCTCCTGCACGCCTTGCAGCGCCTGTTCTGCCAAGGCCGCTCCCCCGGCGGAGTAATGGGCGAAGCCCGTCTGCCATGATGCCGCGTTGGCAACCACCATGGGATAGACCAACAGCAGCCCGACCACGGTCACCACCAGGAACGCGCCGCTCAATGCCACCGCAGCAAGCCCGCGTCCCGTGCCTGCGGCCACCATCTTTTTCTCCAGCGGGGCAAGCAGGTAATAGAGGATCAACGCCAGCAGGAAAGGCACCACCAGCCAAAGGATTTTCTTGAAGATCAGCAACAGCAGGCAGGTGGTGGCAATGATCCCCGCCCAGGCCAACGGACCGGGCCCGTGCTGCTCGTTCGCCAATAAGGGCTGGTCGATGGTTTCGCGTTCAATTTCGGGAAATTGAACGCGCCTCAGGCTGCAATGCTCGGAAATGGTATCCGCGATCTGCGGATGCGTATGCAGCAAATGCAGGAAGTCGTCCCGGAACAGTACCGCAAGCACGCAGTCTTCCAAGGCGCGGATCTGGGTTTTGCGGCGCACGTTCTCCAGCAAGGCCCGCTCCCCGAAAAACTGCCCCGCCTCCAGGGTGCCGATGATCTGCCCGTCCAGCGATACCCGCACCTTCCCCGAGAGGATGAAGTAAATGGCCTGACCTTCCTCATGCGGGTCGAAGATGATTTCATCCCGCACATAAGTGCGCTGGTGCAGCAGGTTGTTCAGGGTGTCCAGCTCGTGGTTGCTGAGCCCGGCCAGCAAAGGCACCTCGCGCAATACAATCTGGTGGTGGGATACGGCGGGGTGGCGGAAACGGCTGAGTAACATGGGAAAGGCTCTGGGCTTGTATTGCCGACTATTCTATCCCGAGGCGGCCGGATCACAAGAGGGCAAGCGGCGAAGCAAGCAGGAGTTGCGCTGCCGCAAACAAGCAGTCAGGCCCGCGCCGGGACGGCAACGAGCCAGACTGCAGGAGATCAATTGCGTGGGCGACGACGACGTGCAGCCAGGCCCAATACACCTAATCCTGCCAGCAGCATCGCATAGGAACTTGCTTCCGGCACGGCGGCAATATTGGCTACCACCTGGATGGATTGCAGGTTGAGCGACGCAGTGCCTATGACGCCTTGGTCTTCATATACATCTTCCCAATAGCCATCCTCTACCCATTGATCGGGCTCGCAGAATCCATATTCGTCACATGGCCCTGGTACGTAATAGCCGGTGTCAATCCACACCTGACCCATATAAACAGACGTCCAAGTATAATCCGCCCAAGCTTCGAAAGAGCCAGCGATCGTGGGTGGAATGTCACCGGAAATGATGCCTGTTGCGCTGAAGCTGGAGCCATACCCGTCATAACCGTAAAATGATGCTCCTGAACCGTTAACGCTCACACCAGCGGCACCCAGGCTACCGTTTGACGCGTCATAAGTGCCGGAATAGGTGATGGAGTAACTTTCGATGACCTGGCCGGGATGTACAGTAAAGGACAACGGAAGGGAAAAGGTGCCGGAAAAGCTTTCGTAACTAAAATAACGCCCGCCGTCCGCACTGACATACAGAGCGCCATTAAAGTTGATTGAAACCCCATTGGTAACACCGGATATTGAAGCAATACTGTTATCCAGCGTTTGCCATCCGTAATATGCATCCTCGACTTCGAGCTGGAACGTATCCGGATCGTAGGTGATATCGACGGCACTGGAGTTGATGGTGGTGGGGGCAGCCAAAGCGGGAATAGCGGTTGCGAGCATGACGACGGCACTCAAGTAACGCATTTTCATTTTGATTCTCCCAGGGATGATGGAGGCTATGATTATGGGCGTGGTAAAGGTATATTGATATACCTTGTGAATGGTCCGAATGGACTATTGGGCGGGCGTTTTCATTGCAGAAATTTGGGGCTGGACGGTTCTTTATTTTTCGGTGCCGCACTCGGCCGTTATACTTCGGACATCAGGCTAAGCCTCAGGAGTCATTGCATGCAGCAGCAACATCACCAGATCGTTCAACATACCAACGGGCGCCGTTTGTATGACATTACACCTGCCGTGACGCGGTGGGTGGGCGCGGCCGGCATCCGCCAGGGCTTGTTGACGCTGTACATCCAGCATACTTCGGCCAGCATCCTCATCAACGAGAATTACGATTCCGACGTGCTGGTGGATATGGAAAGCTTCTTCGAGCGCCTGGTGCCTGACGGCGACCCGCTGTTCATCCATACCGCCGAGGGGCCGGATGACATGCCGGCGCATGTGCGATCCGCATTGACGCAGACCAGCATCTCCATCCCGGTCGTGGACGGCAAGGCGGCGCTGGGCACTTGGCAGGGGATATTCCTCTACGAGCACCGGCGCATGTCGCATACGCGCAAGGTGTTGCTGCACTTGATAGGCGAATAAGCAGCGGCAGGAAGTCTCGCTGTTCTGTGGGATGGTTTCGTTATACTGTTTTATAAGCTTTGTTTGAGCCGCGCCTGCGGGCGCTTTTACTTCACCACGCTCCAGCTCAGCGGGTCGAAAGGCTTGCTCTGGTGGCGTAGCTCAAAGTAAACGCCGTGCTGTTCATTGCCGCCGCTGTTGCCGACCGAGGCGATGGTATCCCCACCCTTGACGTTGTCCCCGACTTGCTTCAACACTGCCTGATTGTTGCCGTACAGGCTCATGTAGCCGCTGCCGTGGTCGACGATGATGAGGTTGCCAAAACCGCGCAACCAGTCGGCGAACACGACCTGGCCGCTGGCGACGGATTTGACCTCGCTGCCTTCGTTGGCCCGGATGAACAGGCCTTTCCAGGAAATGCCGGTGTCGGCGCGGCTGCTGCCGAAGCGGTTGGTGATTTCGCCGCGCACCGGCAGGTTGAGCTTGCCCTTGAGCGAGGCGAAGTTGGTGCCGTCAAACGCGTTGCTGGGCAAAGTATCATTGCGGCCGACGATCTTGCCGCCCGGGGATTTGTTGCCGGCGCTTGCGGCTTGCTTTGATTTGTCGCGCGCGGCCTCGCGTTGGGCTTTCTCCCGGGCAGCCTTTTCACGCGCGGCTTGTTCGCGCGCAGCCTTGGCGAGCTTTTCCATCAATTGCGTCAGGCGCTGTTCGTCGCGCTTGAGCTTGTCGATCTCGTTGCGTTGCGCGCTGATCTTGCTGGAGAGCTGCTTGACCAGTTTGTCGCGCTGCTTCTTCTGTTGTTGCAGTTCCGTGCGCTCTTTTTCCTGCTGCTCCTGGAGCGCATCCAGTTGCGCCAGGGTTCTGCTGGTTTCCGCATTGAGGGCCTCTACCTTGGCAAGGTTGGCGGAGGCTGCGTCCATCAATTCCTTGCGCGCCTGGGACACATAGCCGAAGTAGTGCAATTGGCGTGCCGCGGCGTTGGGGTCTTGCTGCTGCAACAGCACCTGCGCCTGGTTGGGCTTGCCATGCAGGTATTGCTGGTAGAACTGCTGGTTCAGCAGCGCCTGCTGCTGCTTGAGTTCAGCCTCATGCGCGGCTTTCTGTTTTTGCAGGGATTGCAAGGCCTGGCTGCTCTCCTGCTGCTGCTGCTTGAGGTCAACCAGCTTGCGGTTGGCGTCGCTGATGGCCTTTTCGCTTTTCTTGAGCGCATCTGCGGCCTCGGCATGCGCCTCCTTGGAGCTGTCCAGTTCTTTCTTTAGCGATTCTAGCCGCTGGTGAATTTCATCCAGCGCGGCTTTCGGCTTTTCCGGGTCGTTCTTGGCGGCCCATGCGGCTGGCGCGGCAGAAAGGCTGCTCGCAAGCAGCATGCTGAGCCAGCGCACGTGCATACGCTACGCCGCCTGGAAGGTGACCAGGGATTTGCCGGTCATTTCAGGCGGCTGCTTAAGCCCCATCATGGCCAGCAGCGTCGGCGCCAAGTCGCACAGCGAGCCGGTGCCGGGGGCGGCCAGCGTGGCAGGTTTGCCGATGAAGAACAGCGGCACCTGGTTGGTGGTGTGCTGGGTATGGGGCTGGTTGTTCTCGTAGTCGCGCATCTGCTCGACATTGCCGTGGTCGGCCGTGATGATCATTTGCCCGCCAATGCTTTCCATCGCCTTGACGATGCGCGCAATGCAGGTGTCTATGGTTTCCACGGCCTTGATCGAGGCGTTGAGGTCGCCGGAGTGGCCCACCATGTCGCAATTGGCATAGTTGCAGATGATGGCGTCGTATTTCCTGCTCAGGATGGCGGCTTCCAGCTTGTCGGTCATTTCGTAAGCGCTCATCTCGGGTTGCAGGTCGTAGGTAGCCACCTTGGGGGAGGGGACCAGGATGCGATCTTCGCCGTTGAAGACTTGCTCCTCGCCGCCATTGAAGAAGAAGGTGACGTGCGGGTATTTCTCCGTCTCGGCAATGCGCAATTGCGTCAAGCCGTGCTGGGCGACATATTCGCCGAAGGTGTTGCGGATTTCCACCGGGGCGAAAATCGGCTTGGCCCGTGTTTCCGCCTTGTCGTAGAGGGTCAGGGTGTAAAAGCCTGCCAGCTTGGGCTGGCGGCGGCGGTTGAAGCCTTCGAAGTCGGGGTCGAGCAAGGCGTGCGTGAGCTGGCGCGCGCGGTCTGAGCGGAAGTTGACGAAGATCACCACGTCGCCGTCTTCCATGGTCACGGGCTGCTCCCCGGCGGCCGCAATCGCTGTGGCCTTGACGAACTCGTCCTTCTCGTCGCGCGCATAGGCGGCTTCCAGGCCTTGCAGGGCGGTGGCCGCGGCAAACTCGCCCTGGCCGTCGGTAATGAGGTTGTAGGCGGCCTCGACGCGGGGCCAGCGCTTATCCCTGTCCATGGCATAGAAACGGCCGCAAATCGAGGCGATCTTGCCGCCGCCGATGCGGGCGCAGGCTTGCTCGAGCTTTTCCAGGTAAGGCCTGGCGCTGATCGGCGGCGTGTCGCGCCCGTCGAGGAAGGCATGCACATACACTTTTTCCACGCCGGCTTTCACCGCCATTTCAATGGTGGCGTGGATATGGTCCTGGTGGCTGTGCACGCCGCCGTCGGATACCAGGCCGAGGATATGTACCGCCTTGTGCGCGGCCTTGGCCTTGTCGGCAGCCTCGACCAGGACGGGATTGCTGAAGAACTCCCTCGATGCGATGGAGCGGTTGATGCGCTCGAAATCCTGGAACACGACACGTCCGGCGCCGATGTTCAGGTGGCCGACCTCGGAGTTGCCCATCTGTCCGCTGGGTAGTCCGACAAAAGTCTCGGAAGCGTTGATCAGGGTATGCGGGTACTGTGCCCAGAAGCGGTCGATGTTGGGCGTATTGGCCAGGGCGATGGCATTGTCGTGGCTATCTTCACGGTAGCCGAAGCCATCAAGGATAACGAGTAATGCAGGCGTTACAGTCATTGCGGTCAGGATTCCGGTGAGCTCAAGAAATAGCCCTGTATTTTAGAGAGTTTTTGTTGATCACGCATGTTTAATCGCTGATTTGATCCGCCAGGAATGGTTTTTGTTCAGTTTTTTGCAATATGGGCTTGAATTTTCCCCGGCCGGCATCATCTAGTCTGAAATGGCCGCCTGTAGGCGATGGTAATTTTAGTACAATGATGCCTTTCGGGCATATCTTGAGGTGACTGTGGATTTTTTTGCAAAGAACGCATTATGGATCGGGCTGGCAATCGGCTCCGGCATCATGTTGCTGTTGCCGACAATCAGGCGCGGGGCCGGGGCTGCCGTCAGCGCCAGCGATGCGGTGATCTTGATCAACCGTTCCCATGCCGTGGTGCTGGATGTGCGTGACGACGCCGAATTCGCGGCCGGCCATATTGCCGATGCCAAGCATATCCCATTGGCGCAGCTGCCCGAGCGCCTCAAGGAGTTGAGCAAGTTCAAGAACAAGCCGGTGCTGGTGTATTGCGAAAGCGGCGCGCGTGCCGGCAAGGCGGCGGCTATCCTGGCAAAAAACGAATTCAAGCAGGTTAAGCAATTGCAGGGCGGCGTCAAGGCTTGGCAGGACGCCAAGCTGCCGCTGGTGAAAGGGTAGGCCGTGGCGAATATCCTTATGTATACCACCGGCACTTGCCCTTACTGCATCAATGCCGAGCGCTTGCTGCTGAGCAAGGGCGTGCAGCAAATCAACAAGGTGCGCGTCGACCTCGAGCCCGAGCTCAGGCTGAAAATGATGGAACAGACCGGCCGGCGCACTGTTCCACAAATCTATATCGACGATGTGCATGTGGGCGGGTTCGATGACCTGCGTGCGCTCGATATGGCCGGCAAGCTGGACCCATTGCTGGCGAAATAGTGTCACGGTTTTGTAGTACAAAACCTGGGCTGAAGCGGATAAAATGGCAGGCTTGAGTTTTAGACGCTTTTTGGTTTTTAATTTTATTAATATGTAGGGGCGCGCTTGGCGCAACCCGAAGTCAAGGGAAGAGACATGGCAGAAGAACAGGCAGCAGCACAAGAGCAACAACCGGCATTCGGTATCGAGAAGGTCTACGTCAAGGATCTCTCGCTGGAAATCCCGCATGCACCGCAAATTTTCATTCAGCGCGAAGCGCCCCAGGTTTCCATCGAGTTGAGCAATGCCACCGCTCAACTGGAAGACGGCATTTACGAAGTGGTGGTTACCGTGACCGTGACTTCCAAGCTCGGCGACAAGACAGTGTTCCTGGTGGAAGTGGCCCAGGCCGGTATTTTCCAGATCCGCAACGTGCCTCAGGACAATATCGACATCATCCTCGGCGTGACTTGCCCGAACATCATTTTCCCATACGCACGCGAAACCATCTCCGATATCGTGACGCGCGCAGGTTTCCCACCTGTATTGCTCAACCCTGTCAACTTTGAAGCGCTGTACGCACAGCAAAAACAAGAGCAGGCCAAGGCGAATGGCGCAACCACACACTAAGCTGTCTTTAGCTGTCGCAATCCTGCTGATGCCGGTCATGGCATCGGCAGTCGAATTCCGTTCCGTGTCCGTGCCCAAGGCGGTGGTGTACGACGCTCCTTCCGCACAGGGCAAGAAAACATATATTCTTGACCAAGGCTATCCCGTCGAGGTGATCGTGAACCTGGGGGAATGGCTGAAAGTGCGTGACGCGCAGGGCGGCCTCAACTGGATAGAGGCCAAGCAGCTTGCGAACAAGCGTACCGTGCTGGTCAAGGGCGGCCAGGCCGACATACGCCAGGCTGCGGATGCAGCCTCAGCGCTGCTGGGCAAGGCCGACAAGGATGTCGTGCTCGACATGCTGGAGTCTCCGGTCAATGGCTGGGTCAAGGTCAAGCACAGGGACGGCATCACGGGCTATATATCGGCCTCCTCCCTGTGGGGCTTTTGATGCGGCTGGTTAAATAGTCCACTATTAATCCACTATGAAAATTTCAGTTTTAGGCGCTGGCGCTTGGGGTACGGCACTGGCCCTGCAAATCAGCCGCCAGCACCAGGTATCGCTCTGGACGCGCAACCAGGCGCATATCATGGATATGCAGGTGACGCGCGCCAACCTGCAATACCTCGGCGACTTCGCGTTTGGCGACCAGCTCACGGTGGAAGGCGACCTTGGCCGCGCGCTGGATGGCGCCGACCTGATCGTCTCCGTGGTGCCGACCAACGGTTTCCGCAATACGTTGAAGGACATCAAGCGGCTGGGTTCCGATGCGCCCGTGGTCTGGGCTTCCAAGGGGTTGGAGGCCGCCACTGCCAAGTTGCCGCACGAGGTCGCGCAGGATGAGCTGGGCGACAGCCGCCACTGGGGCGTTTTGTCCGGGCCGAGTTTCGCGGCGGAGCTGGTGCGTGGGCTACCCACGGCCGTAACCCTCGCCGCGAATGATGCGGATTTTGCCGCCAAGGCCGGCGCGATGCTGCATGGCGGCAACTTCCGCGTCTATACCAGCACCGATGTCATCGGGGTATCGGTCGGCGGCGCGCTCAAGAACGTATTGGCGATTGCCGCAGGCATCAGCGACGGCATGCAGTGCGGCAACAACGCCCGCGCCGCATTGATTACGCGTGGCATGGCCGAAATGACGCGCTTCGGCGTAGCCTTGGGCGGCGCCAAGGAAACCTTCATGGGCTTGACCGGCGCAGGCGACTTGATCCTGACCTGTACCGGGCAATACTCCCGTAACCGTGAGGTGGGCCTGCGCCTTGCCAACGGCCAGACCCTGCAGGAAATCCTCAAGACCCTGGGTCACGTGGCTGAAGGCGTGCATACCGCGCGCGAAGTGGTCAAGCGCGCGAGCCTGCTGGGCGTCGAGATGCCGATTACGCAGGAGGTCGACCAAGTGCTTTCGCATGGGCGCTCGCCGCGGCAGGCGATGGAGAACCTGCTCAGCCGGGAGCAGAAGTCCGAATCGCTATAGCGTTGGCGTCAAAACCGCAATGTTCAAAAGCACCAGCGCTGGTGCTTTTTTGTTATATGGGTTGTGATGTGGGGTGTGTTGATTTTATCTCGAGCCGCATGCCTGGGCCGATTGACTCAGCATCAGATACCGCGCGCTAGACCGCGCCGGCGAAATCATGCTGGCGCCAGGCCTCGTACAGCAGGATGGCGGCCGAGTTCGACAGGTTGAGGCTGCGGCTTTCCGGCATCATCGGCAGCCTGACCCTGTGCTGCGGGCTGAACTCGGCGCGGATATCTTCTGGCAGGCCGCGTGTTTCCGGGCCGAATACAAACACATCGCCGGGCAGGAAGCGAATGTCGCTATGGCGGGTGCTGCCCTTGGTGGTGAGCGCGAACATCCTGCGTCCAGCCAGCGCCTGTTTGCAGGCTTCCCAGCTCTCGTGCACGACCAGGCTGGCATATTCGTGGTAATCCAGCCCCGCGCGCTTGAGCTGTTTGTCCTCCAGTTCGAACCCCAGCGGCCTGACCAGGTGCAGGCGGGTATTGCTGTTGGCGCACAGGCGTATGATGTTGCCGGTGTTGGGCGGGATTTCGGGCTGGTATAACACGATTTCAAACATGGTTCATTCTGCAATGGTACGGGCGATCACCCAGCATTCTACATGGCTGGCGCCCGCATCCTTCACTGTTTTTGCCAGCGCGTCGAGGCTGGCGCCGGTTGTCATGACGTCATCCAGCAATATCACGCGCATATCTTTCAATGCCGCCCGGCATTCGAAGGCGCCTTGCATGTTCCTGATGCGCTGCTTGTAAGGCAGGCTCGCCTGCGGCGGCGTCGGCTTGATACGCGCGCATGCCTGCAAGGCGAGGGGAATATGCAGTTGCTCGCTGACCACCTTGGCAATCTCCGCAGACTGGTTGAAGCTGCGCTCCTGCAGGCGCCGGCGATGCAATGGCATCGGGATAATGCAGTCGGCGGCCGATTGCCTGCCTATATGTTCGGCAACCAGCAGCCCCATGGTGCGGGCAATGGTAAGCAATTGCCCGTATTTGTATTGCTGCAGCACTGCCGATAGGGGAAACCGATATTGAAACAAACTGCGGGTGGCATCGAACGCAGGCGGGGTTTTCAGGCATTGCCCGCACAGCATGTTGTCGCTGCTTGGCAGCGCGCATTGAGGGCAGGCGTTGTCCATGTGCCACGGCATGTCGTCCAGGCAACCGACGCATATGCCCAACGGGCCTGCCTGCCAGCTTGAGCAAAGCAGGCACGACTGGGGGAACAGCGTTTCCATGAATCCTGCCATACGGATAGTGTTGCTCTTATGGGCGTGGATAAACAGGCAAGGGATTGTAATGCCTTATTCCCGATTTTCGTCCGAAAGTGCAAAGCAGGCAAGCAGTGCGGACGTGTATGAGTGTTCAAGACATGTCTATTCTGTCCTGTCATGATTCATGGCGCCTTCATTAAAGAGGACAGACCTGCGGGCACGACAACGAGAAATGCAATCGCCCAGAGTATCAGTATCAGTGCAAGGCATTGCCCACCATGGGAATCAAGACGCTGGCAAATATCATGGATGCAAGCAGGCAGCCGGATATCCCATAGAAACGGTATCCGGCATTGCAGTGATTGCAATGATGGAACCTATATTGAATATCTGGGCGCGCTTTTTTTGCATTATGAAAAATTTCTAAATTAAATAATCTCTCTGGCGAGCCGCACTCGGCTAAATACGAGGTAAAACCCAGAGAGAGATGCAGGACATGTTCTTGAATGTTGCCGAAGCGATCTCCTACAGCCATCACAGCCTGGACTGACAGCCAGATCAAGCCTGGGCCTACATGACTCCATGAAAAAATCCCTTAGCATGGTGTTTCGTATCGATGACCAATTGGAAGGAGAACGTAATGAAGGGTTTTTATAGCGTGCTCATGTCAGCCTTTCTGGTAATTCTAATGCCCCATGCTTATGCGGCTGATCCCACTGGCGATGCCCCGCCTGCCCACAAGCAGAAGAATACAGTGCCTGATTCCCCTGCAAGCGGGAATTACCTTGAGCCTCAACAGCAAGGCACGACAGAGGGAAGCAGTAGTGAAAGCCTGAAGGACGGTGCTGTTCCGACCAATGCCAAAGAAAAGAGCCAGCGTTTCAAGAATGAGCCTGAGCAAGGCGGCACCGACGTTAACCAAAAGCAAAGGTAGTAAGTAAGGTGTTTTGCTGTAGGCTCTCTTGATTCCAGCCTTTGCTGGCGCAAGTTAAAAATGGCTTATGCCAACTATATTGGCATAAGCCATTTTGCTTTGTCGATAAGTGTTCTGAGACGGCGAATATTCCTCAATAGGAGAGTGTTTCATGGCGACCGGTGCCCGAGGTTCAACATGCCGGTGTAGGCATGGCAATTGACGTATTCGAAACTTTGCTCTCTTGCCGTCATGACGGCGACTTCATGGTAAGTCGTGAGTTTTGCGGCACTTCCTAATTTTCCCATATACGCTTGCGCCGCTCCGAAAATGCGCAGGTGGGTTTCATGGGTAGCAGCCCATTTTTCCAGGGCATCGAGACCGGTCCAGTAACTCAGGCCATAACTTTGCTTCCTTGTAGCGCCGTTTGAATCAACGATATTGACGAAGCGGTTGCTCAGGCATCCGATGTCCAGTCCATTTTCGTCAAGAAAACGCATGCCTTGCGACAATTGCGGCAGGATGACCTCTTTGTACAAGTCAATTTCCTGCGGGTCGGCATTTTCCCAATCCTGGCCGGAGCGGATAATGCACAGGTTCTCATGGGGAATGATGACTCGCCGCTTTTCATTGCCAGGTTTGTTGGTGATGAGAGGCCCGCCCACTGGCGACAAGGTGCCGGCCTGGGAGGCGGGAATCCTGTCCCGCATGGCGCCCCAATAAGCATGCTCGATGATTTCCCCACTCATTCTGTCGCCCAGGTTGCCCAATGCCTTGGGTTCCTGGGTGGCATAATGGGTTTCAAGATGACTGCTCCGGGGAGTGAAGACCTCCTTGAAATACCCGATTCCATCAGTTTCCCTATCCCGGGATTCCCACCAATCTGCCACATTGCCGCACTCGGTCCATCGGTCATAACGCGCAGGGTTGCGCCAGTACAAGGCAAACAAATGATTGGTAAAGCCCGCCCTGTCGGTGAACGTGGACTGGTCCCAATACTGCGGACCATCCGGCAATCCCAGCAGCGAAACCACGGCATGATTTGCAGTCTGGAAAGCTGGCATATTCTCTTGCCCTAAAGTCTGTATGCCGAGATAGCAGATAACGACCTGTGAGACCGTAGCGGGAAACCTTGCGACATAGGTCGGGTATGGCAGCGCTTTGGTCCTGCCGCGGAACGGGCAATTGCCCGGTTGCCTCAAATGCTGCGGGATGGCCGATTCCAATTCAGCTTGCTTGGACATGATCAAACCTTTGCTCGGTATTGGCAGGTTTTTTGGCTATCTGGAATAGCGCATCAATTCTTAGCTGCTCGTCCGCCGAGTTGGGCCTCAGGTAAGCCAGCGCGACATAAACCGTCAGGTTGACCGCCAAGCCGATCAGCCCCGAACTCAAGCCGTAGGTATGGCCCAGCAGTTCGGGAAAGGCTGCCTCAAGCAGGACAGCGGTCAGGAATCCCAGCACCATGCCCGCAATCGCGCCCGCGGCATTGCCTTTTTTCCAGAAGATGCCCAGGAACTGCGGGACGGCAAGCTGGATGATGCCTTGGTAGGCCAACACCGCCAGCGAGAACAGGGCTGGCAATGTCAGGCAGGCCAGCCACGCCGACAGAGCCGTGAGCAGCACCATGCCGAACTTGGCAATGAAAATCAGCTGGGGATGCGTCAGGGTACGGTAGTTGCCGAACAGGTCGTTGGCTATCTGTGCGCCCGTGGCCTGGATGTTGCCGTCAATGTGCCCCATGGAGGCTGCCAGCAATATCATGCCGGCGATGCCCAGCAACCATACGCCACCGGCTTCCTGGCTGGCCAGGAACCAGACATCGTTGGGCTGGTCCGCTACGGCGGGCAGGCCGGAGGCCAGCATGCCGAAAATCAGCAGTGCAGCGCCGAACAACAACGAAAGCGGCATGGCGAGCGCTGCGGATTTTTTCAGGCTATGCACGCTATCGGCAGTAAACAGCCTGACAAAGATATACGGCCAGCACCAGCCGCCTACGGTGCCGGTCAATATGAGGCTGAATACGTACAAAGGCCCCTCTTTGCTGCCAAGGCCGGGGAGAGTGAACATGGAAGCGGGAAGCGACGCCAGTTGTATTCCCTTGGAGTTGACCAGCCATATGATCAGGCCGATCAAGACCGCGGTTCCGATGATATAGGCCACGATACCCTGCGCCATATCCGAGATCACCACGCCGCGCATGCCCATGCGGACTGTCCATACTTGCCGAAGCGCAATGACTGCCACGCCCAGGATTACCGCACTGGTGAAGCCGAGCTTGCCGAGGGACATGTATTGGAACAATCCGCCCAGCGCCTGCATGCCCAGAACCAACCAGGGTATCCCGGAAATGATGCCGATCACGGCGGCAATAGTGCGTATATGGCGCGAGTTGTAGCGCAGGGCAAAAAGGTCCGGCTGGGTCTTCAGGTCAAAATGCTTTCCCCACGTCCATACCGCCTGCGCCATGACATACATCAGTACCACAGTCAGCAGGCTGTACACCAAAACATAGAATGAGATTACGCCGCTTGCGGCAGCCAGCCCGCCAAACGCGGTGAACATCGCCCCCGGATACCAGGTGTTGAGGAAGGACATCGCCTGGAACCTGGCGTCAAAAGATCGTCCGCCCACGGCATAATCGGTAAAGGATCTGTCCTTGCGTTTGGTCAGCTGCAGGATGGTCACGACCATGACGAAGAAGCCGATGAGCAAGCCAAAGGTAATGGTCATCGGGCTGCGCTCCTATCGGAATCCAGAAAATAAGCCGTCACCACGCTGGCCGTGATGCATATCGATACCAGCAGGAAATAGACCAGCGTCGCCGGAAGCCCCAGCATGGCCGGCTGGCCGTTCACCCACCAATACAATGGCGGAAGCAGCGCCAATACCGCATCCGCGATGAACCATAGTTTGATCAGCAACATCCTGTTTAATATCATCGTATCGCCCCTCCGGGATTATTATTTTGTTAGGATGAGCGCATTATTATGAGTATGGGCGGCAGGCATGCCCATCATGCAAATGCAGGGGGAAGAATGGCTGCGTTAGATTTTGCGTTTGACGAGGTATTGCTGGGCGATCTCTATCAATCCGCGCTGCTGGAGCCGCCTGATTCGTTTCAGCAGTCCGCGCTTCGCCAGCTGGACAAATTGATTGGCTTCGACCAGGCCTGGTGGGGCATCATGTCCCCGGCCAAGGTTGGCTTCCAGTTGCGCAGTTCGTTCAGGCACGAGCTGCCACTGGCGTTTGAAGAACATTGGCGGTCGGTGAGCGGCGATGACACGCTGGCCTTGAACGTACAGCTGAAGCCAAGAACGACCATTCACTACCGACACGCGGATTTGTATTCCACCCCGGGTCTCAAGTCGTTGAATGGCGAGCAGCATATCCGCCAGGCCTTGTGTACCTCCATCTTCTTTCCTGACAATCAGTCTTTTCTCTTCATCTCGCTTTTTCGCTCGGGAAAATATGCAAAGGCTTTTAGCCAACGGGATGTCGCAATCAAGCAGAAAATCACCCCGCACTTGTATGCCAGTTGGAAATCCAACCTGCAAGCGGAAATTGAGAGAATGCGCATCCCCAACCAGCTGTTGCATGCCTCGACTGCCTTTTTGGACAGCGAGGGGAGCATCCTCTGCTCCGATGCCGCCTTCAACGGCTTTGTGAACGAGTTATGGCCGCATTGGAAAGAAAAGGGCAGGGTTCCGCTAGGTATGCTGGACGAAGGCTGGATATGCCCTTCCGGCTTGCTCCAGGTGAAAAGGCTATGCGCCGGCGGGCTGGAAAGGATAGATATCAGCCGCCAGCCACTTTTCAGCAAGCTGACGAAACGTGAAAAACAGATCGCGCTTGAATATGCGGACGGGAAGTCTTACAAGGAAATTGCCGCTGGTCTGGCGTTGTCTCCCACTACCGTGAGGCATTACCTGCAAGTGATTTATACCAAGTTGGATATCAACGATAAATCCGAGCTGGTGCGATTCTCGGATGCCTACTCGAGGTCAGTCGAGATGATGAGGTGGAAGGAGGCAGCCAGCCAGGCGGCGCTGCCTCTTGTATCCGGCATGTAGCTTGGCGCCGTGATGCGGCCTTGCCAGTATTATGCCGATTGAATACTGGACAGTTTTTCAAAGTCGCTGGGCTCAAGCGTAATGTCTGCAGCTTTCGCGTTTTCCTCCAGGTGCTTGACCTTGCTGGTGCCGGGAATAGGCAACATCACCGGGCTTCTTTGCAACAGCCAAGCCAGGGCAATCTGGAATGGCGTTGCGCCGTATTTCCTGGCGATTTCCCCAAGCGCGGTTTTTTCAACCGGCAGGTTGCCGGTCGCCAGGGGAAACCAAGGGATAAACCCGATATTGTGCCGGGTGCAATAATCAAGGACATCTTCATGTTGCCGGAAGGCCATGTTGTACTGGTTCTGGACCGTCACCACTTCGAAGTGGCGCTGGGCGGCCTTGATGTCGTCCACCGTAGCTTCGCTCAAGCCGATGTGCTCAATCAGGCCTTCTTTCTGGAACTCTGCTATGGCCTCGAATTGTTCTTCGCGCGGGACTTTGGGATCTATCCTGTGCAGTTGCCATAAACCGATCTGCTCAATCCCCAGCCGTCGCCAGCTCATCAGTACGCATTGCCGGAGATATTCCGGCCTGCCGACAGGCGCCCATATATCAGGTCCATGGCGTGTCAAGCCGCCCTTGGTGGCGATGAGCAGGTCATTGTACGGATGCAAGGCCTTGCGGATCAGCACTTCACTCACATCGGGTCCATAGCTGTCGGCGGTATCAATGAAATTGATCCCCAGTTCCGGGACCCGTTTCAAGGTGGCGATACTTTCCGCCAGGTCTGCGGGCTCTCCCCAAACGCCTTTCCCGGTAATGCGCATTGCCCCGAACCCTAAGCGATGCAGCTTGTACTCGCCAAGCTTGAAATATTGGTTTTGCCTGATAGGCCTTTCAAGTTGTAGGGATAACAGTCTATAGCGCCAAGCAATATCCCTCCTGGAACGGGCGGCTTAATGTTCAAACAGCGAAATGTAAAGCCTGAAGTAACGGCTTATGCTTTTCGCCAGCCACCTCTTGTGCCAAGAGGGAGGATGACCTGTGCGTGTTAGGTCAAGCATTGAGTATACCAATTTGTATGGTGTTATAGCGTATTGATCACATACGTCAGGATTGTGAACGAAATCCACATGAAGCCGATCGTCGACACCACAAAGCTCAATGCGGTGAATACCTTCCACTTTTTCTTGGACCAGAAATCCGTATCGAAAGCTGCAATCGTGAAGATGGTGGGATTGGTGAATCCGCCTATTGCCAGGCAGACACAAGCTGCTGTCGGAAGCGGGATTCCCAAGCCGTAAAAGCTTAATCCGAATAACGCCATCAGGGCGTAGTCGATGTGCGCCCGGATCATGGTCTTGTAGTCGATCAGGAATTCATCAACACCCTTGATCGGGAACCATTTGGCAAAAGTCATCAGCCAAGCAGATAAAATTAAAGCGGTGACACAGGCTACGGCTCCTATCAGTAAAGCGATCATTTACTTCTCCTCCAGTGATTTTGTAAATAAATATATACAGATCTGTATATATGCGAATCATATACCAAGATTTGCAATTTGCAAGGGAATAGATTCAGCGCTAGAAGTCTGGAAAGATGTAAGAAGGCTGGGCTTATGAACAAGCCTCTTAAGTCAGGAGCGCAGTGTGGGCTGGCTGGCACGGCATCTGCAATATGGAAACCAGGAATACCGTTTCCGTCCCAAGAAGCATAATGACTAAACAGTTATGATTAATATTTAATCAGTTGTAAATTTATTGTTGTCTTGAATGTTGACAAGCTATAATCCGGTTTTCAATTCCATTTTGATGTCATGGCTACCAAAATCATCACTGCCAAGCAGCAGATGCGGGCAGCACAGAGCTTTCCCTTTTTCTCCAGCCTTGCCGTGGTGATACCGGTATTGATCCCTTTCTGGATTGCGGCCTCGATTTTTACCTATGCCTCGATGGCAAACCATCCCTGTACCCGCGTCTGCGATTACCTTGTGCCTGCAGGTTATCGTTTTTATGGCCTGCTCGGCGCCTGGGTGGTACTGCTCAACTTCAGTTCCAACATGGCAGGCTGGGTAGGGGGAGGGTTGAATCTGGCCCTGATCATATGGGCGGTCAGCGTTCTGGTAATAGTCCCGCTGGGAGTGCGCGATATCTTGCGCGCGCGCAAGGAGCCATGGCAGGAATATACCGTCGAGACAACAGAATAAAAGGAAACACATGCGAGATTCAGTGATTGATATACGCGGCCTTGACCGCGTGGAGCGCGCCAAGACCCAGACGCGCGCAGAAGCGCCCAAGCGCTGGGCTGTCGATGAGATCGTCGCGCTGTTCGAATTGCCGTTTTCAGACCTGATGCACCGTGCCCAGTCGGTGCATCGCGAGAATTTCGACCCCAATGGCGTCCAGGTGAGCACGCTGCTGTCGATCAAGACCGGCGGCTGTTCCGAAGATTGCGGCTATTGTCCGCAAGCCGCACGTTACCATACCGATGTGGAAAAGCAGGATTTGATGCAGTTGGACGAAGTGCTGGCTGCTGCGCGGGCCGCCAAGGAAAATGGCGCCAGCCGCTTCTGCATGGGGGCTGCATGGCGCAGCCCCAAGCAGCGCGACCTGGAGCCGGTGCTGGCCATGATCCGCGAAGTGAAGGCGATGGGTTTGGAAACCTGCGCCACGCTGGGGATGCTGAAAGACGGCCAGGCCGAGCAATTGAAGGATGCCGGCCTCGACTATTACAACCATAACCTGGATACTGCGCCGGAATATTACGGCGACGTGATCACGACGCGTACCTACCAGGACCGCCTGGATACGCTGGACCGCGTGCGCGAGCAGGACATCAATGTCTGTTGCGGCGGCATTATCGGCATGGGCGAAACCCGCGCTCAGCGTGCCGGCCTGCTGGCGCAGCTTGCCAATATGGAGCGTCCGCCCGAAAGCGTACCCATCAACTTGTTGACCCAGGTGGAAGGCACGCCGATGTATGGCATGGACGAGCTTGACCCGTTCGAATTCGTGCGCACGATTGCGGCGGCCCGCATCACCATGCCCCAGAGCTTCGTGCGTTTGTCCGCCGGCCGCCAAAGCATGCACGAAGGCATCCAGGCCTTGTGCTTCCTGGCCGGCGCCAACTCGATTTTCTATGGCGAGAAGCTGCTGACCACGGGCAATCCCGAAGCTGAAGCCGACCGCAAGCTGTTCGACAAGCTCGGCATCCATCCGCTTTAAATCACAGATGCCTTCCATGCTGGAATCCCACCCGGCAGAAGCAGCCACCCCATTGCTGGACGCATTGCAAACCGAGCTCGCCGAACGTGCGGACCTGGGTTTGCTGCGCCAGCGCCGCGTGCTTCAAGGCATGCAGGGCGTGCATGTCGAGGTTGACGGTAAGCGTTTGCTCTCGTTCTGCAGCAACGATTATCTGGGTTTGGCTGCCCATCCGTCCCTGATCTCCGCGATGCGCGATTGCGCTGCCACGGTCGGTGCTGGCGCTGGCGCATCCCATCTCGTCACCGGGCACCAACAGGCGCATGAAGCGCTTGAGCATGCATTGCAGGGTTTCATGGGATTGCCCGGCGTCCTGCTGTTCACCACCGGCTATATGGCGAACCTGGGTATCATCACATCGCTGTGCGGACGCGAGGATGTCATCTTTGCCGACAAGCTCAACCATGCCTCGCTCAATGATGCCGCATTGCTCTCGCGGGCCGAACTCAAGCGCTACGCTCACAATGACCTGGCAAGCCTCGAGCGGTTGCTGGCGCAAAGCCAGGCCAGGCGCAAGCTGGTGGTGGCCGATGCGGTATTCAGCATGGATGGCGACCTGGCGCCTGTCCCGGAATTGCTCGCCCTATGCGAGCGCTATGATGCCTACCTGATGTTGGACGACGCTCATGGCTTTGGCGTGCTGGGTGCGAATGGCCGCGGCGTGCTGGAGCATTTTGCGCTGGATTCGCCCCGTATCATTTATATGGCAACCCTGGGCAAGGCCGCAGGGGCGGCAGGCGCATTCGTGGCAGGCCCGAAAATCCTCACTGATTACCTGATGCAGACCGCCCGTCCTTATATCTACACCACGGCAAGCCCGGCGCCAGTGGCGGCTGCCGCAATGGCCGGCGTGCAATTGATCGAGCAAGACCATGCGCGCCGTGCCCATCTGCATGCCTTGATCGCGGATTTCAGAACGTCATGCCGATTGCAGCGCTGGCAGCTGATGGCATCCGAAACTGCGATACAGCCCGTGGTCATCGGTAGCAACGAAGAGGTATTGCAGGTAAGCAAGCGCTTGCTTGAATCGGGCATCCTGGTGCCGGCCATCCGTCCTCCGACCGTGCCAAAAGGCACGGCCAGATTGCGGATATCGCTATCCGCCGCGCATACGCATGAGGATGTCCGGCTGCTGCTGGCAACATTGCATACATTGGAGGCTGCATGAGCGGTATTCATGTCGACATCACCGGCAAGGGCCAGCCCTTGGTGCTGATTCACGGCTGGGGGATGCATGGCGGCGTCTGGCAGCCTTTGGTGAAAAAGCTCTCCCAGTCGTTTGAACTGCATATCGTGGACTTGCCCGGCATGGGCTTGAGCCAGGGCGTGATCGCGAGCAATCTCGATGAAATGGTGGCGTCGCTGCTGCCTGTCCTGCCTGTTCGTGCCGATATCGCCGGCTGGTCATTGGGCGGCCTGGTAGCCATGCGGCTGGCCTTGGTCCACCCGGAGCGGGTGCAGCGCCTGGTGCTGGTGGGGAGCACGCCGTGCTTCATCAATACCGGGCCGGGGCATTCTCAGCCCTGGGAATACGGTATGGCAGCCACCGTGTTCCAGAGGTTCGCACAACAAGTAAACGAGGATTATGCCGCCACCCTGATCAAGTTCCTGACTTTGCAATGCATGGGGGCCAGCGACGCGCGCGCCACCATCAAGGAGTTGCGCCGGGCGCTGGCCGAGCGCCCTGTGCCATCGCCGCTGGCGCTCGAAGCCGCGCTTGACGTGCTGTTGCAGAACGACCTTCGTCCCGAACTGGCCGCCTTGCAGCAATCTGTGCTGCTGATCCATGGCGACCGTGACAGCCTCGCTCCAGTACAGGCCGCCCACTGGCTGGCCCGGCATTTGCCGCATGCCAGCCTGCGGGTGATCGCGGGCGCAGGCCATGCGCCTTTCCTCTCGCATACGGCGCAATTCATCGACAGCGTGCGTGGCTTTCTCCAATCCCATGCAGAGACTGTGTGATGCGTGACGAATACCTGATAGACAAAGCCAGGGTGCGTGCGTCGTTCGACCGCGCGGCAGGCAGCTATGACGCTGCCGCGATCCTGCAGCGCGAAGTGCGCGAGCGCATGTTGCAACGCCTGGAGCTGGTGAAAATCACGCCCGGCGTCATCCTGGATGCGGGCTGCGGCACTGGTCACGCCAGCGTGGCATTGGGCAAGCGGTATCGCGATAGCCAAGTGATCTCGCTGGATATCGCCATGGGCATGTTGCAGCAGACCCTGGCGCATTATCCCTGGACCAAGCGCCTATTAGGGCAAAAACGTCCTAGTGCGCTGTGCGCTGATATCGAACAGCTCCCGCTCAAGGACGCCAGCTTGGACCTGATCTGGTCCAATGTGGCGATCCAGTGGTGCAACGACCTCGATAGCGCTTTCGCCGGCATGGCGCGCGTGTTGCGCCCCGAAGGCCTGCTCATGTTCAGCACCTTCGGGCCGGATACCTTGAAGGAACTGCGCGCAGCGTCAGGGGGCGACCATGTCCATGTCAGCCGCTTCATCGACATGCACGATATCGGCGACGCCCTGGTGCGCGCCGGGTTTTCCGACCCCGTGCTCGACGTGGAGCGTTTCGTTCTCACCTATGACGACGTGCTATCCGTCATGCGCGACCTCAAGGCCATCGGGGCGCACAATGCCGCGGCAGGCCGCGCCCGCGGTTTGCTGGGACGCGGCTTCCTCAACCACTTGACGGAAGCGTACGAACAATTCCGCCATGAAGGCAAACTGCCCGCGACCTATGAAGTGGTCTACGGCCACGCCTGGAAACCCCAGCCCAAACAGGCGGGGCTTGCCACGGTGACTGTGCACCCGAGGAGGCCGCGTTGAGCAGTGAGCGTCAACAGGCTTGGTTCGTGACAGGTACCGATACCGGCGTCGGCAAGACCATGGTCAGCAGCATGCTGGTGCGCCAGTTTGCAGCGCGTGGCCTGCGCAGCGTAGGCATGAAGCCCGTCGCTTCCGGCTGCGAACGCCAGAATGAGCAATTGATTTCCGAAGACGTCACGCAGCTATTGGCCGCCAGCAATGTCGAGCTATCATTGTCCGACATCAACCCTTATGCCTTCGAGCCCGCCATTGCGCCGCATATCGCGGCCAAACAGGCAGGAGTGCAGATCGACCTGGATCATATCTTGGCCGCGTTCGAGCGCTTGCAGTCCCAGGCGGATGTCGTGATCGTCGAGGGAGCGGGCGGTTTCTATGTGCCGTTGGATGACCGGCACGATATTGCAGACCTGGCTGCCAAGCTTGGCCTGCCCGTGATTCTCGTAGTCGGCATGCGGCTGGGATGCATCAATCATGCATTGCTGACCGCCGAGGCGATCAGGCAACGCGGTCTGACGTTGGCTGGCTGGGTGGCGAATCAGGCGGATCCAAGGATGGCGATGCTAGAGGAAAATCTACAGACGTTGAAGCAAAGAATGCCAGCAACATGTCTGGGATTGGTGCCATGGCAGGAGCAAACCGATATGCCTGGGGGCACTGATATTGTCAGGGCATTGTTGTAATGAGGATGTTGATTTCAATACGCGCTGGTCGCGATGGACGATAAGCAGCTTGATTGTATTGTGGGTATCCTATACCAACCTGTATAAAGAATGCTGGCAAATAAACTCCAATACCCCGCCCGGTAATAAATAGCGTGGTGTCCCGCCATGTACAAGACGTTCTCGAATCTTAGTCGCTGAAATATCCAACGCGGTAATTTCCTGCATCCATATCCCATTCTCCGGTTGAGCCGCTAATTGTCGCGTGCTCGCCCTCACATGGGACTGCACAAATCCATCCAGTGCCGAGTTGCCTGAGGGCAATACTGCGCTTGGCCGTGTTGCCACGATGATGTGTGCAAACCCCAACAAATCCTGCCAGCGATGCCAACTGGTGATTCCTGTAAACGCATCCATGCCCATGAGCAGGCAGAGCCTTGCCTTGCCTTGCAGTTCTTCATGCAGGGATCGCAGGGTGTCTATGGTGTAGGAATAGCCTTCCCGTTCCAGTTCGCGCGTGTCCAGCCTGAATAAGGGGTTGCCGGCAATCGCGAGGGCAACCATTTCCGCGCGTTGCGCGGCTGAAGTCATGGGTTGATCGCGGTGCGGCGGGGTGGCTGAGGGAATGAAGCGGACTTCCGCCAAATCCAGGGCCTCGGCCAGTTCCTGCGCCATGCGCAGGTGGCCGAAGTGGATGGGGTCGAAGGTGCCGCCCATAATGCCGATAAGCGGTACAGGCTGGGCTGGGGATTTGGCGCCCAGCGTCATGTTGGTGAAGTGCAGGTGCGAGGGCATCAGGCCCTGACTTCTCCATCGCCCAGTACGATGTACTTGAGGCTGGTCAGGCCCTCGAGGCCGACCGGGCCGCGTGCGTGCAGCTTGTCGGTGGAAATGCCGATCTCGGCGCCCAGGCCGTATTCAAAGCCATCGGCAAAGCGGGTGGAGGCATTGACGATGACGCTGCTGGAATCCACTTCGCGCAGGAATTGGCGCGCACGGGTGTAGTTCTCGGTGACGATGGCCTCGGTATGTTGGGAGGAGTATTGGTTGATATGGGCGATGGCCTCGTCCACATCCGCAACCACTTTCACCGAGATGATCGCGGCGAGGTATTCCGTGTAGTAGTCCTCGTCCGTGGCAGGCTTGGCCTGCGGCACCAGCGCGCGGGTTTCGTTGCAGCCGCGTATTTCCACGCCCTTGCTGGTCAACATCGCAGCCAGCGGCGGCAACGCTGCTTGCGCAATGCTGCGTGCTACCAATAGCGATTCCGCGGTATTGCAGGTGCCGAGGCGCTGGGTCTTTGAGTTCTCCAGGATGCGCAATGCCTTGTCGAGGTCGGCGCTCTCGTCGACGTAGACATGGCAATTGCCGTCGAGGTGCTTGATGACGGGGATGCGCGCTTCGTTGGAGATGCGCTCGATCAGGCCCTTGCCGCCGCGCGGCACGATGACGTCGACATAGTCTTTCATGGTGATCAGTTCGCCGACGGCGGCGCGGTCGGTTGTCGCCACCACTTGCACGGCGCTGGCTGGCAGGCCTGCGGCGGCCAAGCCTTCGTGCACGATGGCGGCCAGGGCGCGGTTGCAGTGAATGGCTTCGGAGCCGCCGCGCAGGATGGCGGCATTGCCTGACTTGATGCAGAGGCCGGCGGCATCGATGGTGACATTGGGCCGGGCTTCGTAGATGATGCCGATGACGCCCAATGGCACGCGCATCTTGCCGATCTGGATGCCGGAAGGGCGGTACTTGAAATCCGACATTTCGCCGATGGGGTCGGGCAGGCCGGCAATCTGCTCCAGGCCTTCCGCCATGGTGGCGATGCCTTTTTCGCTGAGCACGAGGCGGTCCAGCATGGCGGGTTCCAGGCCGTTGCGGCGCGCGGCTTCCAGGTCGGCTGCGTTGGCGCCGAGCAATGTGTCGCGCTCGCGGCGGATGGCGGTGGCGATGGCGCGCAAGGCCTTGTTCTTGGTTTCGGTGTCGGCGCGCGCCATGGCGCGTGAAGCGGCACGCGCTTCGCTACCGAGCTGTCGCATGTAGTGTTTGATGTCTTCCATTCCTGCCTCTATTTCCTGCTGCCAATACGCGCCAGGCCAAAGCACAGGCGCGAGATTTCCAGCCATGGGTCCTGGTTCAACAGGCCTTTGGCGGCCTTGTCAATTTCAGCCAGTTTTTGCAGCGCCGCCTCGAGCTGGCGCATGCTCATCCGGGAAAGCGCCCGTTTTACCAGGTTTTGCCGGTCGCCGTAAATCCGGGCTTGCTGCATGGCGCTGTTGAGATTGCCGCCGCGGCTTTCAGCATATTTTACTTTGACCAGCCCGCGCAACACCCAGGCCAGGGCGCTCATGATGGCAACCGGTTGCGCGCCTTCCTCTCGCAGGCCGTGCAGTATGCGCACCGCATGCTCGCTATTGCCGCTCAGCACGGCATCGCCCAGTTGGAAGGCATCATAGCGCGAAACGTTCAATACCGCTTCCCGCACGCTGCCGCCATCCAGCGTGCCTTCAGGGTACAGCAGCCCGAGTTTCTGGATTTCCTGGTGTGCGGCGAGCAAGTTGCCTTCCACCTGGTGGGCGAGAAACTCAAGTGTTTCCTGGTCGGTATTCTGGCCTTGGCTGGCAAGGCGGGCGGCGATCCATTGCGGCAGCGCCGATGGCGCGACTTCATGCAAGGCGAGCGAGACGCCGTGGTTTTCCAATGCGGCAAACCAGGCGCTGTTCTTGGCGTCGCGCTCAAGCTTGGGCAGGATGACGATGGTCACGGTATCTGGAATGGCTTGTTCCGCCAGCGCAAGCAGGGCCTTGCCGCCGTCTACGCCTGGTTTGCCCGAGGGAATGGCAATCTCGAGGATGCGGCGGCTGGCGAACAGAGAGATGGATTGGCCGAAAGCCGCAACCTGCTGCCAATTGAAATTGCGCTCCACGGTGAGCCGGGTGCGTTCATCGTGGCCTGCGGCACGTGCTGCCGCGCGGATGGCATCCAGGCTTTCACGCTGGGCGAGCGGCTCATCGCCCATGAGGACATAAAGCGGCGCCAGGCCCTGGGCCAGGTGCCGCTCCAGCTCCTGCGGCTTGAGCCTCATTCCACGGTTTCGTCCAGGGAGCGTAAGTCGGGCGCGCGCGGTTTGTCCTTGGCTGGCCTGACCACCATGAGGCGGCGCAGCAGTTCACGCACGGCGTCGTCCTTCATATCGTTGTAGAGGCGCTCCTGTTCGAGTTGCTTCGCCAGCAATTGTGAGTCATCGTATGTGATTTCACGTCTTCCCTGGATCGTTTGCACCTCGCCCCATGTCTCGCTGGATGGGTCACGCACGCGGAAATTCACGGTATAGAACAGTTCGAATTCACGCACCAGGCCGCGGCCGCTCAAGGACAGGATGCGTTGTTCCTGTGCTTCGCTCATGATTTCAAGCAACAGGTCGGCCTGGTCTGCCGAACTGACGATCTTGACGCCGTTCACCGCCAGCGAGCGCTTGAACGGCTTGGATATGGAGATGGTCGGGCCCTGGATGAACAATGAATGGAACTTGAGATCCGCCACGCCGCGCATCTTGAAGCCGCAGGCCGTGAGGGCCAGTAGCATGGCAAGCAGAATCCAGCGGACGGCGCGCATATACATGGTTTATCCTACGACGATGTTGACGAGTTTGTTGGGCACGACGATGATCTTGCGCACGCTGCCCTCGGCCAGGTATTTCTGGATGCTTTCCTGCTGCACGGCCAGGGCCTCGATCGCGGCTTTGTCCAGCGTGCGGGCGACGGTCATGCTGCCGCGCAGCTTGCCGTTGACCTGCAGCATCAGCTCGATCTCATCCTGCACCATGGCGGCCTTGTTGGCAACCGGCCAGCGGGTCTCAATGAGCTGGGTGCCCGGACGCAGTTCCTGCCAGAGCGCATGGCTGATGTGCGGGACGATGGGCGAGAGCAGCAGCACGACGTTTTCCAGCGCTTCCTGGCGGATCGCGCGCGTCGTGGCGTCACTGCCTTCGAGCTTCGCATAGGCGTTCATGAGCTCCATCACCGCGGCTATGGCGGTGTTGAACGCATGGCGGCGGCCGTAGTCGTCGCTGACCTTGTCGATGGTCTGGTGCAATTGGCGGCGGAACGCCTTGAGATCGGCCGAGAGCTCGCCAGTGGTAAATGCTGCCACGATGCCGGATTCGACATGGTTGGCCACGGCAGTCCACACGCGCTTGAGGAAGCGGTGTGCGCCTTCCACTCCCGCATCGGACCATTCCAGGCTTTGCTCGGGCGGTGCCGCGAACATCATGAACAGGCGGGCGGTGTCCGCGCCATAGTTATCGATGAGCTCCTGCGGATCGACCGTATTGCCCTTGGACTTGGACATCTTGCTGCCGTCCTTCAACACCATGCCCTGGGTGAGCAGCTTGGTGAAAGGTTCGTCATGCCGGATCAGGCCGACATCGCGCATGAGCTTGTTGAAGAAGCGCGCATACAGCAGATGCAGGATGGCGTGCTCGATGCCGCCGATGTATTGGTCTACCGGCAGCCAATAGTTGGCGCGTTCGTCCACCATGCTGTCGTTGGCATCGAAACTGGCGTAGCGCGCGAAATACCAGGACGACTCGACGAAGGTGTCCATGGTGTCGGTCTCGCGCGTGGCCTTCTCGCCGCAGCTTGGGCAGGTGGTTTCGTAAAAGGCCGGGTCTTTCTTGATCGGCGAACCCACGCCATCCATGACCACGTCTTCCGGCAGCACGACGGGCAATTGCTCGGCAGGCACCGGCACTTCGCCGCAACTCGGGCAATGCACGATGGGGATGGGGCAGCCCCAGTAGCGCTGGCGCGAGATGCCCCAGTCGCGCAGGCGGTATTGCGTGCGTTTCTTGCCCAGATCCTTGGCGGCCAATGCCGTGGCGATCGCGTCGCTGGCCTGGTTGAAATCCAGCCCGTTGAAATCGCCCGAGTCGAACAGGATGCCATGCTCGGTATAGGCAGCCTGCAAGGGCAGTTCCAGTTCGCTGTGCGCAGGCTTGATGACGGCCTTGATCGGTAGCTTGTACTTGCCGGCGAACTCGAAATCGCGTTCGTCGTGCGCGGGCACTGCCATGACGGCGCCTTCGCCGTAGCTGATCAATACGTAGTTGGCGACCCAGACCGGCAATTTCTCGCCAGTGATGGGGTGCTGCACGAACAGGCCGGAATCCATGCCTTTTTTCTCGGCGGTGGCAAGGTCGGCTTCCGCGACGCTGCCGCGCTTGCATTCGTCGATGAAGTCTTGCAGGGCCGGGTTGTCCTTGGCCGCTTGCGTTGCCAACGCATGTTCGGCGGCAATCGCCACATAGGTGGCGCCCATGAGCGTATCGGGACGGGTGGTGTACACCTTGAGCGTGTCGTTGCCGTTGGCTAGCGGAAATTCCACTTCGCAGCCGTAGCTCTTGCCGATCCAGTTGCGCTGCATGGTCTTGACCTGCTCGGGCCAGCCTTCTAGCTGGTCGAGGTCGGCCAGCAGCTCTTCCGCATAGGCGGTGATCTTCATGAAGTATTGCGGGATGTCGCGCTTCTCGACCAGCGCGCCGGAGCGCCAGCCGCGCCCGTCGATCACTTGCTCGTTGGCAAGCACGGTCTGGTCGACAGGATCCCAGTTGACGGTGGCGGTCTTTTTATAGATCAGGCCCTTTTTGTAGAGCTCGGTGAACAGCCACTGTTCCCAACGGTAATAGTCCGGCTTGCAGGTGGCGATTTCGCGTTGCCAGTCCACGGCCAGGCCCAGGCTCTTGAGCTGGCCCTTCATGTGTTCGATGTTGCTGTAGGTCCAGCCCGCGGGCGCGACGTTGTTCTTGATCGCGGCATTCTCGGCGGGCAGGCCGAAAGCGTCCCAGCCCATCGGCTGCATGACGTTGTAGCCGCGCATGCGGTGGAAACGGCTCAGCACATCGCCGATGGTGTAGTTGCGCACGTGTCCCATATGCAGCTTGCCGGACGGGTAGGGGAACATGGACAGGCAGTAATACTTTGGCTTGTCCGATTGTTCGGTGGCGGTGAATGTGGCGTTGGATTCCCAATACTGTTGTGCTTGTTGCTCGATGTCACGGAATGGATACTGCTGCTGCATGATGGCTGGGCGTCTGGATTAAGAGTTCGGAAAGCAAAATTATACCTGAAGCCGCGTCCTTTTCCTGAAGTTAGGCATTCAATGATGCTGTTTGCCGCATGGATGGCTTCTTGTGCCGATACGCATGGTGGACATTGTTTTTCAATGCCGGGAAATGAATCAGGTATCAATTGGAAATTTTATTATTCCTTGTTTATTGAGGCAGTTAACGACTTGGTCAAGGCAATGCTTTAAAGAATTACACCTTCCGAGCCGTAGGAAGGTGTATCAATCCTTGTAAAGGGTATAGAGAGTATGCGGAACAGTCGTTCAGCAGGTTGCGCATGAAGAGTGAATGAAGGGGTCGGTAATATGAAGTTTTCAGATATCAGGATCGGGACACGCCTGGGCGCCGGGTTTGCCGCGATCTTGCTGTTGATGGTGATCATGGTGGCCTTTGGCCTGGCCCAGCTTGGAAGTGTCGGGGAGACTGCCAAGCGAGTGGTGGAGACAGAGCTCAAGAAGGAAAGGCTCACGGCTGAGTGGGTTGCGAATGCCACCCAGAACGGATTGCGAACACTGGCTGCGATCAAAACCCCGGATTCGGCAATGTATGAAATGTATTCGAAGCAGATCGCTGAAGTTGCCGAGGCCAATGATGGTTTAAGGCAACAGCTTGAAGCGTTGCTGGTCAAGCCTGAAGGCAAGGCCAGGTTCGTCGATGCCAAGGATAAGGCCGCTGCCTATGGAGCGATTCGGGATCGGTTGCTGCAGTTGAGGAAGGAGGGATCTGAGGCATCGCTTATTGATAAGGAGGTGCAGGAGCTGTTCTTGCCGGCGCGCAGGGCTTATTTTGACAGTATGAATGATTTGCTTCAGTTCGAGCGGCAGGTAATCGATGAGGCCGGTACAGATATCCAGCAGGTGAAAAACTCCAGCAGCATATTATTGCTGGTAATCGGCGTGATTGCCGTGGTGCTGGGGGCCTTTTTTGCCTGGAGGCTATCGCTTGGTATTACCCAGCCGCTTGCCAAGGCTGTGCAACTGGCTGAAACGGTGGCGGCAGGAGACTTGACCAGCACGCTAGTCGTCGATTCAAAGGATGAAATAGGGCAGCTGTTGAATGCGCTTAAATCCATGAACGACAACCTGGCCAAGATTGTCGGCGAAGTGCGGGGCGGAACGGAGACGATTGCAACCGCTTCCTCGCAAATCGCATCGGGCAACCTGGATTTGTCATCGCGTACCGAGGAGCAGGCGAGTTCATTGGAGGAGACTGCCTCCGCCATGGAGGAGTTGACCTCCACCGTGAAGCAGAATGCGGACAATGCACGGCAGGCCAACCAATTGGCGGCTTCTGCCTCGGGGATTGCCGTGCAGGGTGGCGATGTCGTAGCACAGGTGATTGCGACCATGCAGTCCATCAGCGAATCTTCCAAGCGTATTGCGGACATCATCGGCGTGATCGATGGCATTGCTTTCCAGACCAACATCCTGGCCTTGAATGCAGCGGTGGAGGCAGCGCGTGCAGGTGAGCAGGGACGTGGGTTCGCCGTGGTGGCGAGCGAAGTGCGCAGCCTGGCACAACGCTCAGCCAATGCGGCCAAGGAGATCAAGGAGTTGATTACCGACTCGGTGGAAAGCGTCGATGCCGGCAGCCGGCTGGTGGAGCAGGCGGGCGCGACGATGAAGGACGTGGTGCAGAGCGTGCAGCGCGTGACCGATATCGTCAGTGAGATCAGCGCGGCCAGCCATGAGCAGAGCACGGGGATTGAGCAGGTGAACCAGGCTATCGGCCAGATGGATGAAGTCACCCAGCAGAATGCGGCCCTGGTCGAGGAGGCGGCAGCAGCTTCGCAGTCATTGCAGGACCAGGCAGCGAGTCTTGCCGAAGTTGTTGGCGTATTCAAGGTGAGCGGCGTGCAAGCCAGGGCGGTAGCTGCGCGTAGTGCCAGCAAGCCCAAGCCAGTGGCTGCAGCCCAAGCCAGGGTAGCGACGGCTCCCAAGCCTGTTGCGAGAGCCAAGGCATTGATCCCTGTGATGCCTGCGGCGGCAGGTATTGCAGATGAGTGGGCGGAATTCTAGCAGGCGCAAACGATAAAAAAAGCCGAACAATAAATGTTCGGCTTTTTTTATCGCTGCAACCAGGATATCAGAAGCGGTTGCCTGGTTTGGTTACTTACCCAGTGCCTGCAGGACTTGTTCACGAATTTTGCCGACCTCGCCCAAGCCTGAAATGCGCACATATTTCGGGGCATTGGCCGTGCCGTCCGCGGCCCAGCTGGAATAGTAGTCCACCAGGGGCTTAGTCTGGCTGTGGTAAACCTCCAGGCGCTTGGCGACGGTTTCTTCCTTGTCGTCGTCGCGTTGAACCAGGTCTTCGCCCGTGACGTCGTCCTTGCCGGGGACTTTGGGCGGATTGAAGACTACATGGTAGGTCCGGCCCGATGGCAGGTGGGTTCGGCGCCCGCTCATGCGCTTGATGATTTCTTCATCGGGCACGTCAATTTCAACCACGTAGTCGATGTCGACCCCAGCCTGCTTCATGGCCTCGGCCTGGGGAATGGTGCGGGGGAAACCGTCGAACAGGAAGCCTTGCTGACAGTCGGCATCCTTGATGCGTTCCTTGACGAGGCCGATGATGACGTCATCGGGGACCAGGCCGCCGGAATCCATATAACGCTTGGCTTCCAGGCCAAGCTGGGTGCCCGCCTTCACCGCGGCGCGCAGCATGTCGCCGGTGGAGATTTGCGGGATGTCGAATGCTTCCTTGATGAAGGTGGCCTGGGTGCCCTTGCCCGCACCAGGTGCGCCTAATAGTATGACTCTCATGTGGTCTCCTCTTTTCAATCCGGCATTATATCAGCCGTCTTTCATGTCGCCAGATGGTTGGCGATGGCAACGAATTCGGCTGGTGAAATATTTTCCGCCCGCAATTGCGGATCAATGCCGAGCGCTGCAAAACCGGCATCGTCGAGCAGGCCCTTGAGCGTGTTGCGCAACGTTTTGCGGCGCTGGGAAAATGCCGCAGTGACGACCTTGGCGAAGAGGGCTTCGTCCTTGGCCGGATGAGGCAGGACGGCATAGGGCGTCGCGCGCACGAATGCCGACTCCACCTTGGGCGCCGGGTCGAAGGCCTCGGGCGGCACGGTGAGCAGGTATTCCATCTGCAGCCGGTACTGCAGCATCACGGAAAGCCGGCCATATGCCGCACTGGAAGGGGCCGCCACCATACGCTCCACGACCTCTTTCTGCAACATGAAATGCATGTCGATGATGTGCGGCACATTGTCGAGCAGGTGGAACAGGATTGGGGTGGAAATGTTGTAGGGCAGGTTGCCTACGACACGAAGCCGGTCATTGATACTGCCGAAGTCGAACTTGAGCGCGTCGCTGGCATGGATGGTGAGCTTGCCCTGCGGGTAATGGCCTTGCATCCACTCGATGATGTCGCGGTCGATTTCCACCACGTGCAGGTGCGGCAGGCGTTGCAGCAATGGCTGCGTCATGGCGCCCAGACCCGGGCCGATCTCTACCATGCAGTCTCCCGCCTGCGGGGAAATGGCTTCGATCAGGCTGTTGATAATGGCGCGGTCAGTGAGGAAATTCTGGCCGAAGCGTTTTTTTGCGACGTGCTTCATAGTGGTTGTGTACGGTTTTCAGCCAATGTGATGGCGAGTTGGATGGCGCTGAGCAAGCTGCTGATCTCGATATTGCCCTTGCCTGCGAGGTCTAGCGCCGTGCCATGGTCGACCGAGGTGCGGATCATCGGCAACCCCAGCGTGACATTGACGCCTGCGCCGAAGCTGGCATGCTTGAGCACGGGCAGGCCTTGGTCGTGGTACATCGCGAGCACGCAGTCGCCTTGCGCCAGATTGTGTTGGGTGAATAAAGTATCGGCAGGCAAGGGGCCTTTCAATTGCATGCCCTCCTGCCGCAGCTTTTCCAGCACCGGGCCGATGGTGGTGATTTCCTCCGTCCCCAGGTGGCCGCCTTCTCCCGCATGGGGATTCAGGCCTGTGACCAGGATGCGCGGGTTTGCGATGCCGAATTTGCGAACCAGGTCATGATGCAGGATGCGGATCGTGGTTTCCAGGCTTTCTTGCGTAATGGCCCGGCTGACTTCGGCCAGCGGCAGGTGCGTGGTAGCTAGCGCAACGCGTAGTCCGCCGCCGACCAGCATCATGACGACTTGCGGCGTATGGGTGCGCTCGGCCAGGAACTCCGTATGGCCGGTAAAGGCAATGCCCGCATCATTGATGACGCCCTTGTGCACGGGGGCAGTGACCATGGCGTCGAATTCGCCTTGCATGCAACCGTCAATCGCGCGTTTCAGCGTATGCAGGACATAGGCGCCATTGCGTGGATCGAGCCGCCCGGCTGTAACGGGCGTTGTACAGGACTGATGCAATACGGTGAGCTGGGATTGTCCGTGATGCGGCGCCCAATGGGCCGGGTCATAGGTATGCAGGTGCAGCGGCAGATTCAATGCGCCGGCACGCGATGCTAGCACGTCGCGGTCGGCAATCACGGCAAGGCGGCACGGCAGGGGTCGGGCTGCCAGCATGACGCACAAGTCAATCCCGATCCCGGCGGGCTCGCCAGCGGTGACGGCAATGCGGGGCAGTGTCTCCAAGATTCCAGCCTAGTATTTGTCTTCCAGGCGGTATTCCACATAGGCGCGGTCGCGCAATTCGCCGAGCCAGTCCTGGAAAGCGTCGTCGGCCTTGCGGGCGCGGATTTCCTGCCGTGCCTTGAGCCGTGCGGATTCCTGCGTCATATCCTGTTTGCGCCGCTCGAGCACTTGCAGGATGTGCCAGCCGAACGGGGTGCGCACCGGGGCGCTGATCTGGTTGATTTCCAGTGCGTTCATGGCTTGCTCGAACGGAGGAACGGTGTCGCCCGGGTTGGTCCAGCCAAGGTCGCCGCCATTGTTGGCGGAGGCATCTTCCGAATACTGGCGCGCCAGTTCGGCAAAGTCGGCGCCATGATCCAGGCGCTCCTTGATGGAGTTGATTTTCTGCTCCGCCTCTAGCTCTGACACCACTTCGCTGAGTTTGATGAGGATATGGCGCACATGGGTCTGGTCCACCACGAGCGGGGAACTGCCGCCTCGGCGGTTGAGCAGCTTGAGGATGTGGTAGCCATTGGGGCTGCGCAGCACAGGAGACAGCTGGCCAGGCTGCAGGGCTTGCAAAGCGTCTGCGAACAATGAAGGCAGCTGGGACGAGGTCTTCCAGCCAAGCATCCCGCCTTCCAGCGCATTGGGCGCGTCGGAGTATCCTGCGGACACCTGGCCAAAGTCCGCGCCGTCCTGCAGCTCCTTCAAGGCGGTTTCGGCCTTGGCCTTGAGTTTCTGCAATTCTTCGGGCGTGCCTTCCTCGGGCGCGCGGACCAGGATATGAGCAACCTCGAACTCGTCCTGTATATCGGTGCGCGAGGATTGGGTGGTCAGGAAGTTGTCGATTTCCGACTCCGTGACGTTTACGCGGTTGTCGACTTCGCGCTCACGCAGGCGGGCGAGGATGATTTCGTTGCGGATATCTTCCCTGAATTTGCGGTAGGGAATGCCTTCGGACTCCAGCGCCTTGCGGAACTCACCGGTGCTGAGCTTGTTCTGTTCCGCAATGCGCTCTATGGTCTTGTCGAGTTGCGCATCGTCCACGCGCAAACCGGTCTGCGCTGCATATTGCAGTTGCAGCCTGTCATTAATGAGGCGCTCCAGGATCTGTTTTTGCAACACTTCCCGCGGGGGAAGCTGAGTGCCTTGTTTTTCCAGTTGGGCGGTGACGGTCTGGATGCGGTCGGCCAGTTCCTTTTCAGTGATCACGCCTTGGTCGACGATGGCGACAATGCGGTCCATCTTGGCGATCTCTGCCGCCATGACGGGGATGCTGAAGAGAAAAAATAGAGCGATCAGGCCATGCCTGGCGATAGTCTTGAAAACGTGATTGTGCATAAGATAGTTACTGGTAGGAGTCCGGGATCAGGCTGGAGCTAGTATAGCCGGGAATGGCGCGGTTAAGAAGTTTGAGCGGGTTCTGGCCGATGGACGCCAGGCCGCCCAGCTCGAGCTGGAAATAAAGTGCATAGTTGGCATCCGCCGTCGCGGTGGACACGCGCTGCATGACGGTCCTGGCCTGCCAGCAGCCAGCATCGTATTCCAGGCCGGCAATGCCTTCGATCGGCTGGTTCTCGCGCAAGGAATAATTCCAGCGCCCGAGTCCGTACCAGCCCTTGCCCAGCGGCCACTGGCCGGAAAGGTTGATCTGCTCGAGACGGTCTTCGGTATAGCGGTAGCCGATATTGAGCGTCTTGCCGGGTTCCGGGTTGTAGCGCGCGCTGATGTTGTTGCGCACGTAAACGCTGCGGTCCGTGTTGTACTGGCCGAAGATGTCGATGTTCCAGTTGTTGAGCAGGCGGGCGGTAATCTCGCCGATGATGTCGGAAGTGTCGCCGGAGCGCGGGTTGACGCCGGGCAGATAGACTTTTTCGTCGGCAAAGTAATAGCGTTGGCCTACCGTCACGGCCAAGCGCTGTTCGCCGGTCTTCTTGCTGATCATGCGGCTCGTGAATGCCAGGGTCAGCTGATTGGCATTATTGATACGGTCCTGGCCCGTGAACTGGTTCTCCAGGAATAAGGAGCCCATGTTCAAGTCCGAGATGCTGGAATCATAAACAGGTATCAGCGACTGGTCGCGATACGGCACGTAAACATAGTACAGGCGCGGTTCCAGGGTCTGCGTGTAGCGGTTCTTGACAATGCGTACGTCGCGGTCGAAGTAGAGGCCGCTGTCTATGCTGAATATCGGCAAAGTGCGGCTTTGCGATTGATACGCACTGTCCATAGTGAGATTGCCGTCGCTGTCGTAGAGCTTGAAATCGCCATTGTCCACTTGGTACTGGGTGTAATGCAGTCCCAGTTTGGGGGTGATATACCCATAGGGGCGCGCCATGGGCAGGCTGATGCTGGGATAGGCCACTAGGCGTTTACCTGTCACTAGCGTGTCCAATGCACCGCCGCTCAATGTGGCCCGTGTGCTGATGGCATCATTGTCACGGTCAAAATTTGCCCATTGCGTGAACAGCTTGACATCGAACGGCCCCCATTCGTTGTCGCCCGTCAGCGTGAGTTGCGGCAGGCGTTGCAGCGGATAGTTGAGCCCGTCCAATGTCTGGTACTTCTGCACCAAGGCGTTGAAGGTCCAGTTTTCATCGGCATAATTCACGTAAGCCTGTTGTGGCAGGTTCACCCGGCTGGTGGTGACGATGCGGGTGGACATTTCGGAGAAGTATTTGTCATCCGATACTTTTTCCAGGTTGTAGGCCGCCGTCCAGCCATTGTGGAAGTTGTGCAGGTGGGCGAACTTGGCATAGTAGCGGTTTTCGCCGGTACTGGTGTCGCTGGGTAAATACTCGATATTGGCTGTGCCCTGGTAGTTCTCGTTCAGGTAGCGGAACTCGCCCTGGTACTGCATGCCGCGCTTACTGAGGAAGCGGGTGCCTATCGTGGCGTCCATGTCGGGCGCAATATTCCAGTAGAACGGCACCAGGAATTCGAAACCGCTACGGCTGGTGGTGCCCCAGGTGGGAGCCAGAAAGCCGGATTTCCGCTGGTTCAGGAAGGAAAAATTGATCCAGGGCGTCCACAGGATAGGTACGCCCTGGAATTCCACGCGCGCATTGCGCGCCGTGCCGGTTTTCGTGTAGTCGTCAAGTTCCAGTTCCTTGGCGCGGATATACCAGTCGTCCACGTTTGCTTCGCAGGTGGTATAGCGTGCATCCTTCAGACGCTTGCGGTCGGGGCCTTCGAATACCACGCCGGAGGCATCGCCACGAGATGCGCCTTGTTTACGACTCAACCCTGGAGCGTAACCGCTCTCCTCAATATTCTGCTGTGTCAGAGGCGTGGTGTTATTGGAGTTGTAGATGAGGTTGTCGTTATCTTGCCGCTTATTGCCGGCAGTGCCGAATTGCGGCATGTTGGCGAACTGCGAATCGAGTTCGAAGGTCGGGCTTTTCATTTCACCGGTGCTTTCTGCCGGATTCATGCGCAACTCGGGGCCCTTGATGCGCCCTCCCTTGGTCTCCAGGCGGACATTGCCGATCACGTGCAGATATTCATTCTGCACGTCATACTCTATGGTGTCGCCATGCACTTTCTGCTGTCCAGTGGCCAATGAAGCATTGCCAATGGACTTGAGCTTGCGGTCCAGGTAGACCTGCACCTTGTCGCCTTCTATGATGATGGCGTCCGGATCCGGCAGGTCTTCAGAGGGGGTGCTGCTGGCTTCTGTATCCGGGCCGTCTTCGGCATAAGCGTGGCCAAGTCCCAGGCAAACAAGCGCGACAAGAAAAGTGATGGGGCGAATTTTCACAATGATTCAGTGGTGGCGAGGCTTTAAGTAAGCGCGTGTTTGTTTTATGGGTGATAAAATCGCATAATTTGCTGCTTTAAGCAATCCATAAATCGCTTGTGACATCGCTTTGTGGTTGAATTAAAAGAAGTTTAAATTTTCCGGCATATTGTAAATGTGCCTGGTTTCATTTTGCATGATCATTTTTAATGAGTGCATTATTCTAGGATGAATCGTTCGTGTCGCGCCTTGATCAATTGAATGGCTGGCTCAGCCAGGTACTGCAGGGGAAGCCGCATCATCTGACTGCAGCTTCTGCCGACGCCAGTTTCCGGCATTATTTCCGTGTCCATCTTGCCGACGGCGCTACCTTGGTTGCCATGGATGCGCCTCCGCCGCAGGAAGATTGCCGGCCGTTCGTGAAGGTGGCGGCCTTGTTCGAGCAGGCCGGGCTCAATGTGCCCAAGGTGCTGGCGCAGGATGTGGAGAACGGCTTCCTGCTGTTGACCGACCTGGGCACCCAGACATTCCTCGATGTGCTCAATGAGGATAATGCGGATGCCTTGTTCCGCGATGCGATTGACGCCCTGGTGACATGGCAACTGGCCAGCAAGCCGGGTGTGCTGCCTGAATACGATGAAGCCTTGCTGCGGCGCGAGCTGGGCCTGTTCCCGGACTGGTATGTGGCACGGCACCTGAATATCGAATTGAGCGAATCGCAGCGCGGCACGCTGGAAAACGCCTTCAGCACCATCGTGCGCTACAACCTGGCCCAGCCATCGGTTTACGTGCATCGCGACTATATGCCGCGCAACCTGATGATCAGCAGCCCTTCGCCGGGCATCCTCGATTTCCAGGACGCGGTATACGGCCCGATCAGCTACGACGTGGCCTCGCTTTTCAAGGACGCCTTCATCAGCTGGGAAGAAGAGCGCGTATTGGATGGCGCAATCCGCTATTGGGAAAAGGCGCGCAAGGCCGGTTTGCCGGTGCGGCCGGACTTCGGCGACTTCTACCGCGATTTCGAGTGGATGGGCTTGCAGCGCCACCTCAAGGTGCTGGGGATATTCGCGCGTATCAATTATCGCGACGGAAAGCCCAAGTATCTTGCCGATACGCCGCGCTTCATGAACTATGTGCGTCAAGTCTGTGTCCGTTATGGTGAGCTCAAGCCTTTATTGCGCCTGCTGGACGAACTGGAAAAGCGCGAATCCCAATTCGGCTATACCTTCTGATGGAGACCATACCGTCTTGAAAGCCATGATTCTTGCCGCAGGCCGTGGCGAACGCATGCGGCCGCTGACCGACACGACGCCCAAACCCCTGCTGCAGGTCGGCGGCAAGCCGCTCATCGTCTGGCACCTGGAGCGCTTGGCAGAGGCGGGTTTCAAGGATGTCGTCATCAACCATGCGCACCTGGGGCAGCAAATAGAAAGCACCCTCGGGGACGGCGGGCGTTGGGGCTTGTCCATTTCTTACTCTCCCGAGCAGGTCGCGCTGGAAACGGCAGGCGGCATTGCCAACGCGCTGCCCTTGCTCGGGGACGAACCGTTTCTCGTGGTCAACGGCGACGTGTTCTGCGATATTGATTTCGCGCAGTTGCGCGATGGCTTGCGTCCCGGCCACCTGGCGTACCTCGCCCTGGTGGACAATCCGCCGCAGCATGCAAATGGCGACTTTGCGCTGGACGACGGCAAACTGCTGGTGGACGGCCGCAACCGGCTGACTTTCTCGGGCGTGGCCGTTTATGACCCTGCCTTGTTCAAGGGCGTAGTGCGGGGCGATGTCGCCAAACTGGCTCCCTTGCTGAAGGAAGCCATCATGCGAGACCAGGCTGCAGCTTTCCACCATCAGGGCGTCTGGCACGACATCGGCACGCCGGAGCGGCTGCAAAGCTTAGACCAGCAGCTGCGCCAGCAGGCATGAACGCCATCATCATTAATCACGAGCCTTATGGAGCGCACTTGTCATCGTGCCAGTTGAAACAGTGAAAATCGAAGAATTCAAGGCGCGCAGACAGGCGCTGATGCAGAAGATGGTTCATGGCGTGGCGGTTATTCCCACTGCAGCCGAGGCGGTTCGTAACCGCGATAGCCATTATCCCTACCGCTTCGACAGTTATTTCTATTACCTGACCGGGTTTGAAGAACCTGAGGCGGTCGTATTGCTCGTTGCCGGTGAAGCTCCCAAAAGCATCCTGTTCTGCCGCGACAAGGACATCGAGCGTGAAATCTGGGATGGATTCCGTCACGGCCCTTCAGGCGCGCGCGAGGTCTTCGGGTTGGACGAGGCATACAGCATCAGCGAGCTCGACCAGCGCGTGGGCGAATATCTTGCCAACCAGCCGCAGCTGTTTTTTGCGCTTGGCGCCGACCCGGCCTGGGATCAGAGGCTCGGCGGCTGGCTGAAGCACCTTGCCAGCCAGGCGCGCAGCGGCATTGCCGCTCCTGCTGCGATTGTCGATGTGCGCCGCCTGCTGGACGACATGCGCTTGATCAAGTCCCCTTATGAGCTGGAACTGATGCGCAAGGCCGCAAAAATCACGGTGGATGCGCATAAGCGCGCCATGCAGAAGGCTAGGCCGGGCATGATGGAGTACGAAGTCGAGGCGGAGATACTCCATGAATTCTACCGGCATGGCAGCCGTGCCCCCGCCTATACCTCCATCGTGGCCGGCGGCGGCAATGCCTGCGTGCTGCATTACGTCACCAACAAGAACAAGCTCGAGGATGGCGACCTGCTGTTGATCGATGCCGGATGCGAATTGGAGGGATATGCCGCCGACATTACGCGCACCTTTCCCGTGAACGGCAAGTTCAGTGCCGTGCAAAAGGATATTTATGAGCTGGTGCTGGCCGCCCAGGAGGCGGCGATTGCGCAAGTCAGGCCCGGCCGGCACTGGAATGCGCCGCATGAGGCCGCACTGAATGTATTGGTGCAGGGCCTGATCGATTTCGGTTTGTGCCAGGGATCATTGGACGGCGTGCTGGAGTCGGGCGATTACCGGCGCTTCTATATGCACCGCACGGGCCATTGGCTCGGCCTGGACGTGCATGATGCGGGAGAGTACAAGCAGGCGGACGGCGCCTGGCGCCCATTGCAGCCGGGCATGGCACTGACGGTGGAGCCGGGCTGCTACATCCGGCCGGCGGAGAACGTGCCGGAGCATTTCTGGAATATCGGCATCCGCATCGAGGACAATGCGGTCGTTACCGCAGACGGCCATGAAATCACCACGGCAGCCGCGCCGAAAACCGTGCAGGAAATCGAGGACTGGATGGCGGAATCATGAGCATGGCGGCGGAACACGACCTGTTGATCGTGGGGGGCGGTCCGGTCGGGACCACCCTGGCTCTGGCCCTGCAATGTAAGGGCATCGATGCGACCGTGCTAGAGGCGCGCGCCTGCGGGGCCGCACACCATGACCAGCGCGCCTTGGCATTATCCTACGGCAGCATCCTGATTCTTGAACGCCTTGGCTTGTGGGCCGGGCTCAAGCCCAAGGCGACGGCCATCGATACCATTCATGTGTCACAACGCGGCAGCCTTGGGCGCAGCCTGCTCAAGGCCGAGGATCACGGCCAGCCAGCGCTGGGCTACGTGCTTTCTTACGGAGACCTTTCTGCCGCATTGGATGGGGCAATCCAGCAGTTTCCCGGCATCCAGGTGCACTACGAGGCAGAGGCGCTTGCCATCCGGCCGAACCGTGAAGCGGCGCAGGTTGAATACCGATACCAGGCGCAAACATATTCCAGTAAAAGCAGGATGGCGGTGCTGGCGGATGGCGGACGCAGTTTGGCGGACATTCCCGGCCTGGAGCGTGAAACCAAGCATTACGGGCATGATGCGCTGGTGAGCAAGGTCTCGTGCGAGCTGCCTCATGACAACATTGCCTACGAGCGCTTCACGCCGGCCGGGCCGGTGGCATTGCTGCCGAATGGCGACCGGGATTTCTCCCTGGTCTGGACTGGCAAGGCGGAGGAAGTGCAAGCGCTCCTGGCGCTGGATGACGTTGCCTTTCTGGAAGCCTTGCATACCCATTTCGGCGACCGGGTCGGGCGCTTCCTCACTGTGGGCAAACGTCTCAGCTTCCCGCTCAAGCTGTCCTACCTCAAGCCCGTCACGGCGCCGCATCTTACGGTGATCGGCAATGCGGCCCAGACCATGCACCCGGTCGCTGGGCAGGGGTTCAACGTCGGCATGCGGGATGCCTGGGAGCTGGCGCAATTGCTGGCGCAAACGCCGCTTGACGAATGGGGCATGGACGGGATGATGCAGGCCTACCAGGCTAGCCGCAAGGCGGATACCCGCGGCGGTTTGCTGTTCACCGACTTTCTCGTCAACGTGTTCTCCAACGATATCGTCGGCTTGCGCAAGATCCGCTCGCTGGGATTGGGCCTGCTGGACATGGTGCCGTTGGCCAAGCAGCACCTGGTCAGCAAGATGAGCTTCGGGCCCAAGGGTTAACATGGCAAACAGCTTTAACATAGAAAAAATGCTGGCATGGCAAATTTGAAACATGAGTTTGACATCATGGTGCTGGGCGCCGGCCTGGTCGGCGTCGCGGCGGCGGTAGCGCTCAAGCTGCAAGGGCATCGCGTGGCCCTGTTTGAGCGAGGCAAGGCCGGAGCCGAACCAGCCGGGACTGAGTTGGCCGAGTGGGACAGCCGGATTTATGCCGTGAGTCCGGGCAATGTCGCCTGGCTGGAGCGATTAGGCGTTTGGCAACTGCTGGATGCCGGCCGCTTTTGTGCGGTGGACAGCATGCAGATATGGGGCGACGACGGTGCAGCGCTGGAACTGGACGCCTATACCGCCGGCCTGGCGAACCTGAGCGTGATTGTCGAGGGCAACCGCCTGCAGCAGGCCTTGCTTGCCAGGCTTGGCGGCCTGGAGGTGCCGTTGATCGACGAGGCCGGCATCGAACAGGTTGCCTGGAATACGGATTATGTCGCGCTGCATGCAGCCAACGGCGAAACCTATACTGCCGCGTTGCTGGTCGGGGCCGACGGGTCTTCTTCCTGGCTGCGCGGACAGGCGGATATCACGGTGAAGCGGCATGATTATGCCCAGATGGGCGTCGTGGCGAATTTTGCATGCGAGCGGCCGCACCAGTCGCAAGCATGCCAATGGTTCCGCGGCAACGATGTACTCGCCTGGCTGCCGTTGCCGCAACAGCATATTTCCATCGTCTGGTCGGTGGATAATGCCAGGGCGCAGGCCTTGATGGCGCTGGATGCTGATACACTGGCGCAAGAGGTGGCCGCCGCCGGGCATCATCGCCTGGGGCAATTGACGTTGGTTACCCCGGCGCAGGCTTTCCCGCTGGCAATGCAGGAAACAAGCAGCCTGGTCAAGCCCGGCCTGGCTTTGGTGGGGGATGCGGCGCATCAGGTCCATCCATTGGCGGGGCAGGGAGTGAACCTGGGTTTCCGCGACTTGCAGGCGCTGGCCGAAGCGGTTTCAGGCAGGCGCCAGCCGGGTGACATATTTGCGCTACGCCGTTACGAGCGGGCACGCAAGGTCGATATGATGTCCATGCGCTTGTTGACGCATGGGCTGAGCAGTTTGTATGCACATCCCGCGCCCTGGCTCAGGATGTTGCGCAATGGGGGTATGCAATGCTTGAACCGCATGCCGGCGTTAAAAAAGCAATTGATGCAGCATGCGGTTATTTGATTTTGAATCACAGGGAAAGAATTTAGCTTATGTCTAAGAAGTGGATTGCAATATTGGCGGCCTCGTTCATCGCGGCGCATGCCTGGGCGGATGAAGCCAGCCTGAAGAAAACGATAGAGGCGACCTATCCCAAGGTCAAGATAGATAGCGTGGTGAAGACGCCTTATGCCGGTTTGTACGAGGTCTTCCTCGATGGCCAGATTATCTATACCGATGACAAGTTCAGCTTCCTAATCGCCGAGGGGCGGTTGGTCGAGCCCAAGACCAAGCGCGATATCACCGGCGAGCGCATGGATGAACTGACCAAGGTCGATTTTGCCTCCCTGCCGCTGGACCAGGCCGTCAAGGTGGTCAAGGGCAACGGCAGCCGCAAACTGGTGGTGTTTTCCGATCCTGATTGCCCTTACTGCAAGCGCCTCGAGCAAAAGGAACTCAGCAACATCAACGACGTGACGATCTATACCTTCTTGTTCCCGCTGGAGCAACTGCATCCCGATGCCGCCAACAAGTCGCGCGCCATCTGGTGCGCGCCAGACCGTGCCAAGGCGTGGAACGACTGGATATTGAATGGGCAATTGCCCAAGGCGCAAGGAACTTGCGATACCCCGATCGAAAAATTGGCGGAGCTGGGCCGCAAGATTAACGTGACCAGCACGCCCACCCTGATTTTTGCGGACGGCAAGCGCATGCTGGGCGCATATCCGGCCAAGGATATCGAGAAGGCCATGACCGCAGCAGCCTCCGGCGCTAAAAAGTAAAAGGCTTGTTTGCCCAATAAAAAAGGGAGCTTTTGCTCCCTTTTGGTTTTGTAGCGTTGCTTGGTGCCTGTTCACGATCTTTTCATGGGGTACGCATGGCTTCAAACATGCCTGCTCTGCGTTACAGGGCTCTTAGACCACCTGGCCCATCTTGAATATCGGCAGGTACATGGCGATGACCAAGCCGCCGATCAGGGTGCCGAGCACGACCATGATGATAGGCTCCATCAGGCTGGAGAGTGCTTCCACGGCGTCATCCACTTCCCCTTCGTAAAAGTCGGCCACCTTGCCCAGCATCGAGTCCAGGGCGCCGGATTCCTCGCCGATGGCCACCATTTGCAGCACCATGTTGGGGAACACCTCGGTGTTCTGCATCGCCACGGTCAGGCTGGCGCCTGTGCTGATCTCGCTTTGCACCTTCTTGGTGGCATCGTAATAAACCCGGTTGCCTGAAGCTCCTGCGACCGAGTCCAACGCCTCGACCAGCGGGACGCCGGCGGCGAACATGGTGGACAAGGTGCGTGAGAAGCGCGCGATCGTGGCCTTGCGGATCACCTCGCCGAAAATGGGCAGCTTGAGCAGCAGCCTGTCCATGCTCGACTGCATCTTCTCCGAACGCTTCCAGGTGTAGAAGAAGAACCAGAGCGCGCCGCCAATCGACCCGAAGATGGCCCACCAGTAATCGACGAAAAAGTCGGAGATCGCCATCACCATCACGGTGGGGGCGGGCAGGTCGGCGCCGAAACTGCTGAACAGCTCCTTGAACGCGGGAATCACGAAAATCATGATGACGGCGGTGATCACGAATGCCACCACGATGATGGAGACAGGGTAGAACAGCGCGGACTTGATCTTGCCCTTGATCGCGAGGATCTTTTCCTTGTAGGTGGCAAGCCGGTCCAGCAGCGAATCCAGGATGCCGGCCTGTTCGCCTGCCCCCACGAGGTTGCAGAACAGGTTGTCGAAATACAATGGGTATTTTCGGAACGCCTGGCTCAGGCTGCTGCCGGTTTCCACATCGGCCTTGATGTCGCCGAGCAGCTTGCTCACCGCGGGGTTGCTATGTCCTTTGCCGACGATATCGAACGCCTGCAGCAGTGGAACGCCGGCCTTCATCATGGTGGCGAGCTGGCGGGTGAACAAGGTCACGTCCTTGTCCGTAATCTTGCCGCCGGTCTTGAAACGCTGCTTGGTGACCTTGACGACGTTGACGCCCTGGCGGCGCAGCGTGGCCTTGACGAACGCCTCACCGCTGGCTTTCATCTCCCCCTTGACGCGCTTGCCTTTCCTGTCCGTACCCTCCCAGGCGTACGTGACTTCCTTGGTTTCCTTGGCAGCCATGGCTTCCTATATCGTTTTATTCGTTGGTGACAGCTTCAATTTCTTCCAGCGAGGTGAGGCCCTGCTTGACCTTGAGCAGGCCGGACTGCCGCAAGTCGCGCACACCTTCCCGCTGCGCCTGGTCTGCAATGTCGTGCGATGTGCCGTTTTTCATGATGATGCGGCTCATCTCCTCGGATACCGGCATCACCTGGTAAATCCCCACACGGCCCTTGTAGCCCTGGTTGCAATGTTCGCACCCCTCCGCATTGGCCGCATAAGGCTGCCAACTGCCGTCCAGGTCTTCTTCCTTGAAACCGATGTCCAGCAAGGTTTCACGCGGGATGTCGGCAGGTACCCTGCAATGCGGGCACAGTTTGCGCGCCAGGCGTTGCGCTGTTATTAACGACACGGCAGAGGCAATATTGAAGGGTGCGACGCCCATATTGACCAAACGGGTCAATGTAGAAGGGGCATCGTTGGTATGCAGGGTGGAAAGCACCATGTGCCCGGTGGACGCCGCCTTGATCGCCATGTCGGCGGTTTCCAGGTCGCGGATTTCCCCGATCATGATGATGTCAGGGTCCTGGCGCAGGAAGGATTTTAGGGCGGCTGCAAACGTGAGGCCCTGCTTGTCGTTGACGTTGACCTGGTTGATGCCGGCCAGCGGGATTTCCGCAGGGTCTTCCGCCGTGGAAATATTCACGCCGGGTTCGTTGAGGATGTTCAGGCAGGTATACAGCGAAACCGTTTTCCCCGACCCGGTCGGCCCGGTGACCAACACCAGGCCGTACGGCCGGGTAACCGCATGGAGCAAAGCCTCTTTTTGGTCGGGCTCGTAGCCGAGCGCATCAATTCCGAGTTGGGCGCTGCTGGGGTCGAGGATACGCATCACGATCTTTTCGCCATTGATCAACGGTAGCGTGCTGACGCGGAAATCGATGGCGCGGGTCTTGGATAGCACCAGTTTCATGCGGCCGTCCTGGGGGACGCGTTTTTCCGAGATGTCGAGGTTGGAGATCACCTTGATGCGCGACGCCAACTTCTCCTTGATTGCGAGCGGCGGCTGGGCAATCTCGCGCAGGATGCCGTCGACGCGGTAGCGGATGCGGTAGAACTTCTCATAGGGCTCGAAATGCAGGTCGGAAGCGCCCATGTTGATGGCATCGAGCAGGATTTTCTGGATGTACTTGACGACAGGAGCGTCTTCAATCTCTATCGATTGTTCCGGCTCGCTGTCCTTCTCCTCTGCTTCCAGGCCGAAATCGTCTTCGCTAATCAGCGACTGCATGGTGGTGTCGCTTGCTTCCACCAGCTTGTCTATCCATTTGCCCAGCTTGTCGTCTTCGACAATCACCGGCATCAAGGTCTTGCCGGTTTGGAACTGGACTTCGTCCAGCATATGCAGGTTGGTTGGGTCGGATAAGCCGACAAACATATTGTTGCCGCGGTTGTAGAGCGTGATGGCGCGGTAGCTTTGCATGAGCTGCGGACTGATGCCCTTGCCGGGCAGAAAGTCTGGGTTCAGCGTGTTGAGGTCCAGCAACGGATAGCCGAAAGCGAGGGAGCATGCCTGGGCGATTTGCAGTGCGGTGAACCTGCGGGATTGCAGCAGTTGGCTGATGAACGAATGTTGCTTGTTGTTGGCGGCGGTTTGGATGGTAATGGCTTCATCCTCGCTCAACAGTTTTTGATGAATCAACACACGAGCGAGTCCGCCCAGTTTGTTAGGTACGGTGACAGCAGCCATTGATCTTCAAGCCAATCTTTATCCTTGATTAACGCGGAGTCCCCAATGATGATGCATGCTGGCATTTTTTTTGTAAAGTGCTGGGGAGCTTTGTGCATGGTACGCTGAATATAACGGCATGGTTATGAGAAAAATAACAATTATCGTCTAAAAAGCGCTTGACTTATTCCAATAACCCACGTAAAAACGCAACAGGCGTTTGGAATTCGAGTGCATTGTAGCCGGCAACTACCGACTTTAATTCTTGAAGTACAAACTTTTGGGGTCGCCTCCCCTTAGATATATGCAAGGAAGTATTGAAATGGCAACAGGTACCGTAAAGTGGTTTAATGATTCCAAAGGTTTTGGTTTCATTACCCCGGACGATGGTGGCGACGATTTGTTCGCACACTTCTCCGCAATTGTAGAAGCTGGCTACAAGAGTCTGAAGGAAGGTCAACGCGTATCATTTGATGTTACCGAAGGCCCTAAGGGCAAGCAGGCTTCTAATATTCAGAAGGCTTAAGCTTGGCTCGCTGATGACTGTATAGTCTTCACGATAAAAGGCCGGAGAAATCCGGCCTTTTTTATTTTGCCAGCCCATCAGGGCTGGCATACGTCATCACATATGCTTGACGATTTCCGCACCGAATTCCGCACTGCCCACTTGCGTGGCGCCATCCATTTGCGATGAAAAATCATGAGTGACGCGTTTTGCCTGGATCGCCTTGGCAACACCGTTAATCACCAGGTCGGCGGCTTCGGTCCATCCCAGGTGGCGCAGCATCATTTCCGCCGACAAGATCAGCGAGCTGGGGTTGGCGATATCCTTGCCAGCGATCTTGGGAGCTGTGCCGTGGGTAGCCTCGAACATGGCAACTGTATCCGAGATATTGGCGCCAGGGGCAATCCCGATGCCGCCTACCTGGGCCGCGAGCGCATCTGAAATATAGTCGCCGTTCAGGTTCAGGGTGGCAACGACATCGTAGTCTGCAGGATGCAGCAGGATTTCCTGCAGGAACGCATCGGCGATGCAATCCTTGATGAGGATGCCGTTGGGCAGCTTGCACCATGGTCCGCCGTCGATCTCGACCGCGCCGAACTCTTCCTTGGCAACTTCGTAGCCCCAGTTCTTGAATCCGCCTTCGGTGAACTTCATGATGTTGCCCTTGTGGGCAATCGTCACGGACTTGCGGTTATTGTCGATGGCGTACTGGATCGCCTTACGCACCAGGCGCTTGCTGCCATCGATCGAAACCGGCTTGATGCCGATGGCGGAAGCTTCCGGGAAGCGGATCTTCTTGCGCACGCCCATGTCGCTGAGGAAGTCCACCACCTTTTTCACTTCGTCGGTGCCGGCAGCCCACTCGATACCGGCATAAATGTCTTCGGTATTCTCGCGGAAAATCACCATGTCGGTCTTTTCAGGATGCTTGACCGGGCTGGGCACGCCCTGGAAATACTGGATGGGGCGCAAACAGACGTACAGGTCCAGCTCTTGGCGCAAGGTCACGTTGAGCGAGCGGATGCCGCCGCCGACTGGCGTGGTCAAGGGGCCTTTGATGGAAATGACATAATCCTTGACGGCCTTGAGCGTTTCATCCGGCAACCAAGTGTTGTCGCCATAGGTCTTCACGGCTTTTTCGCCGGCATACACTTCCATCCAGGCGATGGCGCGCTTGCCGCCATAGGCCTTGGCGACGGCGCTGTCGACGACATGGCGCATGGGCGGGGTGATGTCGACGCCGATACCGTCGCCTTCGATAAATGGGATAATCGGGCGATCGGGAACATTGAGCGTGTTGTCCGCGTTAACGCTGATTTTCTCGCCGGTGGTGGGTACTTTGATTTTTGTAGACATTCAGAACTATCCTATTCAAACGCTAGAGATACGGGCGCAATCATTCCATGAGACCAAGATGCTGATTTTATTCAATAAGCCCTACGGTGTAATTTGCCAGTTCAGTCCCCATGAAAAGCACAAGACATTGAAGGATTATATTGCTGTGCCAGGGGTTTATGCCGCTGGGCGGCTTGATACCGACAGTGAAGGTCTGCTTATTCTAACCGATGATGGGCGACTTCAACATCGCATATCGCATCCCAGGCACAAAGAATTCAAAACTTACTGGGTGCAGGTCGAGGGCGATCCCACGGATGAGGCATTGGAGCCGCTGCGGCATGGGGTGGACCTGGGCGACTTCGTTACCCAGCCCGCGAAGGTCAGGCGGATAGAGGAGCCTGCCGGGTTGTGGCCAAGAAATCCGCCGATCCGGGAACGCAAGGCCATCCCGACCGCATGGCTGGAGATGATCATCAGCGAGGGCAAGAACCGCCAGGTGCGCCGGATGACTGCCAAGGCGGGGTTTCCCACATTGCGCCTGGTGCGCCATGCCGTTGGGCAGCATACGATAGACGGTATCGCGCCCGGGGAGTGGAGGCGGCTCTAGCCGGCCCAAATCATATGGCCGGATATGTTAAACTCCGGTTCTTATCCGTATACACCATAGTAGATACCATCCATGTCCGGCAATAGCATAGGCACCCTGTTTACCTTGACTTCTTTTGGCGAATCGCACGGCCCGGCCATTGGTGGTGTGATCGATGGCTGCCCGCCGGGGCTGGAGCTGTCGGCAGAGGACATCCAGCAGGAGCTGGATCGCCGCAAGCCGGGCACTTCGCGCCATGTCACCCAGCGCAAGGAGCCGGATACCGTCGAGATATTGTCCGGCGTCTTCGAGGGCAGGACGACTGGTACGCCGATCGGCTTGCTGATACGCAACCAGGACCAGCGTAGCCAGGATTACGGCAAGATCGCCGAGACTTTCCGTCCGGGGCATGCCGACTACACCTATTGGCAGAAGTACGGCATTCGCGACTATCGCGGCGGCGGCCGTTCCAGTGCGCGCGAGACGGCAGTGCGCGTCGCGGCAGGCGCGATCGCCAAGAAGTGGCTCAAGCAGCGCCATGGCGTCACTATCCGTGGCTATATGAGCCAGCTGGGGGAAATCCAGATTCCTTTCAGCTCATGGGATGCGGTGAACCAGAATGCCTTTTTTGCGCCGAACGAGTCCATCCTGCCAGAGCTAGAGGCCTATCTCGACCGCATCCGCAACGAGCGAGACTCCGTGGGGGCGAGGGTCACCGTGGTCGCCGAAGGCGTGCCGGTGGGTTGGGGCGAGCCGGTCTACGACCGCCTGGACGCGGACATTGCCCATGCCATGATGGGGATCAATGCCGCCAAGGGCGTGGAAATCGGCGACGGGTTCGCCAGTGTGGCCCAGCGCGGATCGGTGCATGGCGACGAGCTGACGCCACAGGGATTCGCCAGCAACCATGCTGGCGGCATACTCGGCGGCATCTCCAGCGGGCAGGACATCATCGCCCATGTCGCATTCAAGCCGACTTCCAGCATCCCGCAACTGCGCCATTCCATCGACAAGCAGGGAGCGGCGCTGGAAATGCAGACCACGGGCCGCCATGATCCTTGCGTGGGCGTGCGCGCCACGCCTATCGTGGAAGCCATGATGGCGCTGGTGCTGATGGACCACGCCTTGCGCCACCGCGCCCAGAATGCCGACGTCTCGGTGGATACCATCAAGCTCTGAGAGTCTTCACCACCATGCAGGCGGGCAGTGTATCGACGATGACCAAGCTGTCCATTTGTATTAAGCCAGCATGAAAATGCATGCTCCCTTGCCTTATTGGCGCTTGTCCGGCTTTTACTTTGCCTATTTCGGCTTCGTCGGCGCTTTTACCCCGTTCTGGACGTTGTATCTCAAGTCCCTGGCGTTCAGCGCCTTCCAGATCGCCATCCTGATGTCGCTTTTCCAGATTGCCCGCAGTTTCTCACCCAGCCTGTGGGGCTGGGTGGCAGACCATCGTGGGCATCGTGTCCCGATTATCCAATTCCTCGCGGGAGCCAGCCTGCTGGCTTATGTCGGCGTGTTTTTCGGCAACAGTTTTTACTGGCTGTTCGCCATCATGCTGACCTTGAGTTTTTTCTGGAGCGCTTCCTTGCCCTTGATCGAGGCGGTTACCTTGGGCCATCTTGGAGACAGGCTGGACCGCTATGGGCATATCCGCCTCTGGGGCTCGATAGGGTTCGTTGTCGCGGTCATTGGGCTGGGGTATGCCGTGCAATATTCGGGCATGATGGCGTTGCTGTGGGTGATCCTGATCTTGCTGGCTGCCGTATGGGGCTTGTCATGGCGCCTGGCGGATCCGCTGGTGGCGTTGCAGCATCATGGTAGCGATGGTTCCTGGTGGGCGATATTGCGCAGGCGCGAGGTCATTGCGCTGATGGCCGCCTGTTTCGCCATGTCAGCCGCGCATGGCGTCTACTACACTTTCTACTCGATTTACCTGGTGGACCACGGCTACAGCAAAGGGATTATCGGCTGGCTGTGGGGGCTGGGCGTGATGTGCGAAATCATGGTGTTCCTCTACATGCCCAGGTTGTTTGCCCTTTTCGGCTTGCGGCGCATCATGCTCGCCAGCCTGTTCCTGGCATTCGTGCGCTTCTTCGTGATCGGCTGGGCCGTGGATGTCTGGTGGCTGATCGTGCTTGCGCAGACATTGCACGCGGCGACATTCGGGTCTTACCATGCGGCGGCGGTTGCGCTGACGCACCGGTATTTCAAGGGTAAGCACCAATCCAAGGGGCAGGGCCTGTATACCAGCATTTCCTATGGCGTTGGCGGGACACTGGGCGCCGTGATCAGCGGCTTTGCCTGGGAAAGCATTGGCCCGAGCTGGACATTTACCGCATCCGCGCTATGCGCTATGCTCGGCTTTATCTTTTTCATGTTTATGATGCGGGAAGATTAAGAGCCGCTAACAAAACCCAGCGAAGTGATTCTGGCTAGGCGTTCTGCCGCAGACAGTACAACAAGTACGGCAAGGCTGGGCAACAACGCCAGAAGGGGTTTGTCAGCGGCTCTAAAAAGGGGAAACAATGCGGATATTGATGTGGGTGCTGCCATGGCTGTTGCCTTCGCTGGCATGGGCAGAAACCCAGGTGAACATCGTGGGGCTGTTCCAGGGCAAGGCGATCGTGGTCGTCAATGGCGGCAAGCCGCGCACCCTCTCGGCAGGGGAAGTGAGCCCTGAAGGCATCCGCCTGGTTTCCGCCAGCAGCGACAAGGCGGTGATCGAGGTGGACGGCTTCAAGCGGGAACTGGGCATGGGACAGGCGATCGCGCTGCCAAGCAAGGATGCCGCGGCAGGCGGCAGCGTGACATTGTATGCCGATTCGACCGGGCACCATTTCGTCGAAGGCCAGATCAATGGCGCGTCATTGCGCTTCCTGGTGGATACGGGCGCATCCGCCATCGTCATGAACAGCGGCGACGCCAAGTATGCCAAGATCGATTACAAGCGCGGCATTCCCGTATCCGTTCAGACGGCGAACGGCGTGGCCAATGCCTACAAGGTGGTGATCAATCACGTACGGCTCAACGGCCTGGTATTGAGCCAGGTGGACGGGCTGGTGATGGAGGGCGGCTCGCCCGCGGTCGTGCTGTTGGGCATGAGCGCGCTCAACCGCATGGAAATGAAGCGCGAAGGCATCGCGCTGACGCTGACCAAGAAATATTAAGCATCTGGATTCAGCAAATAAAAGCGGCAGCCTAGGCTGCCGTTTTTTGTGTCAGCACGAATGCGTTGCGCTTACTTGCGCTTGTCCTTTTCGATCAGGGCGTACGCGGAGTGGTTGTGGATGGATTCGAAGTTTTCCGATTCCACGGTGTAATTCACGACGCGTGCCTCGGCATTGAGCTGGGCCGCGACATCGCGCACGATATCCTCGACGAATTTCGGGTTGTCGTAGGCGCGCTCGGTGACGTACTTTTCGTCGGGGCGCTTGAGCAGGCCATACACTTCGCAGGAAGCCTGGTCTTCCACCAGGCGGATGATGTCTTCCACCCAGATGAAGTCGTTGATCAGGGCTGTCACGGTGACGTGCGAGCGCTGGTTGTGCGCGCCGTAGTCCGATATCTTCTTGGAGCATGGGCAGAGGCTGGTCACGGGCACGACGACCTTGACGGTGATGTCGTACTTGCCCTTGTTGATTTCGCCGATGAAAGTCACTTCATAGTCGGACAGGCTTTGCACGCCGGAAACCGGGGCGGCCTTGTTGACGAAATACGGGAAGGTCATCTCGACGTGGCCGGACTCGGCATCGAGGCGCTCCACCATCGCGCGCAGGATGCTTTCGAACGATTCCACCGATATTTCGCGCTCGTTGTTGTTGAGTATCTCAACGAAGCGCGACATGTGCGTGCCCTTGAAGTTGTGCGGCAGGAACACGTACATGTTGAAGTTCGCAACGGTATGCTGGACGCCGCCGGTCTTGTCCTTGACCTTGACCGGGTGGCGGATGGATTTGATCCCTACCTTGTCAATGGCGAGCTGCCGGGTGTCCGGGGTGTTCTGCACATCTTCAATCGGCGGAATAGAGGGTTGGTTCATGGGATTCCTGAAATGCTATAAGTGAATTCGGTAATAGTTGAGTATACTACTTGGTTAATCTTTTCTCAATTGCGGCAACGATGCCCGTGGCATTGAGACCGCATTCCGCCAGCATGGTTTCATGCACGCCATGCTCGATGAACGTATCGGGCAGGCCGAGGCAGAGCACAGGCGTGTGAATGCCCGATGCCTGCATGGATTCCATCACGGCGGCGCCCGCGCCTCCCATGATGGCGTTTTCCTCAACGGTGACGATGAGGTCATGGCTCTGTGCCAGCTGGCTGACCAGGCTTGTATCCAGCGGCTTGACGAAGCGCATGTTGGCCACGGTGGCATCCAGGGTTTCGGCAGCTTCCAGCGCTGGGCTCAGCATGCTGCCGAACGCGAGGATCGCCACACGGCTGCCCTGCCTGCGCAGCTCGCCCTTGCCGATCGGCAGCGACTGCATTTCACTGGCGATGGCTGCACCCGGGCCGCCGCCGCGCGGATAACGCACGGCGGATGGGCCGTTGTGCTGATAAGCCGTGTACAGCATTTGCCGGCATTCATTTTCGTCGCTTGGCGTCATGACGATAATATTGGGGATGCAGCGCAGGTAGCTGAGGTCGAAGCTGCCTGCATGTGTCGGACCGTCCGCACCCACCAGGCCGGCGCGGTCGATCGCGAACATCACCGGCAGGTTCTGCAAGGCGATATCGTGGATGAACTGGTCGTATGCGCGTTGCAGGAATGTGGAGTAGATCGCGACGACCGGCTTCAGGCCGTCGCATGCCATGCCGGCGGCGAAAGTGAGCGCATGCTGTTCGGCGATGCCGACGTCGTAGAAGCGGTCTGGGAATTGCTCGGCAAAGGCATTGAGGCCGGAGCCGTCGCACATGGCGGGGGTAATGCCGATCAGGCGCTCGTCCTGGGCGGCCATGTCCACCAGCCAGTCGCTGAACACTTGCGTATAGGTTTTCTTGCCTGCCTGGGCAATCGAGCAACCGTTGCTGGGGTCGAACTTGCCGACGCCGTGGAACTTGCCCGGGTTGTCCTCGGCAGGCTGGTAGCCGTGGCCTTTCTGCGTCGCGATATGCAGGAACTGCGGACCCTTGAGCTCGCGGATATTGCGCAATGTCGCGATCAATACATCGATGTCGTGGCCGTCGATCGGGCCGATGTAGTTGAAGCCGAACTCCTCAAATAGCGTGCCGGGAGTCACCATGCCCTTCACGTGCTCTTCCGCGCGCTTAGCGAATTCGCGTACCGGGGGCATGACGCCCAGCACCTTCTCGCCGGAGCGGCGCATCGAGGTATACAGCGGCCCTGACAGCAGTTTTGCCAGATAGTTGGTCAGCGCGCCGACATTGGGCGATATCGACATGTCGTTGTCATTGAGGATCACCAGGATGTTGGCATCCATGGCGCCCGCGTTATTGAGCGCCTCGAACGCCATGCCTGCGGTCATGGCGCCATCGCCGATCACGGCGATCGAATGACGATCGGAGCCGCTTTTTTGTGCCGCAATCGCCATGCCGAGCGCGGCGGAAATGGAGGTGCTGGAGTGCCCGGTGCCAAACGTGTCGTAAATGCTTTCGTCCCGGCGTGGAAATCCGGCAATGCCGCCAGGCCTGCGCAGGTTGCCCATCTCTTCCCGGCGGCCGGTGAGTATCTTGTGAGGGTAGGTTTGGTGCCCCACGTCCCAGACCAAGCGGTCTTCCGGCGTATTGAATACATAGTGCAAGGCGATGGTGAGTTCGACCACGCCCAGGTTGGAGGACAGGTGCCCGCCCGTTTGCGCGACGCTATTGACGAGAAAGCCGCGTAATTGCCTGGCAAGCTCATGCAGCTCCCTGCGGTCAAGCCTGCGCAGTTGCTCTGGTGAGTTGATGCGTTCTAGCAGTTCGTACATGGCTGGTCCGCTTAAAAGCTACGTTGAGTAATGAAGTGCGCCACCTGCTTCAGCTGGCTGGCGGCTTCGCCATAAGGCGCCAGCGGCGCGAGCGCGTCGTCCAGCAATTCCTGCGCCAAGCGCTTGGCGTGGTCTATGCCCAGGATCGTGACATAAGTCGGCTTGTCGCTTTCGGCGTCCTTGCCTGCCGTCTTGCCCAGAGTCTCGCTGTCGGCCTCTGCGTCGAGAATGTCGTCCACTACCTGGAAAGCGAGCCCGATGGCCTGGGCGTAATGGTCAATCGCATGCAATTGCGCCTGGTCCAGCTCATCGGCGCAGTGCGCGCCAAGCAGGGCTGCGGCGCGGATCAGGGCTCCGGTTTTGTGGATATGCATGTATTCCAGCTCGGATTGGTCGAGCGCCTTGCCTACGCTGGCAAGGTCGATCGCCTGCCCGCCCGCCATGCCGCGCGAACCGCTGGCGATAGCCAGCAGGTTGACCATTTCCAGTTGCCTGCCTGGGTCGGTGCATAAGCCCGGCGTCGCCAGGGATTGGAACGCCAGGGTTTGCAAGGCGTCGCCAACCAACAGCGCTGTGGCGTCGTCGTATTGCTTGTGACAGGATGGCTTGCCGCGGCGCAAGTCGTCGTCGTCCATGCATGGCATGTCATCGTGCACGAGGGAATAGGCGTGGATCAATTCCACCGCAGCGGCTGCAATATCCACTTTCGCAGGGTTGGCGCCGCAGAGTTCGCCTGCCGCATGCGCGAGCAATGCGCGCACGCGCTTGCCGCCGCCCAATACGGCATAGCGCATGGCTTCATGCAGGCGGTTGGGGGAAATGTGCGATGCTGGAAGCAAGCTGTCCAGCGTGTGTTCCATACGTTGTTGGGTATGGTGGGCCCAGCTTTGGAAATCGGTCATTTAGCGTCGTTGTACGGTTGTAGCTGATTGGATTCGGTGAGGATGCGCACTTGCTGCTCAATGTCAGCCAGTGATTTCTGGCAGTGCTGCAACAGCTCCGAGCCGCGTTTGTAGGCGGCCAGGGATTGCTCAAGCGGCAGTTGGCCGGACTCGATCTGCCCGACCAGGCCCTCCAGCTCGGTCATGGCGGTTTCGAAGCTCAGGGCTTCAAATATGCTGGCTTGCGGATCGTCAGCTTTGGTTTTTTTACTCATGAAACAACCGGTGCAGGAGCATGTGGCACAACTCCATCAAGCTGTGCTTGCTCATTGCATTATTGTGAAAATAATGCGCCATTTTACGCCGAACTGCTTCTGTAAACCATGATTAAGTTAATGATAATCCGAGCTGCTGCTGCATGAAGCCGCGGATATCGCCGATCTCCTCCATGCAAACGGAATGCGGCATCGGGTATTCATGCAGTTCCAGGGAATATCCCTGGCTTTGCAATGCCTGTGCGGATGCATGGTAACGCGCCAGCGGAATGACATTGTCCAATGTGCCGTGCGCCATGAAGATGGGGATGTGCTGGTTGGCGGCATGCTTTTCTATGGAGAGGCTGTCAGCCAGCGCAAGATAAGTGGAAAGCGCCAATACTCCGGCAAGAGGAGCGGGGTGGCGCAACGCGGTGTGCAGCGCAATGACGCCTCCCTGCGAGAAGCCCGCCAGCATGATGCGCTGGCTTGGAATCCCGCGTGCCAGTTCATTGGCGATCAGGGCTTCGACCTTTTCCTGGGTGGCGCGGATGCCATCGCCATCTTGAATGGCTCCCGGCTGGAAGCTGTAAATGTCATACCATGCAGGCATGGTATGACCATTATTGATCGTGACCTGGATTGCCGGGGCATGCGGCAGGATGAAGCGCGTATGCGGCAGGGCCAGTTCGCGCACCACTGGCACGAAATCGTTGCCGTCCGCGCCCAGGCCGTGCAGCCATATCACGCTGTTGCGAATGGTGTCATCGGCGGAAATTTCAATACAATCAAGTAAGGGCATCAGTTCTGCCTGTGTTTGGAGCGAAAGCTGCATTCTGCCATGCAATCCAGCATATGGCATACGGCACATTCCCCATGTGCAAGGCTTTTACGCTATGCTTCTGTAAAATCAACGCACTGGCATAACCCGACAACCTCATTCCTGCATGCGTATTTCCCGTCTCTTTTCCCATCAACACATCCGCCTGTTGCTCGGTATACTGGTCACGGTCCTGTTGCTGGCCCATGTCGTGGGAGCCTTGAATCTGGGCTTCATACAAGCGATGGAGCGCTTTGCCTATGATGCCCGGCTGCAGTTGCTGACGCCGGGAGGGCTGGACGACCATATCGTCATCGTCGATATCGACGAAGCCAGTCTGCAGCAAGAAGGACATTGGCCCTGGGGACGCAACAAGCTGGCGCAATTGCTGGACAGGCTATTCGACCAGTACCAGGCCAGGTTGGTGGCATTTGATGTCGTGTTTGCCGAAAAGGACGAAAGTTCGGGCCTGGCGGCACTAGAAGCTATGCGGCAAGAGCAATTTGGCCAGCGGCCAGACATCGCGCAGCTAATCGATGCGTTAGCGCCCGGGCTGGATTATGACCAGCAGTTTGCCGACAGCATGCGGGGGCGTAATGTCGTGCTGGGATATTACTTCCGCCATGACGCCCGCATGCAGCACAACATTGGCGCATTGCCCCCGCCCGTGATGCAGGCGGAGGTGCTGGCCGGGCGCGATATTGCCTATCAGCAGGCCAGCGGGTACGGCGCCAACCTGCCGCTCTTGCAGCAACAGGCAAAAGCGGCAGGGCACTTCAATCCCGACCCGGACGAGGACGGTATTACCCGCCGCATTCCATTGCTGGTGGCATATCAGGATGGCATATATGAAGCCTTGTCGCTGGCAGTGGCGCGCCAAGTATTGGGGAACGTGCAGGTGATGCCCGGTTTCTCCGACAGCATGCATTACGCCGGCATGGAATGGCTGGAGCTCGGCCAGCGGAAAATCCCGGTCGATGCCAACCTCAATGCATTGATTCCCTATCGCGGCAGGCAAGGGAGTTTTCCCTATGTTTCGGCTGCCGATGTATTGCACGGCAAGGTGCCACAGCAGCAACTGCAGGACCGGATTGTGCTGATCGGCACGACGGCGCCGGGCTTGATGGATTTGCGCGCGACCCCTGTGCAGAGCGTGTATTCCGGCGTGGAAATCCATGCCAACATGATCGCGGGTATCCTGGACGGCAGCGTCAGGCAGCAGCCGGCCTACACGTTGGGCGCCGAGTTCCTGCTGCTGATGCTCCTGGGCGTGGGGCTGTCCATCCTGCTGCCGCGCATGCGGCCTGTGCCTGCCACGATGTTGTCGGCGGCGGTGCTATCCCTGCTGGTATTGTCCAATCTCCTGTCATGGGAAATCGGCGTCGTGCTGCCATTGGCTTCGGCCTTGCTGCTCGTGGCCTTGCTCTATGTACTCAACATGAGCTACGGCTATTTCATCGAGTCGCGCAGCAAGCGCCACTTGGCACAACTGTTCGGACAGTATGTGCCGCCGGAGCTGGTCGCGGAAATGGCAGCCCGGCCGAATCAGCTCGGGCTGGAGGGAGAAAGCCGGGAGATGACGGTGCTGTTCTGCGATGTCCGCCGGTTCACCACCATCTCGGAAGCGCTTGAACCGCAAGCGCTGGCCAAGCTCATGAACGAATACCTGACGGCGATGACGCGCGTCATACACCAGCACCGCGGCACCATAGACAAATATATGGGCGATGCCATCATGGCGTTCTGGGGCGCCCCGCTGCATGACGAACAGCATGCGGCCAATGCGGTCAACGCGTCCCTGGACATGGTGAAGGAGCTTGAGAAAGTGAATGCGGGTTTTCAGGAGAAAGGCTGGCCTGTCTTGAAAATAGGCATAGGCCTCAATACCGGCGAAATGACGGTGGGCAACATGGGTTCCGAGTTCCGCATGGCCTATACAGTGCTTGGCGATGCGGTCAACCTGGGTTCAAGATTGGAGAGCTTGTGCGAATATTATGCGGAACCTGTCATCGTGAGCGAGTTTGCTGTGCGGGCCGCAACGCAATATCTCTACCGTGAGCTGGACCTGATCCGTGTCAAGGGCAAGGATGCTCCGGTAAGGATTTATGCTCCCATCATGGTTGAAGATGCCGCGGCAGAACAGGAGTTGAATCAATACGAACTGGCATTGGCAGCCTACCGCCAGCAACAATGGCAGCAGGCCAATATTGCCTTTACGGCATTGCAAACTACGTATGGCGGGCGCAGGATTTACACGCTCTATCTTGAGCGCATCAACCATTTCAGCCGCCATGCGCCAGAAGCGGATTGGGATGGCGTATTCAACTTTGGAAGCAAGCGGGGGGAAGCATGATTGTCCAGGTATTGGGCTGCAGCGGCGGCATAGGCCAGGGCCTGCGTACGACATCTTTGCTGGTGGATGAAGATATCCTGGTCGATGCCGGCACTGGCGTGGGCGACCTCACGCTTGAGCAAATGTCGGCGATCGACCATGTGTTCCTCACCCATTCCCACCTCGACCATGTCGCTTTTCTGCCATTGCTGCTGGACGCCGTGCTGGGCAGGCGCGAACGGCCCGTGACAGTGCATGCGTTGCCGGAAACCATCGCCAGCCTCAAGGCGCATATCTTCAATGGGCAAATCTGGCCCGACTTCAACCGGATTCCCACTCCTGACCAACCTTTGCTGCAATATGCGCCTATGCTGGTAGGCGACGAGGCCGAGATAGCCGGCCGCCGCATTGTGGCGTTCCCTGCCAACCATAGCGTGCCGGCAGTCGGCTACTTGCTCGATAGCGGCTCGGGCAGCCTTGCATTTACCGGCGATACCACCAGTTGCGACGAGTTCTGGCAAGTGCTGAACCAAGTAGACAATTTACGTCACCTGATCATCGAAGTGTCATTTACCGATGCCGAGATTGCCCTAGCTTTGATATCCCATCATTATTGCCCGGCATTGCTGCTGAATGGTTTGGATCGACTAAAGCCTCGTCCAGAAGTATGGGTTACGCACCTGAAGCCGGGCGAAGGGGAAGCCATCATGCGGGAGATTGATGCTGCCAGGCATCCCTTGGTGCCAAGGCTGTTGGAAAGTGGGACAAAACTGATTTTATGCTGATTTTTTTTAAGGTGTTGAAAAATAAACGCCCGCGGAGGCGGGCGATGAAATGTTTAAGTCAGAATTATATTTATCGGCAATTTGCAGGTAAATACTTATTATCGATAGTGGATGCTGTGCATGACCATGACAGAGTGTCAGTAGTTGTATTGGGAGTTAAGACATAGTTGCCCGTGGCACCAGTGATATTTGATGCTACGGTAATGACACCTGTTGCTACAGTAAGCCCACTGGAAAATGGGGTTGTTGTTGTGTTGCAGCCTGCAGCGGCAGCATCGGCAGGCAAATTACCAGTTGTTTGAAAATAGTCAGTTACGGCAGTTTTGCATGCGGCTCCAAGCCCGATAATTTCGGTAACTTTTGCGCGTTTTGTATAATCTTGATATGACGGAATTGCCACTGCCGCCAAAATACCAATAATCGCCACCACGATCATCAGTTCGATCAACGTAAAACCTTGTTGTACTTTTTTCATCATGAACCCCTTTAGTTGAGTTGAGTGTTTGCTGCGGCTGGAGGAGTACCGCATGCATTGCTTATTGCAATGGCTGTGCCAGCTTTAGGTGATGATGGGTTATGTATTGAATTTTAAGGATTTTGTCAGCTGGAAAATAAAAAAGCGGAGTTGTTGCTCCGCTTTTTGTTTACCTTTAACTGACAATTTTTGTCACGATGTGACAAGCATTGTTAGGTTTGCAAGTAAATTACTTGCCTTCGGCAACCTTTTTCAGGTTTTCCAGCCCGGGCTCATACATGCCATTCACGGCATCCAGCGCGGACTTGTCGTCCTGGCCTGGAGGGATGGGCGGGTTGAGCTTGTAGACGCGGTAGAAGCGGCCCAGCCACTTGACTTCACTCTTGCCGCCGTCGGCAGCCTTGACGCTGATGGTGGAGTAGTAGTCCGCCACGGGCAGTACGCCTTCAATGATGCCGTACTTGAGCTGCTTGCCGTCCTCGTCCAGGCTCTTGAGGTTTTCCAGGATGGTGCCGCCGCCCTTGAGGGTGAGCAGGCGCACGGTTTCTTCCGTGCCGTCCACTGTGCGCTTGTCGAGCTTGGTGCTTTCGACAGCGGGGTGCCATTTCTGCCAGTTGCCGAAGTCCTTGATCAGGGCCCAGACTTTATCGGGGCTGGCGTCGATGGTGATGGTTTTTTCCACCTTTTGCGGGGCAGGGCCGTGGGCGGCGGCAGTGAGCGGCAGCAGGCCGATGGCAAGTAGTGCGAGGATTTTCTTCATCTATGTTTCTCCATGTTTTTGCAAGTTATAAAAGTGGAACCGTCAATGTGCTGTCCTGCTGCTAGGTTGTAGCGGGACAGCATACCTGGAAACCTCAGAACAAATCACCGTGCTGCAAGCTTCTGCGGAATCGGGCGGGCTGTTTCGTTGCAAATCCTCGCGATAGCTATGGCTATCACTGTGGTTTGCGCCTCGCATCACATCCCGATCCGCAGCGCTTGCTGGCTACTCGATTTGTTTTGAGGTTCCCGGCAGCTCCCAATCAATGCGACGTCTTGTTGAGTATAAACTGTCCGAACGCCCGGCTTTGCTTGCCGGTGGAAATGTCCTGGATATGTTTATGGCTGCTGGCGTCTATCACTGAAACCGAGTTGTCAAACCAATTGGCAACGTAAATTTTGTTGGTAGAAGCATCGTAGTTGATGCCTTCCGGGAAACCGCCGACGCGGATCTTGGCGGTTTCCTTGTTCTGTTCGAGGTCGATCACGGAGACCGTGTCCGCCTGGGTGTTGGTGACGTAGGCGTATCGGCTGTCCGGGCTCACCGTAACGCAATATGGGTGTTCCCCCACGGCAATGGTGCGGGTTTCAAGGTTTTCCAGGTTGATGACTGACAGGCTGTTGGCATAGACATTGACAGCAAAAACCTGCTTGCCATCCGGCCCGAGAGTGATGCCGAACGGGTGTTCGCCGGTGGCAATGCGCTGCAGCACCTTGAGGGATTGTGTGTCGATCACCGCCAAGTCGTTGCTGTCGCGGTTGGCGACATAAAGCTTGCTGCCGTCATGGCTGACGATGAGCCCGGCAGGCGCCTTGCCGATGCCGACTTCGCGGCGCTGGCTGGTATCGGCAGTATCGATGGCCAGGACGCGGTCGTCGCCCCAGTCCGCAACGTAGAGTGTCTTGCTGTCCGGCGAGAGGGCAATGCCGACTGGCGAGCCGGATATCTCGATGGTGTCGATGACCTCATGTTTTTTGCTGTCTATCACCGATACCGAGTGGCTATCGACATTGCTGATATAGACTTTGCCCAGGCTGGCGGAGGCGGCAACGCCTACGGGGGCCTTGCCTACGGCAATGGTGGCGATGACGCTCTGATCGGCAAGGTTGAGAACGGAAACGGTGTTTTCACCCTGGTTGGTGATGTAGGCCTCATCTGCCAGAGCCGGGAAGACAAATGCCAGAAGAAGCAAAAAGCTGCTGAGGATGCGGATGTTGTGTTTCACTGTCGATTACGTTTTTGCGATCGGGTTTTGCCAGTTGGTTAAGGTAACGCGTCAACATTGCTGCAGGTTGACCCGGCAGTATACGGGGGCGTTGCAAACAGCGTCAAGGCTGGATTTCTCCTGTGTTTTCCGGGATTTTGATCATGGCGATGCAGCTTGCCCAGCTTTCAATATCTGGCGAAATATGGAAAAATGACGACAAACTATAGAGGTATGTTGTCATGATAGATCGGGATGGATATCGCCCGAATGTCGGCATTATTTTATGTAATGCCCGCAATCAGGTGTTTTGGGGTAAGCGCATCCGCGAACACTCTTGGCAGTTTCCGCAAGGCGGGATTAAATATGGCGAGAGCCCTGAGCAAGCCATGTACCGCGAATTGATGGAGGAGGTCGGGCTGCGTCCCGAGCATGTCAAAATCCTGGGCCGCACCCGGGACTGGCTGCGTTACGACGTGCCCACCAACTGGATCAAGCGCGAATGGCGTGGCAGTTACAAGGGGCAGAAGCAGATATGGTTCCTGCTCCGGCTGGTCGGGCGTGATAGCGACGTGTCATTGCGTGCCAGCACGCATCCGGAATTCGATGCCTGGCGCTGGAGCGATTACTGGGTAGCGATGGATTCCGTCATTGAGTTCAAGCGCGATGTCTATCGCCTGGCGTTGAAGGAGCTGTCCTCCCATCTGGCGGATCGCCGGCGCGCGCGCGCGGCGGAGAAGTTGGATCAGCCAGTGCGTTGATTTGCCTATGGAGATTCCGGCGTCGGGCCGGAATCTCCTTTTCAGTTTCATTTCAATCTTGTTGCGCCATTGCCTCGCCCAGGGATACGGCCTTCAATGGATGCCAGCTGGCCTCGAACTTAAGCCCTGCCGCTTCCGGGTAGAGTAGCACCACGGTCGACCCTAGCAGGAAGCGTCCCATTTCCTCACCTTGTTTCAAGTGAATGTCCTGGTCATGATAGTGCCAGGTCTGGATTTTTCCCGGACGCGGCGGGTTGACGATGCCGTGCCATACGGTCGCCATGCTGCCCACGATGGTGGCGCCTACCAGTACCAGCACGAACTTGCCTTCGCCATGCGCGAATTCGCACACCACGCGCTCATTGCGGGCGAATAGCCCAGGGACATGTTCGGCAGTCACGGGGTTGACGGAAAACAGGTCGCCGGGCACATAGGTCATGGAAAGCAGCTTGCCGTCGCAGGGCATATGAATGCGGTGGTAATCGCGGGGGCTGAGATAGATGGTGGCGAAGTAGCCGTTTTCATAATGCTGTGACATCGAAGCATTGCCGGCCAGTAGGGCGGTGGTGGAGTACTGGTGGCCCTTGGCCTGGAAAATCTGATCCTTGTCTATGCGGCCGAACTGGCTGATGGCGCCATCGACAGGGCAGATTTGCGCCGCATCGGCCAGCGGCCGTGCACCGGGCTTCAATGCCCGGGTAAAGAAATCGTTGAAGCTGGCATAGCTGGCAATGTCGGGATTGACCGCTTCCAGCATGTTGACCCGGTAATGCTTGGCAAACCAGCGGATGACGGCGGTGGTCAACCAGCCTGCCCGCAAGTGGGCGAGTTTGCCCGCCAATGCGGTCAGTGCGATTTTTGGGGTCAGGTATTGCAGTTTGACGGAACAGGGTGTTGACACACAAACCTCTTCATAGGGGACTGGATGTAAAAAAGAGGCTGGACGACGTCCAGCCTCTTTCTATTTTAACGTAGACTTTGATCGCTTAGTTCTTGGATTGAGACTAAGTGCGATCAATCTACCAAAAACTAATTAGTTCTTGGATTGATCTACCAGCTTGTTCTTGGCAATCCAAGGCATCATGGCGCGCAGTTGGCTGCCGACTTGCTCAATCGGGTGGGCGGCGGTCAGGCGGCGGCGTGCAGTCATGGATGGATAGTTGGTACGGCCTTCCAGGATGAATTGCTTGGCGTAATCGCCGTTCTGGATGTTGGTCAGGCATTCCTTCATCGCGGCGCGGGCCTGGTCGGCAATCACGCGCGGGCCGGTGACGTACTCGCCGTACTCGGCATTGTTGGAAATGGAGTAGTTCATGTTGGCAATACCGCCTTCGTACATGAGGTCCACGATCAGCTTGAGTTCGTGCAGGCACTCGAAGTAGGCCATTTCCGGGGCGTAGCCAGCTTCGACCAGTGTCTCGAAGCCAGCCTTGACCAGTTCGACCGCGCCGCCACAGAGCACAGCCTGTTCGCCGAACAAATCGGTTTCGGTTTCTTCGCGGAAGTTGGTCTCGATCACGCCGCCCTTGGTGCCGCCGTTGGCTGCAGCGTAGGACAGCGCAATGTCCTTGGCCTTGCCGGAGGCGTCTTGGTAAACCGCGATCAGGGATGGCACGCCGCCGCCCTTGAGGTATTCGGAACGCACGGTGTGGCCTGGGCCCTTAGGCGCGATCATGATCACGTCCAGGTCCTTGCTCGGCACGATCTGGTTGTAATGCACGTTGAAGCCGTGAGCAAAGGCCAGCGCAGCGCCCTTCTTCAGGTTGGGCTCGATTTCAGCGTGATAGATTTCTGCCATGGTTTCGTCAGGCAGCAAGACCATGACGACATCCGCGCCAGTGACGGCATCCTTGATTTCCTTGACGTCATGGCCTGCGTTCACGGCCTTGGCAAAGGAGCTGCCGTCCTTGCGGGCGCCGATGGTGACGGTCACGCCGGAGTCCTTCAGGTTTTGCGCGTGGGCATGGCCTTGGGAGCCGTAGCCGACGATGGTCACCTTCAGTTTCTTGATCAGGGATAGGTCAGCGTCCTTGTCGTAATAGACTTTCATTTTTTACCTTTCAATACAAATGGATTCTGTTGCCCGGTGCGATGGGCAACTTGAGTGTTTAAAGTTTGAGTATCCTGTCGCCGCGGCCTATGCCGGAAGCGCCAGTGCGCACGGTTTCCAGGATGACGGCCTTGTCCAGCGCTTCCAGGAAGGCGTCCAGCTTGGAGCCGGAGCCGGTCAACTCAATGGTGTAGCTGCCGTCTGCTACATCGATGATGCGGCCGCGGAAAATGTCGCACATGCGCTTCATTTCGTCGCGGAAGGAGCCGGTAGCCTTTACCTTCACCAACATCAGCTCGCGCTCGATAAAGCGGCCATCGTTGAGGTCCAGTACCTTGACCACATCAATCAGCTTGTTGAGCTGCTTGATGATCTGCTCGATCACATCATCCGATCCGGAGGTGACGATGGTCATGCGTGACAGCGTGGCGTCCTCGGTGGGCGCCACGGTCAGGGATTCGATATTGTATGCACGCGCGGAAAACAGGCCGGCAACGCGGGAGAGGGCGCCGGCTTCGTTTTCCATCAATATGGAGATGATATGTTTCATGGTTCTTCTTACAGGTCTTCAGCCAGGATGATTTCAGACAACCCCTTGCCGTTCGGCACCATCGGGAACACGTTTTCGTTCTGGTCGGTGATGAAGTTCATGAAGACGAACCTGTCGGTGAGGTTGAACGCCTCGGTCAAGGCGCCTTCAACGTCAGCGGGCTTTTCGATGTTCATGCCGACATGGCCGTACGACTCCGCGAGCTTGACGAAATCCGGCAGGCTGTCCATATAGGATTCGGAGTAACGGTTTTCATAGAAGAACTGCTGCCACTGGCGCACCATGCCGAGATAGCGGTTGTTGAGCAGGATCACCTTGATCGGCAGGTGGAACTGCTTACAGGTGGAGAGCTCCTGAATGTTCATCTGGATGCTGCCCTCGCCGGTGACGCAGGCCACCTTGGCCTTGGGGTCGGCAAACTGCACGCCCATGGCATAGGGCAGGCCGACGCCCATGGTGCCCAGGCCGCCGGAGTTGATCCAGCGGCGCGGCTTGTCGAACTTGTAGTATTGCGCGGCCCACATCTGGTGCTGGCCGACGTCGGAGGTCACATAGGCTTCGCCTTTGGTGACTTCCCAGAGCTTCTCGATGACGAACTGCGGCTTGATGATCTCGCTGTTGCGGTTGTAGCCGAGACAGTTGCGTCCGCGCCATTCCTCGATCTGCGTCCACCAGGCCTTGAGCGCGGCAGCGTCCGGCGTGCGGGTTTCCGCATCGAGCAATTCGTTCATCTCGGCGAGTACGGACTGCACATGGCCGACGATGGGTACGTCCACCTTGACGCGCTTGGAGATGGAGGAAGGATCGACGTCGATATGGACGATGGTGCGGTCCTTGTTGTAGAAATGCTGCGGGTTGCCGATCACGCGGTCGTCAAAACGCGCGCCTACGGCCACCAGCACGTCACAGTTCTGCATCGCCATATTGGCTTCCAGCGTGCCGTGCATGCCGAGCATGCCGACAAACTGCCTGTCCGTCGCAGGATAGCCTCCCAGGCCCATTAGGGTGTTGGTTACCGGGAAGCCCAGCCTGTGGGCGAGCTTGATCAATTGATCTGCCGCATCGCCCAGCACCACGCCGCCGCCGGTATACAGCATGGGGCGCTTGGCTTCGAGCATGAGCTTGATGGCCTTCTTGATCTGGCCGGAGTGTCCTTTGAGGATAGGCGTGTAGGAGCGCATCTCCACGCTTTTCGGGTATTCGTAATGGCCGAGGTGCGCGGTGATGTCCTTGGGGATATCGACGACTACGGGGCCGGGGCGTCCGGTCGCGGCAATGAAGAACGCTTTCTTGATGGTGGGCGCGATGTCCTTGACATCCTTGACCAGGAAGTTGTGCTTCACGCAGGGGCGCGAGATGCCGATCATGTCCACTTCCTGGAAAGCATCCAGGCCGATGGCGGGCGTCGGCGCCTGGCCGCTGATGACGACCATGGGGATGGAATCCATGTGGGCGGTGGCAATGCCGGTAATGGCGTTGGTGGCGCCCGGGCCGGACGTCACCAGGGCGACCCCGACTTCACCTGTGGCGCGGGAATAGGCGTCCGCTGCATGGACAGCAGCTTGCTCATGACGGACCAGGATATGCTTGAACTTATCCTGTTTGAATATTTCATCGTAAATATTGAGCACTGCGCCGCCAGGATAGCCGAAAACGTATTTGACGTTCTCTTCCTGCAAACAGCGAATGACGATTTCTGCGCCAGATAATTCCATAGATATTGCTTGTTATGCCGAGAATTTGGGAAACTTAGAACACTAACGGTTTGCGCCATTTTGGTCAAGGAAGATTACGTGGGGCCCGGCTTTAAGCCAGTGATTTTAAGTGGCTTGTGGCAAAGCCTGCTGGGCAGTCTGCCGGTGTTTTGCATCGTTATTCAAACGGCGGCGGCGCGACCTTGAGCAGTTCTTCTATGGTGGTCAGGCCCGCGGCAATTTTCTCGGCGCCGTTGATCAATAATGGCTGCATGCCTTGCTGGTAAGCCAGCTTTTTGATGCTGGCGAGATCGGCGTCGTGAGTAATGAGTTTCTTGAGTTCCGGCGTCAGAGACAGCATCTCGTAAATGCCGCTGCGGCCGCGATAGCCGGTCATGCGGCATTCCAGGCAGCCGTTGGCGGCATAAATTTGCGCGGGCTTGGGCAGTTTCCATGCGCCCACCAGTTCACTCCACTGCTCCTGGCTGATATCGGCAGGCGTCTTGCAGTGCGGGCACAAGGTGCGCACCAGCCGCTGCGCCATGATGCCGATCAGCGAGGAGTGGATCAGGTACGGCGGAATCCCCAGGTCCAGCAGGCGGGTCACCGCGGCAGGCGCGTCATTGGTATGCAGGGTCGAGAGCACTAGGTGGCCGGTCAATGCGGCCTGGATCGCCATTTCACCGGTTTCCACGTCGCGGATTTCGCCCACCATGATGATATCCGGGTCCTGGCGCAGCAGGGTGCGTACGCCGTCGGCGAACGTCAGCCCGATGTTGTGCTGCACCTGCATCTGGTTGAACGCGGGTTCCACCATCTCGATGGGGTCTTCCACGGTGCAGACGTTGACTTCCGGCGTTGCGAGCAGCTTGAGCGTGGAATAGAGCGTGGTGGTCTTGCCGGAACCGGTCGGGCCGGTGACGAGGACGATGCCGTTCGGGCTTTGCGTCCACTGCGTCCATTTTTGCGCCTGCTCGCTGGAAAACCCCAGCTCGACGAAATCCTTGACCAGGATTTCCGGCGTGAAAATACGCATCACCAGTTTTTCGCCGAATGCCGTGGGCATGGTGGACAGGCGCAGCTCGATTTCCTCGCCCTCGTCCGTCAGCGTCTTGATGCGGCCATCCTGGGGGCGGCGCTTCTCCACCATGTCCATGCGGCCCAGCAGCTTGATGCGGTTGGTGATCGCATTCATGATGGCGCTGGGCAGTTGGTATACCTGGTGCAGCACGCCGTCGATGCGGAAGCGCAAGATGCCCATATTGCGGCGCGGCTCGAGGTGAATGTCGCTTGCGCGCTGCTCGAAGGCGTACTTGAACAGCCAGTCGACGATGTTGACGACATGCTGCTCATTGGCATCTAGGTTCTTGTTCTTGCCTAATTCAACCAGCTGTTCCAGGTTTTGCACGCCAATGACCTGCCCGGCCTTTGCCGTGTTGGCGAGATTGATGGAGTTGGCTAGGTTGTAGACTTCCGGCAGGTAGCGGCTGATTTCGCGCGGGTTGGCGACCACGAGCCGGATGCTGAGCTTCAGGATGCGTTCGAGGTCGGGTATCCAGTCGGTGAAGAACGGCTCGGCGGTCGCGATGACGGCTTCCTGGCCGCTGACCTTGACCGGCATGATCTTCAGGCGCTCGGCATAAGCCTTGGAAATGACCTGGGCCACAGCGCTGAAATCCAGCTTGAGCGGATCGACATGAAAGTGTTCCAGGTTGGCCCGTTTCGCCAGCCAGGCGGTGAGCATTTCGAGGGAAAGCTGCTTGTTCGGGGACTGCAGGCTTTTCCATTTCTGTTCGCTGATGATGATCAGCGGATGCAGATTGGAGCTGTCCAACCTGCGGTCCTTGAACAATTGCTCGGCCTGCAGTTTGTGTACCAGTCCGTCATTGACCAGCATGCGCAAGGTATCGCCCAGTGACAGGCGGCCGGGAGCAGGGTGGAAAATGGCGCTAGGTTGACTCATGTGAGGAATACTAAAGATTCGCGCAGCAAAAGTCGATGCAACGGCGCGTATTCGTCAAACAGTTTCTGGCTGGAAGCGCATGGAAAGGTCAATCGCGTGCACATGCTTGGTCAGGCTGCCGATGGAAATGCGGTCGACCCCCGTCAGGGCGATTTCGCGCACATTGTGGATGTCGATGCCGCCGGACGCTTCGAGGATGGCCTGTCCGCGGTTGATCCTGACGGCTGCAGCAAGTGCCGGGATATCGAAATTGTCGAGCAGGATCAGCTTGGCGCGCACTTTCAGTGCGGTCTGCAGTTGTTCGAGGGTTTCCACCTCGATCTGGATCGGCACCTCAGCACTCAGCGCACGGGCATTTGTTAGCACGGCCTCGATACTGCCGGCTGCGGCGATGTGGTTTTCCTTGATTAATATTCCGTCGTAAAGCCCGATGCGCTGGTTGAGCCCGCCGCCTATGCGCACGGCGTATTTTTGCGCGATGCGCAGTCCGGGCAATGTCTTGCGCGTGTCGAGTATATGGGCGCTTGTTCCGGCGATGGCGTCGACATATTGCCGTGTGGCGGTAGCAGTCGCGGAAAGCGTCTGCAGGAAATTGAGCGCGCAACGTTCGGCTGTCAGCAAGGCGCGGGCGGGGCCGGATAAGGTGCAGATCGTGCTGCCGGCCTTGACCTGGTCACCTTCCTGAACCAGCCATTCGATCGCAATCTCCCTGGAGACGTGGCGGAATGCTGTGCTTGCCCATGGGATACCGCAAATCACGGCATCTTCGCGCACGAGGATGGTGGCGGTTGCCAATTGGCCTGCGGGCACCAGCTGGGCAGTGATATCGCCCGCGCCGACATCCTCTTCCAATGCGCGCAGGATATCCGCCTCGATGACTTTTTGCAGGGCGTTGGGGAGCAGTGCTTGCTGTGATGTGGAGTCCATGATTTACATTATAATGCAGTCATCCATCTCTCAAGTCTTATTCAAGATGAAGCTCCTATACTCCAACACCAGCCCATATGCGCGCAAGGTGCGCGTGGTGGCCGCAGAAAAGCGCATCGACGTGAACATGGTGCAGGTCGTGCTTGCCGACCCGGACTGTCCGGTCATCGACCATAATCCGTTGGGGAAGATCCCGGTGCTGATCTTGCCGGATGGCGACAGCCTCTATGATTCGCGCGTGATCGTGGAATACCTGGATCATCGCACGCCGGTGGCGCACCTGATTCCGCAGGACCATACCGCCAAGATTGCTGTCCGGCGCTGGGAGGCGCTGGCTGACGGCGTGACGGATGCGGCCATTGCGGCCGTGATCGAGGGACGCCGCCCGGAAGAGGCGCAGGACCCGGCAGTGATTGCCAAGCAGCTAGGCAAGGTGGAGCGCGGCCTCAAGACCCTGGATCAAGACCTGGAAAAGAAAAAATGGTGCGTCAATGAAAGCTTCAGCCTTGCTGACATTGCCGTGGGATGCATGCTGGGCTATCTGGAGCTGCGCTACCAGCATCTGAACTGGAAGCAGCAGTATCCCAGCCTGGCCAAGCACTATGCGGCGATGATGAAGCGGGCTTCATTCAAGGATACTGCGCCAACCTCGGCCTGATCGGAGGCGGTGGGAAGCGAAGATAAACAGTCCTGAGGCCGAGCTCGTTAAAGGGCTGAAGTGATGATGCCGCCGCCCAGGCAGACGTTGCTTTCATAGACCACGACCGATTGACCCGGCGTGATGGCCCATTGCTTCTGGCCGAAGCGGATGTCCGCGCTCTCGCCGGTCAGCTTGTCGATTTCGCAAGGCGCATCGGGTTGGCGATAGCGTGTCTTGGCGGCATAGACCCAATGGGTTTTCGGCTCTTCTCCCGCAATCCAGTGCAGGTTGCCTGCGACAAGTCCGTCATTGAGCAGCAACGGATGGTCGTGCCCTTGTACCACGATCAGCACATTGCGCTGCATGTCCTTGCCCGCGACGAACCAAGGTTCGCCGTTGCTTTCCTTCGAGCCGCCGATGCCCAACCCCTGGCGCTGCCCCATGGTGTAGTACATCAGGCCATTGTGCTGGCCGACGACCTTGCCTTCCGGCGTCTGGATTTCTCCGGGCGCGCGCGGCAGGTAGCGGCTGAGGAATTCCTGGAACGGGCGTTCGCCGATGAAGCAGATGCCGGTGGAATCCTTCTTTTCGCTGGTGGGCAGGCCGGCGCGGCGCGCAATGTCGCGTATTTCGCGCTTGAGCAGGTGGCCTAGCGGGAACAGGGTCTTGGAGAGTTGCGCCTGGTTGAGGCGGTAAAGGAAATAGCTCTGGTCCTTGGTGCCGTCGTCCGCCTTCATGAGCTGGAACAAGCCGTTCTTCTCGCGCACCTGCGCATAATGTCCGGTGGCCATGAGGTCGCCGCCCAGCGCCATGGCATGGTCGAGGAATGCCTTGAACTTGATCTCGGAGTTGCAGAGGATATCCGGGTTGGGCGTGCGGCCGGCGCTGTACTCCTCGAGAAAGTTGGCAAACACGCGCTCCTTGTATTCCTTGCTGAAGTTCACCGCCTCGATCTCGATGCCGAGCTTGTCGGCGACTGCCGCCGCATCGATCAGGTCCTGCTTGGCCGGGCAGTATTCGTCGGTATCGTCATCCTCCCAATTCTTCATGAACAGGCCGACGACTTCGTAGCCTTGTTCCTTGAGCAATAGTGCGGCGACGGAGGAATCGACGCCGCCGGACATGCCGACGATGATTTTTTTCTTCATGATGGTGTTCTATCTGCTAATTGGCAATGCTATAAATGGGTAACCACATTGAGCGGGAAATGCTGCCCCGCCAGGTAGTGCTCGACGCAAGTGAGTACTTGCGGGCTACGGTGCCTTGCCTGGCTGGTGCTGATCTCGTCCGGGGTCATCCAGACTGTACGGATAATGCCGTCGTCCAAGGGCAAGCCTGGCTGATGGTCGTCAACATGGCCGATAAAGGCGAACCGCAGGTAGGTAATGTCCTTGAGCGGGTGGCGCCAGTGGTAGATGCCCAGCAGGCTTTGCGGCGTGAAACGGTAGGCGGTTTCCTCGCGGGCTTCCCTGGCGACGGCTTCCAACAGGCTTTCGCCATTCTCCACATGCCCGGCAGGCTGGTTGAGGCGGATGCCGTCCGCGGTTTCTTCCTCCACCAGGAGAAAGCGGCCGTCCTGCTCCACGATGGCAGCGACAGTGGTATGGGGTTTCCAGATCATGGACTTCTTCACCAGGCAGCTGGCCGCATCCGCAGCCAGGTAACGTAAACCCATAATTTTACAGCGGTATTGATCGTGAAGCCAGCATTGCCGTCGGCGTGCTGCTGTAACTTTCTTGTTGGAGGCGAAGGCTATCGGGTAGTATCGTCGCCCAATATCAACCTATTACAGGCCATGTGCATCAAATATGACACGCATTTATCTCGCTTCCCGCTCACCTAGGCGCGCAGAGCTGTTGCAGCAAATCGGCGTGGAGTTTGTCGTCATCCCTTCCGATATAGACGAGTCTGTATATAATGCGGAGTCGGCTGCCGATTACGTGTTGCGCCTCGCACGAGAAAAAGCCCATGCTGGCGCGGCCAGCTTGCAGGTGCTGGATATGCCGGTGCTGGCTGCGGATACCACGGTATGCGTCGATGGCGCCATTCTCGGCAAGCCGGCAAGCGACGAGGAGGCCTATGCCATGCTGGCGTCCATGTCGGGCCGCTGGCATGAGGTGCATACGGGGGTCGCGCTGGCAAGCAACCGCGGCGTGGGGGTTGCGTTGTCAACGACGCGCGTGAAAATGGCGGCATTAAGCCATGGCCTGATCGCTGCCTATGTGTCCAGCGGGGAGCCGCGGGACAAGGCTGGCGCTTATGGCATACAGGGCCTGGGAGGGACATTGATAGAGCGCATCGAGGGCAGCTATTCCGGCGTCATGGGGCTGCCACTTTTTGAAACTGCGACATTGCTGAGGAATTGCGGTTTTGCCATTCCCAATCGGGCAGCCTAGATTTTAAGAATAAGCTGGAAAATAAATTTAAGTGATGTCATGAGTGAAGAAATTCTGATCAATGTCACCCCGCAGGAAACCCGCGTCGCCATCGTCGATCAGGGGGTATTGCAGGAGCTGCACGTAGAGCGCGCCACTTCGCTGGGGCTGGTGGGCAACATCTATCGCGGCAAGGTGTGCCGCGTATTGCCGGGAATGCAGTCCGCCTTCGTCGAGATCGGTCTGCAGCGTGCCGCTTTCCTGCATGTGGCGGACATCCTGGAATGCTGTAGCCCGGAGAAGGAAAAAGCCATCCAGGAAGTATTGCACGAAGGCCAGCCGGTCATGGTGCAGGTGATCAAGGAGCCGATCGGCACCAAGGGCGCGCGCCTGACCACGCAGATCAGCATTGCGGGCCGCTTCCTCGTGTATCTGCCGCAACAGCAGCATATCGGCGTATCGCAGCGTATCGAGGACGAGGCTGAGCGCGAACTGCTGCGCGAGCGCCTGCTGCGCCTGCTGCCGGAAAAGCGCGAGGGCGGCTACATCATCCGCACCATGTCGGAAGCGGCGACCGATGAAGAGCTGTTGGCGGATATCGATTACCTGCAAAAGGTCTGGAGCAATATCCAGGCGGCCAGCCATGGGGCTGCCGACCGTTCCTTGGTGTTCCAGGACCTGGATTTACCCATGCGCGTGCTGCGCGACGTGGTCAATGACGAAACGGAGCGCATCCTGGTGGATTCGCGCGAGACTTATCAAAAGCTGCTGGATTTCGCCAGCCACTATGCGGTGGGGGCGGTGAAGCGTATCGAGCATTACCAGGGCGCGCGCCCGTTGTTCGACATGTACAACGTCGAGCACGAGATCAACAAGGCCATGTCGCGCAAGGTGGAGCTCAAGTCGGGCGGCTACCTGATCTTCGACCAGACCGAGGCGCTGACCACCGTGGACGTGAACACGGGCGGCTTCGTCACCGGGCGCAGCCTGTCAGACACTATCTTCAAGACCAATCTCGAGGCCGCGCAATGCATCGCGCGCCAGCTGCGCGTGCGCAACCTCGGCGGCATCATCATCATCGACTTCATCGACATGGATGAGGAAGAGCAGCAAAACGCCGTGCTCGCAGAGCTGAAAAAGACCGTGGCCAAGGACAGGGCGCGTACCGGCGTGAACGGGTTTTCCACGCTCGGCTTGGTCGAGATGACGCGCAAGCGCACGCGCGAAAGCCTGGCGCACCTGCTGTGCGAGCCTTGCCCGTCCTGCAAGGGGCGCGGCGAGGTCAAAACCGCGCAAACCGTTTGCTATGAAATTTTCCGCGAACTGCTGCGCAACGCCAAGCAGTTCACCGCCCGCGAGTTCCGCATCCTGGCCGCGCCCAAGGTGATTGACCTGCTGTTGGACGAGGAGTCCCAGAGCCTGGCCAATCTCTCGGATTTCATCGGCAAGCCGATTTCGCTGCAGGCGGAAACGCATTATGCGCAGGAAACCTACGATATCGTGCTGATGTAGGTTTAGAGCCTGTTCATGATCTTTTCATAGGACACGTTGTCCCGGTAGGGTAGCCGCTGCTGCGTTACGAATCTGCTCTTAGTACGGGCATCCGCGTCCATGCCGGCTTACTTCCGCTTACATTCTTTTGCGCAAGCTTTACCTTGAGCTTTGTCATGGTCTTGTTTCTGGACTTATACTCGAACAGGACAATATTCTGATCAAGGAGAAATGCCATGCGCAACATATCCCGCAGACAGCTTCTGAAGCTTGGAGGAGGCCTGGGCCTGTTGGCCGTTCTGCCCCTAGTTGGGCATTCCGCCTTCGCGGCTGAAGGGAAACCCCTGAAAATCGGCACTATCGGCGCCGGGAACCTGGGTGGTGCGGTCGGTGCTTTATGGGTGAAGGCGGGGCACGAAGTCCTGTTTTCCTCACGCGACCCTTCAAGCCTGAAATCGTTGGTCGATAGATTGGGTCCCAAGGCGCGCGCCGGCACTGTGGAAGAGGCGATTGCATTTGGCGATGCCGTTTTGCTGGCCGTGCCTTATGAGGCCTATCCGCAAATCGGCCGCGACTACGGCGCGGCGCTCAAGGACAAGATCGTGCTGGACGCCGGCAACGCCAACCGCAGCTCGCTGTATCCGGAGACTCAGGCCAACGGCATCGGCGTTACCACGGCCAAATACCTGCCCGGCGCACGCATCGTGCGCGCCTTCAATGCCGCGAATAACCGTGTATTCACCGACAATGCGGGCCGCACGCCGCGCATCGCCATCCCGATTGCCGGCGACGACCAACAGGCGCTGGACGTCGCCAAGGCGCTGATTTCCTCGGCCGGTTTCGACCCCCTGGTCGTAGGCGGGTTGAAGGATGCCGACAAGTTCGCCATGGGAACCGATGGCTTCGGGCATATCCTGACGGCTGACGAATTGGCGAAAAAGCTCGGCGTTGCACGTTGATCTCTGCCGGGCCGAAGACCACAAACAGCCGACTGTCGGTGGTGAGTTCTAGTTTGTAGTAGGCTCTTAGAACAAGCGCAGCAATTGCTGCTCCATCGGCGTGACAAGGACGATCAGGACCAGTTGCGCGACGATGAACACGACCAAGGGGCTGAGGTCGAAACCGCCGGCTGTGGGGATGCGGTTGCGCAATGGGCGCAACAGCGGCCGGGTAAGCGCATCCAGCACTGGCGTAAGGATGGTGTGGGGATTGATCCAGCTGAGGATGGCTTGAAGCAGCACCGCATAAAGGAAGATGTAGATGCTGAGCTTCAACAGGCCGACAAATGCCAGGCCCAGCAAGGCGATCCATATGGTGTTGTCCGCCACGAGCAAGGGAAAGTCGCGTATCCACAACGAGCCCACTTGCAGCAGGAACTGCGCAATGAATGCCAGCAGCAGGGTGGAAGTGTCGAGGCCGCCGATTCCCGGGATAAAGCGCCGGACGGGCCTGACCGCGAAGTTGGTCACTGCGACCATGGCCTGGGAAACGGGATTGTGGAAAGGCGCGCGGGTCAGCTGCAGGTAAAAGCGCAGCAACAATGCCAAGGTAAATAAACCGAGGATGGTATGCAGCAGAAACTGCAAGGCGTTATTGATCATGCAAGCCCCCGGCATGAAATAGTATTGAGCATGGTTAGTCCTTTCCTAGCTGTTCGCCCAGTTCGCGAGCGCGCTCAGCGGCGGCATGCGCTGCCTGGATAATGGCTTGTTTGATGTTGGCCTGCTCCATGGAGAGGATCGCGCGTTCGGTAGTGCCGCCCTTGGAGGTCACCTGGGCGCGCAGCGCAGCGGCGGGCGTATCGCTCTGGCTGGCCAGCCGGCTGGCTCCCAGGAAAGTCTGCAGGCTCAAGGCGTGCGCCTGGTCGGGAGCGAAGCCCAGGTCCAGGGCCGCCTGTTCCAAAGCCTCGATGAAATAGAATACATAGGCCGGGCCGCTGCCTGAAATCGCGGTCACCGCATCTATCTTGCCCTCGTCATCGACCCATAATGTGCTGCCCGCCGCAGACAACAGCAGGTCGGCCTGTTCGCGCTGTTCTATGCTGACGCCATCCGCCGCATAAAGGCCGGATACGCCGGCCTGGATCTGGGCCGGCGTATTGGGCATGACGCGCACGATGGCGCTGTAGCCGTTCAGCCAGCGGCTGAGCGCGTCGCAGGTGATGCCGGCCGCAATGGATATGACGAGCTGCTGGTTGAGGAAGCTGGCGAGAAAGATCGCCAGGTCGCGTAATTGCTGTGGCTTGACAGCCAGCACGATGATGTCTGAGTTGGCGACGCTGGGCAGGTGCTCGGTGGCGTGAATGCCGAATTCTTCCGTCAATTGCTCCCGCTTTGCAGCATCAAGCTCAATGACATTGATGGCGGCCATGTTGTAGCCCTTTTGCTTGAGGCCGCCGATAATCGCGCGCGCCATGTTGCCGCCGCCGATAAAGCTGATTTTCATGTTGGTTGGTCTGTGGTTGGTTTGATCCGGGCCCCGAAAATGGCAGAGCCCACCCTCACTATTGTCGCACCCTCTTGAACGGCTGCGGGAAAATCTTCGGACATGCCCATGGATAACGTATCCAAGTGGTGTCCGGACGATTGCAGGCTGTCGTAGATGTCACGTACGGCGCGAAACTGCGACTGTTGTTCCTGCGGGTCATGGGTAGGGGCCGGAATCGCCATCAGCCCGCGCAGGCGCAGTTTGGGCAATTGCCTGATATGGTCTGCCAGGGCAATCGCGTCGGCAGCGCTGGTGCCGCTCTTGCTGTCTTCACCGCTGACATTAACCTGGATGCAGACCTGCAGCGCCGGTTGGCCGGGGCCGCGGGCGGCATTGAGCCTGTCTGCGATCTTGGCGCGGTCCACGCTGTGCACCCAGTCGAAATGCCTGGCGATTGGCTGCGTCTTGTTGCTCTGGATGGGGCCGATGAAGTGCCATTCGATATCCAGGCCTTGGAGTTCTTCCTGCTTGGCGAGCGCTTCCTGCAGGTAGTTCTCGCCGAACTGGCGTTGTCCGAGGGCATAGGCTTCGCGGATGGCGCTGGCCGGATGCGCCTTGCTTACGGCAAGCAGGCTCACAGAATCGGGCGCTCTTCCAGCATCAAGCGCAGCCGCCTCGATACGGGCCTTGATTGCTTGCCAGCGCTTGCCAATTGTGTCCATAATCCGTCCATTCTTCATGATTGCAACTATCCCGGCACCGGCGTGCCAGGTCTGGAATTATAACAGGAGCCTGTTTTGGATATTTCTGATTTGCTGGCGTTCTCGGTCAAAAACAAGGCTTCCGACTTGCACCTTTCGGCGGGCATGCCGCCGTTGATCCGGGTGCATGGCGACGTGCGCAAGATCAACGTGCCGCCGCTGGACCACAGCGCCGTGCACGACATGGTGTACGACATCATGAACGACGGCCAGCGCAAGGTATACGAAGAAACGCTGGAATGCGATTTCTCCTTCGAGATTCCCAACCTGGCGCGTTTCCGCGTCAATGCCTTCAACCAGAACCGCGGGGCTGGCGCGGTGTTCCGTACCATTCCCTCCAAGGTGCTGACCATGGAACAGCTCGGCTGTCCGCCTATCTTCCGCGAGATTGCGCAGAACCCGCGCGGCATCGTGCTGGTGACCGGGCCGACCGGCTCCGGTAAATCCACTACGCTGGCGGCGATGATCGATTTCATCAATGAAAACGAGTTCGGCCATATCCTCACCGTGGAAGATCCGATCGAATTCGTGCATACCTCGAAAAAGTGCCTGATCAACCAGCGCGAGGTCGGGCCGCACACCCTGTCTTTCGCCAATGCCTTGCGCTCTGCTCTGCGCGAGGACCCGGACGTGATCCTGGTCGGCGAAATGCGCGACCTGGAAACCATCCGCCTCGCACTCAGCGCCGCCGAGACCGGCCATCTGGTGTTCGGCACCCTGCATACCAGTTCCGCGGCCAAGACCATAGACCGTATCGTCGACGTGTTTCCCGCGGCGGAGAAGGAAATGGTGCGCTCCATGCTCTCCGAATCGCTGCGCGCCGTGATCTCGCAGACCTTGTGCAAGACCAAGGATGAGCAAGGCCGCGTGGCGGCGCACGAGATCATGATCGGCACGCCCGCGATTCGCAACCTGATCCGCGAGAACAAGATCGCGCAGATGTATTCCGCGATCCAGACCGGGCAGAACGTCGGCATGCAGACGCTGGACCAGAACCTGCAGGACCTGGTGCGACGCAACGTGATTTCCCTGGCCGAGGCAAGAACCAAGGCTGCCAACAAGGATGCCTTCGTCGGCTAACCGGGATTAAGGAATAGCATGGATCAAGGGCAAGCGGAGAAGTTTGTATTCGACCTGTTGCGGTTGATGCTGGGCAAGAAGGCATCCGACCTTTTCATTACGGCCGCCTATCCGCCCGCGATGAAGATCGACGGCAAGATGACGCCGGTGACGCAGCAGGCATTGACGCCGCAGCAGGCGCGCGAGATCGCGCGTGCAATCATGAACGACAAGCAGGCCGCGGAATTCGAGGCGACGCGCGAGTGCAACTTCGCGATCGGGATGCCCGGCGTGGCGCGTTTCCGCGTCAATGCCTTCGTGCAGCGCGGCAGCGTCGGGCTGGTGTTCCGCACCATCACCACCAAGATTCCGCGCCTTGAGGAACTGGGGCTGCCCGAAGTGCTCAAGGACGTGGCGCAGTCCAAGCGCGGGCTGGTGATCTTCGTCGGCGGCACCGGTTCGGGCAAGTCCACATCGTTGGCAGCGATGGTCGGTTACCGCAATGAAAACAGCCACGGTCACATCATCACCATCGAAGACCCGATCGAGTTCGTGCACGAGCACAAGAACTGCATCATCACCCAGCGCGAGATCGGCGTCGACACCGACAACTGGCATACCGCGCTCAAGAACACCTTGCGCCAGGCGCCCGACGTGATCCTGATCGGCGAAATCCGCGACCGCGAAACCATGGATTATGCGATCGCCTTCGCCGAGACCGGCCACCTATGCATGGCAACCCTGCATGCGAACAGCACCAACCAGGCGCTGGACCGCATCATCAACTTCTTTCCCGAGGAGCGCCGGCACCAGCTGCTCATGGATTTGTCGCTCAACGTGAAGGCTTTTGTCTCCCAGCGCCTGATTGCCCGAAAAGACAGCACGGGGCGGGTGGCTGCCATGGAAATCATGATCAACTCGCCCCTGATTTCCGACCTGATCTTCAAGGGGGATGTGCACGAGATCAAGGACATTATCGCCAAGTCTCGCGAACTGGGCATGCAGACGTTCGACCAGTCGCTGTTCGACCTGCACGAGGCTGGCCTCATCACCTATGAGGATGCCTTGCGCAATGCGGATTCGGTCAACGACCTCAGGCTCAGGATCAAGCTGGAAGGCAAGGATGCAAAAGACCGTGACCTTTCCGCAGGATTGGATAATCTCGGTATAGTGTAACCTGCCATGCCGGCATGGTTGCTGGCAATTCACAATTTCTTTTCTGAAAGCTTGATATGCTGGAATGGTTGGCAAGCCCCGAAGCCTGGATCGCACTCGCAACGTTGACCGCCCTGGAAATCGTCCTGGGCATAGACAATATCATCTTCATCTCCATCCTGGTCGGCCGCCTGCCGGAAAAGCAGCGCAATACCGCCAGGCGGCTCGGGCTCAGCCTGGCGATGATCGCGCGCCTGGCGCTCCTGTTCTCCATTTCCTGGGTCATGGGGCTGACCAAGCCCTGGTTCGAGATCGCTGGCGTGGAAATTTCAGGCCGCGACTTGATCCTGATCGGCGGCGGCTTGTTCCTGCTCGCCAAGGCCACCCACGAAATCCATAACAGCCTCGAGGGCATGGATGGGCATGGGGACGGCCATGTCGCGGTCAACAGCATGGGCATGGTGCTGGTGCAGATCGCGGTGCTGGATATCGTCTTTTCACTGGATTCCGTGATTACCGCGGTCGGGCTTGCCGACCATGTCGGCATCATGGCGACGGCCATCATCATCGCGGTCGGCGTGATGCTGTTTGCCGCCAAGTCGATCGGGGATTTCGTCGACAACCATCCCACCATCAAGATTCTTGCCTTGTCGTTCCTGATCCTCGTGGGCGTCACGCTGATGGTGGAGGGGTTCGACGTTCACGTGCCCAAGGGCTACATCTATTTCGCGATGGCGTTCTCGGTGGCGGTGGAAATGCTCAACATCCGCATGCGCAAGCGCGTGAGTGAAAGAAAGCCGGTAAAGCTGCGCAAGAAACCGATGCAGTAATGATTTGCCATGTGCCGCAATAGTGCACGGCGTTAAATCATGGTGCGGAGCAAGATAAGAAAGCAAATTTATTTCAGCCTATCTTGCTGAGTAATATGTAATTTTATACATACACTCAATTGGTATCCATATTGCTTTGGCTCCTAATGATCTTTTCAATATCATGGGAGTTGGCCAAATGAGTGAGCATGTCTGTCAGCAAGGGTGCCGTCATCATTCACATGCAGCGGATAACCCGGAAATCCAGCAGGAGTTTCAGGAAGGCAGGCGCGATTTCATGCGCGACTTTGCCGTTGGCGGCGTGCTCGCCTCTGCGGCAAGCATGGGTATCAGTGCCAGTGCTTTTGGCCAGACTACGCCCAAGTCTGGTTCTTCCACAGGGCATGCTACCCATTACTATATTCCCGCCAACGATAAAACCGTGAATTGGGGGTTCTTCAGTAAATCCTTGAAACCCCTTGTGGAGCTTGAGTCGGGTGACTTCGCCACCATGGAGACATTGACCCACCATTCCAATGACGATGCATCGCTCATGGTCAAGGGCGACCCTGGCGCCGAAAGCGTGTTTTATTGGGACAGCAAGCGCAAGAATGTGGATCGGCGCGGCATAGGGCCGATGGACCACAAGCTGGGGGCCGGCGGCGGCCTGGGCGTGCATATCTGTACCGGGCCGGTTGCGGTCAAGGGCGCGCAGCCGGGTGACGTGCTGGAAGTGCGGATTGTCGATGTGGTCTTGCGCCCGAGCGCCAACCCCGAATTCAAGGGCAAGGCTTTCGGCTCCAATGTTGCCGCCAACTGGGGCTTTCATTATAACGACCTGATAGAAGAGCCGAAGAAGCGCGAAGTGGTGACGATCTATGAACTGGATGCCACAGGCGAGCGCAACTGGGCCCGGGCATTCTATAACTACCGCTGGACGCCGCAGACCGATCCTTTCGGCGTGGTGCACCCGATTGTCGATTACCCGGGCGTGCCTGTGGATCACAGCACCATCAGCAAGAATTACGACGTGCTGAAAAATATCCGCGTCCCGGTACGCCCGCATTTCGGCACCATGGGGTTGGCGCCAGTGGAAGCCGACATGGTGAACTCCATCCCGCCGAGCTATACCGGCGGCAATATCGACAATTGGCGCATCGGCAAGGGCGCGACCATGTATTACCCAGTTTCAGTGCCGGGCGGCATGTTCTCGGTGGGGGACCCGCATGCCTCGCAAGGCGATTCCGAAATGTGCGGCACCGCGATCGAGTGCTCCTTGACCGGCACCTTCCAGTTCATTCTGCACAAGAAGGCCGACCTGGCGGGGACCGCACTGGAAAGCCTGCAATATCCGTTGCTGGAAACCCAGGATGAATGGGTGCTGCACGGCTTCAGTTATGCCAACTACCTGGCCGAGCTTGGCGCTGACGCGCAGAACAGCATCTTCTCCAAATCCTCGCTGGATCTCGCGCTCAAGGACGCATTCCGCAAGATGCGGCATTTCCTCATGCATACCCAGCATTTGAGCGAGGACGAGGCGGTTTCACTGATGTCAATCGGCGTCGACTTCGGCGTCACCCAGGTGGTGGATGGCAACTGGGGCGTGCATGCCGTGGTGAAGAAAGGTATTTTCCCGGCACGCGATGTCTAGTTTGGCTCGCTGGCGTGACAGGCGCCCTGCTTGAGGCGGGGCGCCTGATGCTCTAGTCCTTGTAGGCAATCTCGCCGTTAACCAGCGTATAGCGTACCTTGCCTGCCAGCTCCAGGCCGTTAAATGGCGTGTTCTTTCCCTGGCTCAGCAGGTTTGCCGCTTTCACGTTCCAGTATTGCTGCGGGTCGAAAATGCAAATATCGGCTTGAGCGCCCAATTCCAGATGGCCTTGGCTGATCCCCAGGCTGGTGGCTGGCGCGCTGGTGATGCGCGCCAATGCGTCGACCAGGGCAACCTTCTGTTCCTCGGCCCATTTCAGCGTCAGCGGCAGCAGCAGTTCCAGACCTGTCGCGCCGGCCTCCGCTTCGCCGAACGGCACTAGCTTGGCGTCTTCATCTACCGGCGCATGGTCCGAGCATGCGAGGTCGATGGTGCCGTCGGCCAGGCCCTGGCGCAGGGCATCGCGGTCGCGCTGGCTGCGCAATGGAGGCCTCAGGTGACAATTGGCGTCGAAGAAGCCGATGTCATGCTCAGTGAGATGCAGGTGGTTGACGCTGACATCACAACTGATCTGCAGGCCTTGCTGCTTGGCTTCGCGCACCATGGCGACGCCTTCGGCGCTGGAAAGCCGGCACAGGTGCACCTTGGCCCCGGTTTCACGGACGATGTGCAGGATGGTGGCGAGCGCCAGGGTTTCAGCAGCCACTGGGATAGTCTTGAGGCCCAGGCGCGCGGCAACTTCCCCATCATGCGCGACCCCGCCTTGCGCCAGGTAGGGCTCCTGCGGGCGCAGCCAGACGGTAAAGCCGAATGTGGCGGCGTACTGCAGGGCGCGCCATAGCACCAGGGTGTCGACGATCGGCTCGTCTGCCTGGGAAAAGCCGACGCAGCCTGCCTCGGTGAGCTCGCTCATTTCCGTGAGCTGTTTGCCGGCGAGTTGGCGGGTGAGCGCGCCCAAGGGATAGACATTGCTCAAATGGAGCTGCTTGGCGCGGTGCTTCAGCATTTCGACCAGGCCGGATTCGTCGAGCACCGGGTCGGTATCCGGCGGGCAGGCCACGCTGGTGACGCCGCCCGCAACCGCAGCATGAAGTTCGCTCTTCAGCGACGCCTTGTATTCGTTGCCGGGCTCGCGCAGGCGGACCGAGACGTCCACCAGGCCCGGGCAGACGATCAGCCCGTCGGCATCGATCACCTGGTCTGCCTTGAAGTCCGCCGGCATATCGCCTATGCCCGCGATCTTGCCATTGCTGACGTAAAGGTCTTGTACCGCATCGACATGGTGTCTTGGGTCGATCAGCCGCCCCTGCTTGATATGGATGTTCATTCGGAGTTTCCTGCGAGGATGCTCATGACGGCCATGCGTACCGCAATGCCGTAGGTAACCTGGGGAAGAATCACGGATTGCTTGCCATCGGCCACCGCAGAATCGATTTCCACGCCGCGGTTCATGGGGCCCGGGTGCATGACGATGGCATCCGGCTTGGCAAAGGCAAGTTTTTCCGGCGTGAGCCCGTAACACTTGAAGTATTCCTGAGCGCTGGGCAGCAAGGCGCCGTTCATGCGTTCGTTCTGCAAGCGCAGCATCATGACGACGTCCACGTCTTTCAGGCCTTCGCGCATATCGTGATGGACCTGTACCCCGAGTTTTTCCACGTGTTGCGGCAATAGCGTCTTGGGGGCGATGACGCGAACCTCGGGCACGCCCAGCGTAGTGAGCGCATGGATTTCGGAGCGTGCCACGCGCGAGTGCAGCACATCGCCTACCAGTGCCACGCGCAGGTTGTGCATGTCCGGCTTGTAGCGGCGGATAGTGAAGACATCGAGCAGGCCCTGGGTCGGGTGCGCATGGCGGCCGTCGCCTGCATTGATCACGTGGATATGCGGGGCGACATGCTGCGCGATGAAATGGGCCGCGCCGGATTCCGCATGGCGTACGACGAACATGTCGGCATGCATGGCGGTCAGGTTGTCGATGGTGTCGAGGATGGTTTCGCCCTTGGATTGCGAGGAAGTACCCACATTCAGCGTGATGACGTCCGCCGAAAGGCGCTTGGCTGCGATTTCGAATGTCGTCCGGGTGCGCGTGCTGTTCTCGAAGAAGATGTTACAGACGGTCTTGCCGCGCAGCAAAGGCACTTTCTTGACTTCGCGCTCGGCAACGCCGACGAAGGATTCGGCGGTATCCAGTATCTGGTTGAGGATGGCGCGGGGCAGCCCTTCCGTCGTGAGCAGGTGCTTGAGCTTGCCGTCCTTGGTCAGTTGAGGATTATGCATCAGGCACTTGCCTCCAGGCTGAATTGGAGTTGATGGTGTTCATCGCGGGATAATTGTAATTTCTGATCGGGTGGAATATCCAGTTGCAGCGCAGCCACCTGCGGGCAGATCGGCAACTCGCGGCCGCCGCGGTCCACCAGTACGGCCAGGCTGATGCTGGCGGGCCTGCCGTAATCGAACAGCTCGTTCATGGCGGCGCGAATGGTGCGTCCGGTATAGAACACGTCGTCGAGCAGGATGATGTGGCGCTCTTCCACGTCGAACGGGATTTGCGATGGGCGCGTGTCCGCGTGCAGGCCGCGCTGGCTGTAATCGTCCCGGTAGAAAGAGCTGTCGAGCATGCCCAGCTCCAGCGAGCAGGCCGGGTTGGCTGCTTGCAGCCGGGGGAAAAGCCGTTCCGCAATCCATGCGCCGCCGCTGTGGATACCGACGATGGCGGTTTTCGGCTGGATGAATGGGGCGAGTTTCTGCTCCAGAGTCAGGAGGAGCGCTTCCGCATCGGGTAATTGAATGTTCAATGTCATGGGGCAAGTCCGTCAAAATAGGATTGCAGTATATGTTGCGCAGCCACCTGGTCCAGCATGGGCTTCTGCCTGCGGCCGGTGATGCCGCTTTGCTTGAGCGACTGGCTGGCTTCCGCTGAGCTTAAGCGCTCGTCGACCAATGCGACAGGCAGGTTGAAGCGACCCTCCAGGCGGCGTGCAAACTTGCGGCATAGCTGGGTCAACGCATGCTCGTCGCCATTGAGGTAGCTTGGCAGCCCGACCACCAGCGCCACCGGTTGCCATTCCTCGATGAGGTCGGCAATGGCGGCAAAACGTTTGTCATTGGCTTCGGTATCGATGGTCGCGAGCGGATGGGCAATGCCGAGCAGGTATTCGCCGATTGCCACGCCGATGCGTTTTTCGCCGAAGTCGAATCCGAGCACGCAGCCTTGGTGGCCGGCTACCGGCTCAGGCATGCCCGGCTTCCTCCGCAAAGCGGGCGAAATCAAGCCCCAGCAGTGCCATGGTGGCCTGTACCTTTTCTTCCGCGGGCAAGCCGAACAATAAGTGATTGCGCTGTTCCGGCGTCGCCTCGACCGTCAGCCAGGCATTCTGCGCAAGCTCCTGTTCCAGTTGGCCTGCCGACCAGCCGGCATAGCCGAGACTGACCAGGAAGTTGTGCGGAATGTGGCCTTCGGCAACGGCTTGCAGGATGTCCTTGGAGGTGGTGAGGCCGGTATCGCCGTCGATGCTGAGGGTGGAGTCCCAGTCTTCCAGCGGTTGATGCAGGACGAAGCCGCGATCCAACTGTACCGGTCCGCCGAAATAGACGGGCTTATCCGTCAGTGGGCTGGAGAGCGGCAGGTTCAGTTGCTTGAACAATGCCTGCAGAGTCATGTCGATAGGACGATTGATGACGATGCCCATGGCGCCGTCGGCATTGTGTTCGCAGATGAAGGTCACCGACTTTGCAAAATAGGGGTCGGTCATGGCGGGCATGGCAACCAGAAACTGACCAGTGAGATTAACGTTTTCCACGCTGCTATTATCTCACATAACGATTCTCACATCATGGCTTGCATCAGCCGGTCAGGGCGTCTCGACGTAGCCGGTGATTTCCAGGCCGAAACCGACAATGCTCGGCATCTTGCGCGGCGCAGCCAATAGCTTCATTTTCTTCACGCCGAGATCCAGCAGGATTTGCGAACCTATGCCGTAGTTGCGCAGGTCCTGGCGGATGCGCACCGGTTCGTCGGCAAACTTGATGCGTTCCACCAGGTCTTCCGCATTCTCGCCATTGTGCAGCAACACGACGACACCGGCTTCGGCCTCCTGGATCTTGCGCATGGCCTGCAAGGTGTTCCATGAATGTGAGCGGCTACTTTCGTCGATGAGGTCAAACACGGAAAGGGGCTCATGAACGCGTACCAGGATTTCCTTGTCGGGAGTGATCTCGCCCTTGACCAGCGCCAGGTGGGTTTCCTTGGCGATCATGTCGGCATAGGCAATCAGGCGCATCGGGCCGTAAGGCGTAGTGACTTCACGTTCTGCGGCGCGCTTGACCAGGCACTCGTTCTCGTTGCGGTATTGGATCAGGTCGGCGATGGTGCCGATCTTGAGGTTGTGCTGCTTGGCGAACTCAATCAGGTCCGGCAGCCTGGCCATGCTGCCATCTTCCTTGAGAATCTCGCAGATGACGGACGCAGGGGTGAGGCCGGCCAGGGCAGAGAGGTCGCATCCTGCCTCGGTGTGGCCGGCACGCACCAGCACGCCGCCATTCTGCGCCGCCACCGGGAATATGTGACCAGGGCTGACAATGTCGGCGGGTTTCGCATTTGGCGCTACTGCGGCCTGTATCGTCCTGGCCCGGTCGCTGGCGGAGATCCCCGTCGTCACGCCCGTGGCGGCCTCAATGGATACCGTGAAATTGGTGCCCATGCCGCTGCCGTTCTTCTGCACCATTGCGGGCAGGTTGAGTTGCTTGCAACGCTCTTCCGTCAAGGTCAGGCAGATCAGCCCGCGGCCATGCTTCGCCATGAAGTTGATATGTTCGGCAGTGGTGAACTGGGCGGCGAGCACGAGGTCGCCTTCGTTTTCGCGGTCTTCTTCGTCAACGAGGATTACCATGCGCCCCTGGCGCATTTCTTCAATGATTTCTATGGTTGGGCTGATCATGATGTGTGTAAGTGATGAATGCCGATGCGGAAAGTTCAGGCCGGAATGTCGCTCCATTGCGTCATACGGTCCACATAACGGGCAATGAGGTCTACTTCGAGATTGACGCGGCTGCCCACGCCCAGCCCTTTCAAGGTCGTGACTTCGACCGTGTGCGGAATGAGGTTGACGTTGAAGTCGTCGCCATCTACATGGTTGACAGTCAGGCTGACGCCGTCGATCGTGATGGAGCCCTTCACTGCAATGTAGCGCGACAATGGGTTCGGCGCCCGCACGGCCAGCAGCATACTTTCGCCGACCGGTTCAAAGCGGATGACCTGGCCTACGCCGTCCACATGCCCGCTGACCAGGTGGCCGCCCAGGCGGTCGGAAAGCCGCAAGGCTTTTTCCAGGTTGACCTCGCGCAGGGTATCCAATCCAACGGTGCATGACAGGGTTTCCTTGGAAACATCCGCTTCAAAGGTACTCGTTCCCAGCGTAATCACGGTCAGGCATACGCCATTGACTGCAATGCTGTCGCCAATCGCGACATCCTGCAGGTCGAGGTTGCCTGTATCGATCACGAGCCTGGCATCGTCGCCATGGGGGGTGATGGTCTTGATGTGGCCTTGGGCCTGAATAATGCCGGTAAACATAAGTGTGAATTCTAGCAGACCCACGGGCGGTGTTGGCGGAATTCTGTTCGGGAGCTAAACGCTTTTCATGTGCTGATTTTGAATTGTAAAGTCTCAATAAAATTAACTGCTTAATTTGATGAGCCGGAGATTAGTCCGATGGTACTAATTAGTCCAGACGTACTAAATGCAAAAAATGAAATCATCCGTATACTGCGCTCCAGTATCAAACGGGACAAATAAGTCCGGATCCATTTTCAAGAAGCCTGTTTGTCGATTGCGGCGCAGTAAAAAATTTAGAGAAGGATGTAAGAATGTTGAATTTCAAGGGGACGATTGTAAGCGCACTGCTGATTGGTGCATCCGTTATCAGTCAGGCTGCATTTGCAACACCATCTGCCGGTATTGAGGCTACGCTCACCGGCTACGAGTTTTCCAGCAAGAAGGACGTGGTTGACGTAAACGTCGACCTCAAGGGCTCAGGCTTGTTCGGCTGGTGGGGCGGCGCGTCGGGCGATGTGGCCGCAGGTGCGTATTCCGGTACCTGGAGCAATGGCGATTCTTTTGCCGCGTTCTGCGTCGAGTTGACGCAGAACTTCAGGGCATTCGGCAAGTCCGCGACCTATACCGAAGGCACTTTCAGCTCGACTATAGAAAGCAGCCTGACCAACCTGGCCAACAAGTATTATTCCTTTGTCGATGACGCGATTTCTTCTGCTGCCTTCCAGGTGGCTGTATGGGAAATCGTCAGCGAAAAATCGAATAACTTCAACCTGGACAAAGGCAAGTTCCAGGCTGATCCGGTATGGAACGGCTTCTTGTGGTTCGGCAGCTACGATGCGGAGTCGAAGGCAGCGATTGATCTTGCCAAGACCTGGCTCGCTGGCGTCAATGATGACAGCGTGCTGGCTACCGGCGACTACAGCTTGACCTATCTGAAGAACAAGAACTACCAGGATCTGGTTGTGTTCACTTCAATTGCGGCAGTACCTGAGCCAGCAACATATGGCATGCTGCTGCTTGGCATGGGTGTGGTGGCGTTCGTTGCGCGCCGCCGCCGTGCCAATACCATTCGCTTCTAAACAGCGCTGGCATCAACAAAAGCCCTTCCAATATTGGAAGGGCTTTTTTATTGGCTTCAATCATGGTCAATGCTGTACTTGAGTCCCTTTCACGCTAGAATGCGGCATGGCATTTTTCAGACAACTTCCCTTCGAGCTTTTTGTCGGCTTGCGCTATACGCGGGCAAAAAGGCGTAATCACTTCATTTCCTTTATTTCCCTCACCAGCATGGTCGGCATCGGGCTGGGCGTGGCGGCCTTGATCGTGGTGCTCTCGGTCATGAATGGCTTCCAGGAAGAGTTGCGCAGCCGCATCCTCGGCGTGGCTTCGCATTTGCAGATCACGGGTCCGAACAATGTGCTGGAGGATTGGCGCGGTCTGGAGCAGAAGGTGGACGGGGCTCCGCATGTGCGGGCCGCAGCGCCATATGTCATGGCGCAGGGCATGCTCTCGTTCGGCCAGGCCGTGCAAGGGGCGATTATCCGCGGGGTGCTTCCCGATGCCGAGGACAAGGTGGCCGAGCTGGGCAGCCATATGCGGGCTGGGCGGTTAAGCGACCTCAAGCCCGGCGAGTTCGGCGTGGTGCTAGGCTCCGAGCTGGCCCAGTCCCTGGGCGTGGTGTTGGGCGATAAGGTAGTATTGATGGCGCCGCAGGGCCAGTTCACGCCGACCGGCGTAGTGCCGCGCATCAAGCAGTTCAAGGTGGTCGGCCTGTTCGAGATCGGCATGTTCGAATACGACTCCGGGCTGGCGCTGATCCATCTCGACGATGCGGCCAAGCTGTATCGCATGGGCGAGAACGTCTCCGGCGTGCGCCTCAAGCTGGATGACCTGTTTAACGCCCCCGCCGTCGCCCGGCAGCTGGGGGATCGCCTGATGGGGACCGGCAACTATTACATCAGCGATTGGACGCAGCAGCATGCGAACTTCTTCCGCGCCATCCAGATGGAAAAGCGCGTGATGTTCATCATCCTTGCCTTGATTGTCGCTGTCGCCGCCTTCAATATTGTGTCCACTCTGGTGATGGCGGTGACGGACAAGCGCGCGGATATCGCCATCATGCGCACCTTCGGCGCCAGCCCGCGCAGCATCATGCAGATATTTATCGTGCAGGGCGCGCTGATCGGCGTGATCGGGACAGTGGTCGGCGCGTTCTTCGGCGTATTGATCGCCCTCAATATCGATACGATCGTGCCATTTATCGAACGCATGCTCGGGGTGCAGTTCCTGGCCAAGGATGTGTATTACATCAGCGACCTGCCATCCAGGCTGCTATGGTCCGATGTTACGGTGATCGTGGTCTTGTCTTTCGTGCTGAGCCTGCTGGCGACGCTTTACCCAAGCTGGCGCGCTGCCAGGGTCAACCCGGCGGAGGCGCTGCGTTATGAGTAATCCTACCATCCTGCAATGCGTTGATTTGCAGAAAACCTATACCGGCCTCGATGTCGCCGTGCTCAACGGCATCAGCCTGCAAGTGGATGCCGGGGAGCAGATCGCCATTGTCGGCACTTCAGGTTCCGGCAAAAGCACCTTGCTGCACTTGCTTGGCGGACTGGATGAACCAAGCGCGGGCAGCGTGCAGGTGATGGGCAAGCCGCTGGCGGCATTGAGCGAAGCCGAGCGGGGAGAGTTGCGCAATCAGGCGTTGGGCTTCGTCTACCAGTTCCACCACCTGTTGCCGGAATTCACCGCCCTGGAGAATGTGGCGCTGCCATTGATGATTCGCCGTCTGCCGCGGGATGAGGCATTGGAGCAGGCAAAGGGCGTGCTGGTGAAGGTCGGGCTGGGCCACAGGCTGGAGCATATGCCGGGCGAGCTTTCCGGCGGCGAGCGGCAGCGTGCCGCCGTGGCGCGTGCATTGGTGACGAATCCGCGATGCGTGCTTGCCGACGAGCCTACCGGCAACCTTGACCGGCATACGGCCGAGGGCGTGTTTGATCTTTTGCTGGAATTGAACCGCGAGCAGGGCGTGGGTCTGGTCGTCGTCACCCACGATCTGGAACTGGCTGCGCGCATGCAGCGGCAATATCGTCTTCAAGATGGCAGGTTGCACGCCATCTGACTAGGTGACTGAAGATGCCCGCGTTTGCACTGACATTTGTAGCCGGTGCCTGGGTATTGCAGCAGTTGCCGTGGCTGCCATCCCTGTCCTGGGGATGGAGCCTTGTTCCCTTGATTCTTCTCTTCTATTGGTTCCGCACGCAGCCGGTAATCCGTCACCTGCTGCTGGCGGTGCTGGGGCTGGCATTCGGCTTCTGCTGGGCGGCATGGCTGGCCCATGGCCGGATGGCGGATGAGCTGCCTCCCGAGTGGGAGGGGCGCGATATTGCCATCGTCGGCGTGGTGGCAAGCCTTCCCGCTATGCATGATCGCGGTGAGCGCTTTGATTTTGATGTCGAGCAGGTACAAACCCCTGGTGCGGTCGTGCCCGGACGAGTTTCCTTGATCCAGTATGCGGGCGGGTTTTCGATGGGTAGTTCTATTCCCATGACGCAGAATGCCGACATGCCGCGTTTCCATGCCGGTGAACGCTGGCAATTGACGGTGCGGCTGAAACGGCCGCACAGCACATCCAATCCGCATGGATATGATTTCGAGCTATGGATGCTGGAGCGCAACATCCGCGCCAGTGGTTACGTACGGCAATCGCCCACTGCGGTCCGCCTGGACGCGCGGGTGCATAGGCCGGCTTACTGGGTGGACATGGTGCGGGAGTCGGTCAGCCGGCGCATGGCGGATGTGTTGCAGGACCGGCCTTATGCTGGCGTGTTGATGGCGTTGGCAATCGGCGAGGACGACGCCATCAGCCAGCAGGACTGGCAGGTATTCCGCCGCACCGGCATCATCCATCTTGTCAGCATCTCCGGCCTGCACATCACCATGTTGTCGGGGATGGTGTATGCAATGGTGTTCGGCATCTGGCGGCGGGTGCCGTACTGGACGCTGCGCTGGCCCGCACGCAAGGCCGGGCTGGCCGCGGGAGTGGTGACGGCGGTGGTATATTCGCTGGTGGCAGGGTTTTCCATCCCGACACAACGTACCTTATATATGCTGTCGGTCATTGCATTGGCATTCTGGTCGGGCCGGCGGGTATCTATCGGCAGGGTCTTGCTGCTTTCCTTGCTTGTCGTGGTATTGATTGATCCCTGGGCCGTGCTTGCCACCGGGTTCTGGCTTTCGTTCGGTGCGGTGGCGGTGATGGCCTATGCGCTGGGCGGACGCCTGCAACGGCCGCACTGGTTGCGGGATGCCATATTGACGCAATGGGCCGTGACCATAGGCTTGATGCCGGTCTTGCTCATGCTGTTCGGGCAAGTGTCCCTGATTTCTCCGCTTGCCAATGCGTTTGCCATCCCGCTGGTCAGCCTGGTGATTGTGCCGTTGACCTTGCTTGGCAGTTTCCTGCCGCTGGATTTCCTATTGTGGCTCGCACATTGGATCATGCAGCTTGCCATGGCGCTTTTGCTGTGGCTGAGCGAATTGCCTTCGGCGATATGGCAGCAGCATATACCCTCGGTCCCCGCCATGCTGTTGGCCGTGGCAGGCGTTGCCTGCCTGTTGCTGCCGCGTGGGGTGCCGTTGCGCTGGCTGGGGTTAGTTGGCATATTGCCGCTGTTCCTCGGTGTGCCTCCTGTGCCTGCGCGGGGAGATATGCGGGTTGCCGTGCTGGACGTGGGGCAAGGTCTGGCGGTCGTGGTCAATACGCAGAACCATGTGCTGCTGTATGACACCGGCCCTAGGTTCTCCAGTGAAAGCGACAGCGGCAATAGAGTGGTCGTGCCCTACCTCAACGGTACGGGAGTTAAGCGCCTTGATGGCTTGGTCGTGAGCCATGACGACCTGGATCACACCGGAGGCATGGGCTCGGTGATTGCCGCCATGCCAATAGATTGGATGCTCAGCTCCTTGCCGCGGGAAAAGCCCGAGCTTGGCAATCTGCGGCATTCGCCCTGCCAAGCCGGGCAGAAGTGGCGCTGGGACGGCGTCGATTTTGAAATGCTTTATCCCGCCAATGCAGCCAACTTGCCTGCTGGAGTCAAAACCAACAACCGCAGTTGCGTGCTGCATATCCGCAGTGCCGCGGGGACATTGTTGCTGCCGGGAGACATTGAGCGCTCCGCCGAGGCCGACCTGCTGGATGCGGCAGGGCAAGGCATTGCTGCGGATGTGCTGGTGGCGCCGCATCATGGCAGCCGCACTTCTTCCACGCCAGGGTTTGTGGCAGCAGTCAAGCCGCAGGCCGTGATTTTCACCGCAGGCTACCGCAACCGCTTCCGCCATCCCCGGCATGATGTCATGGCAAGGTATGCAGCCGCCGGAGCCAGCCTCTACCGCTCCGACCATGATGGTGCGGTGCTGCTGGATTTCGAGCAGCATCGCGGGATTGCCATCACCCGCTGGCGGGAAAAATCACAGCGCTACTGGTACAACCGGCCTGCTGGTTTTACATCGCCTTCCCTTGCTGAAACCGGCAACGCGCGATAAAGTAACGCCACTTTACAGAACATCTTAGGGGCAATTTGTGTGGGAAATCATTAAAGCTGCAGGATGGCCGATCTGGCCGCTGATCTTTGCTTCAATCGTCGCAGTAGCCATTATCATAGAACGCCTGATCGCCTTGCGCGAGCAGCAGATTGTCCCCAAGGCCTTGCTGCCGGAAGTGCAGAACTGGCTGGGGCAGGGCCGTGCGGGTGTGACGGCGGAAGCCCTGTCCAGGCTGGAGAAGCACTCCATGCTGGGCACCGTGTTCGCGAGCGCGCTGAAGAACCTGGGCGCGCCGCGCGAAGTGATGAAGGAAGCGGTCGAGGAATCCGGCCGCGCCGTGGCGCACAGGCTGGAGAAGTACCTGACCACCCTGGGAACCATTGCGACGGTGGCGCCATTGCTTGGCCTGCTTGGTACCGTAATCGGGATGGTGGAGCTGTTTGGCGCTTTTACTGCAACAGGGCATGACGTCGCTCAGTTCGCACGCGGCATTTCCGTCGCGCTCTACAATACTGCCGGCGGTATTGTGGTGGCAGTGCCGGCCATGATTTTCTACCGATATTTTCGTGGCAAGATTGACGGCTTCATCGTCGAGATGGAGCAGGAAGCAGTCAAGCTGGTAGAAATCATCCATGGTGAGCGCAAGGAATGAATTTCCAACGAGGTAAAAAGCACGAAGATTTGGAAATGAATCTCGTGCCGTTGATCGACGTGTTGCTGGTGATCATCATCTTCCTGGTGGTGAGTGCGACTTTCTCGCGCGTCACGGAGTTGCAGATCAACCTGCCGACCGCCGATGCGGAGAACCCGCAAGACAAGCCATTGGTCATCAATGTCGGGGTCGATGAGTCAGGCCACTATGTCATCAATAACAAGGACGTGGCAGATGACTCGGTAGCTGGTATCGCGGACGCCTTGAAAAAGGCTGTCGGCGACGGCAAGGATCCTACCATCATCATCAGTGCCGATGCCAAGAGCAGCCACCAGTCGGTGGTCAATGTGATGGAGGCTTCGCGCCAGGCCGGGTATAGCCAGATTACTTTTGCAACACAAGCACGTTCTGGTTCTTGAATTTTAAAAAGTATCCATCATGTCCAAACATGCACTTGGGAAGGCTGACGCCTCCGTGCAAAGTGCGCGGGTTCTGTACCTGCGCCTTCTCAAATATGCCGCGCGCTACTGGCTGGTATTCCTGATCAGCATCATCGCGTTGGTGACTTTCTCCGCGACGAATACCGGATTCCTCGCCACCATCAAGCTTGTCACCGACGAAGGTTTCGTCAACCAGGATTCGAACAAGCTGCACCTCCTGCCATTCATGCTGTTTGGATTGTTGGCAATCCGGGCATTGGCCGGCTTCATCTCCAATTTTGCCATGCGCTGGGTGGCAAGGCGCGTGGTGGAGAATCTGCGCCAGGATACGTTCCGCCGCTTGATGGGCCTGCCGGTGAGTTTCTTTGACGCTGTTTCGGCCGGCGTGGTGACCTCCAAGCTGACCTATGACACCGAGCAGATGGCGGGGGCTGCGACCAAGGTCGCCATGAGCGCCGTGAGGGATACGCTGACCATTGTCGGCATGGTGGGCTACATGCTCTACCTGGATTGGCAGCTCACCCTGATTTTTGCCGTGGTGGCCCCGGCCATGGCATGGTACCTCAAGAGCATGACGCCAAGGTTGCGCAGCTCGGGCAAGGCGGTGCAGCAAACCATGGGGGAAATGACCCAGGCGGTCGAAGAAGCCGTTTCCGGCCAGCGCATGGTGAAAATATTCGGCGGCGGCGACTACGAATATCAGCGTTTCGCAAAAGTGGCAGGCAAGAACCGCCATATGCAGATCCGCCTGGCGCGTTTTTCCGGCATGAACAGCATGGTTATCGAGTTGCTGGCGGGCGTGGCTTTGGCCTTGGTGGTGTTTTATGCCGTGGGCAAATTCAGTGCGGGCGAGTTTGCGGCTTTCATCGGTGCCTTGCTGATGCTGATCGGGCCGGTCAAGACGCTGACCAGCCTGAATGAAGAGTTGCAGGTAGGCTTGGCGGCCGCGCATAGCGTGTTCGAGCTGATCGACAGCGTTCCGGAAGTCGATGAAGGCGGCGAGGAGATTGGCCGTGCCAAGGGCGGCATTGTGTTTGAGAACGTGACATTGCAGTATCCTTCCGCAAAACGCCCGGCCCTGCTTGATCTCAATTTCACGGTCAAGCCGGGCGAGAAAGTCGCCTTGGTAGGCCGCTCAGGCGGCGGCAAGACGACCCTGGTCAACCTGTTGCCTCGTTTCTATGAGGCGCAGCAGGGGCGCGTGCTGATCGACGGTATCGATATTCGCAAAATGAGCCTGAAAAGCCTGCGCCAGCAATTTTCCCTGGTCAGTCAGGACGTCATCCTCTTCAACGATAGCGTATTCAACAATATCGCCTACGGCGTGTTGCGCAATGCCAGCGAGGAGGAAGTGATCGCTGCCGCCAAGGCGGCGCATGCCTGGGATTTTATCCAGCAATTGCCTAACGGCCTGCAAAGCGAGATCGGCGATCGCGGCGTGCGCCTTTCCGGCGGCCAGCGTCAGCGCCTGGCCATTGCGCGTGCGATCCTCAAGAACGCCCCCATTCTGTTGCTGGATGAAGCGACATCCGCGCTGGATACCGAATCCGAGCGTCATGTGCAGGCGGCGCTGGACGAACTGATGCAGAACCGAACCTCAATTGTGATTGCCCACAGGTTGTCGACCATAGAAAACGCGGATCGTATCTTGGTGATGGAGCAGGGGCAGATTATCGAAGGGGGAAGTCATGAAGAATTATTGGCTTTGGGCGGGCATTACGCCAAGCTTTACCAGAAACAATTTCATTAATAGTCCCACTAGGAGTTGTTGACAATGGGCCAGTCATTCAGCCGATGGCTGGAGCGCCAGTGGTACCAACGTACCGGCTGGCAGCTTGTTCTCCGGCCGTTTTCTTGGCTTTTCTGCATCTTGATCGCGCTGCGTAGGCTGGCTTACCGGTTTCGCTTGCTCAAATCCCTGAAGTTGCCGGTTCCCGTCATCATCGTCGGCAATATCAATGTCGGCGGTACGGGCAAGACCCCCTTTGTCATCTGGCTGGTACAGCAGTTGCGGCAAAACGGCTGGTATCCCGGCATTATCAGTCGCGGATACGGCGGCAAGTTGATCCATACCCATCAGGTCACGAAAGACAGCCTGCCCCAGGAAGTGGGCGACGAGCCTGTCTTGCTGGTTCAGCGGACCGGCCTGCCTTTATATGTTGGCCGTAAGCGCACCCGGGCCGCGCGTCATTTGCTAAGGGATTATCCAGAGTGCAACCTTATCATTAGCGACGATGGCCTGCAGCATTATGCGCTCGAGCGCGACATGGAAATCGTCATCATCGATGGCGAACGCATATTCGGCAACGGGCAGCTGTTGCCTGCGGGGCCGCTGAGGGAATCCAGCGCGCGCCTCGAGGGCGTGGATGCGGTCGTCTTCAATAGCGGGCCGCCTGCTGCCGGCGGTTATCTCATGCATCTTGTACCGGATGATCTCCGCAAGCTGAACGCTCCTGAGGAGCGCATGGCTGTGACCGAACTGATCGGCAAGCACGTGCATGCCGTAGCGGGAATCGGTAATCCACAAAGGTTCTTCGGTCAGCTGGAACAAATGGGCCTGATCGTTGAAGCGCACCCTTTCCCGGATCATCATGCCTATAGCGAGGATGATTTCCAGTTTGCCAAGGATGATATCGTCCTCATGACGGAAAAGGATGCGGTCAAGTGCACCGCGTTTGCAAGAGAGAACTGGTGGTTTATGCCCATCACGGCCGAGATAGACCGTGCGCTTGCAGAAAAAATACTAGCGCGCCTGACGCGACTTATAGAAAAGGAAATTTGATCGATGGATGCGAAACTGCTTGAAATCCTGGTATGCCCGATTTGCAAAGGGCCTCTGCATTACAAAAAAGCCGAGCAGGAACTGATCTGCAAGCCTTGCCGGCTGGCTTACCCCATACAGGACGGCATTCCTGTCATGCTGGAGGATGAAGCGCGCAAGCTGCCAGCCGAAGAAGAGGTTAAGTAATGTCGTTCAAGGTGGTGATCCCCGCCCGCTATGCCAGCAGCCGTTTGCCCGGCAAGCCGTTGCTTGATATTGCCGGCAAGCCGATGGTCGTGCGGGTTATCGAGCAGTCTCTCGCAAGCGGCGCTACCGAAGTCGTCGTCGCGACAGATCATGAGCGCATCCAAGAAGCCGTCTTGGGTTATGGTTATGAGGTGGTCATGACCAGGGGGGATCATGCATCCGGTACGGAGCGAATTGCCGAAGTGGTCCAGCAGCGCGGCTGGAGCAATGACACGATCGTCGTCAATGTGCAAGGGGATGAGCCGCTGATTGATCCGCTATTGATCGGGGAAGTGGCCGGCAATCTCTCCGCCCACGCTGAAGCCTCCATGGCAACTGCGTGTCATGCCCTGCATGACACGCCATCCATCCTGAACCCCAACATTGTCAAAGTCGTCCTCGATCAACAAGGGCACGCACTCTACTTTAGCCGCGCCCCCATTCCTTATCCCAGGGATGCTTTTGCCGCCAACCAGGATATTCCTGCTGATATGCCTATCTATCGACATATAGGTATTTATGCGTACCGCGCCGGATTCTTGCAAGCCTATGCGGCGCTGGCGCCTTCCGCGATTGAGCATTTTGAATCTCTGGAACAATTGCGCGTGCTTTGGCACGGATACAAAATTAGCGTCGAAATCACAGAAAAGGCGCCGGCGAGCGGCGTAGATACGGAAGCTGACCTTGCTTACGTACGCTCTGTCGTGATCAGCAACGAAAATAAGTTGCTGTGATTTTGATGCTAAGCGATTGATTGCAAGAAAGAACGGCATTTGGCGCCCGAATGTCTTGCAGTGAATCCCCAAAAATACGTTGACATTGAAGTTTTGGGTTTGCTATAGTTTCACCTCTCGACGCAACACAAATCTAACGAAATGGGTTGCAACGACATCGGTCGCGGGGTGGAGCAGTCTGGCAGCTCGTCGGGCTCATAACCCGAAGGTCACAGGTTCGAATCCTGTCCCCGCAACCAAACAAAGCAAGTTTTACAAATTGGTGTTGACATATAAATCCCGATCTGTAAAATGCGCGGCTCGCTGAACGAGGTGATGTGAAGCGAAGTTAGTTAGAAAGTTGTTTAAAAAATAATTTTCGAAACTAGCTTGACCGAATGAAAAAATTCTGTATAATGCGCACCTCTCGCTGATTTGGAAACGAATCAGCAGTGACAAAAGAAGTAACGAAGTAACCGCTCTTTAACAAAACGAACAACCGATAAGTGTGGGTGCTTGTAGGTGAGTGCAAAAGATACATAGTTAATGTGTATCCAAAACTCAACAAACAAGTGCTTAACACTTAAATGAAATCTGTAACTTTTTAAGTTACACCTAAGATTCATTTGAGATTAAGCCAAGCGATATACCGA
>NZ_JBJQIJ010000006.1:0-222213 GCF_045984385.1 Methylobacillus draconifructus
AAACACCGGATTGGCAAGACTATCGAACACAGGTTGAAACGCTATACCAGCGATCGTGAAAGTTAGCGACGGGCCGACCCTGTACGCCATGAGAGAATTTCAAACGATACCCTCCTGGGCAAGAAGCAACGCAAGTCTGCCAATTATTGTTAACGCAGATTGTGCTAATAATGTCCTCTCCACCTCCACTTTTCCAGCTACCGGATTGGCAATGAGGCAGCAGGAAAGAAAAATCTAAATTTGGAGGGGATTTATAGGATGTTGCAGCGGGAATTTATTCAATTTAATCAATTAAATGAAGGGTTTTTATTTAACACTAACCTGTGAAATAAAGTGTTAAAACGCTTCTTCGAACCTCATTGGGTTCACCATCACGACCGTATTTAGATCAATGATTTCAAGATATTGATCAGGTGCCGTAACTTTGTTATTGGCCATGAGCATTGACATAATTTTATGCATTAATACTTGTTCAGCTCTAACCATTGCATCATCTTCAGAGATGCCGGTGGCCACTAGATCATCAAAATCCAGGAACCTGTAGTGTATCCCATCATCACTGATCGTCTTAACGGCTGGGTAGGGCAGCAGACTATTTACGATCGTGTTGTTGCCCCTGGCCAACTTGTTGGAATCCAGCTTCTTGGCCAGTTTGATTGCGTGCAGGTGAGTATATCGCTTCAACATCGAGAGGGTCTTATGACCACTGATTGATGCGATTTCCATCATGTTCAGCCTACCAAGCTCAAATAGCCGGCTGATGGCCTCGTGACGTAGGTCGTGAAAATGGAGATCCAAAATACCCAACTTCTCATTCATGTAGCGCCAACATGATTTTAGGCCGTTCGAGCTATAGGTAAACACCGGGCCGTTAGATTTGGTACCAAGCAGCATCAGAGTCTCTTTTGCGCGCATGCTGAGGGGAACATCGCGAGTTGAGCCGTTCTTGGTTTCTGGCAAATGCACAACACGGTTACGTAAGTCTATGTGCTCCCAGGCGAGTGTCAGGATCTCCTTTTGCCTCATGCAGGTCTCAAGGGCAATCACTACAATTACATAGAGCTCTCGGTTAACATAGTTCCAGGCGTAGCTGAGGATCTGCCGATCCTCCCTGGCAGTCAATCTACGAGTTCTTCCGGCAGGAGGTTTGGGTTTTCGTACATCTTTGACAGGGTTCGGCCCGCAAATACCCCACTCAATGCGCCCGATGTCGAACATATTAGAGAGTAGCGACATTTCCAACCGTACGGTCGATGGTGACAACGGTTTAAGAGTCTTGGGATTGATTTGGCCAAGGCGGGTGTCACGGTACGTTGCAATATCGACGCTGGTAACTTTCGAGGCCTTTAGGCTGCAAATAGCTTCATTGCGAAGCAGGGAAGAAATTCGGTGCCGTTCTTGATCAAATCCCTTCTTCAGAATAGAAACTTCTTCCCTATACTTGATCAGGGCGTCCCTTATCAGCATAACTACTCCTGGTGACCAACGAGACTAATGCGGTAAGCCGTGGAAAAGGAACACAACAGGGCGTCCAGATCTGTTCCGAGACCGTTGCTCAGCTTGATGATCACAACGAGGGTAGGTGAATACATACCACGCTCTAAATCCCCAATGTAAGTTCTATCTAATTCACAGCGCGCTGCCAGCACGTCTTGGGTAAGGCCAGCGGCTTTCCTAGCATCCCTTAAGACTGCTCCAAAAATCAAACTGCTGGGCGCCTTTTGTTTTTTTGATATTGCCGTCTTCATGGCACCCAAATTTACTTTACATGGGATGCAAAGTCCTCCGGGTAAACACGGTATTAAAAATGAGATTAACGCAATTAAGTAAAAAATACTAAATACTGTTGTTTAGTCTTCAACTGACATGTTTATTTGCGTTAATCTCAAAATTAAATTTCAGCTGGCTTATCCCCAGTATAAAATTCACCTATGCGTACCAAAACATCTCAAAGCCTATTTGATCAGTGGTCGGAAGTGCAGCAACGCCGAGGCCTCTCCAAACCTAAGAGCCTTCAAGTCTACATTTCCATGTGGAATAGAATCTCCAAAACGGCAGCTAACATGGACTTGGACATTTCCAAGGCTAATCTAGTAGATCTGATTGAATTGGTGAATCAGTCGACTCAAGATTCAACGAGTTCCTATCCAAAGAGAATGGCGCAACTGCTGGCTCGTGTGCTTCTATCAGCTGATGACAAGAATTCAGCTGCAGCAAAGCTGCCTGATCAATTTCAGGATAATCGTCGAAAAAAACCTCTCATCCTCAATGCGACAGCTGTTATTACCACATTAACTGACGATGTGGCGCTCACTCCGAAACGTGTTAGTTCAACGCTAGGAGCAAAACGCGCACTTAGGCAGACAGAGATCCGCAAATGGAAGGTGACCAGGGCAAAGGCAATGGCTGCCTGCGCACTATATGCTGGCTTGAAAGCGAATGAAATTCTAAATCTGGAGCTAAATTCGATCATTCCAGACAATGATGGGTGTGATTTCAATATACAGGGAGCACGGCGCCGGCGAATTCCAATGTCTTCGCAAGGCCATCGATACATCATGGAATGGATGGACGCCAGGTCCAAGATTTTCGACAAGCTCAACCAGGAAGAAAAGGCGCAATTCACCACAAAGTTTTTTATTGGATCTTCCAGTGGAGGTCCTATTTCAAGGGCGACGGTTCACCGAGAAATTCAGAGGGTGTTGGAAGCGACCTTCAGTGAAGATGAGACTGGCCAGGAACAATCATTTACTGCAACCGCTTCCAGGAACGCTTTTGCTATCAAGCAAGCAATGAATGGCATACCCAAGCACATCATCACAGATTGGCTTGGATATAAGCACTCAGCCACTATCTACGATCGCATCAGTGCATTTGAAGAAAATGGAGGGGATGCGGTACCAGCTAAGGATAATAGCGCACCGACAAACCAGTATGCGTTATTCAAGCTTAGGCCCGTTTAGATACTATAGGCTGCTATAATCTAAAAATATTGCACACTCATTACAGGCGTACTGAAAATGGTTAGATCAGAGCTGGAGGAAAAGCTGGCAGATAGATTTTCACAAGACTTCTCCCGTGAGTCAGTGAAGGTTGCCTCTGATACCATTCTAAAAGCACTGTCTGAGCAATTGGCCAAAGGTGGACGTATTGAAATTCGTGGCTTTGGCAGTTTCTCTCTCAATATCAGGCCCCCCAGGGTCGGTCGTAATCCAAAAACTGGGGCTAGTGTTGAAGTGCCTGAAAAACGCGTCCCACATTTCAAGCCAGGCTTGGAAATGCGCGATCGTGTAAATTCCCACATCGAAACCAAAGAGCAGATCAAAATAGCTGCTTAATTCCTATACCTCATCCCTGCAGCCTGGCGAGATTCTCTCGCGACCAGGAGAAAGTTGGGGAGGGGTTCAAAGTTCTGTGCTTACTATAGGTTCCACAAAATCTAGTTTGGTGAGCACTTCAATTCTAAAGTGTTGCCATAAGCTGTCTTTATCCTATTTCCATACACAAGGATGTGATTCAAGGGCAGCCTAAACCACTCTATCTTTATAAATAGGACCAAATTGCAAGGATCTTTACCTGTACTTGTCATCGATCTGGAAGCCACTTGTTGCGACCAGGGCACCATTCCGCCTGAGCAAATGGAAATCATCGAAGTTGGAGCTGTTTGGGCCACGGTAGAGGGTGAAATCCTGGATAAACAACAATGGTTTGTGAAGCCATTGGAGCGACCGCTACTTACTGATTTTTGCCGCTCATTGACCCATATTGAGCAATCCAGTGTCGACGGTGCAAAACTTTGGCCAACTGTAGCTGCAGAGCTGATGGTATTCGCCAAACATTACCAGGGGCAATGCTGGGGGAGTTGGGGTGCATACGACCGCAGGCAGGTCGAGCGCGAGTGCACAAGGCATGGTATTGCAGACCCGCTGGATGGGCTTCGGCATATCAACTTGAAGGCTTCCTATGCCAAGGCCCGTAAAATTAAGCAGGTTGGAATGGCTACAGCACTTCAAATCTCGGGATTAACATTGGAAGGTGAACATCATCGAGCACTCTCTGATGCAATGAATATCGCACGCTTGATGCCTGGGTTAGATTTTGTTTTTCCTGAATTTAAAGACTGATTGCACAACACCAAATTGGCAATAAAAGAGCTATAGGATGGAATCAGCGAATATAGGATTATCCGCGAAAATGGGACACCTTATGGCAACAAAAACTTTGTAACCTAATGATTTTATTGAATGCAGGTGGGACAACTTATGGCAACCAAAGGACAAACTGAAATTAACCCGATAAAAAATTCAGGCTCATCAATTGTTCAATTGAACAATACATGATTTCAACCTCAATAATTGATCAGTAATGCAAGCAGTTATTTTGTATATTATTGTTTTTATTAGATATTTCTAAAGGCACCCTGAAACTAAATATTGGGTGTTTTCGGATCCCAGGGTGCTGAATTTCATTATTCTTTTGGTGCTAAGCGTAAGCCTGTGCGTTTGGCTTTCAGCAAAACTTCGATTACATCGGCAGCACTTGTTCCGTGAATATTGATAACGTTATTGACCTGAGCTATCGATAGAATTGAAAACCACCCTTAATCCAAGGTAATCAATAATTTAGCACCTCTCCAAAAGCTAAATTTCTTCATATATCTCCCATGTGGTATACTATACGCAATTACAATCCGCATTTGGTTTGTACGTTATCTCGAATACCAGGAGAAATCATGAGCAACCTCAGACGCAAACTCAGGAAAAGTGTTGAAGAGATTTTTGACGCCCAGTCCATCGATGTCGCCCTGGCCACCGAGATCCTGCAAGCGCGCATTTTGCACGCGTTGTTTGCCTCCCTGACACGCGACCTAGTGATCGTCAAAGGCGGCATTGCGATGCAGATGCTGACTGGCAGTAACCGGGCAACAAATGATATAGACCTGGCAGCAGAACCAAACGTGGTCACCAATACACTGCTGAACCATATGCGCCAGTCGATCAAGCAAGCTCTCAAGTGCGGCTTGCTTGAGAAAGCTACTTTCCGTGAGCAGGACACCACTGGTGGCGGCTTGTCACCTAAGTTCCATATCAACGGCGTGCTTGCCGGCACCCAGTCCAACGTTCACATCAAGATTGAAATCAGCAAGCGAGATCTACTCCCTGAAGAGGGTATTTCACGCTTTGAATACACACCACCAGCTTCATCTGGGCTGCCCCCATACCTGGTGCGCACCTATAGTCCAATGGCCGTGGCTGCTTCCAAGACCGCAGCCATGCTCGATACCAAGCGTTATTCCCCACGCGACATGTACGACCTTTTCGTACTGATGGAAATGAAGGTTGAGGCGCCTGTGGCCATGCTGGCTGGATTGGGCAGCGATGAAATATCACGCATGTGCAATTACCTGTGGACCAAGGTTGGTGCATTTACTTACAAAGAATTTGTAGAGAAGGTAGCGCCCCATCTGCCTGCTGAAGTAGTTGAAGGCATTGATGCCAAGGGCTGGATCCACATTCAGGTGCAGGTTGGTGAAACCCTTGAAAAATGGCTAGATCAAGCTGGCGCCATTGCAAAAGAGCGAATTCCCAGAGCAGAGATGCGTCATCACTACGATGAGCTGAAGCAAAGAGAATCAGAACCTGAAAATGAATCCAATATAGATCCCGTGGAAACAAAGCAACCTCGCCGCAGTGTTTTTGGAAGGTAGTAGGCATGCGCAATGAAGCCATCGCGAACCTGACCAAATTATTGAATGGTCCAATGAAGCCACGTGTGATACCCACGACAACGCTTTACGATTTACTTTTAAAACAAGTCAAAAAAGTAGATAAAAATAAAACCATAAGTCTTGCTACTTATTTCAGGCATTTAGATACCTTGGTCAAAATTGGTTTCCTGGCAAAGCTTGAAAACACTCGGGGGGTTTATGTCAACCTTCTGGCCGTCCCAAAAGTTGAGGCCAATGAAATAGCTGAGCATCTCGTACCTGAATCTGTAATCACCTTGCACAGCGCTTTGCACTACAGCGGAGCACTTAATAATCCAGCCAAGATTGTGACTGCTGTTATCCCCACCAAGCCGAAAGGTTGGCGCGGTGGTGAGAAGGTGGATGGTAGCTACAAACCATTTGGGGAATTCTGGTTTTTCAGGATGCCTGAGGATATGGTGCATTTACCTGACCTGGACAGCTCAGACTATGTGATCCCCTATCTAAATTACCAAATGGCTACCCCTGAGAAAGCCCTGCTAGATTGGATCTACATGGCCACCAGCCCCAGGATCAAAAGTAATGAGGGATATCCCCCCTTGGACATTGATCTCAAGAAACTGGATAAGCATAAGTTGGCCAGGATTGCTCGGTCTATGCGCTTGCATGATGAATATCTGGACTGGCTGAACGCTAAGCGTGACCACGATTCCAGCCCAAATGTTATGGGCAACATGAGTGTGGCGCTTGGCTTCTGATTAAAAATTAATCACCCTATTAAGCTGTTGAATTCAATAGCCTAATCTGACCAATCATATTGGTTATGCACAGGTATTGTGGAAAGTAATTGTTGGAAATTCGATGATAACCAAAAAAAGCAACATATTATTCTGTGGTGACCCACACGGTCAGTTCAAGCACATCCAAAGAGCGATCGATCAAGAGAAACCCTCCGCTGTCATTCTGCTGGGTGACATGGAACCACCCCAGCCGCTACATGAGTTGCTGACTGGTGCTCCTATCTATTTCATTCCTGGCAACCATGATGGCGAATCAGTGCTGCACGCCAGCAACATCTTTGAATCGGCCTATGCGGGCAACAACCTCCATAACCGGGTAGTTGAAATCGACGGCATCCGTATCGCTGGCCTGGGCGGTGTATTCAGTGAATCAGTATGGATGCCACCAGCAAATCCTGTCGCAGAGAACCTGGATCAATGGCACAGTCAAAATCAGTGGTCAGGCCAATACTTTGCCCAGCAAAAAGAATTGCATCGGCACGGCTCCATCTTTCTGGATGACTATCTAAACCTGATGACGATGAAGGCTGACATACTGGTTGTGCATGACGCACCTTCATGCCATCCATACGGCTTTGAGGCCATTGATGACCTGGCGCGCGAGCTTGGTGTCCATACGGTATATCATGGGGATCATCACGATTCTTTAGATTATTCAGCTGATGAACCGCTCATGGGTTTCAGGACTTATGGTGTTGGATTGCGCGGGATTACAGATCAGAATGGCAATAAGATTCGTGCAGGTGAACTTGATGACGATCGGTTTGAAGCTAGGATGAAAAAGAAAGCTGATCGAGATCAGTTTTTTGGTAGGCCGATGGCCAATCGAATGCGGATGTAATTACGAATAGAAGAGGGGGCAATTAATCATTGCCCCCTTTTTTATTAGAACGAAGCTTGAGCCTGGTCAGCTTTCTTAATTGCGCAGTGTTCGCCTTTTTCGATTACCGCGGCATAAGTCACCATATCTGAATTGCCTATGGGTACCAGATTGCAGGATTGAAGAACCGCCAGCTGGTCAGATTCAATTTTCTTATTCCAACGCCCGGTCACACTGACAGCCATTTCGTTTAGCCCGCGGCGAACCGAGTAAAAAGCCTGGCCAGTGCGTTCCATTTGGTCGCGCATTTTCAAATAGCTGGCTTCGGAAATCCTGTTCCAGTCGTAATCATTGCGAGCCAGGCTGGCAGCATTGGCGGCGCGCGCGTAATTCATGAAGGCGACCTGGGTAATGATCACCATTTCCTGAAATTTTGGCAGTTCCGTCTTGGGATCCATTTTGTGATCACCATTGGTCCATTGTCGACCATCTGGGTCCTTGAACGAGCCACCGGATGAAGCCAGGCTTTTACCCAGAACTCCACCAGCGATACCACCAACCACACTCATAACCTTGCTGCCATTACCGCCACCCACCTGGCTCCCAAGAAGGGCACCTGCGACAGCACCACCGATCGTGGCCATGCCTTCCTTAATTTTCTGAGGTATGACTACAGCTTCACCGGTCGGAGCTTCACTTTGCTCCGTTGCTGCGTCTGATTGCGCGCTACCAAAACCATGGTTGGCCTGCTGGGTAGCACCTTCCCAGGCCGCCAGCGAAGTTATTGGGGCACCTGACGCTATTGCTGACGCCAGGATCACCAATTGCAATTGCCTAAAGGCCTTCATGTCATCTCCTAGTTAAAAATTGATTTAAGGGCTTGCAAGCGATCCAGGTAAGCCTGCAGCTCGCAATTGAGGGGGATATCCGCAATTTCGGAATCATTGATCTCATCATCAATCAAACAATTCATGATGAGCCTGGTGTCGAAATCGGAAACAAAGGTGGGGGGCTTGCTGCTGATATAACCTGCGAACTCTTCAGTGCTGCAGATCACCGTTTTGGCGGCGGATATCCTGGTAGCCAGATACAGGATGGCCGCATTTACCATGGAGGCAAAATCACCGTCTCGCTGGTACCTATCCTGAATGATCGTTCTGTGCTCCAGAGGCAGAACATTAATTGCCACCATGGCCGAATCGACCAGGCTTTGTGAACTAATCACAATCGTGGGGTTTAATTGATGCGATCCCACGCCATGGACATTTTGCCCACCAGCATTCAAATTAGACATTCAGTTTTCTCCTTTGGATTGCTTATATTATATCGCATACGCAATGTGCGTGCTATAATATATGCCGAATATGTAATCAACTCGGAGACTTAGAATGGCCGGAAGAAAAAAAGAGATACCAATCGAAGAGGCGCTGGGTGTAACGCACATTTCCCAATCTCTCCTCATTCTCCCGAGAAAGCTACTGGATCTGCGCAACCCCATTACCAACCTTGCTGCAATGAACAGGGATAGTGGCAAGCAGGTTCTTACACTGACGCTCAAAGACAAGATTTACTATAGTGGTTCGGGCAAGCAGCTGGTGAATTCTAACAATGGCATTCCCATAGGAAAGCCAGCGCGTGTGCGCTTGACTTTCGTTGATGCCAAGGGGCAGTTCATCAACTCCACCTGTTTCCAACCCTTCCAGTTCTACCAGATCCCAAATAACCAAACCATGACAATCATGGCCGAGTACGGTGAATACAACGGTAGATCCACTCTGGAAAACGTTGAAATTGTTCCGGATGCCCTAGTTGGTAAGCTTGCTCCCATTTACCCTGCAATCCGTGGCAAAGCTAGTGCCGATGCGGTATTCGCCGCAACGCGTGACGCCCTGGATAATCACCTGGATACGGCCGCTGAATACTTTGTTGGCCATGCCGGTATGCGCCCGGATGACATTGAGAAGCTGGTGAATGCTGATGCTATAGGCCTACTTCTGGGTATACACGACCCCCTTACGCCTGATGAATTCGAGAAGGCATTGGCCGCTGCCAAGAAGATTGCAATCCATGAAATCCAGCTCAAGGCTGATCGCATGAAGAATCGCCCACCTGAAAAGCGCTCTATGTTGCTTACCTCGCCCATCACCTTTAACGGCATCACACCCACAGATGATCAGGCGCGCGCACTGGAAGAAACCCTGACTGACATCCGTTCTGGCTTTGCAATGCGTCGCTTGCTGTCAGGTGATGTTGGCCGTGGCAAAACACTGCCCATGATCGGTGCGGCCGCATCGGTATGGCGTGCCCAGCGCGAAGCGGGCAAGGATGTAAACATTGCGATCATCCTTCCCAATGAAGGCCTGGTAAACCAGGTGATGGCCCAGATGGAGCACCATTTCCCTGATGTTGTGACATCACCCATCACTGGAAGCCGCAAGAAATCCTGGGAAAAGGGCGCTGTGCTCATTGGGACATCCGCAATAGCCCACCTCAAGGAATATAAGGCTGACCTACTCATCGTCGATGAGCAGCAGAAATTCTCCAGGGAGCAGCGTGAGGCTGTAACTGAGGATCACACCAATTTACTTGAAGCGACGGCCACGGCCATTCCTAGAACTATTGCACTCATTCAGCGCGGTGGCATGGACGTCTCGATCCTGAGGCAGTCCCCAGTGGTGAAGGAAATTGATACCTATCTGGTCGGCGCCGACGATCGTTTTGCCATCTATGACGACATCAAAACAGAGGTTGAGGCTGGTAACCGCGTGCTGATTGTCTACCCGCTGGTAGATGCTGGCGACAAGGATGAGCCACAAGACTTCCCAACGGTTGAAGAGGGCTATCAAGCTTGGGGCCTCATGTTTGGGGACAAGGTGGGCATGGTGCATGGCCAGATGACTGCTGATGAAAAAGCAGATGCCATAGCTAAGATGCGCAGTTTGGAAACCCAGGTTCTGGTTGCCAGCTCAGTCGTAGAGGTTGGCCTGGATATTCCTGATGTCACCATCATGATGGTGGTTGATCCCCAGCGTTACGGCATGAATCAAATCCATCAAATGCGCGGCAGGCTTGTTCGTAATGGCGGCAAGGGCAATTGCTACCTGTTCCCGACTCAGGCAGTCGGTGAGGATGCAATGAAGCGCCTGGAGGGCCTGGTGGAAACCAATGATGGCTTTGAGATTGCTGAACGTGATCTCCAACTGCGTGGTTTTGGTGATCTCAGTATCGACTCTGAGGAACAAAATGGGGCGGCCAATGTGACTTTCCGTGGCCTCAAGATCATGCCTCAGGATTTCGACCCGGCGCCCGAGCCAACAATCAGCAGGGGCCCAAGGCCTTAAAAAGCATATCGCTTTTGTGATATAATATATGCACTTTAATAAGGGTTAATCATGACTGCCCAGTACATTTTGGATGGACTCAACAAATTGGATGCCCAGCTCCGCGAAAAGGGCAGGATAACCTCCACCGAGCTCATGAAGTTTATGGAGCGCAGGACAATCACCAGTGTGATTGCCAAAGGCATCCAGCCAACCAAGGAAAATCTGGAGCGCGAATTCGATACCCAGGCCCAAAAGTATGGTCATGCGATCCTCTATTATCGCGACATGGGTAAGCAGCGCTCTGAAATTATCGTCAACACTGCCATGCAGAACCTGAGGGTTCAGGAGCAACGCATTGTTCAGCTGCAGGAAGAAGAGCTGGAAATGAACCTGCAAAGGCTTGGTGAGCGTGACAAGGAAGCCAAAATCACTTTTCTGGCCATGGCCAAGACTATTGATGAAGTGCAGGATCTAATGGCCTTCACTGAAACTGGCGATGTTGGTCAGCTTGCCACTAAGGCTGCATTCGACAAACTGGTCGGGGGAAGTCCCATCATCGAATACACGAAGATGCTGGCCCAAAGGCCCCATCTCGTAAAGGGCGCCCTGGAATTAGCTGGCGCCAATCAATTAACCGGCATGGCCAAGTTGGCCGTTAAAAAAGCCACCTTTGGTACTGTAGGAGGTTTGTAATGAGTTCAGTCAAAAATGGCGATCTAGTCATCCTCAATTCCCCGTTCGATAAGGCAGAAGTGATTGCGTTTATTAGTTCGACCAAGACCACCCCAGGCGGTGCTGTCGAAACTGTAAACCTTGCCTTCGAGTTCGATGACATATCCAAGCCCGAGCTGGCTTACGAGCTGGATGAAAACGGGGTCCGCAACCTGGTTGTTGAAAACTTGGGTAATCACCTGGAATTCTTTGATTCCAAGCGTGTGGAGTACAAGACCATATTGCGCTATGCCGACGAAGCTATGGGTCCGGTGACCATGGCCTGGGCAATCTCTAAGCTTGCCCAGCCCGGCACGCCTACTACTGAAGTGTCAGTTAAATCGATTATCCAGGAAGCAACAGAGGAAGGAAAAAACCGTGTCCGCATTCTCCAGAAGCAAGTCGATGACATCCTCGCAAACCTCGGAAGTGGATCCAGCAGCTGAAGAAGTTAAGGTTGATACGCCTGCTATCCGCGCGGGCATGTCCTTTGCCTCCCAGAACAAGGTTGTAGATCCCAACGAATATGCTTTGGATCATCCCAGCATGTTCAAGCGAATCCATTATATGTCTGAAGACGGCACTTCTCAGCTTGTCCTGGTTGAAGGATCTGGCATAGTCGACCTGGTGACCAATGAATCAGCAAATGGCTGGTACATCAAGGCAGGCAAGTATGGCGGGGATAGATTCCATTTTGTTGACGGTAGGTGGCACCATGACCATGAGCCAGCTTGCATCCTCAAAGACGATAAAGGTGTTATCTGGTACAAAAATGGCTTGATGCATCGCGACAATGGCCCAGCCGTAGAGTTAGTGACAACTGGTGGCGATATCCGCAAATCCTGGTACCGCAATGGCCTGCGCCATCGCACTGACGGCCCTGCGCATCAAGTCACCCGTGAAGACGGTGTGGAATTTGAGATGTATTATCAGAATGACGTGTTACATCGCACTGACGGGCCGGCCATGACTATTATGGATGCCGCGGGCAATACCATTAGCGCAGAATATCGCGTGCAAGGTTTATTGCACCGGGAAGGTGGCCCGGCATACCAAAGCGGCGAGCTGATGGAATTCCGCCAGGAAGGCGAGTTGCACAACCTGGAAGGACCGGCATTAATCCAGCCAGGCAAGACGCCTCTGTATTACCTGCAAGGCCTGGAAGTCACGGCTGCAGAACAGCGCAAAGCCTATTTGGAAAACCGCCAGGCGTCGATTGGCAAATCCAAAAAAACCACAGGCCCGACACCTGCTAGATCTGAAACCCAAAAACAGAGTGATATGGTCCGCAAGATCGATGGCTGGGTCTCGAAGAGGGAAGCAAAAAACAAATCTCCTCGGCCATAAAGTTTTTGATGATGATGCTTATGTGATATACCATTTGCAATATGATACTTGACACACTCCTTACTTTAATCGCCTCCATCTCCACCCCCGGTTTCTGGGTGGAGATTTGGAACAGCTACATCACCACTCGGGATTTTTGGGTGCAAGTCATCATCTTGCTTACCGGCCTGGGTGGTCAGCACTTGGTTGCGAAACGAAGGGTAGAGGGGTTCTATCTTTGGTTTATCGGTAATTTCGCCATCATTCTCGCGGCTATACCAAGTGGCATGTATGGAATGGCCGTGCTTTACACCATCTACATTGGATACAACCTCTATTCGATTAAGGAATGGAAGAAGGCGACAACATGATTCAAGGACTACTAAATCCCCAGAAGCACAACGCCCTGCTTGAAGAAGCACGCAAGATTGAGATGTTTCATCACGTGCCCGAAACCACTTCTAAAGATGGACTGGTGCTTGCTGGAACCATAATCGCTGGCCTTGTCCTGGCAGCGCAAACTGTTTTGATTGATGCCCCGGCAAACAAGCCAGGCAATGACGCCCAATCCAGTCACTATCCAGTACACCTTCAGCAAGATCAATATCCTGAAAAGTTGTATATTAGGGATGACCAGGTGGACATCAGTCCGGAAGCCAAGAGGGAACTGGCTAAAGCGATAGATGCCACATGGAACACTGGCTTCATTCGGGCTAATCAGGTTGTCACTATGGCTGTCGATGCAGGTTCGGCATCAGACCTGGATCCTATCTTGATTCTCTCTGTAATGGCCAAGGAATCCAGCTTCAATCCAGCTGCAGTCAATAAACTTGGCCCTGAGGGCCTGATGCAGGTATGGCGCAAGTGGCATGCTGAAAAATATAAAGAACTGGGTATTCCTGCATATCAAAATCCTACACCGAGGGAGAATGTTATCTTGGGTGCAGCAGTGCTCAAGGAATACCTTCATATGGAGCAGTTTGATATCAAGCGCGCTCTGCAAAGGTACAATGGTGCCCTGGCGCTCCCTGGAACTGAGTACGCCGATAGCGTGCTCGAATATCATGGGATATTTTCCGATGCGGCCGGCCTAGTTTCTCCATACCGGAAAACCGAGGCTTTCAGGGTGTCAAGTAATTTTTAGGTAACTTATGAACAATCAAACACAACCTATTGAAGTAGATATCAATACAGCTTACCAAATGATGGTTGCAGCATCTCCTGATGATGCCGCGCTGGAAGAACTACTGGCAAAACTGATGGGCATGACTGTGTATGATGAGTTATCCGATGTTCACCGTGAGCATTACCGGCAAGCGGCTGCGGCAGCCAGCACACTGATCGCCATTCAAGAAGCGGGCAATGTCCCTGCGTTCAATCCTTTTGATTTCGTGTGCGGCCTACCCGCCATGGCATTCCGCCTAGTATTTGCACGCAGGATCGCAGATCTACGCGGTGTTGATGTCGGCCTGAACGAATAAAAATCCATTTGATTCGTGGTGTTCAATGCTGTATAACTATAATCGCTTATGTGGTATAATGTTCACCATCTTTCAACGTATTTTGGTGAACAACTATGGCTAACGAACAGAAGACATCCAACAACCAAGGAGGCTTTGCCGAACTGGATGTGCAGAATGGGGCAATGACCAGCCTGGTGGCTATGTTATGCAGCGAGCTGCAAGCTGGCACACCAGAACATCAAAAGCTTGAAACCATGATCGGCGACACCTTTGCAGAAAAGTGTGTGGAAGAAGCCGTCAACCAAAGTGAATCCCCCAGGATGCGCATGTAGCTCGGACATGCAATTGAATGACGTCATTATTAATTTTTGCCTCTGCACTCATCTCGATTGCCTTCCTGGGTAACCAGCTTTCACAATTCGCAATCAAAGAATCCTCCACCCTGGGTGGCCTAAAGGGTTCTCTGGTTGCAACCCTTCCAGCAGCGCTCATCTCCGCAGTCGTAATTGCAGCAACCAGCTATAGTGCTGACCACATCACCCTGGTGCGGGATGCCTCGTTCGCATTGTTCATGTTCAATATCGCAGGCATTGCCGGCGCAGCATTCGTGGTCGCCGCTCTCAAGCGTGCCAGCGTCTCATTCAAAGGCCAGCTCGATCCTTATGGCGTGCCATTGCTCATACTGCTGGCGGTACCATTCTTCCTACCCACGTTTGTTCCGGATTTCGCAAAGGGCAAGTGGTTGTGGTTTGTGATCATCAGCATGCTGGCGCTTTATGCTCTGCAGATCTCCCAGCCAACCAAGAAGATCGAAATTCAGCAGCTGGTGTCGTCACAGCAAGCTCAGGACAACCTCTTTAAAGTTTGGGCTGACCTTGGTATTGGATCCTATGTCATAGCAGGGCTCATGCTGGCAGCCATTACATTCCTGGCACTGCAGGTAGGGGAGACCTTCACTGAGGCCTCAGCGCTGCTCAGCCTATCGCACACATCGCTTGCAATACTGATTGTCGTAGCGCTGCAATATGCTTCCATCCGCAGGGTTGTACCTTTGCTGGCCAAAGATAAATTCCACCTGGCAGTCATCCAAAATACCGTGCTGACCTTTTCAACGGTTGCTTTGGTGTTGCCCTTGATAGTTGTGGCCAACCTCGGCCTGGGCCTGGAACTCGAATGGTTATTCACACCGTTCCAGGCACTGCTGACAGCGCTGACATTACTTGTCTTCCACCTGGTTGCGCGCGACAAAGACCAAATAGGTCTGCTTGAAGCCGCTGGATTGCCGCTGCTATTCCTAGCTTTCCTCTTCAATGGCCTATAACAGGACGCGGATATGAAAATTCAATTGGGGTTTAGCGATCAAGTTCAATCCAAGGACGAAGGCTTCAGGATAGAAGAGCGTGTCAATTGCAAGAGCATCCATGACTGCAGATGATTGGTATTTCATTCATACTAACCCTCTCAAGAAGGACTAACCAATTGTATGGAAGATAACAACTGACTTACCAAGAATTGACATAGAGTGATGAAAAATAAATTAGAAAAACTATTTGAAATCAAGATATAAGGATTAATTTCGTGGAAACAAACATCCATAAAGATCACGTCCAGCAAGCAATAACCAATTTTGGTCGGCCACTATTGCTTGGAAAAATTGAAAACTGGGAAGATTTGTTTGAAGACCTGGTCTATGCGGAGGCGTTGCCTCCACTTTACGGTCGCAACTACTACCCATTAATTAATAGTATCAATGGTAGTGTCTGGTTTGATATGGCTAAAAAAATAACACTTCACGCCAAACCCAAACCCGAACTAATAGATAGCGTGCGCAGAGCTATTGGCCACAATGAGATTAAGCCTCCTAATGGAGGGTATTTTTCTAATCGTGAATCTACTAACCTGGATAATTTAACTGGTTTCAAACTAATTGCATGGGAAAAAAAAGGTGTTGTTCTCATTAAAGCCAATCGATTAGATCACTCTGACTTTGGTACTTATATTGGATTCATTGATATTGCGAAGGTACCAACTATATTGCCTGGGGAAGATTACGCACCTAAACCGAACCGCCCCAAACTGTAAGAAAAAAAGGGCGAATGGCGACATGTCATGATTTCTGATAATTGTAATTATCAGAAGTTTAATAATTCACCGTAATGAGAGTGACAGAATGAGAATTCAAACAGCTTACGATTCCACACTAACTGACTTGAAATTTGGTGTTCTAGGTCCAGATGAATTCGTTGTCCAGTTTTCCACTGATCTTCAGCATGAACCATCAACACCATACTTTTCATTTCTGACAGATGCTGAAGCTGATAACCACCATACGGATGTGTTAAAAATTGAAGTTTATGCATCAATCAATGGGGAAGGCCCTAGCCAAGTTGGTGTTGTTATCTTGGAAACTGATTCTCTAGAAGATTCAGAGATATTGGATTCCATTTCGGGACAAGGGGAAGTGCTTTATATGATCAAACAAGAAGACGATAGTAATGTCGTGCTCTGCATGATCAAATTATCATTGGGTATTAACAACATTGAATGGATGGAACCTTCACCACTCTTCAAAAGGACAACTAGTTTATGAAAATACAATTAATTGGCATTGACCACCACGCAGTGACATCAGCTTATGCATCCGTGGTTGATGGTGACCATTTATCCATACTGATCAATACTCGGGATCGCTACGTTGATTTCCACCGTGTTGGCGCCTCACTGGATTACATCGCAGACTATCAGCAGGCCCACGGTCAGGACGCTAAGGTGCCCGAGCATGATTGCGTGCAGATATTCTCGAACAATGATGCCTCTGACCCTGGCAGCGTGGTTTGCGAGGTCGTTTTCATCGCAGAGAATGATGCTGAGATCAAGCTGCTGCGCGGTGCCTGTTATATTTCCCAGGAAAAGGACCAGATCGAACTCCTCAAGATCAATCGAGAGATGAAGCTCGACGCCGAGACGATCGCTGAATTCCGCCATCTACCCAAGCCAAAGCCCTAAATCGGGACCCAAGCCGTCCCGCCATGCAACCACCAATGATGTAAGGACCGTACACAGATGAGCTCTATTGAATTAAAACTGGTTGAGTGTGCCCTAGCCCTTCAGGACAACGATAAAGCCTTCCAAAATGGCAAGTTAGGGTCTGTACCGCATGCCTATGCCAGGGAAAAATTGCTGATTGAGGGAATCAACCTGGTAGCCAGCCTGCACAACGTGAAATTGAAGCAATACACCAGCATTGATACCCGCGGTGAGATCACCGTATTCGCTGATGGATGCACGTTTGGATCATTTGCTGAAGTGTTGAATAATCACAATCCAAGGACTGGGATTGCCCCGGGTGCGATTATGCTTCCCGAAAGCTCTTGGTGCTGGGTGAACCACTTTGAGGTTGAGTCTCTGGTTAAACAATCTGCCATCCTGCACTCTTCTGCAATCAACCAGAGCGCAGCTGAGATCACACATCAAACATCAGCACTTCCAAGGCGTCCAGGCCCTAACTTGCATTGATCTACTAGGTTGGCCAAGATACAGGTATAGATTCCTGTTCAATGGCTGACCTGCTCTTCTGTGTAAACCCATGAACAACCCTGCAGGCGTGGAGCGAATCATCTACCCCCACTCTATCGTTCGTGCACCACGCAGATGGCATATTCGTGCCTGGTGCGATAAGAACAAGGCATTTAGGGACTTCACACTAGGTCGCATTGCAAACGACCTTGAAGGCAGCCAGAATGGCGCTGAGATGTCCAAAGAGGCTGATTTGGAGTGGAATGCCGAAGTCAAAATTCATATCACTGCGCATCCAAAACTAACAGATGAGCAGCGAGTCATGATCAAGGATGAATACTTTTCAGGATCTAAAGGTCGCCATTGACCCAGAAACACAGTTGCCACCTGAATACCAGCTTCAAGCCACTCTGCCTGAGGGAGTCCCTACGACGTTCTCACAATAAAACAAGGGGCCGAGGCCCCTTTGTAATTTAGTGATTGGCACTATAGTTCTGCATACCTATGGCCACCTGGTCGACCGTGAGCTCATCCAGGATGCCCACAATACGCGAGGTTGGATGTTTGTCCAGGATGGCCAAGATGGCAGCTTCATGCTCATCCTGCGTGCAGCTAAACACCGCCAATTCAATGTCATCAATACTAGGCTGACTGATCTCTTCATCAGTCATGATGGCGACAAAGGTGGTCTCACCAGGCACTTCGGCCGCGCCTTCACCAAATTTGAATTCGTTCATTGCGACCACCAGCACCTGGATGGTCTCTTGGTTCAGTACGGCTGCCAGGCGGTGCCCTTGCAGCTTAGTCATGACGGCATTAATGGCCATTGGGATTTCAGCTTCAACCTTGCCATCAACGAATGTCATGCCGAAATGAGATGGTAGGCTTGGAGACTGCTGGTTTGTTGTAATCACTGCGAGTGTCATATTGTGGCTTTCTTTGATTTATTGGTTGACCAAGGATTAGCTGACTTTGAGGGTGCCAGTGGAGACCAGCTGGGCGGCATCGTCAGCCTTCTTGGCGCGCCAGCTATCCAGGTCTGGTAAAACACCAGGCGCCTTGCCGTCGACCTGCCCTTCCAGAGCGGATGTCTTCATGAGCTTATCGATGCCGGCATTGATGAAGCTGTTACGGTTTTCATTCTTGGTACCCTGGAGCTCATACTGGGCCTGCAGCTCCTTTTTGCTGGAGAACCTTTCCAACAGCTTACCAAAGGTCGAGATTGCGATCCCACCAGCGGCCACAGTGCCTGCAGTGGGCATAGCCACAGCTGCCAGTGCTGGCGCCACTACAATTGCACCTCCTGCAGCCATCAAAGCTACTGTCGCGGCCAAGCCACCACCGAACAATATTGCCCTACCGAGCTTGGCATCGGACTGATAACTCGCGATTTTGCCGTTCAGGATGCGGTTGTAGTTATTACTGAGCGTTTGACGCATCTCAGCAATTTGGTCCTTGTTGAAGCTTTGAATTCTCATCGTGCTTTCCCGGGTGTTGATTTAGAGTGAACATTATACCGCATTAGTCGCTTATGATATCCTACATAAGCATCGTATAGATTTGATATTTAACCTGGGCCACCTCATCAACTATGCCTTGATTCCAGTTAAAATACTGACATGCAAACATTCCACCAGAGGTTCCTTGCTGCCCTCAATCCATCCAATGATGGATCCAGTGGGTTATACAGGGGGGACACCGCCCTTCTAGCCGCCGAATACCATACTGACCAGGATGCCATTGCAGGCTTCCTGGCTGAATACACCAGCTCACCAGCCACACATCGAACTTACGCGCGGGAAACCGAACGACTGCACATGTGGGCCGTGCTCTGGAAAAGCAAAGCCCTATCAGATCTCTCAACAGAGGACTTTCAGGATTACCTGTCCTTTCTTGATGCCCCTGACACCAGCTGGGTGAGCAAGCAAAAATTCAGGAAGGAAAATCCAAACTGGCGCCCTTTCGTCCTGATATTGGATAAGCCTGATGGCAGCGACACCACGGGCTTGCAGACAGAACCCAAACTTGAAGACAACCGAGGCCTGGCCAACTCTGCGATCGTTGTTGCCCTGGCTTCTATAGGCTCCCTGCTCAACTGGCTAGTCCAGATCGGCTATCTGCGCATGAACACGCTGGCGCCGCTAAGAAAAGAGAAGCGGCTCAGAAAGGCTTCATCCAGGTTCAATGCCCAAAAGGTCAGCCGTTTTCTTGATGATGACATGTGGAATGCGGCAATCCAGGCGATTGAAGATCAACCAAGGGTTACGCCCCTGGATATCATCCACTATGAAAGAAATCGATTCATACTGGCCATGTTCACCTTGCTGGGATCTCGCGTTTCAGAAGCATCCAGCTCATCCATGGCTGACTTTGTAAAAAGGAATACAGGGTGGTTCTGGGAAGTCACAGGCAAGGGCGACAAGGACGCCGAAGTAGCGTGCCCGAATGATTTCATAGAATCTCTAATGCGCTGGAGAAACGCGCTTGGACTACCAGGGCTACCTAGCCGGCAAGACAAGCGCCCGCTGCTGCCACCCATCAATAAGTTTGGTGAGCCACTATTCAGGGTCATTGATAAGAGGGCCAAGGTAGAAGAAAAGTCTCACCGGCGCGAGGGGATTACTGATCGCAGAATCAATCAGATCCTGAAAACCATTTTCAGCCTGGCAGCCAATAATCCAGCATTGAGCGAGGATAAAAAGGCGACCTTGAGGAATGCCTCTGCTCACTGGCTAAGGCACACCTCAATCACTCAGAAAATTCACTCTGGAATGTCACCCTTTATGGTGCAGGAAGACGCCAGGCATAGCGATATCAGGACGACCAATCGCTACTCTCATGACAAAGAGAAAATGCGCTCTGATGAGGCCCAGAAACATAAGCTGAACTGGGGCAACAAGGCCTAGCTGGGCTTGAATGTCCTGGTATTACCCACCGCCTCAAATGGCTCCCCTGCCTCAAGGCGCACGAAGCGGCTGCCAGGCGCAGACTCAAGCAAAGAGACAAACGAATCATCCTTGTTGAGCACGGCGCCAAGCGAGATGAACATCATCTCTTCAGGATCATTGAATTCCTCGGGGCTTTCCTTCCCGTTCAAAATGACCCAGCCACTATCAAGCTTGTTTTCCGGATCTGGCTCAGTGCGGAATACCGCACCTATCAATTTCCCATGTACTTGAATTCGGCTGCCAAATCTTTCGCGCGCTTGAAATGCCAATCCTGCATAACTAACCTTTTCGTTCTGAAAGCAAAAATGAAAGGTTTAAAAATCGCTTTTAGTATACCCCATGGGGAGAAATATTGGCCGCGTGGTATAATGGATGCATACCATTTTTAATCAACCCTTATCAGCTTTCCCAAAGGGCATCATGACAGCGATTTTGGCCTACCATGGATCTGGCACTCCAATCCAGAGCTTCGATTATCAGTACACGGATATCGGCAACGATCAGGAAGGCAGCGGCTTTTACTTCACCACTTCGAGAAATGACGCTATCGGCTATTGCACGCGGCGCCTCAATGGTGAGGTAAAGCCTGGCGGCATGCTCCACCCTACCCTGCACGAAGTCAGCCTCAATATCAGCAATCCAATTCATCGTGATTTGGAGATGGTGATTTCTAAAGAACACGTCAAGAAAATCATCCTCAATTCTCCTATGCTTGATGAAGCCCTGGAGAACTGGGGTGATGTGAACTTCACGCCCAAGGATGACCTGATCAATGAGGCATTGGATGCCTACGTATGGCCTGAGCCATATTCGCTGATCAAGCAGCTCAACATGCTATCCAATGACTTCTACAAGGGCTCTACAAAGGAATTCTTTGATATCGTCCGCGAGCTATTGGGGTTTGATGGAGTCGTAAGCCCGTACGATGATCACACCCACTATGTAGCATGGTTCCCTGAGCAAGTTGAAATTCACGCCAGGCTTAACCTGGTTGAGATGAAGATCCAGGAAGCGGGTGAGGTGCTGGATGATCCCCTATTGAGCGACTACATGCTGCTCTACCATGGTACCGACATGGAATCTGCTGAAAACATCATCAACCATGGCGTCGACATCAACAAATGCACCAAGGGTTACTTTGGCCAAGGTTTCTACCTGGCAACCAATGTCGAACTTGCCATTGCCAACTATGCCGATTTCTCCGGTGAAGATGGTGCTGTTATCGCCTTCGTTGTTCCTTCCATCAAGGATGTGCTGGATCTACGGGAAGTTGATGACTCCGCCAGGTATACGGAAAAGCTCAGCAAAGACATTGGCAGTGACCAACTACCGAACCTTGCCATTAAGAATGGCATTGATGGTGTGTTCGATCGTTCCTTTGGCGGGGTCGTGATCTATAACCCCAATGCCATTACCCCGATTGGGCTTGTTCATGCTGATACAATCGCGCAGATCAAAGCGAAACGCAGCTCTAACCAACACAGACCTTAATAGACGATATATCCCCATGGGCCAATCCAAACTCAAGAAGCAACAATCGACAAACAAGCCCCTGACCGAGGATTTGGTAAGGGCTGTCAGCCAGGCGCTGATCAAGCTGGCCCGCGCGGCGAGCGCGCAGTATGGCGTGGATTGCGCAATGCATGCCGGCCTTGGACAGCAGTTGCTGAAGCGCGAAGGCATTGATGCCCAAATCGTGAATGGCGAGGCAGCCTGGCGCGTGGGTGAAGGCGACGGCGATATGGTCGTGCATGCCAAAATGCCCGGGATGGTTTACCAGGGCGAAAATGCTTTGGCGTTCCACTCCTGGCTTGAGTACGGTGAATACATCATTGACTTCACGGTCTACCAGCTCGTTGAAAAAGCTGAGGCCCTGGATCAGCTGGATGGCGGCAAAACCACGGTGGATTGGTGTCCAGACTACCTGTTTGCTAAGCGCGAGACTGCCACCAGCCTGCACGCTGCCACCCAGGGTGGTACCGGCCTATACCACTACCGCAAAGATCCGGTCATCCATAACAAGGTCATGGCCAACTGGAAAGGTGTCGACCAGGAAGACCTCAATAATCTGATCAGGATCATGGATAACCCAGACATGATGGTCTTGGGTCCAATGAACATGGGTCTATAGCCATGAGCATCGTTGAAGCTGGAATCATTGATACAACACTGATTGACCTCGCCAAAGCCAAAAAGCCTGGCAAGACTAACAGGTACGATGCCAAAGTGCATTGCTATAAGGGTGAAATCAACGTCAACCTGAAGCCTGAAGGTTATCGGGGCGTAGGCTTTACTGTTTCCATCATGATCGAGGATGGCTACCCAGTCGTCCAGGTCTACAACGATGAGCCAGAGATCAGCGACCCGCTAGTAATCGTGGAAGCCAGTGAAAGGACCTACAAACTGGTGACCTTCGATGAAGACATGGGGCCATTTCACCATGGCCTATGTCCAAGGGTATCCCGCCAGTCGCAGGCATACGATGACTTCCTGAAAACCAAACTAGCTGAAGAAGTGAGCGAAGGGATTTCTGAGGCCGTAGTGAGAAAAAAACCCAGGATGTAACCTGGGCCTTCGGTGCGCAGCTGAATTTACATCCTGGGGCGCAGCACTGCTTTTTCTGACCCCTCTCCTTCATCCCCATCATGGTTTGTTGCGCAGCACTGTGCGCAACGGACAAAGCATATGTCTGTAGGCCGAATGCTCATAGCAGGCTGCCCTTGCGCGCACGCTTTAGGATGTATTTCTGCAATGCCTCACCCTGCAGTACACTTTCTTTCCCGCGTTTGGAGGTAACGGTTACCGCCAGGGGCGATGGATAAATACCGATCTCTGCGATCACATTTCCGTCTGGTATATCCATGATAGTGACGCCCTTGCCACCTGAATTCAGCGTCTTCATTTCATCCAGCCTGAAGATCAGCATCTTGCCCTCGGACGACTTGGCGACCAGGTGATGATCACCAATCTCGGCCGGTACAGGCACGGGTGCATGAATCTTTTCCTTGGCCTCAACCGTCATGAAGGCCTTGCCCGACTTACCGCGCGCCACCAGCCCAGAAAGTTTGGCCATGAAGCCATAGCCATTCTCACCAGCGAACAGGTAGCTGGACTCTAGGTCCCCAGACAGGACATGGGCAATCTTGCCACCTTCCTGCAGGTCCACCAGGCTGGTTACCGGCACGCCGTCTCCCTTGCCCCCAGGCACCTGGGATGCTGGGAAGGAATATGAGCGACCGTTGGTATCAAGCAGGATGATCTGGCTGATTGTTCTTGTCTGCAGCACGACCATCTGGCTATCCGCTGGCTTCCATGTAAGGGCTTCAACATCCACATCGTGGCCCTGCCTGGATCTGATCCAGCCTTGCTTGGATAGGATGATGGTCACCGGCTCATCGGACACCATGGCATTCGTATCGACACGCACGCGCTCAACTGGCTCAATCAGGGTACGGCGATCGTCACCAAACTTTTTGATGTCATCACGGATTTCCTTGATGATTTGGTTGCGCATGGAGGTATCGTTGCCCAGCAGCTCCATCAGGCCAGCAGCTTCCTCACGCAATTGGTTGATCTCGTTTTCGATCTTGAAGCCTTCCAGCCTTGCAAGCTGGCGCAGCCTGATTTCCAGGATATCCTCCGCCTGAACTTCAGACAGCTTGAAAACTGCAATCAGGCTTGCTTTGGGCTCATCAGACTCACGGATGACCCTGATCACCTCTTCAATATTCAAGAAGGCAATCATGCGGCCTTCCAGGATATGGATCCTGGCATTGATCTTGTCCAGAGAGAACTGGGAACGCCTGGTCACTGTTGCAAACCTGAACTGCGCCCATTCGCGCAGGACTTCCACAATCCCCTTTTGCCGCGGGGCGCCATCGAGGCCCAGCGTATTCAGATTGATGGAGAAACCCATTTCCAAATCTGTGTAGGTGAACAGGAAGTTCATCAGTGCTTCTGGATCAATCTTCGATGTCTTTGGCTCCAGCACGATCCGTACTGTGTCACCACTTTCATTACGATAGATATCCAGCATGGCCTGCAGCGCTTGCTTGCGGGTGATTTGCTCCTGTGTCAGGGCTTTTTTGTTCTTGGGGATCTTGGGGTTTGTGATTTCCTCGATCTTGGCCATCACGCTCAGGGGCGATAGCTGATACGGCAGCTCGGTAATGATGATCCGGTACTGGCCACGTGCCAGCTGCTCAACTTCCCAGCGGCAGCGCGCGCGCAGATTGCCCCGGCCGGTTCTGTAAGCCTGGAGCAGATCATTCCTGGATGAAATGACTTGGGCGCCTTCTGGGAAATCAGGACCAGGCACGATTTCCATCATGCTGTTGAAAAGGCTTTCAGTCTGGGCAGGCGTTGGTTCCTGACCATTCAACTTGCCCAGGTCTTTGAGTGCCAGGATGGCAGCCTCGGAAACCTCGCGGAGGTTATGTGGGGGACAGTCACCAGAAATGCCGACCGCAATGCCGGAGTAGCCATTCATCAACAGGAACGGCAAACGGGCTGGCAGCAAAGCAGGCTCATCAAAGGTGCCATCGTAATTCTTGTTGAAATCGACGGTGCCCATATCGATCTCGGACAGCAGCAGCTCAGAGATTGGGGTAAGCCGCATTTCGGTGTAACGCATGGCGGCCGCAGAGTCACCATCTCTGGAACCAAAGTTACCCTGACCATCAATGAGGGGGTAACGTTGAGAGAAGTCCTGGGCCAGCCTGACCGCCGCCTCATAGGCAGCCGAGTCACCATGCGGGTGATACTTACCAATGACATCACCGACCACGCGCGCTGATTTCACATGCTTGGCAGAATGTGTCAGGCCCAGCTGGCGCATTGCGAACAAGATACGGCGGTGGACGGGCTTCTGGCCATCCTGCACATTGGGAATCGCCCTGCCCTTGACCACGGACATGGCATACATCAGGTATTGTGTTTCAGCGTAGGCACCAAGGTTGGCGGTTTCGCCACCTTCACCATCCCGCCCAAAGCCCATCAACTCATCCATTGGAATGAATGGGGGGACAACATCACCCCCAGCAGATGCCACCAGCGCGTTTTGGTCATCATTGCTTTCAGGCTCCATGACTACCTCGGATTCAGGCTCAAGGACTTCCACTGCCACATCACTTTCTTCGCTACCAGCTGCAGCCTCATAGACTGGCTCGATAGTGGAGGCTTCCACAATGGGTTCCTGCGTTGCCTGGGCCTGCGCATTTTCATCATTGTGTTCGACTTGGGTGATTGGCTGATTCGACTCTGCAAGCCCTTCAAAGAGGTCTCCATTATCAATCGGGGTGGTCGTACCTTTTTTCCTGTCAAAAACAGACATGTTGATTACCTAACGTATTGGAATGGGGTGAGTCGACATTGATTATATGGAGACGGCATACCTGTGTCAATCGCGTTTCAAGTATAACATAAGCGATTCGTGATAAAATACTAGCCACTGATTCAAGGTTAAGGAATTCCCAATGGCGGTACTGCAGACGAAGATCAAATCCAAGGTTTTTGAGCGAGGGATGTTTGCCATCTTCCGCCTGGACGACGGGAATTCAATTGCCGGTGAATTGCCAGCCATGAAGGCTGATCACCTCATAGGCGCCCAGGTCAGGCTTGAAGGCGATTGGGAATCGAATAAATTTGGCGACACCTTCAAGTTCACATCCCTGATGCTGGATGAAGATCGCGTGGTGCACTTCCTGAACAAGATGGTGGGCTACATCTCTCGCCCTACGGCTATGGCCATCAATAAAGAGTTTGGCGAGGAAGGCACCTGGGAGGTGCTCAACAACGCGCCTGAGAAGCTCCTCGAATTCAATGGCATTGGCCCCAAGAAGCTGGAGAAGATCAAGGCTTCCTGGGCAGCTGTTAAGCCTATGTGGATGCTTGGCAAGATCCTTACGCCACTAGGTGTCACGCCACGCCAGATCGAGATGATCAACGAACACTTTGGCGACAGGGCTATCGAGACCCTTGAGAAAGACCCTTACGCCATCGTCGCCATCCGCGGCATAGGCTTTAAGGTTGCCGATGAAATTGCAATTAAGGTCGGGGTATCACTTGATAGCCCAATGCGCTTGAAGGCATGTGCCGAATATTCAATACGTGACCTCATGGACAGCACTGGCAACACAGCGCTCAAACCATCCGCTGTGATCGAGAAGATGAAGGCCTGTATTGCCGACACCACGACCCAAGTCAGCGACGACAAGAAATACGAAAGCGCCCTTCTGGATTCACTCAATGCACGTGTGATTTCATTCCTGACTGCTCCTGCTGATAACCACCCTGATCGGATCACCGCAGATGACCCAGTGGCCTTGTGGGGCTCCATTGAAAATGAACTGGTTATCCTGCGCGCCGCCCGCAACCTTGTGATGCGAGGCCCTATCGTGGAAGACATCGAGAAATGGATCACTAACTACGAGGCAAAAGAATGCAAGGGCAAGCCATTTGGAGACCAGCAAAAGGATGCCATCAGGCTCGCCAATCAAATGCCAAGCCTGTTCTCAATCTCAGGCTATGCCGGCACAGGCAAGACCACCACATCCAAGGCCATCCTTAAGCTGATATGCGAGCGTCACAATCCTGATGATATCGCCTGCTGCGCACTGGCCGGGGTGGCAGCCAACCGGATTAAGATGCAAAGCGGCTTTGAAAGCTCAACCATCCATTCACTACTGGGCTGGGATGGTACTGGTGGCTTCGAATTCGATAAGAACAACAAGCTCCCCCATTCCGTTATTCTGCTGGATGAGTCGACCATGAATGATTCATGGCTGCTGGCCCAACTCTTCAGCGCAATCGACTTCAAAAACACCACCTTGATCATGCTCGGAGACCCAGGACAGATCGACCCTGTTGGCCCTGGCCAGCCTTATGCCGACCTGATCAAGTTAGATTTAATCCCCAATGTCACCCTGTCAAAGATCTATCGCACAGAAGAAGGCATGGTCATTCCCGTTGTGGCGGAATCAGTCCGCAATTGCCGCACGCCTGATCTCACTGGCAGTTACAAGGACTTTGGTTACACCAACATCTCGATTGAGGACTACATGCGTAAGCGTCGAGTCATGTCAAAAGACGAGATGGCCAAGCTGCGCGATGAAAACAACATCAAGATCCGTGACAAAACCATGGATATCGCGATCACCCAGCGGGGTGAGATGCGTACAAAGCTACGCAATGGTGACCCTTGGGGCTATATCACCCACCTTCAGGTCATCTCCCCCATGAAGAAGGGCACCATTGGTGTTGCTGAGCTCAACAAGCACCTGCAGCACATCCTGAACCCCACCAGCGGCCAACTGGAAGTCCATAAGGCCAGCTTCAATGAATTCAGGGTTAACGACAAGGTGGTCCACCTGAAGAACAAAGATATGACGACCTTCCCCAAGCACGCCTATAAGGGCTACAGGGACGGTAAGGATATTGATGACGTGGAATCCACGATCAAGGTATTCAATGGCCAGCAAGGCCTGGTCATAGGCGCCACTGATGAAGAGGTCCACGTCTACTTCCCGATTGAGGATTATGTCTGCGTGTATGAGTCAAAGCACATCAACTCGGGCATGCTGGATCTTAGCTACTGTTTGACTACCCATAAAACCCAGGGGTCAGAATATAGCTATGTCGTGCTGCCCACCAGCCTCTCACATTTCAATATGCTTTCTCCCAGGATGCTTTACACTGGCATGACCCGGGCAAAGCAGCGCCTCGATATAGTTGGCCAACTGGAAGCCATCCAGGCGTCTTGCAACCCCAAGATGCTCCGCGATCGGGAAACCTGTATTCAAGAAATTGTGAAGCAAGCTATGAAAATCCCAAAGCCTTAGATTCTGTGCATCCCTACCATTACCAACGGTTTCCAAGATGGCTTATACTACGCATAAAATGAAAACATATTGGACTGCTAAGACAAAATGAAGGTTAGTATGGACCCTGGAGGAAATTACGTAATGTATAGGGAACAGGAGTGCTTAGATGAGTGAGTTTAATTACGAATTGTATGATGCGTTAAGGGCAGTCAATATTCCTGAAGACAAAGCCAAAGCAGCAGTCCAAGCAATAAAAATGGCTGTCGACAAGCGGTATAAAATCCATGAGGAACAGCTTGCTTCAAAAGGTTCTTTGGTCACCATTGATTCAGTAAAATCGGTTATGAGACGTGATCTGGCAGATGCCAAACTTGAAATTTTCAAATGGTCAGTAGTATCTATATTTGTGGCTGTAAGCTTAGCTGCTTTCATAGTGAAAATTATCGGTTAATTTATTACCTGACTATAATCAAACCTTCGATGCAGTGACTCGGCGGTAAATTAACTAATCTCAAGCACCCATTCAATATTATATATCTGCTTCCACTAGGTGACCGCGGGCTTCCATCCAGTTACGGCGCTGCTCAGACTCATTCTTATCCATCAACATGTCAAAAATACGCAAGGTCTTTTCCTTGTCTTTCTCAGTCATCACGACTTTGGCCAGGCGCCTGGTATCAGGACTCAATGTGGTTTCCCAGAGCTGATCCGGATTCATCTCACCCAGACCCTTGAATCGCTGAATGATCAGCTTTTCATAGGCAACACCTTCTTTGGCCAGGCGATCCACAATGGAATTGAGTTCTCGCTCATCGGAAGCATAGATCTTTTGCTCAGGCTTGCTCTTACCGCGCGCTGGGACGTCAATACGGAACAAGGGTGGTATCGCGATATGGACATGACCACGATCAATCAACTGGGGCGCATGGCGCAAGAACATGCCCAATACCAACACCTGGATATGGGAACCATCGATATCCGCATCCGCCAGGATATTGATCTTGCCGTAGCGCAGACCACTGAGATCCGCAGGCTGGCCGTCACGGTGCGGCTCGATGCCTAAGGCAACAAAGATGTCGTGGACCTCGGCGAAACCCAGTACCGTGGCAGTCTCTGACAACCAGGTATTTTTGATCTTGCCCTTCATGGGCAGGATGGCCTGGCGCTCACGATCGCGCGCCATTTTGGCGCTGCCACCAGCGGAGTCACCTTCAACCAGGAAGATTTCAGCTTCCATCGTGCCGCTGAGCTCACAATCAGTCAGCTTGTCTGGCAGCACGGACATGCCCGAGGATTTCTTCTTTTCCACCTTCACCATCGCCTTGGTACGGGTGTTGGCAGAGCGAATAGCCATTTCAGTGATCCGCTTACCGAAATCTGGATTCTGGTTCATCCAGGCTTCCAGGATAGGCGCCACGGTCGACGTCATGACCTTGTGGGTTTCACGATTGGTCAGGGTTTCCTTGGTCTGGCCCTGGAACTGGGGTTCCAGCACCTTGGACGACAGGAAGAAATGCAGGTTGCCCCAGACATCTTCGTGGGACAGCTTGATCTTGTTCGGCATCATGGCGTGGTGCTCAGCAAACGAGCGTACAGCTTCTAGGACACCATTGCGCATGCCGGTTACATGGGTACCACCATTCAGCGTGGGGATCAGGTTCACATAGGATTCGCCCTTGCCACCAGCTTCAGGCCGGAAGGCAATGGCCCACTCGCCACCCTCGCCTTGTTCGGTAAACAAAGACCCTGTGATGATGGGCACAGGCTTCACATCTTCTTCGGTCTCTTCATTTACTAAGGATTCTTCGAGGTATTGCTTCATACCCCCGGGGAATTTCCAACTCTTGACCGTGAATCGCTCAGCACCAGCCTCGATCTCGCGCGCACTATTCTCGATGCGCATCTCAAGCTCAACGCCAGGCAGCATCACCGCCTTGGAACGGACAAGATGCTCAAGCGTCTTGACCGACACCTCAGCACTATCGAAATACTTTGGATCTGGCCAGCAGCGTACGCGCGTGCCGGTGTCGCTCTTGTTGCAACGGCTCTTCACTGACAAGGGGGTGACTACCTCACCATCCTTGAAGGCAATGTAGTGGACTTGGCCACCGCGCCTTACCTCTGCCTCCAGCTTTGTGGAGAGGGCATTGGTCACAGAAACACCCACGCCATGCAGGCCACCGGAAATGCTGTACGCCCCATCGCCAAACTTACCGCCCGAGTGCAGCTCGGTAAAGATCAGCTCAATCGCAGGCTTGTCTTCCACGGAGGAAGTGTCTACAGGAATGCCGCGGCCATTATCTTGGATCTCCACCGAGCCATCGTTGTACATGGTCAGCAATACATTGGTAGCGTAGCCGCCCAGCGCTTCATCACTCGCATTGTCCAAGACTTCCTGCACGATATGTGTGGGAGAGTCTGTCCTGGTGTACATGCCAGGCCGTTTACGTACTGGTTCCAAGCCACGTAGAACGCGTACATCCTCTGCACTATAGGTGCCGGCCTGCTTGTTTGGGGTTGTGGTCATGTCCTGAGTATCCCTGAATATGCTGTTGATTGTTTAACGGGTACCAAAAATTGCGCTCAACGCTTTATGCGCTATGGTGTCTATCAGCGCGAACTTGGCGGCTGTCCACATAAACAGAGCAGCTGCGCTATCGCTGGATGACATTGAGATGCCGAGGGCAGCGCCCAGCAGAAACAAGCTGGCTTTGACGTCTGCCCCGTTCTCACGCGAGATAATGGTGAACCGCTTGGGTGGCGCGGGGTTTTCTTGCTGAGAGCTCATCGACGCACCAGCAGACTGCAGTTGTCGGTGGATTTACCAGGCTTGCTGGATCCCTTGGTCATACGGCGATGATCCCAAGGCATGACAGGATTGTCATCGGCCCACAGGCCCGCCCTGGTCTGGTAAGCATTACTCTCCAGGGGTACGTATTTAACCGCCTCATCGTTTGGCGTGCAGCCATTCTTTTTCCTGCAGATGCGGTAGGCCACGGCCCAGCCGTTGCGCACCAGGGCTTCATTCATGCTGACCTGGCCAACAACGACTTCACCCAGCACGCGCTTATACATGTCGTTGCCCTTGGTGATGACCTGGACACGCTGGTTACAGACCTGGCGTGCCAGGAACATCTTGGATTCCGGACCAAAGCGCTGATCAAGCTCTGGGGCATCTATACCCACCAGCCGGATATTGTGCCTGGCGTTGGAGTCATCGATCAGTGTGACGGTGTCACCATCGTGCACACGGAACACCACGCCACTTAAAACATTGTCTGCAGCGCTAGCAGCTTGAATCATGGCAACTGACAGGGCGGCCACCAAAGTTTTGAATGAGGCGGCCTTTAATGGCTGTTTTGGCTTCAGCATGTGATCCTAACTAAACATTCGGAAATTGCGTTTAATATACCACATTGGCACTATTAAGTCAATTTTCAAGCGCCATTGCCAGGGCTAGAAGTTTTTTGAAAACAGGACGGAGAGTGATGGGTGCAGCCGAAAACCAGCCGCACCAAAAGATCACATAATCATTCACTCAGGCCAACTGGATTTTCCTTGTCGACCTGATTGAAGAGAAATTAAGGGTAATATTGATGTGCTGATTACAGCATGCTAATCAGAGGGTTACATATCGAATAAATGACGCGTCAACCACGCGTAGTTGACGCGTTATTCACGCGTTAATTGCCATTAAGCATCTGGTCACCTGTGATATTGTTGGTGATCGCATAATGCAAAAGCCCGGCCTTTTGTTTGACGCCAAGCTTACGAGACATATTGGATATATGGGTCGAAACAGTCTTGGGACTAATGGAAAGCTTCTGGGCAATTTCCGATGGTGACTGCCTGTCCCCTATCATTCTCAGGATCTCAAATTCGCGCGCGGACAAGCTGGAATGGTTGTCATCATCTACACCTTCTGTCTCCCCAGTAACCTTCGCTGGTTTGGACAACTGGGAATAGATCATTTCGTTGACCTTTTCCGAGAAATACTTGCCGCCATTGTACACGCGTATGATGGACTCAATCAGTACGGCAGCCGGCACAGTTTTGCTCAGGAATCCGCTGGCGCCTAGGCGCAATAACCTGATGGCATAGTGTTCTTCTGGGTAAGTGGAAAAGAAGATGATCTTCAGATCTGGCTTCTTGAGTAATGCAGATTTCATGACCTGAATACCATCCATCTCAGGCATATTGATGTCCATGATAATGACATCAGGTGAATCATCGATAATACTGGCCAGGGCTTCCTTCCCTGTATTGGCTTCGGCTATGACCTCTATCTCTGTAGACTCTGATAGCCGCCTCCTGACACCCTCAATGATCATCGGGTGATCATCCGCGAGTAGCACACGGATTTTTTCCATTATTCCTCCGGTAATTTTACCTGTACTGTTATTGACGTCCCCTTTCCAATGCTGCTGTTGACCATGACGTGCCCTCTGGCACTTCTGGCTCGCTCCAACATGCCAAGCAGGCCAATACCACTACTTTTTAGTTTATGTTGTTTCTGATCAAAACCACATCCATTGTCAGTGATGACCAGGATGAAATTGCCATTACCAATCCATGCATTCACACGCACAAAAGTGGCGGAAGCATGCTTCATGATGTTGTTTAGTGCCTCCTGCACAATGCGGTAGATCTCGATTTTCTGTTGTCCATCCAAGCTAGGTTCGCAGAATATCGTTTCCTCGTAATTGTCCTCAAAGAAGCTCTCATCATCAAGCGTTGTGTCATTCTGACCAACACGATAAATGCCGGACTCATCGTAGAGTATTTTCGAGCGGATCCCGTACTTGAGGGAGAAGTCCATCAGCAGCTGCTCGATCGCCGGAATCAAGCCCATATTGTCAAGCAAGTCCGGCCTCAGACCACGTGAGATTCTCCTGGCCGAACTCAGTACCTGGTCACAATCATTCAGGACACGTTCAAACAGCGATCGCTCATTCTCAGGCACCTGCTCCAGGATATTGCCAAGTTGGATGATGATCCCTGACAGGCCACCTCCAATCTCATCGTGAACGTCCCTGGCTATCTTCTTGCGCTCCGTCTCAATGGTTGTACTCATCCGCTGGTTGAGCGAGCGGAACTTATTGATCGTTTCTTTATTCTCCATCTCATACTTGATCTTGCCTGATAGGTCGCGGGCAATAATCGAGATTCCAGGCTGACCATCATTGTCCAACCTAGACAAGATCAAATCGACTGGGAAACCCGTACCATCGACTTTAGTCATGTACGAGACAGCTTTCACATCAGCTTTAGTGCGTAAGCATTGGTTCATCAGTAATGAAAGCTTGTCGCTATCAAAGTGAGATTTGAGGTTGATCGCTTCTGCTAGCGTGTCATTGGCGTACCCTAGCTTTTCTAGAGCTACGGAGTTGGCGAAAACGATGCTACTAATGTCTGGATGAAGAATGAGCATCAAGTCATTCTTCCTAAGTATCTGCGATTTAACAGGCCGACTGACCTGTTTCATCTCTATCAGGGATATCTGAGCACCCAGCTCGCTGCACGCTTTAATAATTGGCCAGGTGGTTTCAAGCGTTGGCTCTGTCTCATTGGTACACGCAATGACAGAGAATGAGGAACGACCAGCTGCGACCGGGAAGGAAATTGCAGGGATGCCAAACAAAACCCCCGGTCCGGGATTGTTAACATTGTAGGAAAGAGCTTCGGCTCGCTCTATGCTGCGCAGGTCTCTGGATGAGGCCACGATACCGCGGTTAACTGTAAAACTACCTGGCACAGCCTCCCGAATGACAATGGCTAGGCCAGTTTCACTTGCAACCTGCAGGCAGAAATACCTGCATACATCTTCGATTGACGACTCCTCAAGCATCACTGAGCCAGTCATATTGCCTTTTGAATGCATAAATCTCACTGCGATACCTGAAACTGGATCTCCGCCCGATTTTTTTGTGGCAAAAAAAGTAGTAAAAACGAACTTTCTCCGAGAATAATAGGAATTTTCCTAGGGAGTATCAACCCTTCCTTAGAAAATAATACGAATCTGTATAGTCAATTTTCAGATTTTCTCCGATTGGCAGACCCCTGCAGACGGTGCATTATTCGCACATCGGCACTTATCAAACCGAATAACCAGCTGAAAGACATAAAATAATGACTACAGATTTGACAATGGGGAAACAACTAAGCCACCTGATTGCTAGCCAAAGGCTACTGTACAACGTATCCATGCTCACGCCTAATTCCGACACCAATGAGATCATGAATACAATTACCAGGGTACGCCAGTTACATAAGGAAGGTGCTGATCTGGATTTCGTTGCTCAGGATGACGACATGACCGTTTTAGGACATGCAGTTTTGCGTAGAATGGAACCCATTGTTAACGTGCTTGCTCATTTGGGCTGCAACATGGATATGCCCATCAAAAATAAGCATCCATTGCTATACGCTGGTATGATTGATCCAGGTTTTATGAAAGTTTTAGTAGACAACGGATCAGGTGTTAATTTGGATTCAAACAAAAAAACTACATTGATTGAAGATGTCCGATTAAATGTCGGGGAAGAGTCAGCTGACCAGCTACATCTGGCACTTCTTGGCTATGAAGAAGAGCAAAACCCCCAGCATGCAATGGAACATGTTCTCTTTGATTTTACGCGTGCCCGTGAAGAAGAAATGAAGGAGCGCAACGAAAAGCGCAAGCACTACCTAAAGCTTCTCACAGCCAGCACCCCATTCCGTAGTTATTCCGCTACACCGAGCTCAGAAGCCCTGGATTCACTGTACGAACGTTTCCCCAACTTCCATGAAGTTCTGGATCACGTGAACAGGCAGATCTGCCTGGCCAGGTTGTCGGAAAAATCAGTATTCACCATGGCCCCAATCCTGTTGCATGGCGCACCTGGTATCGGCAAGACACGCTTCATCCGCGAGCTGTCCATTGTCCTGGGCATTGAGTTCAACAAGATCTCCTGCGGCAGCTTGACTGCAGGCTGGGTGATCAGTGGCAGCTCCACCAGCTGGGAAGAAGGTCGACCAGGTCACGTCCTGACATCATTGCGTGATGGCAAGACTGCCAACCCCATCATCATGCTGGATGAGATCGACAAAATGCGCCAGGACGGCAAATACACACCGTTTGGCGCCCTGTATGACCTGCTGGAAGATTCCACAGCGGCATCGTTCGTTGATGAGTCGATCGCACTACCTATCGATGCCTCCAAGGTGAGCTGGGTGGCCACGGCCAATGAGGTGGATTCCGTTCCCCAGGCCATCCTGTCACGCATGCATTTGATCGAGGTTGAGACACCAACACCAGAACAGATGGTTGCCACGATCGCTTCCATCATGACTGACATCATCAAGGAAAATGAATACAGCTGGGGATCCAGGTTCAGCCCCAACCTGGCGGACGATGTCGTTGGCATGCTGATTGACTATAGCCCTCGCGATATCCGCAACATGATCAAGGATGCCATGGGCGAGGCTGCAGCCAGCCGTGATGAAGCGATCTACGACCTCAAGGAAAGTGACTTTGTCACCCTTCGTAAGCGTAGGCGCGGTCCAGGCTTCGTGTAAGCCGGCAGGCACCCTGATTCACCAGTTGCACTAACTGTTAACTAATCAATGGCAGGATTGATGCGGCACTTTCTACTTTGAGCGCCAAAGTGATTGCTCTATAGGAACCTTTCCCCTTGGGTGCGGACGGGTCGACGACCTTGCGTGGACAAAACGAAGAAATACACGAGCGTCAGCGCTTGAGAGCATGGTCTAGCCTGTAATTTGGATAGCATAACGTTACGACGCTGGCTTAATTTTCACGATTATCACTTGTTGTGCCGCAGGAGATTTCTCCGCATCATCATCAAGACCAAGTCGCCGTTTTAGATAAAAAAGCAAAGACTTCCGCAAACGGATATCGGTTCTCCCTTGCATCATGGAGTAGTCTCGCTCGATGATTTTATGCTGCTCTGCTGTCAGCGCCGGGTTCGGTGCAATAGTGACTTTGATAAACTCATTCCATTCCATATCGGCTGTAGCCGATATGGCTGACACCTGCTCATCACGAATATCCATGATTCTACCTAGCACAAAATCACGGAACTCCTTCTTGGCATAGCAGTAGGCGCGAACATGCCATCGCATGCCATCCGAAGCCAAGCTGTGTGGTGCAATTCTTCGCCAGTTTGGGTTTGGGCTACTTAATGATTGGTAGTAGATTTCTACAGAAAGCCCCTCCCTCATGCTCTTGAGAAGCTGTCGTAACGCACTGCTGTCAACGCGGCGCTCAGGCGCGGGAAGGATGTCGAAGGATGGTGTCGCACCTATCAAACCAGGGATGCTTTGATTTTCACCACTGATTGCTAAAGCCGTAAGCTGGGATAAGTACCCCTCGGCACGATCTGAAATAAAAATTGGCTTGAAAGTCGGCGTTGGAAAGTAGTGCCTCAGCCGTTTGTCGTAATCCATATTACCGGGCGCACGTTCCATGTACTCGCGGAAATCCAGGGTGGATTGAGGCACAGAGATTCCAAACGTTTGAATGAGGTCGCTGCGATTGACGTGTCCCTCCCAAAGAAGGCGAAACTCTATGAATTGGAGTCGCTGCATGGCACTCCAAACTAAATCTCGTACTTGTTGGCTCTTAGTTTGCATACATCAATAATACCACACATGAATAAATAATATGTTGACCTAGTTATTATTTTTATTCGATAATGGACGAAAATTTATTTGGGCATAATAACTGTGCTCATTGGAACCTGGATATTTAAGAAGATTTAAAGAGTGGCACTGAACATCCAAGCTAACGAACTTCCTCATGACATCCGTCTAATTGCAGCGGTGTCACGCTTGATCGATCTTCATCAAAGTCGACGGGAAGGTGGGGGGGCATACGTTCCTGATGTGCCTGAAAAAGCCGGATATTACCTGGCTCTCGCCTTGATCCTGATGGATTGCCTCAAAGAACTCGAGCTCGAGCGCGGAATCGGTGCGGTGCCGTTTACTTTGCTGGCCGGATCGATTCGCAATAGGGTGCCTTCGATATCTAGCGAAGACATTGAGTATTGCATTAAAAACCTGAAGAGCGAGCGCGAGATCCATTACGGCGTTGAAAGCGGTGACGGGTCAATCGACCTTGCCAGAACCTGGGATACGACGCCATTGCTGATGGTGGCAGATGGGTTCAACCAGGTTGGGCTGACAGAAAATGCCCGCCTGCTCATGCGCATATCATCTGTGCGCGAAAGCTGGCTTTACAGTGATCTAGATGCGGACCGTTTAATCAAAGCCATCGAGCGCGGTCAATTCAATGACATCCCGGCATTTTGCAGGGCGATGACGCTGGACCTGGCGACCAAGAGCAAACAAATTTCATCCGTACTAGAGCGGCCGGCACTATCAGAATTGCGTGAGTTGCTCTTGCGTGAAGGCATTGTCATTACAGATTCCCTGATTGCGGCTACGGACACCATCAAAAGTGCCATCGAACTTATTTTTGACGAAAGAACCCGATCTGCATTCGCAATCTGGGCCGAACGGGAAAGGCCGGACTTTGCCCTCGGCAACCTGCAGGCCGATCTTGAGTTGGTACTGCAGAACGTCGAATCTCTTTCGCGGCGGTTCGTGAATTTTATCGACTCCGCTCAGCGGGTACGGCAACAAGGGGCTGAGCGTATCCGCTTTATCGATCTGGCTGACTATCTTGTTCGCAATGCAAAGCCGGAAGATGGAAAACGTCTGGAATTGCTGTTCAATCGTATTCTGCCCGCTGGTATAGACTCGTCATGCTTTCACCCCGCACTCATGGTTGGATCGGTCGAATTCCGGGAGAAAGAGTCATCCACGGAAGTATCAGGCTACACCGTCGATCCGCATTCTGCGGCACCACAATCCCGCTTTGGTGAGTTCATAGCTCGCAATCGCCAACGGATTGTTACCAGGCTGGCCGAGGGCCCTGCACTCCTCAGCGAGATATTGGGCATGGGTGGCTACGACCTGCTGCCAGATGAATCTATCCTCGATCTGTTCGGAGTTTACACGACCCCTGGTGCTCTGGATGACGATGCCGTCATGATCAGCGTTGGCTTGAGCGACGGGATACTAATAATTGAACACGATGATCACGTCATCACTGGGACGGATCCAATCATGATGCTGGAGAATTCTGCATGACACCAAGGGATATGGGCTTTGTTTTTGGCCTGCTGATGAAATACCGTGAGATCTATGGTAACCCGCCGGACCGACCGTTGCGTGAGGGTGAGTTAGAAGCTGCACGCATGCTCTCTGGCAGCACCCAGTCAGACCTTCGCGAGCTGGATGAATTCCTCTCGTCCCAAGGGTTCACGCTGTATATCCGTGATGCCTTTGAATTCGGTATCCCTGCCAAGAGTGGCCGGCCAAATATGGTTTATGTGATTACCAGAAAGCGCGGTGAGGATCTCGCGCCATACCTGAATTCGGGCTGGTTCATCGACCAGATGCGCGACCGCCGGAGCACGGCGACCAAGGCCGAACTTGTATTCTGGGTCACAAGGCTATGGCTGACGCTTCAATGGTTCTTTTACCAGCGCATTGACCGTATGCCAAGCGAGGTAAGCAGTTACCGAGATGCCCTGGTGTCCGAAACGCTGTTTATCCAAAGCGTATCTCAGGGGATTGAACGTCTGGGTAACGAGGGGCGCCCTGAAGGTGAGTCCGGAGTCATGTGGGACTCTCTCTGGGAAGGGAAGAAAAGCATTCCCGGCTATGTGACGAGATTCCTGAAGGTCATGGAAACGGCAGGAATGATCGAGCCGGCCGGCAACCCTGGCGAATATCGCCAGACCCTGCTTGCGGCCATCGACATGGCAGCCATCGCGGAAGATGAGTTGGCGTATCTTATGCCGTCCAGCTCATTTGATAGCATCGACAAGAGAAGCGTTGAGCTTCTGGTGGGCGAAGCGAACGAACAAGATATGGAAGGTGGCTCTTATGCCGTTGATACAGCGCATTGAAGTTTCAAATTTGATGAACAGCAAACGCGAGGAGCCATGGCGTCCAGACTGGCCGCATCAGGTCTTCGAGCTGAACGGTGAAAACACCGCCATGAACATCCCCAACGGCAAAGGCAAGAGCACGCTAGTCATGTCGATCCTTGCCATGTTGAGGGGCCACAAGTCCCTGAACGACATTCGAATGCGCCACTATGCGCCTCGACGTACCGGGCGTTATACGCACATCCGCATCCAGGTGCTGGTTTCGCTGCCGGGTGAGGATAGTAACGACTTAATCGCTCAAGCCGGCGGCAGCCTCGCTGGCAGCCCTATGGTGTTTGGCCTATACGGTAACAGCGGTGAGAATGAACGTGTCAACTTCTACGCTTATCGAGGTACCTTCGATGACTGCAAGATCGCTACTGTGCATCAGCTGCGTCACGACCTGGTGAGCGACAAGGACTTCCTCGATCAATTGCGAGCGCGGCCCGGGGTATTCCGGGACTCGACAATCAAGGAATGGGTGGCTTACCTCGACGATTTTTTCGATATGTCTAACCTGCAGCAGCAGCTCGTCTACCAGCTTGCGCGCGGCGCTGAAGGTGACAGCAATTACTTCGAGGTGAAGCGACTCCCCGGCCGTAACGACGCAGCATCCATCTTTTACGAGCGCTTGGCCCCGGAACTGCTCTCCGAGGTTATGGGACAGCTTGGCGAAGAGGGCGAAAACGGAATTGAGGACACCATTCACGAGAAGGTCAGTCGTCTGATCGTCGCCAAACGCAACACGGCGAAGAAGGCAGAAATACTCCGGCGTACATCGAATACGGTGAAGGAGTTGGAAGATGCGCTAAAGAAGGGGGCGGCGTTCCTCGAGGCCAAAGACTCTTACGATGCACACCGAGCCGAATTTGAAACAGAAGTAGCCGCGATCCGGAGCGTACTGGTCGACAATCCCATCCCAGGCGTTCCGCTTGCGCCACCGGAGCATCTATCTGTGCTGGCCAGATCAATGGTGATGCAGGGGGGCGCATGGTATATGCCAGATAGCGTGATGGGGGAATTTACTGGTGAAGAGCCAAAGCGGGTGAATGAGCGTGCGCGGGATCGGAATGGGATCGATCTTACGCCAGCGTCGCGTTTGCAAGTTATTGATTTTAATTGCGACCTTAAGGTTTCAAAACGTACGAGAGGACATGCAAACCAACTCTACACTAGAGACAACGCCATCGCCTTGTTGAACGTGACCACTACTTTCACCAAAAACTGGACGCGCGATAAGGCCATTGAGGCTGTTACAGAGGCATTCGACTGGGTAGATGCACATGCCGACACCAACCCGGCTCGCGTACTATTCAAGCAGCGAGCTGCAGAGCTTGGACAAAAGAAAGAGGCGCGTGAGGCTTTCAGTATGAAGGTGACTGATTATTACGCCGAGCGTGACAAGCTCCGTGAAGAGCAGCAAACGATTGGAGAAAGTCAGGCAGCCTATCGCGAGATGAGTAATAGCTCCCTGTTCACCTTAGAGGAGCTTGCCAACCCGAACGTCACCGGCGAACGCGTAGTTCAAGAGGCGTCCGGGGCATCTGCGGCGCTAAACGCGCACAAGGATGCGACCCGCGAGTTGAAGGATGTCTATGCTTTGTGGCAACAGTTCGAGCAAGAGTATGGACAGGCTGAGCCCCCGTCGCAGGTGGCGGCACGCCTGGTTGCTGACGAGAAATCAGAGAAAGACGGGCTGAGCCACATCAAGGGGAAAATCCTTGAATTGCGGGGCCAGCGCCAGGGGCTGAAATCATCCTTGGACAAGGCGATTGCTGCACAGAAGATTGCTGACGGGCAACTGGATAAGCTTAAGCATCTGCAGCCAGGCTTGTTGACGTACAAAACCATCTTCGGCGAAGAAAACCCGGTCGGGCTGGAAGCCAAGGTCACGCGCGAACATCGCGAAGCTGTAGATCGTAAGCATGGGATCGGCATCGAGCGTTCCAAGATGTCTTCCGCCCTTTCCGCACTTGCGGAATTCCGGTTGTCCTATGATGACGCAGATCCGTCGGTATGGATCGCTGGGCGCCTGGCCGCATGGGAGGCCAAGGGCATTGAAATTACGGGATTGAAACTTCAACGTGCTGACGCAGAACAACGTCGGAAGGATCTCGACAAGGCTGCGGTGGCGCCTGGCCGTATTGCTCGTGAAGCGGCCGCTGTCGCCGGCGGTAATGCGATGCCATTGCATGAGGCGATTGGCAGCATAAATCTATCCTCCGATCGCAAGGAGAAGGCGCTGACGTTATTTTCTTCGCTGCTCCATGCCCCGGTATACCAAACGTTGGACGAAGCTGCCCAGGCGGCCAGAAACCTCGCCGACAATGATCTTGAGTCGCCCGTGTTCATCCTTGGTGAACTCGATGAATTCTGCAACAGCGACAATATTCTGCTTGACGCCAATGTGGCGCACACATGGCTTGTGGGCGTCCGTACGAGACCCGTGGATTGCTTGCTGGATATTTCCCTCGTGGAGCGAGAAAAGGCCATAGAGGAAGCGCGCATTACCGCTCTCGGGCTGAAGATCAAATCCCTTGAGGATGAGCGCAATCGACTCTCCGCAGACCATGTGGATGCCAAACACGCGCCCGGTGCGGCCACAGCGGTCGTTAATGGGTTTGAAAAACTGGATACCCAGTTTGTTGCCGAGTTGAATGACATTGAAGCGCGATTGCCGCGGCTGGCGGAGCGTGCTTCCGATAACGCCCGTGCAGCAATCAAATCACGCATTGAACTGGATGCACTCTTGTCCGGAAATGTGACTGAGCAGAGCCTGATTGACGCATCCGCTGAAGCAGGCAAGGTGACAGGGGCCGCAAAGGATGCGTACGACGCGAACGAACAACGCATCTCTGACATGGAAATGGACCAATCCAAGGCCGAAGATACGTGGAGTGCGGCATTCAAGCTTGCGCAGAATGCCCCAGTCCTCCTCAAAATTCAGGCGTTTGTCGATCACCCCTCCATGAACCCGCGTTTCATGGCAACGGCGGGCGAGGTCGAGGCGGCGCTTGATGAAGCTGCCCAAAAGGCAGAAAAGCGCACGAGATTCCGTTTCGCGCTGGCTCATAATTTCATCCATGGAGAGCACTCCCGTCCGCAGGAGATCGAGGAGCGCATCAAGTTCATTGGTGATGAGATCAAAGAAATTCAGGACAAGCTCATTCCGGCCCTTGATGCCGACATTGAGCGTCTACAGCAGGAAAGCATTGACATACAGACGCAGGCGGGCGAAATCGACGATCTAGTTCGGACTCTGATCAGGAAATACCGTGAATTTATGGCCGACCAAGATGCGCAGGACGCTCCGTCTCCGGACAAGCTTCTTAGCCATCCTGTCGTCAGCCTTGCCGAGTTAGTGCGACAGGAAACCGATCTTACCGAGCGCGTGGCTCTCTTGCTGGACCTTGCGTCCGACCTGGACGTCGTAGATTCCTCCGTTATTAGCAAGAAAATGCGGGAATCCAAGCAAGCGTACAGTGAAGCAAAGTCGGTGCTGGCGTCGCACATCGACCTCACGCTGATTAAGCCTGACCTAGACCTGTCCGAGCATGTCAGGATTGAGTTGGTTCGCGGCAAGGAAGACGTCTCCGTGCTGGCACACATCTACAAGGTCACGAAAGAGAATTACGATAAAAATAGTGCTGCCAATGCCACCGCGCAGACCTTCCTCGACAAGGAATGGGGCGATGTCAGCGACTGGCTGCATAAATTCACCCTGCGCCTGCCTGACAACCTTCGCATCATGAAGTCTATCTTCTCGCCGCAGCGAGATGGGGCGACGGGCACCGTAATCCGCGCCGGGTTCGACATTTCAGCGAAACTCGCCGACTTGCAGGACATCAAGGCAACGCTGGACGAAATTGTGCTGATGGTTGAAAACTACGAAAAGAACAGCGATGTCATCAATCAGTTCGACCAAGGGGTACGGGACAAGACCATCGCCGACCTTCGCCGCGAGATCAGGAACAACTTCTACCAGAAAGTGATCCTTGATCCTAGTATCCACGTCTGCATGCCTTCGATTAGCCAGAAACCGCTGCTACTAGAGAAGAATATGGTCAGCACCGGTCAGGGTATCGCGATGACGCTGCTCTGGATCGTTAAGATGGCCAATTACGTCTCTGAACGCGAATTGAACCGTAAAACAACTAACCAGGCCCACCTGAAACGTATCAAGGCTAATAAAACGCAGTTTGCCATTATCGATGGCGCGTTTTCTAGCCTTTCGAAAAAAGAGTTAATCGATGACGCACTGAATAGTGTCGCCCAGACACGTGGGAATTTCCAGCTCATCATCACTGGGCATGACGAGAATTACCAGAATAATTTCCAATACTTTCCCTCTTTGGTTGTGGCGCGGGAGATCGGCGGCAAGTTCATGTATGCAGACAGTACAACGAAGCGCATGGTAGATCCCAGTTCAGTTGGATCGCATTATGGCGCCATGGGCTTGATGAGCCTGCACAGGACACCAAAGGTCAAGCCTGACGAGGCGACAACATGACTTTCGGCATCCCAATCGAGGCGGTAAAGTCTGCGATCATCAAGAAAATGGATGGCAAGATTTTCCTGATGCCTAAGGGACTGATCGGCAGCCTGGCAAAAGAATCTGGGGAAGATCCGCTGGCTGTTAAGCAGGCCTTGGCCAGATTGTCCAAAGATGGCTGGATTGATGGCGTATCTTTCGATGGGACGCCTTTCGGTCAGGTCAAAATTCTTGGCGTCGTGCCGACGAAACAAGTGAACCCCTTAGAAGAGTTGTGGCTTGATGCTCTACGCAGTGAATCCTTAAGCAATGATGAGATCAAGTCATTGTCTGCCTGCTGGACGAGTTTGGATGGATTCTGCCAGAGCGACTTACGTGCCATCGCGAGCGGCCTTAAACGGCTAAAGCAAGACCAGTCGTCACTGGCCGGCACGCCGGCATACATCATCAGCGCCAGATACTTTCTGGGTTCATCTAAGCTGCTTGGCGAGATTTCGGATAGAGTCCTTTCAGCTTTTGGTATAGCATCTGATCGCTTTCCTGGTCATCCACCTTATGTCGTGGTTGGTGGGTGCGCCACCCCGGAGACTGTCGTGCTGGTCGAGAACCCTGCATCATTCGAGTTGGCCATGTCTACAGAGGCAGCAAAGAGGTGCGCTTTCATCGCCACTTATGGCTTCGGTCTAAGCAAAGCTAATAACGAATATGGCAACCAGCTTGCCGGCTTGGTGGAGTCCCACTTCTCAGGCGCGATCACACTGGTTCGGGAGGGTTCATCCTGCCCACCAGTGCGTGATTTGTTCAGGTCAGCGAATATAACCTTCTGGGGTGATCTGGACACAGCGGGAATTCAGATTTATCTACGTTTAAAGCAGCGATTACCCAAACTTGAATTAAGTGCCTTATATCGCCCAATGATTGATATGTTGGATAATCCGTTGTTTTCACACCCCTACGTTACAGCAACTGGCAAGCGTGGGCAGTGCGATATGAAAGCCTCTTGTTCTAGCAATGAAGAGGTTGCTGTTGAGTTATTGAGACGCTGTCGCACTCGGGGTGTCGATCAAGAATGTTTGCTTCCAAATGATATTTCGAGACTCGCGGCTGATCGGTTACAAATACCCCGTGCCCCTACCGAGGCATAGCCATATTTTTTAAAATTACTACTCACGGTAATTCAACCTAGATTTTAATTGTGCAACTGGTGAAACAGGGCGTCTGGGTTTTCATTTTGCATACTCCCTATTTTGAAATTGCTCTAGCAACCACGAAAACATCACGCTTTGGATCGATGCAGAAGGATTCCAGGAACCCCAGCTCCACCAGCTCCCTACCCGCCTGATTGAGCTCCTGCCTGAAGTGCTTGAGCTGTTTCATACTGGAACCACACGCATACATGAGGGTTTCGCATTTGAGCGGCAGTGGCTTTTTGTGTGTGCTGTAGTTGAGGTGCAGCCACTTGGCCAGGGGACCAAGCTTGATCCTGGTTTGCCAGTCAAACTGTGAGTAGGCAGCCCAATCGAAAAGCGAGACGATCTTGGGATCAAACCATACTCTCCAGCTCCGCCTGGGCTCACCAGACTCATCGCGCCAGGAGAACCTGGATACCAGGCTGCCCGAATAACCTATGGAGCGCCCTTCAGCCTCTGTGGACTCGACCACCAAGGCCGTGGCTTGCAACCTGACCAGGCACTTCTTGAGCTTCTCTGTGTAGATTGAATTCTGGGACCTGCCCAGGACCTTGAGCATGGGGGTGGTCAAAAACTCAACCCCATCTTCAAAACTGGACATGCGCTGCAGGTGGATCAGCTGGAGGAAAACATCAGCATCATCCTGGCGCAGCTCGAAACCTGTGTAGGTGATTTTGCCCGTCTTGCCGTAAGAGGCAATTTCTTGGGATTCTAGGTATTCACGTTTGGTTTTGGTGGACCCAACCCGGAACAATGCTGACCTGGCGATGACGTTTGGCACGCCACGTTTATGATCCGACCAGATGGGAAGTGGTAACGAGGCCTGGCGATTGGCTTGCTCAGCTACATCTATGGCCATTCTAAGCAGCCAGCCTAAAACTCGGGGAGTGCCTCTTTTGTGGGGGATTCAGCGAACGCTGAGTTGCCAGGGCTTCAAATGCGTTTTTCATGGCCACCGCATCATTGAGAGCGTTGTGCCTGGGGAAAGTAATCGGGTCAAACTCTGATGCATACATGTCGGAATACATGTTTTCCTCATCGAATGAGGTGAAGCTTATGCATTCCACCTTGAATACGGCGCCTGAAAACTGTTCCAGGTACTGGACATCTTCAATGCTATCGCAGGTCAGGATGACATCTGCAGGTCTTGTGTTGTTGGCTTCACATAGATCCAGGATGAACTGAGTGATTTCACCACCAAGAATGCCCGGGCTCGTTCTTTCGCTTGGGTCTTTGGTCAGCAAAGGCAAAACCGTATCGTAGACAAATTCAGACTTATAGCCTGCTGCCGGCGCCTTGAACTCCCTGTAGAAGCTAATGGAAGCATCGGTACCGCCAACCATACCAAACGAAATTGGAGTATCTAAAACTGGATCGAATTCGAAGTCAAAAAACAAACGTAGCAAGGGAAAGCCCTCATATGATTACCAATTAATCTCGTATTATATACTAGATAAGAGGTTTTGTCAATATGAGCATGCTGGGAACCCTTGCCAGCACTAGGCTGCTAGGCCAAATGGGATCGGGATGCCCTTGTAATATGGGAGGTCGGTACCACGCGTAGTAACTGCCACGCCGTGGTCACTCAATAGCTGCAGGATATTGTCGACCACATCATCCTGGAGACCTGGGCTGGTTTTGACAGCTTGCACACAGGTATTGCTATCGTTATCAGTGATCAGCGGATCTGCGCCATGCTCCAGCAGGAAACGCACAGCTGAAGTCTGTCCACCGTAGCACGCCAGCATGAGCGCGGTATTACCCTGCTTATCCTGGGCATTGATATTGGCGCCTGCGATCAAAAGAGCTTCCGCAGCACCTTCGTACCCGAAACAGGACGCCATCATCAGGGAGGTGAAACCCCTATCATTGGGATGGTCGACCTTGGCGCCATCGGCGATCAACGCTTCAATATCACCGGCAGTCACCTTGGAGCTGTAATCATAGAGGTTGCGCATTATTTCAGCGCCTCAAGGTACCACTCACCTTCCATGAATTTTTTCACTGATGCCTTGTTGATATCCAGGCTGCGCATGCGAATCTGCCACAAGCGGAAACTGTATTTCCACCAGATAGTGCCCCACATGAAGGCGGAGCCGATCCCAACCAGCCAGGCAGTCAAGCTGCCGTACCAGGCGGCCAGAATCACAGATCCAAGCGCTGTGCCCAGTGCAATGCGCGAAGTCCACTTAAGGCTGCGCTCTATGGACACAATGGCTTCTTCCGTGACGCCACGCTCCTGGCAAATCTTGTTAAAGCTCTCATTGCGTGGTTCATGGTCTTGGCTGTACTTCAAGATCAGGCGACAGAAGGCGCGCCAAACTGTTTTGGTATCCGGAGAGTTCCAGAACTTCACCTTGGGCAAATACAGGGGACTAATACTGAAGGAATCCTTGACCATGCCTTTCAGCTCCTGGCGCTCTGGATTGAGCTGGATATCCGCACCTTCAATAATTTTACGGCGGATCCATGATAGCTTTTTTGGTGCCTGATGTTGCTGAACCTGGTTGTCTAAGTCACTCATATCGCGAATCCTATATTAGATAAGAGATATTATAGGTCGCCACACTATAAAAGTTAAGGAAATTATTTGGCCGGCGCTGCATTGCATTCATGGTTTCATTGAATTACGGCTAGCAACTCTAATATGCATGGAGTCATCGCACCGCCGTCCGTACCGGTCGGCAAGATCAAGAGCTTCGGCCCGTTCGGCCCGAAGTACGAGGTTGGTCAAGCCCTTCGCCAGTTGGATGATGGGGACTGGATGATCGAGGTCACGATGGTTGAAACGGGCGAGAAGGCGGAGTACCGCTGGACCCATCTGTCTGATGACCCGGATGCGCACTGATGTACGAAGTGGCTTTTGATCTGGTGTGGCTGATACCGAAAACCATCACCTCAGGGTGTGACTCAGGCTTACACCGAAATCGGTGCTGTGCTTGCCGATCACGGTTTTCGTCACGTTCATGGGAGCTTTTACGTCACCGACGACGAGAACATGGCGAATCTGTTCCTCGCCATCCAGGCGCCACTCGCCAAAATGTGGTGCCCGAAGTGCGAGATTTTGACGCCAAGGAAGGGCAAGCCGAAGGCCGTGCACCTACACGAGTCGCCAGGGCCACCAAAGAAATACGGGGCTGACATAAACACACTAATCGAGCTACTGGAGTCCGGACAGCTGTGAGCCTTCAAACACAGTCTAATCCGGATAGCCGGCTTTTCTAAACTACATATCGAATGACCCAAGGGGCAGCTTTCACCGCGACATGCATTGAGCTTTCCATGCTACGGCGTAAACGCTCTTTGCAATTCCGGAAGAATGGAGTAGTGACCACTTTCAATTGCAGAGATCATTCGCACTCTCTGCTTAGGAAGAATATCCAGGCTGATCAGTATATTGGGCAGGTTATTACTCTGAATTACATTCATGGCATCTTCATACGCACTTTTGATCACGCGATAGCCATAAGCATTTGAAGCCAGCCTAATAGACGCATCTGGTATTGGACCCCATTCCATCTGCATGCACAGTAAATCCAGGATATCTTTCTTTTGAGAATCTGCAGCGTTGCCACGATCGGCATTTGCAAGCAGCTTTTCTGCAAAGAGTGAAACGCGGGATAAGCTGGGCACAACAAACTCATTAATCCCACCGACCAGCTCAATCCTGGACTCTCGTATCACTTCAAACTTGATTTTGACACCATCAACCAGAATGGCAGTCCTCACACCATCAATGTCTGCCCGGACATCCCGGGCCAATGGTGGAACAACTCCGCCAATGAAGAAATCACCCAAACCACGATCAAACACTGATTCACGAATCGCCCTATATCCATCTTGGCTGGCCACCATGAAATCGATATCTACAGAGGTGCGATATTCGTTTAACAATAATGAGATTGCAGTACCGCCACCAAAAAATACTTCATTTCGCAGAAAATAATCCGCATCCATGCTGGACAGTATCCTGGCAATTCTCTTGTGGTGCTCACGATGATATTCAGGCTGCAAGATATACTCCATTTCCCACTGTCTTCTTTAACCTTTGAAACAGGTTCAATTCCTTGGGTACCATCGCATCGATATCAATGAAGCGAAATTGCTTCTCATACAGTGCATAGGCCTCTTGAGCAGTGATCATGACAGGCTTTTTAGCATTAACCTCATGCTTACGATCCCAAAGCAGGCTGAGTAACTGAGGATAAAGACGTGCGTTAATTTTTGGGCCTTGAGGATCAGGAGGCGCGACTGTTAGCAACTCATTCATCTTCTCAGTATTCAATAATTGAATTTCCAAAAAGTCAGCAATCAGCGCGATATTGTGTAAGGTGACATTCTTGCCATTCTCGATGTCCACCACAGTCGCACGTCGGACACCCACTTCCCTGGCAAGATCTTCCTGTGTCAGTCCAGCCTTGAGCCGCCTGGCCTTCAGTATTGTCGTCAGCTGCGTAATAAAATCATGAGTAAGCATCCAGACAATCTCCGTCTACCTTTAGTTAGTATATTGTAGCCAAAAAAGATCGTTTTGTCAATCATATAGATTACTATACATTGATGTATATGTACGTTATTTCGTACATTTATAGAATGAGCAACCCGCCAGTAGTGCAAAACCGCAATGGGAGCCGGTATTTAAGCGAGTGAATGCACCTTTAATACTGCCAGATAGGCCTCAGCAAAAATCCAGTGCAGGCTGGAAGATATAGAATGTTTTCTTATTGGCTACAATTGAAGCCAATATTGCTACCAATAAAAGCATGATGCCAAATAAACAAAAGCCCCTGCAGTCACAACTGGCAAGGGCTTTCGATTTGATTAAGGATTGATTACTCTGATTGCCTTTCACCTGGCCTGAGGGGATCCCAGGACCGACCCTGCTCATTACGACTTGCTAGGATTTTTTCCAATTCCGCCTGCGCAAATTCGTTAAATACCTTGTCCCGATTTTTTTTGTCCAAAAGTGGGTGATTTGGCTGAGTCTTACGCAATTCCCCCAGCAGCAAACGTACAACTGCTCGAAGGCCAGCATCATTAGATTTACGCTCAATGGCTACCTGAACAGCCTCATCCCGATTCGCTACCAAGCCTTTAACTTGATCCTGCAGCTGCAGGGCATAGTCGTGCCAGTAGTCGATAGAATTGCCTTCCCGAGTTTCTATTGTTTTTTGGGCAACAGGCTTTTCCAGGTGGGGGTTGTAGGCAAACAACCCACCGATACCAGTATCTATTTTTCGACCGAACATCCTGCAGTTCCCTTCAGTTAGAATTTGTTATCTGGTTTCGTAGCCCCTGGACTCAGGGCCGCATTGTTCTTTTTGCTATTTTTATCATCTTGCTTAACCTTGCCAAGACCAGCTGCAGCCGAAGCACCTTGACTCATTTGATGCGCTTGACCTCTCATCACCATCGCTGCAGCCACAACCTTGTCATTGTGTTGCTCAACACCGATAGAGTCATCGTCGCGACCACCAACCCATTGAAGGATCGCGTCAGGCACAGTTTGAACCAAACGATAGCATCCGTAAACCATCATCAGGCTGATAGCGGCATACAAAAGACAACCAACAACCAAACCAATGATGCCTGTAGCTGAGGTTACTTGGGCACCAGCGAAGGCCACCATGTACCCTTTGGCCAATATGGTGTCCATTGCAAACATGATCGCATAGCTACCGAACATTGCCAAAATAGTCAGGCTAGGCCTCAGTGTCACCGACATCAACAACACATAACCATTGGAGCCAGAACCAAACGCTTCATGGCCATCAGGCGTTGCATGTGAGATCGCCCACAGGGGTGATGCAATCACAGCAATAAAGAAGCTTGTCAGCCAGCTCATGACGGCGAACAACATCAGGATAAATGGCACCATCGGGAAAATGTACGCCAGCATCGCTCCCGCAAGGAATAGGACTGATATTGCAGAGTTTATGAAACCCATGACGCCGGACATCATGCCGGCCATCTTGGCGTTGCCATTTTTGCCACCACTCTTCAGTTCGCTCAACTTACTAGCAATCTTCCCACCCCTGCCAGCAGGAGTAAGGCTGGCCACAGTCTGGGCACCAGTTGCGAGGTATGCTGCATCGATCATCAAATGACCAATAGCCTGAGAGCGTGACATTGGGTCACCAGTGCTGTTGAGGTAGCTGATAATGCCGTTCTGCATATTCAAGAATGGGTGCATCACCGCACCGGACAAACCGGTACCTAACATAAACTCGCGCTCTTTGTCTGCACCAGAAACCAGGGAGTCGGCCAGCTTGGCCACATCCTCTTCAGCACTGCTGATGGTCATGGCAACATTTTCCAAGTAATTGTTACCAATCCTTGGTTCTGGGATATCAGATTCAACGTTGTTTGGTGCTGAGCGAATGATGTCATTGGCAGCAGCATTCATATGGCCGATACGCGCATAGTAGGCGCCGGCCATTGCCCAGCCATCCTTGGTCACGTTGGCAGCAAAGTTACCCAGGCCCTGGGCATCCATGTGGGATTTGATCGTTGCAACGTTCTCTGTCAGCTTCTTCATGTACGCGTCCATCGCAGGCTTCATTTCAGCTGCAGATGGTGGCGCGCCCAGATCAATGCCTTGCTGGCCATAGCGGCGCTGAACCAATGGCAAAATCTTGTTGTAGGCTTCAATCAAGCCATCACGCTGGGCAAGCACGATATTGCGCGAGACACTGGAGTCAAACATCATGTCGACACGGTCAACAAGATTTGCAAAGCCGGTGCCGGTGGAGCCAGAGGCTTCATACTGGGTAGCGATAACGTCACCCACACCCCATTCGAATTTGCCGCAAACCTCGTTGCTGATGATGTTGTCACCAGAGTAGCCCATACGCAGGCCATATTTCTTGAATGGGGATGTCAGCTTCGCTGGCTCATCACCATAGGCTTCAAGCGATACTTCAGCACCTGTGGGGTAACCTTCAATATTGCCGCTATTGCGAGAATTCTGGATCTCACGGTTGTATGCCACCGCACATGCAGTGCTGACATACAGATTCTTCATGAGCTCATAGGTGTCACGGCTGGGCTCAGGTGAGGAGATAAACCCACCATTCTTGGCGAGACGTTCTGCAGCTGCAGATAACATCATATCGGCCATGCCTACGCCCTGGATGGCAACCCAAACCACCAGCAACTGGACGGCAGAATAACCCGCGACGATCGGGCCGGTCATGCCCAGGCCAATCGTGGCACGCGCTGGGATCCACATCGTGGACCATTGACGGCCGAGCACTTCACCTTCGTGAGCAGACTTCAGCACACCCGCGATGATGATGTAACCCACGATCACGGTGCCAATGAACATCATGCAGCCGTTCCACACCGTCATGATGTCGGAAAGCACACTTGTTACCGCCTCACCACCAGCCAGGCCTGTAATCTTGCCGATCGCCTGGAGCGAGACATCACTGTCAGGCGGAGGTGTAATGCCTGCAGCATTGAGATCAATCGCAAACGCGGCTATAGGGTAAGCAGTTGCCCCCAGCAGGGCGAGAATCCAAATAGATTTCCCCCGGAATGCAGCTCCAACACTACAAATGTTTTTCCACATGGTTTTTAGCATTTTCATCGGCTCACCTTTGGCAGCACCTGGTATAGAATATCAACGTGCAGAAATATTAGTTTACATCGCTTATATAGTACCATATACGAGATTAGGTAATCCAGCAAGTTTAATGGCGACACCCACAAAAAAGCCCGGTTTCCCGGGCTTTTTCTTTCAATCTATCTTTACTGTCCAGCTTTCCGAATAGGCGTAACCTTCACCTTATCCATAGTGAGATCAATATCCTGCCGCTCTCCCATGGACACCACTGTTGCGTAGTCTGAAACAGCATTCGCAAAGTGATCATTGTATGTACCAGGGCTAGCCAGATACAGGAAGTTCTTTGGCAGCTTTTCTGGCAGATTCTCACGCAGTGGAGGCGCGTCACCCAGGTCAGTGAAATAGAGCAATGAGCTCATCTTCATGCCTTTTTTCACGCGGCTCAAAACTTCAGGCGAATTGAGCGCCATATTGATGCCCATGGTCAGGCTGGTACCACCACCGCCACGGATAGCAAATGCATCCTTGATCATCTTTTCAACATTCTGTGGCGTGATCACAATCGCATTCCCACGAATGACCGTATCAATATGCATAAACACTACATCAGGAGCACTATTGCGGTTCGCTTGCAGTAAGCCAAATATCTCGGAAGCTGACTCCAGACACCAATCAGGATGCATGGATCCAGAAGTGTCCAGCAGCGCCAAAACAAAGCTATTTGGCCTAGAGGGCACCCTGGCGCCCAAATAGAGCGGATTGGTCATGTTCATGTAAGCAGGATCGATGAAGTACGCATCACCAGGAACGTCCATCGAGTGAGTCGTGCGCACACCGTTACCCAGAATGGCTGTCTTGACTGATGTCTTCCAGCTAATCTTGGGCTTGTTGATCTTGCCAATAATTTGCTCAGCATAAGACTGGGAATGTGCACCAGGGGTGCGGTCACCAAGCCTTTGCTTATGGGCGGCCATTTCAGTGACAGCATTTTGCAGGGAGCTCATTTGCTGCTGCTCCTGCGCCTTGACCTTGTCATTGTCCAGCTCACCATCAGCGTTCACAGGCATCTTGAGCTTGTCGACAACATGGCCTAGCCCAGCACCACGGAGAACGCGTGCCAGCTGCTCAGGGGAAACAAGATGTTCCGTACCCATGCCGGCCGATTGGCCTTTTCCATCCTGAGGATCGCCACCATCTCCGTCCTGAGGCTCACCACCGTCCCCATCTTCACCGTCATCACCCGGGCTGCCAGATCCACCCTGAGACTTGCCTTGAGATGGCTTACCACTGCCAGGTTGGCCTTTCTGACCTTGCTGCCCCTTGCCCATGGCATCCTGGAGCGCCTTGATCATGTCATCCTCATTCTTCATGAGTTCCTGGCAGATATCCTCTTCACTGCGATGAGCATATTTTTCGATATCGCCTTCCTTAAAACCTATGCCGCACGCCAATGCGGCAGGCAAAGGTGCCAGAACATTCTTTTCAGGACTCTGGCTTTCCACAAAATCGCGCCTGAGTCGTGTATTGATCGAATAGTCTTGCGCAATGTTTGCGATATCCGCCGGGTATTCGAGGCAACGGAAAAAGTGCCTGAATGCGTTATGGGAGATTTCATGCAATGCTAGGAACAATGTGCCCTTGCGGCCATTATCATCCTGGAGGATTTGGTCCAGGAAATCGGTGCAATAGAAGATATTGGCGCCATCCGTAAAAGCCGTCGTACCAAAGTTTCTCTTGATATCAGGATGGTCATAGGCATACATGGGCACCGAGCGCCCGAAGATGCTCAACATCCCAAAGCGAGGCACGCCATAACCTGAAATGAATTCCTCGCCAACCAGGTAAGTCTTCATGTCATCCAGTTCTTCCTGGAAGCTCAGATTTTCATCCGAGAGAAGATATTGTTGGCGTTGCGCGACCGCTTGGGCTTGAGACATGTACTACCCCTTAGTACAAGGTTTTTGGAGAGCTAGGTAGCCCACGATTGCTGGCATCAGTATACGCTGTATTGCCATCCTTATGCTCATCAACACTGGCAGGTGCATACTGGTTGATGAATTGACGCACTTCCCAGGCCTGCCTGGACACAGAAAGCACCACTGCTGGGTTTGCCTCCAGGTGAGCAACAAGCTCACCCTTGCGCGCTGCCAGCTCTTCACGAACGACCGCAGGCACTGGGACGCCATATTCACTTGCCAGCATGCTGATGGCAACGGCATCCAGGAACTTGCTGCCAATCGTATCATTGGCCGGAATGTTCAGCTTATGCTCATCACGCGCCCAGGCAACCAGGCCGGCAATGACCAGGCCGACATTATCTGGGGTCGGGTTATCGAATTCCACATTGACTGTGTCTTCCAGATACAGCTCATTGTCGTTTTCATCGAATACCAGGTGCACGCCAGCATTCTTGGCCAGGTTCTGCAGCTCGATGCCAGAGAACAGGGCATCCTGAGTGCTGAGCGTAGGCAAGTTGTGATCCACTTGCGCCAAATTGAATACCGGCACGGCTGCTGCAGTATTGATCAGCTGGGAAACATCATCACCCTCGCCTGCTGTGCGGGCTTTCCACCAGTGCACAATGTGGGTTGGCTTTTCGCCTTCGCGGGGTGCCAGGCCCAGGTTCTGCAGGTCGACCGCAGAGGCCCAGCGGCTATCCTGGTTTTCATTGGCCAGCAGCATGTAGTTGATGTTGGCAATTTGCTTGCCACTGAGGCCCATAGGCATCAAGACAGCATGATCCACTTGCCAGGGCATCTGGTCACCCAGAATCTTGGCCAGCACGGCATTAAATGCCATACGCAGAGGCGTCACAGCATTTTGAGCTTGTTCATTCACGGCAGTTGTCATCTTAACGGTCCCCAAAATCATAAACCTGGTAATCGCTGGCGTCATCCACGCGACCGCGGCTTGAATGTGTACTTACAACCTTGCGTTTCACATTCCTGGTTACTGGTGCCTGAGGAATAAAATCACTCTCCAGGCCATCCAGGGCGAATACCTCGCCCATATCTTCAATGCCAAGGTAATCAGCCTCTGCCTTGTCGATGTCGTTCAAAACTGCATCAATGTCGATCATGAATTAACTCCCTATCGCAACTTAATACCAGGTGCCGGAAGGGATGCTTTGATATCAGCATCGAAAAGGCTTTCCTGTCTTTTAGCAATCTCCGCAGCAAACGCTGGGATCCTGCCCGAAATTTCCTCGAGCTCATTCGCGACTGGAAGAAGCTTCCTGTCGTAGATGTTGAACTCGACCTTCATTTCTTTTGAGACGTAACTGGCTATAGCGATTGCAGGCGCAATCTCAGTTACATGGCTGTATTGGTCCAACTCAGCCAGTAGGTCCATTCTGGCGAAGTAAGAAAGCTTGGTTCGCATGGAACCATCATGGAGCCTGTCCACCGATTTGGCAGACCCCTGGATATCCCGAATGCACTCTGCGCGCATGCCCAGCAACAGTGCCAGCAATGCGCAGGTATCGTTGTCGACCTCGCACTCAAGGGCTTCACCATCCTTGCGCAGGCGCTTGAGCATTTCAGCTGCACCATCAGTGCTGTTCACCACCACGCCATCCAGGTACCCATTGAATTGGCGCATGGCCAGGGCTGCCAGCTCTGGATCAGATGCATTGTCGAATATAGATTCCATCGCGTGCTGGATCCCCATTTCAGCGTTCTTCCAGCGCGTGACCATGCGCTTATTGAATTCTTCAGGGGAAATGAAGGTGTAGACCAGGTGATTGATCGTGTCCTCATAGGACTCGATGAAATTGAACTTGTGGAGCGCAAGCGCCCATTGGTACGCCAGGCCAGAGCGGCTGACATTTGGATCAACCACGATTTTGACGCGATTGGAGATCTGGTCCAGCTCAACCGAGGGAGCATCACCCATAGAGAGCAGGATGCCCGACCCCAGGATAGCTGGATTCAAACCAAAGCTATTGGCGATCTGGTATAGACCAGCGCTGATTTCAAGCTCCATGCCGTCAGGGAAGCCTGTGGACTGGAATCCAAAATCACTTACCCTCATTGCATGACCACCTTCCCAACAGGCGTACCCACCGGGCCATAAAGCATAGTATCCAGGTGAGCCCTAAAGCAATTGCACGCTTTTTCCATATTATCCTTGAACAGCAAGCCCTCTGACTTGGTCACCTTGCCATCGAAACTCAACCTAACCATCTGGACAGTGCGGCCACGATAATTCATGGACAGCACAGCCACTACCGAGGCACCACGGATCTCAATGCCTGCTGTAATAGCCTGATCATTCGGTGCAATCTGCCAGTTAAGGTCCATGCTTTGGAATGGAACATTCGCAGGCAGGCCTACAGTCAGGGCAAAATTGAACGCCCTTCTGTAATCCAGCACACTTCTTGATTGTTGACCATTTCCCATATGATTTCCGATCATCTGCAAGGGTGACCTTAGTTGTTTTATATTGTTTATATTATACCATGTTCGCAATATGGCACAACGGGATTCAGGGCAGAATAAATTTTTATGCGCACAAACAAAAAAAGAGAGGAAAACCTCTCTTTTTTTAATTGCCTACCGCTGAGTTATGGGCGCGGATTCTGGCGACGGGATTCCTGGTGCTCTTGCTGATCCGCCACGCCACCATCATCAACTGGCTGCTCTTGTTTGGGCGTGCCACCCACGATCTTGGTAGTGAAGCCCAGCGCTTTAGCCAGCTCTTCATCATTAACCAGGCCTTCGGTGGCATAGCCAGATGCCACAAAGGTTTCACCAGTCTGGACATTCTTGAGGTTGGCCAGCAAACGGGAACGATGGGTTTCAGTGACAGGCTCGCCCTTGTAGGTGTTCATGCCCTGGCCTGTGCCTTCCAGCAAACGGGAGTAATTGCCACTGCCATCAGGTACATCAGCACGCAGGGAGATGAATGGCAAGTATTCCTTGCCTTCCTTGGTGCCACCGGCGATCAGCCAGCCCACCACATAGGTCTTTTGGCCATCCTTGTTGATATAACCTGTCACATCAGGCATATTTTCCTTGGACTTGTCCAGGTTCTTCCATAGGGTCAAACCAACATTAGCGTCACCCGCTTTGATGCCAGCAGAAGAGCTCAAAAAAGGAGCTGCGTTTTTAGCGCCATTAGCCATTTCCATACCTCCAAATTAATTGATGGAACAATCAAGTGAATACCTACTAAACGCTTATAGTATATCACATAAGCATTTTTTTGGATATGTTACATCCTTGGGCCTGATTTCCTGAATGCTGCCAAGCCTCCGCCCTGCTGCACCTTCTTGGCATGATCTGGCAAATCAAACTTCCTCATCCTGCAGGCCGATTCAGGGATTTCCTCGATAAACCTTGATGGATCCCTTTCCTCGTTTTTTCCAAAGATATAGCGGTTGTTCGAGAAGCTGGCCACCAGGCTCTTTTTGGCGCGCGTGATTGCTACATACATCAGGCGGCGCTCTTCTTGCAGCCCACCGTCTTCACCCAGGGCGTTCTTGTGAGGCAGGCTGCCATCCTCTACACCATTCAGGAACACATGCTCGAATTCCAGGCCCTTGGATGCATGGATTGTCATCAGGGTAACGGCCTTCTTGCGGTTTTGCTGTCTTTCCTCTGCCGGAGCATCTTCCAGCGTAAAGGTGGACAGGAAACTGCCCATGATTTCCCGGGCACTCTCAGGAATAATATTGAGCTCATCCTCAAAGCGAGATGCCAGGCTGACCAGCTCCATCATGTTATTCAGTCGGTTTTCGCTGTCCTCTTCATTCTCATAGAATTTCAGCAGCCCAGACATCTCAATGACGTATTCAAAAAAATCAGGCAGGCTCATCTTGCCCATGGCCATATTAAATTCCATGATCAAGTCAGTAAACTGCGCGATCTTTTCATTGCCTTCATGCGCCTGGTCCATGGCCACATCCATATAGCTCTGCTCAGATAACTTGGCATACTCATAGATTGGCTGAAGGGACTTGGCGCCTAGGCCACGCGGTGGATGGTTGATCACACGATAGAACGCGGAGTTGTCTTCAGGCTTGAAGGCCATGCGAATGTAAGCCAGCACATCCTTGACTTCCTGCCTTTCAAAGAACCTTGTGCCTCCATGAATGACATAGGGAACCGCCATTTCGAGCATTTTCTTTTCCAAAGATGCCGACTGGTGATTCGAGCGATATAGCACCGCAATTTCACTATGCTTGACCCCACTATTCAGCAGATCCTTGATTGACCTGGCGATAAACTTGGCTTCCTGTTGATCATTGTGGAATTCAACCAGGCTAACTTGTTCACCTTGCCCTTGGTCGGTACGCAAAGTCTTACCAATCCGGTTGTCATTATTCGATATGACCCCGTTGGCAGCCTCCAAGATATTCCCGGTAGATCTGTAGTTCTGTTCCAGCCTGATGATATTGCCCGAGGCAATATTCTTCAGGTACTTGTTCATGGACTGTGGATCAGCCCCGCGGAACGCGTAGATGGATTGATCATCATCACCCACGGCGAATAGCTCAGCACTCTCCCCCTTAATGAGAGAAAGCCATTTGTATTGCGCTGGGTTCGTGTCCTGGAACTCATCCACCAGGATATGACTGAATCGGGCGCGGTAGTAATCAGCCATGCCGGCTGTATTCGCAGACAACGCCTCATTCGTCTTCATGAGCAGATCTTCAAAGTCCATGGCGCCTTCCTTCTTGCACGCAGCCACGTACTTCACATAGACCTCTTCAACCAGATCGCCTTTGCGATTGGTTAAACGTCCACCGTGTTCTTTGATTTTCGAGATCTGCGCCACAATCCCACCCAGCGTCTCCTGGCGGATTTTAAGATCGTCATTAGTGACGTTCATATCCTTGAGGATGCGTTTCACCAGAGACTGCTGATCAGTAGCATCCAGAATGTGGAAATCGGGATTGATGCCGATCTTCATGCCAAATTGCCTGAGCATCTGGTTACAGATGCTATGGAAGGTCCCTACCCACAGATCCTTGGGAGGCTCACCCAGCATCGTGGCAATACGCCCCTTCATTTCCTTGGCCGCTTTGTTTGTGAACGTCACAGCCAGGATGTCGTTTTGGTCCACGCCTTTCTTGATGTTATAGGCAATGCGACTGGAGAGAACCTTAGTCTTACCCGATCCAGCGCCAGCCAACACCAACATGGAGCCAGGCGTGACAACCGCTTTGTATTGCTCGGGATTTAAGCCAGTCAGAAGATCTTCAATGCTGGGAACAGGCGTGGTAGTCATCATGATGAAAGACCGCTATCTAGTATTAATTGCTTATATTATACCACATAAGCGACATACCGATTTTGAGCAGTGTTTAGATGGGCATTTGCCCGGGTAAAACCAAATCATCACATGATAGAAAAGGGGAATGATGTGAGAATTTGGTATGACACCAAATCCTCACACAATGACAAGATCAAACCAGACCGTGAGAGATGATGTATTGGCGTACAGCAACTTCAACGCGCTTGCTGGATAGCCCTTTAGATTTGATGTCTTTGGTCATCATGGAATTGCCGCTGTGCTCCTGGGCGACCAGGGAAAGCAAATCTGCCAAAGCTTGGGCATCAAGCCCTTCCAGATACTCTGCAGCAGCCTTGTCGGCCGCAGTCGGATTCTTCCTGGGAGCTGCTTTGGGCTGATCAAAGTCCTTGGTTCTTGCTTTGGGCTTGGATTTAAGCTCAGCTTCACTGAGTTTGTGGCCTTTCTTGATCGCTTCCAACAGATAGAGCGCTGGGTATTTAACCGTGGTTTTCTGCATGCGGTCGCGTGTGAAGTGGACTGCATCCAGTATCCTGGCATCCGTGTAGGTCTTACGGTTGGCCATGATGTCGTTGAGATTGTCTTGGTTTAGACCAAACTCCGTGACCAGGATGTCATAGACTTCTTTGAGATCGAAGCGCACGCCACGATACAGGTTCAGAGCTCCATTCTCATTCCTGGTGACCTTGAATTTAATATGGGTGATTCGCCTGGTACCTTCAGTGCACTTTGTCTCCAATGTCACTGAAATATCAGTCAGTTCATTGATTTGCTCAATGCTTGGTGTCAAAACATACCGCTTGAAATCACCATACTTTTCCAGCGTCTTGACCCCAGAGGCGCCTGCGTACTCGCGCGCGTTCTCAACCGTCATCCACTCGGTACCACCTCGGAATAGCATGGAATTCAGCTTCTCATAGAGGGTCAAGGCGTACTGGCTTGTCAGGGCTGAGGAAATCCGCAGGCTCAGCATAGTGTAGGACTCTGGGTTCTTCACATGCTTGATCACATCATCTGGGACCTTGAAAGCCACCTTGCCATTGGCAATACCCGCTGCACCCAGCAATGGGACTGAAGCCCAGCTGTCTTTATCGGACGTCTCCCCGATGACCTGAACCTGCATTGCAGACTTTTGGGCATCTCGAAGTGATTTCTTGAGGTGGCTGAGATTGTTGGATTTATCGAAGTTGATGAGCCACTTGAAGTAATCCAGTTCTACAAGGTAGGTGCCCTTCTCATCGGGATGCATAGTGCTGGCGATGTAGAGGGCAGCATTGAGAGAGCGTCTGGCAATTAACCCAAGCTCTGATAGGTCTATCAGTAGGTTGTTCTTTGCAAACGAAATATCGACGGGGCTTTCGGTAATACTTCTACCAGTTAGCTTCAATTCATCAAATATTTGGAGCGCAAGTTGTTGTGATTGCTCGGCCATAGACCGGACATTAGGCCGATTGATTATGGGAGTCAATGCCAAATACTCACATAATAACGAACCTCTTGGTTTGAGATTTTGGGGAACTTACAGCAGGGGCTAGCTATTTAAAAAAATCAGCAAGCTATTATGAGCGTGTAACCCACTGATTCTAAGTGATTATTTCTCACCAAAATGTGATTTTTTGGTGCCACTATGTGAGTTCTTGGTGTCAAAGCATACCAAAATGTGATTTTTTGGCTGCCCCATTATGTGATCGGTTGGTGGCAGTGTGTGAAGATTTGGTCAAACACATCAATATCGCTGATTTGCAGACATACTACATAGTATCAATAACTTAACAACAATTATGTGATCATTTGGTGGGCACTATGTGATCATTTGGTTTACCAAATATTCCCATCATCACCAGCTCTGCCGGGTTAAACGTGGATCCATTATGTGATCGGTTGGTGCGCAAACCCGCATGCAGCCTAGTAACCATACCAGCCTCGCTCTACCTGAGCAAGGGTACATCCAAATTACTTCCCTTACTTGCCAATGACTTAGCAACGGAGGTCTGATGCCGGGTAACCATTATGTGAAGATTTGGGGGAAAGCCACCATGAGGATGGAGATCAATCGATCATGGCTATGATGTGATGATTTGGTGAGCTGCAGGCAGTCGTATGCCAGGCCCATCAGAACCACCAGGATCATTATGTGATCTTTTGGTGGGGAAATGGATGTGAACTATCAAACAATTTACGTGAGGAAATGACTATAACCACCTGAATATAATATATCGAGGTGGCTATTATGTGAGCGTTTGGTATAGGCGTAGATGGGCATCCAACCACCAGAATTCGGCCATTATGAGACCCTTTGGTGCTGAAAATGGGCAGAAATTACGCCCATTATGTGATCGGTTGGTGCGCTTAAACCGCTCCCTGGGCACCATTATGTGATTGTTTGGTGCGTCTCTGGAGTTCTGATGGAATAGGCATTATGTGAATCCTTGGTACGAAAACGCGCCTTGAAAACCATCAAAATGTGATTTATTGGTGCGATTTCCCTCAGCCAATCTACCCAAAATGTGAGTTTTTGGTGAGTTGCAATGGATTCAGCTACAAACACTATGTGACCAGTTGGTTTTATGGTGCTCCGCAAGCGGTGGCAAGATGTGAATAATTGGTTTAGATCCTATCCTTTAATAGCGGGATGACCAGGGCTGAATTTATCTGCCTGGTCATCATGTGATTATTTGGTGTCTCTTGATGTGAGAATTTGGTGAGCCTAGCTTAAGCCACCTTGTAGCCGGCAATCATCGAACGCTCGATGACGCGCTGTTCAATGTCCGCCCTCACCTCTTCAGGGTTAGCAGCGCCAACATTGCACCAGTAATTGAATTGGGGGCCGCGCTGGAATGCCTTGGCATCCAGATACACCGCAGAATCGGGTGCATTGGTGCACAGCAGTTTCACCAGGTGATCAATAAGATTGGCGAAGATTGCCTCGCCTTTTTCCGCTTTCCAGCGTGCATACATCTTGGCCCACGAACGGCGAACATGGATATCCGCATCTAAGCCCAGGACGTTCGCATATAGCACCAGGCGATCGGTGCTCAAGAACATGAACCCATCATAAGCATCGGGGACTTCGCTCTGGAACAGCCCGGTTTTGGAATTTGGGCGGAAGAATGTTGCCGGCATTGAATCGCTGATTGCCTGTGAGATGACTGAGCAGATCAGCGCTGCAGAGTTTTCCACATTGCTGAAATCAAGGCTGTCGACACTGGTGGTTTGCGCCATGCGTTGATGCATGTCGGTGAGGCTACTTGTTAATACGGTATCATATAAGCGACTATCACTTGTATGATGAAGCTCGGCTGGAGCTGCTGCCTCGGGGGAGGCCTGAATAAGACTCAGGAAATCAATCTGCATCTGGCTTTTGAACATCATTGGTTCAGCTATCGCATTCATTTGGGCACTCCCCTATTGGCAATATTTGATAGCATTATATCCAGCCCACATTGCGAAGTCAATACCACATACGCAATTAATATCACATTCTCAATTTGGTCCTCTGTTTTGGCTGATGTTCTATGTTCTGTCTGGCTGCATGCTGCGCAACGATCGACGCGGCTAGCGCCTCGGGGATAATGTCCATGATTTCGCCCTCACGCATCCTGGTGGCCCCAATCTCGTAGAAATCACTCAATACGCGCTCTGCTGCCGATGGGTCTTCATCCATGAGTTCATTTACGGCCCTTGCTTGGGCATGCACTGCCAGCGCTAGGTCGATTGGGTAGCAATCTGCTGTAGGGAGAATGTCGTTCTGTTGGACGCCCTGCTCTGCCAAGAAGCGGCACATATCGATAGAGTCAGACGCATCCGGTATCAATGCAGCATAGTGCATCAGGCTGACTGCACCGAGGGATTCCCCCTGGACCATGCCTGGCAACAGGCTTTTCTCGACCCCCCTTGCCTCCCAAACGTCAGCAAGGGCACCATAGTTACCATTAATGCTGTGGTAGACCAGTTGATACTGATACATGGCCTCGCTGTACAAATGATCAGCAGCAGGCATTGGATTTCCCTCGGCAACACTGACATAGCTAGATGGGAAATCACCATGGATTTTCTGGATCCCATATCGATAAGCCCTGTCATCAGAAACATCTATATCAGGGTTCTTTAGTAAATCCATAGGAATTGTCATTTCAGAGTTGGCCACAAAGTAGTCGCCTGCCCCGTTAATAAAATCGATCGCAAACAAACCAAGCTGCTTGGCTTTCAGGTGGAATGGTTTTTCATCTATGGCGGCCTGGTTGATTGCTTCCAGGTCTTGCCAGCTCAGACTGAATGCCAATCCAAAATCGTAACCCGGTTCGTAGTCCAGTAACTCTATGAACCTCATTGCAGAGATGGTTTGTTCTTTGATGTGATCTTTGTACGAAATGACCGGTGCCTCTGCATCTTCATCGTCCACATCAAATTCAATGGAGGGTGCGGCAAATAGAGCAGCATTGGCCAAGAAATCTTTGGGCTGCAGGTTTTCCAGCAATGCAGTGGTGAGTTTGTACGTATTTATATTGCCATCAAAAGCGGCATACTCGAGTATCGGGAAATGGGGCAAATTGGCAGTGCTGCACAGCATCAGCATTTTTGAGGCCCAGGAGTTGTAGTCATCCTTATTAGAAGTGAAATTCAGGACTACATGTGTGTGACCCGAAATGTCGAGATTGACGCTGGGCTCATCTCCTACCTCGTAATTATTGATGGCATCATCAAGCTGGGATTCAACAACATCAGAATCGTAGTTTTCATCGTCCCCAAACTCGATATCTAGCTTTGTCATCACTTGCTTGGTGCAGATTTCGAGAATAGCGTGACGCTCATCGGCCATGGCTTCACTATGAATTTCATATAGTGCGGTCTCTACCTTCTCATAGAGCTTTCCTTCCAGGGCGTGCTTTAAAGCGGACGCATAGGGTTCATCGTTGAACTCAACCTCCACGTCAATCTCAGAATCACCCCACCGACCGAATTCATGCTGCAGTAGCTCGATTGCCCTGATGAGGTAAGCGGATTTGGTGGGAGTGGCAGGAGTGGTCATGAGCGCGGCCTTGAACATTGAAGGATGCTTATATTATACCACATAAGCACCCGTTGCGGCCTGAATGCCCCGCGCTATGGGGTCACCTAACGCTTGTAGCTCTGGGCTCCCGACACTTCCAGTGCGTCTGCTGGGTAATCAATTCCCGATAAGGGACAGCATCATCACCCAGTTTACCCTCCTCCAAGCAAAATAAAACCGCCACGTAGGCGGTTTATTGGAGATTAGTGAGTTAGTCCACTGGTTCTGTTTGGTCTTTTTGCGCTACAGCTTTTTGAGCCTTGGACTTGACGCGCTTAGCCTCGATCACAGGATTCACCCAGCGACCGTCCTTAAAGATGTCGCGTGCGCCGCGATTTAAAGATTCAACCAATACCAGGTCTCGGACTGTTTGCATCGCCTTGGCAACGCCAACTTCATCAATCAGCGAGTATACTGTATGTGCCAGGCGGTAAACGCTAGGAGATGCGCGCTTGCGGCCAGTGGTCCAGCGATTGGCCGAGGTTGAGTTGTTGCCCATTAATACCGAGAAGTCGCGAAGGGTGATTGTGTGGCCTTCATTTCTCAGTCGGGCAAGTAGCTCTTGTGGTGACTTGAATTTGGGGATGAACATCAGTTTTTCATTTGCATCAATCAAACGGCACATGAGAGCGATGGAAGCATCGCGGATTGGCAAATCCTTCTCTTTGGTGGCCATCGTGAAATAACGATTTCTGGTCGTACCGCATACAAAACACATGTCATCAACGGTGTAACCGAATTTCTGCCTGAAATCATCCAGGTCGCGGCCAATAAAGGCTCTGTCATAAGGAATCATTATTCTCTCCATTTTGCACCCCTAATGAGCGGGGCACATTGCATGCAGCTTTAGTAGCTGGTTAACAGTTTTTCTTATTCGATTTAATTACTTGTAAACACTATAACAAAACAACATTGATAAAATGCTGCAATGATTGACAAGAGTATACGATAAGTGAGAGTATTTAAACAATGATTTGTCAACTTTATTTACATAATTCATTGATCACAAATATTTACAACTTTTCCTTATGTGGCATTAGGAAAACCTGTTGAAACTACTGTAGAATCAGTGACAACGTATGAAAAGTCATTGCTCATTAATGACTGGTAAAGTTGCAATCTAGCAGGAATAGAAAATCTAACTTGATGCTTATGTAGTATCATATAAAATGTACTGAGAGGACAATATGTCTCAACAAACAACGAGCAGCATTGCTAAACTAGCTCTTATTCATTCATTTAAACATGGCGCTAAGCCCGAGGTCGTCACCGTGGGCAATGTGGATACTCCCGGCGTGGTGCTCCCTGAAGATTGCCTTGTCGGATATTACGGCTTCTCTCAGTCCCGCGAAGAAATCTCTGATTACAAGCGCGAAGCGGACGCCAGGAAAGAGTACACCAACTCCGTCAGCGTCAGTGTCGAGATTGGCGAAACAATTGGGTGGGTTTCTCCTGAGCTGCTTCCTCAAACCAGACTGCTCAACTTGATCCGCATGACCAAGTCCCTAGAAGAACAGGTTGTCCGTGTTTGGAAGCTCGCGATGAAGGAGCATGGCATTGATGAAGCTCTTGTAAATGCTGATGGTAAATACTGGAAGAAGCTCAATTACATCCACAAAAACACATCCTTGCTCGGCGAGCTGCGCAAGCATGAAAGCTTTGCTCACATTGATGCAATTGTTTTCCCTTACAACAATCCTAAGTACGAGCTGGAAGGTGGTAGCCTTCGTATTGCCCTTTTCAGCTACGATCATGTGGTCGCAGTCGAATCAGACACCTTCCCAGAAATCAGGGTTGAGCTTCCGAAGCTTGGCCAGGGCCACTCTCATACACCAAAAATGTAATTAAGTCCTGAACCAATAAAGCAAGCCATACATTTATTTTACATATCACTCAGGAGTATGTAATTTTTATATGATGCCACCTTCGGGTGGCTTTTTTGTTGTCACTACAGTTTGTTTTAAAGAGACCTGGCTCTCCTGTTGGCCATGTGCCTCTCAACTTCAGGGCTTGTTTGTTGCATATGGCTCATAGAAGCAACTTGGGCCACAAGCTGCCTAGTGATGTTGATGTTTTCATATAGGATTCTCGCATTGAATGGAAGGATGAGCTTATTCTTCGCGCGCGTAATTGCCACGTAAACAACATTGGCCTCTTCAACGTCTTGAGCGGACCTGAGCAGTTTGGGCTCACCCGATGAACCGAAATAGTGATCCTTGGAAAAGCCCTTAAAGTCTTCAGACAATACGACGGTATCCATTTCCAAGCCTTTGGACTTATGTGCTGTGGACATCAGGATCTGGGCTTCATCTTGATTTTCGGTCGTTGCTTTCTGGACCAGTTTAATCATTTCAGGCAGGTCATTGGGATAGTGTTCAACCAGGCGGCAACATGCTTCCATATCAATATCATTCACTGCATACCGCTTCAAATCCTCATAGTTTTGGAATTTGCGCAAAAATGGATCAGCCGGGATGCCCTTTTTGAAGAGCTTGTAAATGTCATCCAGGCGCGAAAAGCGGTAACTCTTGATATCACCGCAGAAGCTGATCTTCCTGCCTAGCTTTGCCTGAATAATGGCTTCAGCAAACAAGTTGAATGCACCGCGCGCCAGGTACATGATCCTCTCATTTTCGCCCACCAGATTACGCCAGGCATCCTCCCTCTCCTGGAGCAATACCTGTCCACCATTACCCACGCCGCGGATAAAGTCATCACTGCTCTTGAGCAACAGAATCCTATTGGCCGCCATCGCAATTTCAGGTCCAAACCTGAAGGAGCCAGATAGACGGTATTCAGTAGCGTCAGAGAATTGCTGCAAGGCATCTACAGCGCCACGGAAACCATAGATGGACTGGTTGTTATCCCCTACCAGGATAAATGGTGTATTTTGGTTTACCAGGATCTGCAGGGTGACAGGGTTGGCATCTTGCCCTTCATCAAAGAGAATTCTGTCATACCTGCCAATGCTAATTTTCTCCAGCATGAAAATCTTCAAGTAGCCATCGTGCAGCATCGGCACGCTATGATCGTCGGGATTGGTCATCTTGTCCCAGATCTCGTTTGCGTGTGCCAACAAGTCGAATGGCTTGAAGTTCTGGCGCTCGATGGGGTCAGATAGATTCATCTGTAGATGGGAATGCCCAATGTCTTCATCTGTAGACGCCAGGTAACGATTGATGATGTCCACAATCTTCTTGGCATAACGTGCCATGATGGGTGTAGATAGCACAAGGCGCTTATCCAGGCCCAATGCTTCAATGACTGTTTGTGGACGTAGCGAGTCAGTAAGCTTATGGCTGAAATATTTGCCGACCTCGCTCATGGCAGCGCCATGAGAGGTTTTGATGTTTACATTAGCTGGGAACCGACCATCGGCCTCTTCTTTAATCGCCTTGTTGTAGGCCAAATAAAGAATACGCTCTTTAGGGTGAGCTTTGGCATATTCAACCAAAGAGGTAGTCTTGCTGGCGCCAGCGCCTGCTTTGATGACTACCTTCCTATCGTTGGTGGAGACAATTGCTTTTTGTTCGTTGGTAAGTGTCAGGGCCATGGCAGGTATGAAAATTCACACATAAGATGCGAACATTATACCACGTAAGCGATCAAGGCCGTTAGCGGGTAAGCAGAACCCAGATACCGAGGAAGACCAGACCGGTTACGAGCTCCACCAGGAAGTATCTAAAAGGGATGCCAACTTTACAGGTGCGGCATTTGCCCCTAAGCGCGATATAGCTGATCAGGGGGATGTTTTCAAACCACCTGATCTTGTGATGGCAATGAGGACAGTGAGAAGCTGGAAAGCTAAGCGAGAACGTCTGGCCAGCTGGAGTATCTCTGGGAGGCTGCTTAATACCTAGCATGATAGGTAGTCGATAGATGACCACGTTCAAGAAGCTACCTATGCAGATCCCCGAGAAAAATACGATTGCACTCCATTCTAGCCAGCCGAGGATCATGACTATTTGCCTGTATGGCCAAAGCCACCTTCGCCGCGGGCAGTGCTGTCTTCGAATTCACTGACAATTTCGAATTCAGGTGTGGCAATAGGTAGGAATACCAGTTGTGCTATGCGGTCGCCAGGCTCGATAAAGATAGGATCTTTGCCACGGTTCCAGGCGCTGATCATGACCACGCCCTGGTAGTCCGAATCGATCAAACCCACCAGGTTGCCTATTACCAGGCCATGCTTGTGACCAAGGCCAGACCTGGGGATGATGAAAGCACCAAAACCAGGATCCTTGATATTGATCTTCATGCCAGAGCTGATGAGCTCAGGTTTTGTATCTGGCATCAAAACCAGGCGATCATTGATGCATGCCACCAGGTCAAGGCCGGCAGAACCAGCTGTAGCGTATGCGGGTGATGGGAATTCCTTTCCCAGTCTCGGGTCGTCAAGGATGACTTTGATTTTATCCAGGGACATTAGGTATCCAATACTATTAAAGATGCGAATAGTATACCCAATGCACGACCAAGATCAAGAAAATGCTAAAGTCGGCGTGAGATTTTAGGTGAGGAATCTTGATGTGTGTTGCTATAAGCTATGAGGGTTGCCCATAAGCTTTTCATGGCCTGCTCATTGACTCCCCTTGCCGCCACCCTCATCAGGATGGGCTCTGATTTATCCTCGGGGATGGCATTGTAGAAAGCATGCATGCGCTGCAACCAATCTGGATCACCAGGATTCTGACTGTTGGATCTGAACATGGACACCATGGCCGCAGCCAGCAGGTCCACATCGAGGAATTCAACCAGCTCCCCTGCCCTATCGATGTTTGGCCAATCAATTTTGGCTGCTAGCACACCAAGGGCCAGCGCATTGGCTTGTCCATCAGTGTTTAGGTATTCAAGATTGGGTCTGAGGTTATCCAGGCACAGGTTGAGTAGATCAACATTGCCATTGGATGCCCATTGGAGCATTTCTTTGATGCCGCCTGTTGCTGTTTTGGATAAGCAGGCCCCGCGCTGGAGCAACAGGCTGAATAGCTCTGTATGCTCATGATAAGTCGCGGTCGTTAATGGGTGGAAATACGTACTGTTGGCTTTGCCAGCAGTTTGATTGGGATTGATGCCGGCATCGAGTGCAATTCTTGCTGCCTCGATATCCCCAGACTCAGCAATGACACTGATGACGCTCACGAAGGTGGCCGGAGATCCACCGGCCTGGTGCATTACAGTAGGAGAGTCATAAGCTGGGCCGGCAAAGAGCCTTTCAATGCCCTCGTACCTTTCCTACTTTAGCAGCTCATGAATCTCGTACATAGCATTTAGTATACCAGATAATGGATTTTACTCTGTGATATCCATTTCCTTCTTGATGAGCTCAAGGATTTTCTTTCGTTTCTCATCGTCTTGAATTTTGACGTCCAGCACTACCCTGCCATTGCCCCAGTCCTTCAGTGATCCGCTCACGCCGGTCATCCTGGTGATCTTGAATTGGCGAGACATAGCATGCGTACGCTTTGGCTTCTCAACCAGGCGCTTCCTTTCGGCCTCAACATCACGCTTGCCCCAGCCTTCAGTAATGACGTTTCTCAGAAGCCTTTCCGTTAGGGGCTCATTGTTTTCGCTCTGCCTGAAGTATTGGACCACTTCGTATGCAACCGACTGGGAAACCTTGTCAGGATTTTCTGCAATCAGGTCCAGCAGGGTTGTAGGCAAATAAGTTAGGGAAAGGATTTTGTTGACCCAGCTCTTATGCACCATGGTGACATGAGCAATCTCTTCTTCGGTCCGGCATATACCGTCATCGATCAGCTTTTTCCAAGCCAGGGCGTTATCCAGTGGCGTTTGCCCGCTACGATGGTCATTGGCAGCGAACGATAGTTTGTATTGCTCCAGGGGACTTTCAGCATCCACGATCCTGACCAGGATTTCTTTGCTGCCGAGGTGCAATAGAGCGCGCTTACGGTAATGACCGTCAATAAGTTGGTAACGGCCATTTTTTAATTTTATGACTGTTACCGCATTGGTTTGACCATTGGCCGCTATCGATGCCGCACGTTCAATAACGATATGCTCTTGATAGATGGTCCTGGCGTTGTAAGGGTTATCGTCTACCAGGTTAATCGGAATATACGCGTGCTCAGCTGTCGACTTGTCGGTGGCTTCATCAACAGCGGCAGTTACTGGGGCTGGTGGACTGACCTTCTCAGCAACCGCTGTCTCACCGCCCTCCCCTGCCTCGGCTTTTTCCAGGCGTTGAAATCTGCCGGCTAAGGGATCGGGGTTTTTGCTGATGGATGCGCTTAACTTACTACCCAGCTTTTTTACCATTTTTCACTCCTAATATTGACAGCACCTCATCGGTCAGATGATTAACCTCATGGACGGCTTTTTCATTGCCCTCCTCAGAATGAACGGTAGTGCCATTAATGACGCTAGTTTGGAATGCAACCCGGCTTCCAAGCTTGGCTTTGAAAATGCCAACTTCTGTATCTGATTGCAAAATATCAAGAATTTCCTTGCCCACGCTACGATTGGTATGGACGTTGTTGGCCAGGTATTGAATCGTCAATTCCGGATTAAATTCTTTGGCTTCCAGCGCAATTGCTTTGGCTGCATTAGATGCCCATAGATCTGGCGGCGTGAGGTTGAGGGGAATGATTGCCAGGTCGGAAACCTTCATTGCGTTATCCGGCACCTTTGTCTTCTTGCCTGGTGGACAATCAATAATGATGAAGTCGTATTGATCAATGTATTTACCGATCTCGCGGTGCATCTTGTCGCCCATGTGCGATAAGTTGGTGACGATCGCCGGGAATTGGTTGTCATCTTCCGCTTCCGCGACCCACCTGGTGGCCGTGCCTTGGTCATCGCAATCAACAACCAATGTCTTGAATCCACGCATGCCGAGGGTGCCAGCCAGATTCATTGTGGTTGTGGTCTTGCCCGCGCCACCCTTCTCATTGAACACGGTAATAATCTTGCAAGACATATAATTCCTTTAATATTTATAGGATTGTGTTGCTATTTTAATTAAAATATTGAGAATTGCAAGGCTTGAATCAAATTGACTATAGATATTCATAGTTGATTTCTAGAATTGCCGCCAACAAATTCCTGATAACCCGGCTCATGCGCCCTCCCCTGCCGCTCTTGGGATAAAAGGCGATCATGGCAGCATAAGTTTCCCCGGGGAAACTAACTGGTATCAGGCACTTAGCTTATGGATTTAGCCGTGGCAGTATGTGCACGCCATGTGGCCTGTTTGATTGGTGGTCTTGTAAGTGATTGATATGTCGTGGTTTCCCCGGGGAAACCTCAGATAACTGCCTGGGCGAGGTCGGTGGAAGTGGTGGCTATCCAGAGAGGATACAAAGAGGGGTGCTGTAAGGTGATGAAAGATATGGGTTTCCCCGGGGAAACCCGTATTGGAGAGCCAGTGGGTGGCTGCTTGGGCACTAGGCGTTGTCAATTTCCGTGGGCAGCTTATCACCGAGGATGGCTTTGACCTGGGCGATCCGCTCTTTGCAGAACTTGACCGAGGCGAGGGCGCTGTCAACCAGGGGTACGAGTTGGTCAATATCAGGTTCAGTTTGATTTCTGATTTTCTCAGAAATACCTTTTAGATTTGAATAATGGTGTGCATAAGTTTGAGAATATGTCGTCATTTTAATTTTCCTTTATTACTTCTAATTTAACTAAACCGTCGTGCATGTCCAAACTTACGGAGTCCTGGTCTTTGATTGCCTCGGCCGAGGTAAGAGGGCGCCCAGATGGTCCGCGGACAATTGCATAGCCGCGTTCCTGCGTTTTCTTAGGCGATAGACCGATTATTTCCGCCATGGTGGTATTCAGGTATTGGTCAGCCCGATTTAACGCGCTGTGGGCGCCTTCCTGTAATTTCACGACCTGCATATCAATCTGCGATTCAGCTTTTTGAAGGGTTTGCATAGCATCTGAGCGAATTGAGCCCATGAGCAAATTCAATTTACCCTCAGTCATTGCAATTGCACGGCCAACCCCTGTAATGATGGCAAGGTAATTGTTGGCAGCGTTTTCAGCATTGGTCACGATTACGCTGGTGATGAAAGCTGAAACCTTGGAAGGGGTGTCAAAACGTCTGAAGCTGACTTCATCCAGGATCGTGTCATCAATCTGGTGGCCAATACCTGTGAAGACGGGTAGGGGCATTAGGGCAATGCCTTCAGCAAGTTCATAATCATTGAGCCAGGCCAAATCTGCTGCAGCACCACCACCGCGAATAACTACTAGGGCATCAAAGGGGTTTTTCGTGTGCTCATCTAGCATCTGCCTGAATGCGCGCCGAATGGACTCAGAGGCATCCTTGCCTTGGAAAACTGCTGAGAAGTAAGCAAATTCACATAGGCCTGCATCCTGGAGGATCGTGGCTTCCCTGGTAAAGTCAGCCAGGCCGGCAGCGTTCTCAGGGCTGATGACAGCTACGCGCGTAAAGTCTACCGGTGCAGCGTGTTTTTTGTTCTCACCATAAATGCCAGCTTTGATCAGGGCTTCCCTGATGGCTTTGACCTTGGCTTGCATATCGCCCAGGGTATAAGCTGGATCGACATCCTCAATGGTGAAGCCAAAGCCGAACTGAGGTGCAAACTCAGCTTTCAGCAGGAATAGCAGCTTCATGCCATCGGCAATGTCCGAGCCTGTGACCTTTTTAAACTTATCAAAGATTTTATTCTTTTTACTGGACCACAAAGAAGCGCGAGCCTTGGCCACTTCCTTGCCAGTGTCGTCATATTCCACCAGGTCAAAATAGGCATGCGCCGACCTGTTATTTACCTTGCTAACCTCAACCTGGATCCAGGTAGGTGCTGTGAAATGTTTGCTGATGACCTGGCCAACGGATCCAAGGAACGCTGAAAGGGTCTGGTGGTTGTCATTTGATTGAGCGGCTTGCCCATTGCCTCTGCCATTGCTTGAGATCGGGGCAGGGGAGGGTGGTGTTGCAGGCTGTTGCGCAATGGCACCAGCCCATTTTGCAAACGCCGCTTGGTCTATGCCATCAGGGACATACCATTTGCTAGCCTGGGAGTCCCATCTGGCCCCCAAGGCTTTGGCCTCATTCTTTTCGGCATAGGGTACCTGGAGGAAGAGTTTACTCATTGGGCCACCAGCGCATAAGTTGCATTGCCAACAACCTTGAACTCATCAGGGTTGAGACGCAGGGTTTGCCTGATTTTCTCGCGCCAAAACTTGGTTGTAGTAGGGCGGTTGCCTTCAATTTCACCATAGATTTGCTGCAGAGAAGCTTCACCACCAAGCATCTTGATAGCCGTTTTACATACGGTCTTCCAGATGGAGCCTACACTTGCGGACAAGGCGTCACGGTAGGGCTTTGCAAGGCGATTCTTGTCATGGGTCTCAAAGTAGAGCGCCATGCCCACCAGCACGCGCCTGGTGTCCTTTGTGAACACGCTAAACACCAATGGCTTGCTGAGGCCCGGGAAAATGTTCCTTGGGATCATTTCACTCAAAATGGACCACCTGGAGGAATACTCAGCAACGCGGCCTGCAGTCTGCAACGCATAGGCGGGCAAGATGAAGCCAACGCGGCCGTGGGGTAGCAAAATGTCATGTGCCCTTACCAGGAACTGGTCAATCACATCGAGAGAGAAGGGCGGGTTGCCAATAATCAGCGAGGGCTCGAATGGAATGTCGACCTGGCTAAAGTCGCCCAGGATTACCTGGCGGCCAGTATGCTGAGAGGCAAGCGCTGCTAGTGCAGGATCGATTTCAACGCCTACAACCGGGACTTGGCTTGGCAGCACGGATAGAAAGCTACCAGGTCCACACGAAGGCTCTACAATGCCGACCTCGGCATCGATATTCGGGAAATATCGCTCAAGAATTGCTTCAGCTGCCCAAGTGGGGGTGAAGTATTGGCCTAAATCTGGATTCATCGGGTTTGGGCATGTTGTTACAAATTGCGTTTAATATACCACAAACACGATTAAAAGTCAATTCATATTGGCGCTACGGATGCATTCTGGAACGAGGTTTTTGCTCATCAATCCCATGCCCAGCCGGATTATGCAGGGATTCTTGAATGCAACGAATGGTAACGGTTGAAGCCATTGGATGCCTGGCTTTGAGATCATCAATTGTGGCGCCATATTTGGCCAGCAAATGGAGCATTTGTTGGTCATCATAGGCTGTAATGAATGAATGCGGCATGTTGATGTTACTGGCATTGGGATCAGCGCCTGCATCCAGGAGCATTTTGACCGTTTCGTGTTGGCCAAGATTGACTGCAGCGCCCAGGGCAAACAACTTGCTATCATAGGGGCCGGTGCTCTCATTTACCCTGGCGCCAGCCTCTACCAGCTTCCTGGCTGCATTTTCTTTGCCTGCCTGGATTGCTGCCACCAAGGGAGAAGCTTTGCCACCGCTCCATTGGTTGGCTAGCTGATATCCCGCCATCTTGCGATCGTGCTGCAAGTGGGATAGAGCATAGGATTCAACAAAGCTATCAAATTCTTGCTCGAATAGATGATCGGGGCACCGGCTAATGAGTGAAAGAATGTCTTTGCGCTCATCGCCGGGCTTGTAGAAGTTTTCCAACAATTGACGTGCGTTGTGGCCACTCATGACGTTTGCCCCGATTGTACAATGCATACATTATACCACATAAGCGATATATGGTTTCAGGGTCGTGGGCGGTTCACATTTTTTGATGAAGTTTGTAACTCTGGACCCATGACACAGCTTTCTACTGTATACATCTTTTCAATCAGATCCTTCAGAGTATCAGCATCAAATGTGCTATCTGCAGCAAGGTAGCTTTCGTTTTTCGGCCTTATGTCCCGGCTTAATAGCATCAGCCTGTCACCATCCTCATTCTCTACCAGACGAACCTTATCATTCAGATCGAGGATGCTGACAGTCACGGTCCCATGTCTCAGCTTGCCATTAGATTCAGTGAGCATGCCCCTATGGAAATATTGGGCGACCTCTACCTGCAGCACAGCCATATAAATTGCACGTGACTCACCTTCATCATGGTGGAAATGACTCCGGGAAGTGCACAAGGCTAGTGGAATGGCAACATGTTGATATTCCCTACCAATGTTTTCACCGAGCTTTTTGTTAAGTTCCGACAAGGCAGCTTCCTGTTCCTCACGGCTACCCAGAGCGCGCGCTTCTTCAAGCTTTGTGGTGAGCCAGTCGTACTTTGACAGGTCTTCAAACAAAGCCAATGCTTTGCTTTTGGCTCCTGGGCGGTAGTTGCATGTACCCAGTTGCATTGATTGCCAATGCGCATACAGCTCGGCATCAACATGCAATCGTAATTGAGCGAGATCCGCTTTCGGCAAATATGAAATCTCAGGTTCAGAATCCAGGTTGCCTACATAGCGCAAGTTCTCGTTGTCATCCAGCAGCACATCGTTTCGATCACCTTCAGCCTTGGTGGAATAAATGGTCAAAACGCCCATGCCGTCACACTCAACCAATACCAGGCTCTCTTCACGCTGTTCTAACGTGGACGCAAAGGTTCCGTTTTTGACGGCCTCCAGGCCCTCAGCAAGCCCACCAAAAGAGCGCTTCAAGGAATCTTTGTTAGCAGGGTTGATCGTGAGCTTGATACCAGGATTAGCAATACGCCAAGAGCGAATCTGGTTGCGTACCAGCTTTGAATCATTCAGGACACCCATGCCCATGGCAGTAGCCATCGCATAAAACTCAGCGTGCTCACGTTCATGCGCAAGGGCATGATCCCTGGCCAACTTAAAGACCTCGATGTATTTGCTGTAACCCTTTCTGGATTCGCGGTGACCTATGTATGTCGTAAGCTCTTCAGGCAACACAGCATCAAGATTCAAGAATGGAATGCCAGACCCATAACCACCGACCTTATCCATGAATACAGTCGAGTTCTGGATGGTATCTCGCCATTCATGCTGGGTTTCCACCTTGGTGATGAGCTCGCCATTTGCCGTGAGGACTTTGCTCACTCCGAAAATCTCGGTAGGCCTACGCCTGAAATGACGGCGCCTGTCACCTTCCCACACTACAGCCGAAGGTGTGCTATCTGGACACATGAGCTCATTGGCGTTCCAGGCGATGCTATGGCCTGCAGCCGTATGCTTGTTTACGGCAAGGGCATATTCACGGAAAGTGCTGATTTTCTGGCCTGGCAGCATGTCATTGCCATCCAGATCATGAACGAACTTCATGTACTTGTTTTGGGCGCCTTCGCTAACAAAAGCCAGGGCATCGCGATCGGAGCAGATCGGGCCAAATATTTTGTGCCTGGTCTGCAAGCCACCCAACAACACTAGCAAGCGCTTGTAGACCGTGGCGATCTTTTCATGCTGCTTCACTGCCTTCGTGTAGGAGAGGTCACGGAAAGTGATGGTCGCACCACTGTTGTCCGCGGCATAAATCTTGTCGATCTGGCTTTTTGTGGGATACAGGGAAGGCAGTACCTTGTGTGGCCAGAGAGGGGAGTCCACCACGAACAGATTTTCGCCATCCTTGATCAGCAGGAAGCGCTCATAATTGGCAAGATTGACCTGCATGTTTACCAGGCTGTCACCAAAATCCAGTGAGTCTTCGCGCATACAAACTGCGACTACTCCGCGCTCAGCTGGAATCATGGCTGACAACAATTCAGGTTTTTCATTGATCGCTTTAACGAACTGTTGGAATTCGTTAATGCTGAATTGGTTGTGGATGCGGAAGAACTGAGACATTTCAGGCGCTACCTGTAGCACCTCCTGGTACACATGAATGGGAATAGAGGGGTCAGCAGATCTGCCCTCACGGATGGTGTAAATTTCCACACCCTTGCCAATCCAGAGATCCAGGGTTTGAACGCCATCCATGATGATGGCAGCATTACTGGTGCTTTCACTGACCTTGGCGATAGCCACATTAGCCAGCTCTTCGTAATAGGGAGTCAAGTTCTTGACTGCATCTGACAACTTATCTGCCAGGCCTGTGATTGTCGTGGCAGCAAAGGTGATGAGATCCTTGCCGGCCTCAACCTGGCGCTGGAATTGTTCGATCTCTCCACTTTGAATGGCGCCAGTAACATCAGCGACGATACGGCCAGGCATAACCAAGGCAGGCAAGGTCTTGCCTTCGGCCTGCTGCTTGAGCATGTACTGGCGCTGAAACTCGCTTGGGTTTTCCTGAAGCATGCGCATTTCATCCTGGATCTCGGCAATGCGCTTCTCAGCCTTGGCGCGCTCCATAAGACGAATCTCTTCTGCATCCATGGAAAATTCGAAGCTGGCAGCAAAATCATCTATGAGGAATTTGATCTCTTGATCAATCTTATAGCCGCGGTAATTATAAAAATTGATCCAATCGGGGTGCGGCAAGAAAATGACAGTGTGCGGTTTTTGATCGATGTGATGGACATCGGCCACCAGCATGACGGTTCCTTCTGGTATCACCTTGGGATGACCCGCTTCCCCAAGAGTGTGAGAGAGGCGGTCTGAGATGTCGATGTCATGTTTGGCACGGAAATACATGCCCGCCTGGACTATGCCGTTCTCGGATGTTATTTCGCTTGAGTTGGTCCGCACGTTGGTCATCAATTTGCCCCGCTATATCAGAGTTGGTATTGGCTTCCAGGCGTAATGTCCTGTCTGCCAGCTTAAAACTGCGAAATCTTAATGTCCACATAGGAAATTTGAGATTCATGTGGATAATCTAAAAAAATGCGAATATAATACCACATAAGCAATTACAAGGATTAACAAAATGATCAAGAATTTCATTGCAATCAAGCTCTCATCCATCCTGACGGCTTCCATGGTGAACGAGTTAAACGATGCTCTCGAAAATAAGCATTTCGTGCCATGTGGGGCCAATGATGAGTTCGCTTTTGGCTTCCTACCCCACCCGGATTCAGAAAAGTACCTGCGCACAATCACGCATCTGCACGTGATCAATTTTGTATTCGAAAAAAAGTCAGTGCCAGCCAAGCTGATCAACACCACGGTTGAAGAAATGCTGCTGGAGTACAAAGAACGCTCCAACGGTCGTGATCCATCCAAGGAAGAAATCAAGGAAATGAAGGTGCTGGCCAAGGCCAAGCTGCTGCCTCGCGCATTCCCCAAGCGCACTGATGTCATGATGTGGATTGATAACAAAACCGGCTTGATCTTCATTGAAGCTTCATCCGTGAAGACTGCGGAAGTGGCCATGGCCTCGCTGCGCAATGCTTATTCCAGCCTGCCAGCAGGTACATTCCTCAATACCCTTACCACGCCTTCAGCCCTGATGACTAAGTGGATCCTGGATCAGGATATCCAGAACTTCACCGTCGATGACCGCTGTGAAATGGTGTTGCCAGTGGATCGCAAACCCACCATCAAATATGTGAACCACACCCTGAGCGGTGAAGAGATCAAGGACTTCATTACCGATGGGCGTACGGTCGTCAGCCTGGGCCTGACTTACCAGGACAAGGTGTCCTTCCAGTTCACTGACAAGTTCATCTTCAAAAGCATCAAGTACGGTGAATTCCTGTCACGCCAGTTTGCGGAAGATGGTACTGATTGGGCTGGCCAATTCTTGGTGCTGTCTGCAGACCTGGCCGCAATGCTCGACTCGCTGATCCTTCACATGGGTGGTTTGCTGTCTCAGCAGGCTGAGGATGCCCTGGGCGGTGATCAAGGTGGTGGTGAGCAAGGCAATGGAAATGAAGACGACACCGAGTTTAAGGATGCCGCCTAATTAGCCCCAGAGGCTATAGCGCCTTGGAGCCTATAGCCTCATTCTTCTGGTTTTATTCTGCAGTTCGCTCTCATTTTGGATTGCCTGCTCACATCCTTCTCCTGGGTGACCCACCAGCCGTAGCGTCTTGCTTGTGATCCAAACTAGCAATGGTGGCCAGAATGGCTCGTATCGTATTTTCCTTGTGGTGCTGGGGAATATTGATCTTGAGTATGGCTTCAGTCAGTGCCTGGCCTTTTGGATCTTTGTATTCCGCGCCCAGCGTGATCAACGATGGAAAGCAATCCAAAAATTCAGTGAGCCAATAAGGATCGCCGTTGAAGTCCCTTTTAAGCGTGCTTAGGATGCAATCGAATGGACCTACGTTAGTTCGCATTGGCAAGCTGAACCAAGCTTTCCTGGGGCCATCAGGGATGACATCCAGTATCCTTGAAAGAATGAACGCATGGAAAGGCGCTTGCTTGAGGTAATACCCAAAGTAGTTCGATGGGAAGATTTTATGCAGGTCCTGCTTTTGCTCCCAGAGCAAAGCAAGCATGGAGCGCCTGAATTCCAGATCCTCGCCATCCCAATTGAAATCTTTTGGGTTACTCCACTGGGTAATGTGGTTCACGGCATTGGAGGACAGCAGGAAAAGCTGAACACCAGGTGCAGACTGCGTATTTCCTTCAGGGAATAGGCTGGCTCCCGCATCCAGCATCAACCTGGCAACAGCTATACGCTCGGGCAGGGGGTGAGCCTGCCTATAGAGCAATGAGGTCAATGCAGGAATTAGGTTGTTTGGGCGCTTACTCACCAGGGATGTCGCCATCTCGCCGGCATGCCCTTGGAAGGCTTTGCAATCAGAGCTCACCTTGGCGTTTACTTTGGCACCCATATCGATCGCCTTGGCTACGACCGCAGGCTCACACCTGGCAATGCCATCTTCCAACAAGGTCTGCTCGAATGGTGTTTCCAAAAAACTGCGCTCCATTTTGTTAAGGCTTGGGCACGCTACGTACAGGCTTGCCCAGCAGGTTGGCATCTTGCAGCAAACGGTCGCTGACTTCCACCGGCATAGCTGGGGATTTGTGCTTACCTGCAATCATGGCCACCACCTTGCCATCGTCTACTGCCATTACATACGTGGCATATCGACCCTTGCCCTGGTGTAGCGTGGAATTAGGATGGACCTTTTTTACCAGGCTCAGATTCTGGGCGTCAAATGCGAATGGCTTATTGGGCATCCAGGCGGTATTCGATTCAGTAGTGTGGCCTAGCACCTCAACTTCATCTCCAAACTCAACCACCAACTCGAATTGACCGCTATCGGAGTTGCGATTGGTTTTATTGATCACTTCTTCCAGAGTCTGGAACTTGTGTTCGTTTTTGGATGGTTTAAAGCCAAACGTGTCATGCAACAGCATGAGGTGCGCATCTCCTACGAAGCGGCGGCCATTGATCAAAGGCGCATCGGAGACATCCGTGACCCTGCCTACTTTCTTAGGCAAGCCAGGGAGCAGATCCACTTTGGGGTCACGCTTATAGAGGTAGTCATGGAATATGCCACCGTTGTCCAGGTAAATCGCCTGGCGGTGCCTGAGCTCCAGCTCATCCCAGCGGTCTACCAGGTCATCCCATTCTGGGGATACTTCACGCATCAGGTTCAGGTTGGCTTTGAACTCTGGGACGGCTTTCAGCAATTTGAGGCAGCGGTGGAAATCGCTACCGTCGTGTGGGTGACTACGGTTGCCGTTCTGCAGGTTGAGCATACGCGTGACGATCGCACTAGAGGATGCGCCGACATGCTCACCGGTTAACCAGCCGGTAACGCGCTGATAACCATCCTGGCCTAGCTTTACAAGCGGTTCTGGGACCAGAACAATGCCATGTTCAAGTGTGGTTGTAGTCATTATGGTTTCAATCCTTTCTTGGGTGACGGGATGAATTGGCTAGCCAGACCCCATGCTTGGGCGCCAGCCTGTTGGAATTTCTCAAGGAAGCCATCCAGCGAGCGCTGGTGGGCGCCTTGTCGCAATGGCTTAAAGTCGACCGTGACCTGATCTAATGGCATGCCGCGGGTGATGTTGGTGACCAGCTCATCGAAATAGCCTTCGCTGTCCACCTCGATCCAGGTGGCACCCACGGCAGCCGGCAACTTCTCGGCCACCAGGTGAATCGCCTTCTCGACGGTATTGGTGAGGGAGGCGCCTTTATTGCCTGCCTGCATATCAATCAGCAACACCAGATTGTCGCCAAGATGATCGATGTGAATTGCCGTAATCCATTCTTCGTCCACGGCTGCAGACATAGGATTTGGGAATCCAAATTGCAGAACGTGGGCAGGAATTGCGGTCCTGGAAACAATTGGAGATGTCATGAAAAAAGCACTCTTGTTAGAATGCTTATATTATATCACAAACGCGATATTGGCTTTTTGGGTGCCGAGCTGACAAGCAGGTCCTGGGCATCCATTTTTCCTGCAGATACGGCAATCAACCTGGCGATTTCTTCATGGCCAAGGTTACCGACCAGGTATTCATGAATAGGCTTCCGGTCGACATAATAGGGAAGCTTGATATCACAACTGATATCCAAGCCACCCTGTACCAGGTAGGACATTATGTCCGAGAGGTTTCTAAGATGGCCAAGTGAAGCTTTGTAGAGAATGTAGCCAAGTGTCGAAACATGGGAGTGTTCCTCAAAGGGCAGTTCAAGAAGCATCGCTTCTGTCACCTCCGCTGGATCCAGATGATTGCTTTTAAGCACATAGCCCAGCGCATCCATGTTGTATCCGTCAGCAAGCCACATCAGGAATTTCGGCATACTTTCCCATTGCGGGTGTACAACCTGGGCGCCATGATCCATCAGCAAATTAAAAGCATCAACATGCTTAAGCCCAAAGTCGACCCTTGAGCCCAATACCAGGTCAACACAGGACATTTTGCCGCTTGGTGTTTGGGCTCTATAAGTGTGCAGCTGATTAACGTCCGCTCCCTTACTGATTGCAATCCTGCAAGCCCACAAGATCTTCCATGCACTCACTGATGACTCACCATTATCAATAGCTCGTTGAATCATGAAATGAAGAATAGGCGCATTCGAAATTTTGAAATGTCCTATGGAGTCATCAGCCGCTTTCAATGCTAGGAGCATTTGATCGCTGCTTGCGTGGGAGAGCAGGGTCGCCAGTTTTCCGGGTGTAGCTATGGTCATTGTTTGCCTTGGTATCGATGCAAGCCACGTCGAATATGGCTCAGCGGGAGTTTTACCCTCGCTATTTGGTTAACACTAATTTACAATTTTAAGGACATGAAGAAAGGAGCCTCCCCATGTTGACGCGCTTTTGGCAGATCCCGTTCTGGCGCCGTCATCTAAAGCAGCACAATATCAAGCTTGGAAACCTACCCAACAAGTTGGATTCCAAAAGCTCCCTGGTGCTTGAAGACCACGCCTCCCTTAAGTCAGCGGATATCACTCAAGCCAGCTTGCACCTTGGAGCCTTCAGCTACATCCGTTCAGATGCCTTCCTCACCGGCAAGATCCAGATTGGCCGTTACTGCTCGATCGGCAACCGGGTGACCATTGGCATTAACCCGGCACAGCACCCGTTGGATTGGGTGTCTACACATCCCATCAATCGCCACCATGAAGCTGAGTACGCTAAAACCGTCACGCCACTACCAACCGTGATTGGCAATGACTGCTGGATTGGCCACGGCGCCACCATCATGTCAGGCGTCACCATCGGAGACGGTGCGGTCATAGGTGCCAGCGCACTGGTCACCAAGGATGTACCACCCTATGCGATTGTCGCCGGCAACCCAGCCAAAATAATCCGGTACCGCTTTGCCCCTGAGCTCGCTGAAAAACTCACTCAGCTCAGCTGGTGGGGCTGGATCGCGATTTTATCGGTGATTTACCCCTGGATAACCCTGAACGTTGTATCGCTCACCTGGAGGGCGTGGCGCATACCGCACCCAAGGCCGACTATGACAAGCTCCTGGTCACCAGCAAGGGCATCATAGAAATCTGAATTTAAAAAGTTTCCCCGGGGAAACCTGAACCAAGAACGCCTGCGCAGGTCACCTCCAGACTATTTCTCCGGTCGGTTTTACCAACCTACATCCTTAGAGCTGGGCGTTTAGACTGGTTGAATTCAAACCCCTCCGCTTCAATCTTTTGGACTGTACTGCGCGCGAGCATGTCAGGAGGGGGAGAGTAGGTATCTCCCAGTCTGTTTCTGATCAGCTCAATTCCATTCCCTCTTGGCGTTTCCCACAGCAAATTGATGTCGAATTCTTCGCATTGCTCATAGAACAGGGGTAGGTCACTGATCCGTAGCCCATTGATCAGTTGTTCCATGATCGTCCTGCTATCTACCTGAGTGAGCATAGTCTGAGCGATGTCACTGGCTGGTACCAGGCCAGTACGGAGCAGATCGTGCAATTGAACAGCTCATGAGCTGGTGAGTATTTTGTCTCTACCTGGCGGTTTATATCATCCTCATACTCAAGCAGGAGTTCGAATACCTCCCTCACCTCTGGAGTGCTAGCGCACTCTCGTAACTTATTCGCCGCATAGAAGAGTAATGACTTTTCCCCATCCAGGTGGATAGGGGAACTTGCTTGTATATGTCCACGGACGGATTCAACATCTTGGGAAAGTACCGCTTTCCTGAATGAGGTATAGCTTGAGTCTGACGAACGTTGCATTGAACAACCTATAAAGTGACCGGGAGGGGGTTTGTCGGGGTTTCAGTTAAAAGCTGGGGCCGCGCCTTGCAGGCCTGACAACGAGCTCACCTGAGTCCATCCAGAACGCGTGCGAATCGATGACATAGCCTTTTTCATCAAAGTCGACATGGAATGAGATCTTGCTGGTGTCTTCCTGGCCTTCAACTTCAGCATAGGCCACCAGGATCAGGTTATTGCCATCCTCCTGCCAGCCATCGCGGGCGACAATCTGCACATCTTGGAAATCAAAGCCTTCAAATACCTGGTCAGCCAGCGTCCTTTTGCCAGTTGCCAGGGTGGGGGTGATATCCATGATCGTCATGAGTAAGCCTTCAGCAACCAGGTGGGTGTTACCCAGCGGGAGATCAAATTTAAGGTTGATGAATTCAGTGCCTATGGTTTCATAGTCACTCAGTACCGCGCCATGGCCTTTGGCCAGGAAGGAAACCTGGGAAACCAGTGCCGAGATGAATTCCGCGTGCAATGCAGGGTCCTCAGGGCGATTCAGCAGGGGATGGGATACCACCAGCTCGGGTAGGGTGTAAAAACTTTTGATCCCGTGCTGCGCGAGCTGGCGCTCCAATGCAGCGGCTGGCTTGATGGCCACGCGATCGGGGATATCCAGCTCAGCCTTGTAAGCCGCCTGCAGAGAGGCATTATCAAAGACATCCAGCTCGAACTTGTCAGTCAGCATGTTCGTGAACTGACCCACAGTCATCATGGATCCAGCCTGAATCTTGGCCAGCCTGTCAGCACCCAGGTTTTCCGCCAGCACCAGGTCATCAGCAATCACATCAGCGAGCACGCTGGTGGATGCGTGCCTGGCCAACATTGGGAGTAGGGTGGATGCAGATTTTGGCTGCGCGCCCTGGATCACCGCCTTGGCTTCATCCAGCAGGGCAGCAGCAACATCCGGCTGGTCATTGGCCGCCTGTAGCGCCAGGGAGGACATGCGGATTTTCAGGTGATCAAGGTTGGCTTCAACGGTGGGCATGAGCGTGCTTTCAGGCTTTATGGTAGTTTATATTATACCACATAAGCGACATGCCATTTTGGATGGTACGGACGCAAAAAAACCGTTACCACAAGTGATAACGGTCAAGTTGCTGCTCGGAGAATTACTGGGTGACGGTACGCAGCTGGCCTTGAGCCATTTGCTGAGGTTGTGCCTGGCGTACAAGCGCTTGAGGCTGTTGGGGTGCATATTGTGGCTGGGCCATTGGATGCACTTGCTGTTGAGGCTGGGCGACCTGTACCGGCTGGTGAACCTGGGCAGGCTGCTCAAAATAACTCATAGGCTCAGGCTGGTACTGTTGAGGCTCTGGCTGGGCTTCCTGGGCATACGCGATTTGCTGGCGATTCTGCGCAGCTGCAGCGTTGTTCAGGCGGTTGTTGGCATGCTTCACAGTCATGAACAGCTCGGCCTTGGCTGTCAGGAGGTTGCGATCACGATCAGCGTTCATCTGGCTATCAATGAAGCTCTCGATCTTTTCCACAATGGGACCATACTCATCGTAGGTGATCTTGTTGTCAGCACTGGCCAGGCGGACAATTTCATGGATGGGACCACCTTCAGGTTCCATCTTGATGGCCTGGTTGATCACATCGTAATAGCTCTGCGCGATTTCAGCAGGCTGGCCCTTGAGATTGGTTTCAGTATGCTTGGCACCGGCACTGAATGCGCCATACAGTGCAGCACCAATTACAGTCACTGCCAAAACGCTATAAATACTCTTTTTTGCACTGCTCATGATGTCACACCTTTGCTTAAGAAGTGCGAACAGTATACCACATACGCGATTAATGTCAATAGTAGTTGTTACATTCTGCGCAGAGTGGATTTTTTCTCAAGCTGGTGTTTGCCCTGGGCACTGGCGACCAAAGTAGCCAAACGTGCGCTAAGCACGCCAGGGTTCCTGGATCTGGTTTCCAACATTTCAAGGATGGTGGCCGGATCTGCACTTGGCTGGCAGATGAATTGGAATGGTTTATCGATGGGCACACCCATCTGGACCGCGCGATTGATCACGTAGAAAGCACTGCCCGTTACTGGCGCCAAATGGTTTAACTGAGTCAATGTCTTGTACAGAATCTCAATGGCAGAAAAACCATGGTCGTTGGGCGTCATCCACATGCTCAACTTCTCTTCAGCGGGTAATGAATCAACCCAATCAAGATAGGCTTTCCCAAATTCATCGCCCTGGTCTTCATTATCCTCACCCAAAACGGCACCATGAAGGACGGTGTCCACAAAATAATGGAGAGGGATGACCTTCTGGGTTACCAGAGGCTCACTAGCATTGAGGTGACTCAGGTCGACATCGTAAAAAGTGGTTCCCAAATCCACCAGCCCCTGAATGACGCGGTTTGCATTCGCGTGATGAATGGCACGATAGATATCAAGCAGCCTCAGCGGGCCTTGGCCTTCATGGTCGGAAAATAACGGGTCTCCGCCAGCTTTCACCATCTTTTCAATGATGGGAAGGGCATCAGGACCAACTTTCTGGCCAAGGTATGCAATCAGATTGGTAAATTTGCCACCAACCAGGACGGACACATTGGCTGGCGCCCCAGCATCGAGTAAATCTGAGATCAAAGGCAGGCTGGCTTTTTCAGCCGATAAGATCATCAGTTTTTCCAGGGACTCACGTGTAAGTTGAGGTTTGGACAAAGCTCGGGACTCCGAAAGTAGGGTGGGTTAAATCCGTGGCTTGCGCGGAGGCGCAGCTGAAGGGGTATTTTGGGCAGCAGCAATCAGAGCGGCTGTTCTGCTGGCAATGCGATTCAAGCCACCCGTTCTCGCTTCCACAACCTGAATTAATGAGCTTTCTTCAGGTTTCAGCCAATGAAGCCTAACAAGTGGTTGATCTATGGGTATCCCCATGCTTGCAGCGCGCACCAGGATGGCGAATCCTAGATCGGATAATTGTTTACCTATGACGCCATCTTTCGCCTGGATAATCTGCTCAAGGACGTTGGTGTTATAGCGGTCATTGCTGTGAGCCCTTTCGGTCCACATGGTGTAAACCGTTTCCCGTGGCAGGGTATCCATCCAATCCATGAGCGCCTCTCCGATTTGTTCGGTGGTGGTCATTTTGGTAATGGAGACCATTACAACGCTCGCAAAATGAAACAGAGGCGATAGAGGTTCGGTTTTACGGCTACCCACCTTAGGCACATTGCGGGTCTCAAAGGTCAAACCACTGTCGACTGCAGCGCGCACCATGGCGTTTGCATAGTTATCTTGGATTTTGGAGTACGTATTGAGCAACGCGATCGCCAGTGCCGTGCCACCATCACCAAAGTTCACATTGGCGCCAGCATCAAGCATGGGCTGGAAGCATTGATTGAGCAGGTAGGGCGACTCTTCACCAACATGTGCAATGAACGGCACTTTTAACGGTGTGAGAAAATCAACTGGGGCACCTGACTGCAGCAATTTATTGATGGTCTCATGCTTCTGTGCTTTAGCGGCATCCAGAAGCAATTCCTGGGCAAGACTCTCGCTGATCTTGATTTGACGTTTTGTGGTCACAGCCTGGGCCTGGTTGGTATCCTGGTTAGCGCATGCTGAATCGCCTGCGCTGGCAGATCCAGTTTGCTCTTGATGATTTCCATAAACTCGATAAAGCCTGGAATCAATTCTGCCAATTCCTCGGGTTTGCTGATTTCATCCTCAAGCTTACCAACTGCACTCAAGATTATGTAGGCTTTCCTGGGGTCAAGATCACCCTCAGCCTGTTCCGGGTAGGAAAAGAATTCCTTGGCGTAATAGAGGGACGGGGTAAAGCTGATATCACAGCCACACTGCCCACAGCTACGCTCGGTATCTGACTGCTCAACACCTTCAAAAACGTAGCTATATTTCGGCAGCGAACCGGTGCTGGTCTTGTTGAGGTCCTCACATTTGCCGATAGCGCATGATTCGCAGAATATATCGCCCTCGACATCCTCCATGCCATCCCAAACCGTATGGGCATAGCTGCCCTCACCATCATTGCCCGGGCCGTCACCGGCAGCAATGATTTCCAGCTTGGCCTTGATATCAGGATCTAGGAGATTCATTGCTAGCCAGCTTAGGGGGCCAGGCTCTTGGTTTTATTGCTCAGCTGATCCAAAGCCAGATTACGCAGGCGCTTGATCAGTTGAGTTTGGTGGCGATCCAGCTTCTTGATCAGGTCGGGTTGATTCATGTTCTTGGCATCCGTCGCCGAGATGATGACCGAACCAGTTTCAATGTAGTTGGCCCATAGCATCAGCGAACGCATGATGAGCTCGTTGTCGCTCATTTCATCCTCACCCAATACCTGGGCTTCAGGCTTAGCAATGGGCTGAGCAGCAGGCTTCGCAGCAGCCACAGCGGGCTGGCTGATAGCCTTGGGGTTGGTGACGCCCATGTTGGCCAATTCATCCGCGCGTGCGTTGCCCTTGGCCAGGAACGTTTCATTGTCCTGGTGACCCTTTACCCACTTGATTTCAACATGGCGGTTTTGTTTCCATAGCGCGTTCAGCTCCATCCACAGATCTTTATTGAGGACTGGCCCACCAGCAGAGGTTTTCCAGTTCTTCTTGATCCAGCCGCCAATCCATTGTGTAGCGCCTTTGACGACATATTCCGAATCGGAATAAATGGTCACCTTGGTGCCACTATGCGCACTGCAGAGCTTCAGCGCTTCAATAAGGGCTGTCAGCTCCATTTGGTTATTGGTAGCAGCGGGGGAGCCCCCAAATTTGCTGCCAGCCTCTACTTGGCCCTTATAGAGCACCACACCCCAGCCGGCACGGCCAGGATTCCCTTTGCTTGCGCCATCGGCGAAGAAAACAATATCAGTCATGATTGGGTCCTAGAATAATTTGGGTTGAGGGTTGCGTGGCGCTTCTGGCTGCACTGTGGGTTCCTGATCAAAATCAGGGCTCATCCCATGAATCAGGCGCCAGGCACGCTCAACTGCTGCGGCCGCAATCACGTGCCCATGACAGGGCTTGGGCGCACACCAGCAATCCAGGCAAACGTTTTCACCGCGAACCAAACGGTCTGCCAGGTTTTGGACTTCCTGCAGCATTGGCCCACCAGCCAGCATGTCTGCATATAATTTCGATGAGAAATTGTCGATTACCTTGTAGCGCTCGCGATCATCATTCACGTTCTTGAGGATGAATGGGTTGCCCAGCACTGGGTTGGAGCGATCAACAGCGATCAGCACCTCATCGGCATCCGGGCGCAGGCTGCTACCAGCACGCTTATTGGTGACCCTGACAAAGCCTTCGATATCCAGCAGCATGATGCTCTGGCGAATCTCCCATAGCTCTGTTGCCTGACATGCACTACCTGGCTGGCCAAACATATCGGATAACCCGCGCGCTGAAAGCAGCTCGGGCACCAGATCAGGGTTTTCTTTGATGTATTCCTGCCACAGCGTGGAGTACAGCGCCCGCACCTGCATGATGTTGACGGGGCGTTTACTCTTGGCCTCACGCCAGTCCAACCCGGTGGTCCCATCTTCAAAGACCTTGGCGGCCTGGTAGATGGATTCGATGGATTGGTTACCACGGGCCTTGATGCGAGCCTGGAATGCGCTGAATCTGGCATCACCCTTGCTGCTGCATTCAAGATAAGCAGGAAAGCCATGTTTAATCATGTAGCGCCTCTACAAAGCCAGGATAACCCTCAGTCAATTCTAAGGATGCCTTGGAGTTAGACCATCCATTTAGATCTTTGTGGTAGTACCAGCCGAAAGCTGGGCAAACTGAACCACCCCATTAACAAATGCTTATAATATATCACATAAGCATGCCATTGTCACTAAAAGTTCCCCGGCTAAGGGAGGTAAGTCGGGGCCGAAAGCATCCTATTAGCATACCCTGGAGCCAAGTAAAGGCAAGGGTGCCAAATGGTTTGGTATCAAAAAATGACATAGTTTGTAGTACACTGTACGAACGTACACTATAATTTCACCCATGAGTAATTGCCATTTTATTGGGGCATCACACCTCAATCTAGTTTACCTACCTTTACCCTTGGCCATCCAGGTTAGGGCTGGCTTATCACATTTCCCAAGTCCTGCGCAGGACTACGAAAAGAACAAGGTTGACCTCAATCTCAAGCTGATCAGGCACCCTGCAGCTACCTTTCTGTTTGAAGCGGTGGGTGACTCCATGATGGGTTCGGGTATTTTCTCTGGCAGCGTGCTGGTGGTCGACAAAGCCGTCAAGGCGACCAATGGTTCCATTGTGATTGCTGCGTACAATGGGGAGTGGCTGGTCAAGCGCCTGCAGATACTCTCAAATGAGGTGAGGCTACTCTCTGAAAATCCTGCATTTGAACCCGTGGTGCTAAAGGAAGGGGAAGAACTGCAGGTATTCGGAAAGGTGATCCATGTCATCACTACCCTTGGGTAAATCTGTCTATGCGCTCTGTGACGCAAATTCCTTCTACGCCTCATGCGAGCAAGTGTTCAGGCCTGACCTGAAGGGTAAGCCCGTTATCGTGTTATCGAATAATGACGGCGCGATCGTAGCGCAGTCCAAGGAAGCAAAGGAGCTGCTTGAGATATGGATGTGTCGGCCATACTTTGAAGTGGAAGAAGAAGCCAAGAAACTAGGCGTGGTCCACTTCAGCAGCAACTATGAGCTCTATGCTGATATGTCCAATCGCTTTACTGAAACCCTACGGCAATTCACTGACCGCGTGTCCGTATATTCAATCGATGAATCATTCCTGGACGTCAGTGGCATGCGGGGTAGTTATCTCGATCTGGGCCGCGAGATCAAAGACCGTGTACTGCAATGGACAGGCTTGGGGATAGGAGTTGGCTTTGGCCATACCCATACCCTGGCCAAGCTCGCGAATCACTGTGCCAAGCGCGTGCCTGGCTTCGATGGCGTATGTGACCTCACCACCATGCCGCTGGCAGAGCAGAAGCGCATATTCGAGGTCATGCCAGTGTCCAAGGTGTGGGGCGTTGGATCTAAGCTGGAGGAACGCTTAAACGCCCTGGGGGTGAAGGACGTGTGGCATCTCATGCGGGTGAATCCAAAGCGCGTCCGTGATGAATTCGGGGTGGTGCTGGAACGTACCGTGAGGGAGCTTAAAGGCGAGCCTTGGGTTGAGTTCGGTGATTTCCATCCTGAGGCGAAACAGGTGATGTCCAGTCGATCCTTTGGGCAGCGGGTAACCAGTCTCAAGGAAATGCAGGAGGCCGTGGCCTTTCATGCGTCCAATGCCGCCCAGCGCATGCGCAACAAGGGGCTATTCACCAGTGCGGTCTACGTGTCGATCGCAAACGGGTACCATGACCAGGCGGAGTTCTACCATGGCGGCCGGTACGTCTCTTTGCCGTCGCCAACCAACTGCAGCATGCAGATCACCAAAGCTGCGCTCTGGATACTCGGTACCGTGTACCGACCTGGCATCTATTACGCGCGCGCCGGCGTCATGCTCGATGAGTTGGTTACCAGTGAAGGGCAGCAGCGGGATCTCTTTGGCTTCTCCAGCCAGGATAGCAAGTCCATCACCCTCATGGATATGGTCGACAAGATCAACAGCAAGTATGCCCGGGGCACAATCAAGCTGGGGTCAGAAGGGATGGAGCAGGGGTGGGCAATGCGCAGGGACTTCAAAAGCCCCAATTACACGACAGATTGGGATGACATGCCCAAGGCCAGGTAACCCCAGCCTGACATGTACCGAGGTTAGAACTTGTTGGCACACAGGTGCCCGTGGGACATCCTGTATTCTTCCAGCTCGGCCATGGTCATGTGGCCATACTTTTCCTTGGCTTCAGCCAGTACCTGGGCAAGCAGCTTCTTGCCATTGACCCCAAAATTGGATTCATCAGGGGTACCCTTGGCGCGCCAGGTTTCAATCTTGTTCTGTTCATGCTGTTCCCACTCGGCGTACTGAGCCGGGTAGGCGTGATGGGTCCAAAGGATCTCGATCTGGCTTTTGAACGGGCAGAAGATGCAGTTGCTGGGAGGCGGTACCGGCTCACCTATTGCGCGCAGGTAATCCTGGCAGTCGCCGCGGTTGAAGCCAATATCGATGAGGGGGTATTCCTTCACCAGCGCTAGGCGCTGCCACACCTGGGGATCTTCACCACCAACACGGCGCTCTTCGCCACGGGCAATGCCCAGGAGCACGCGGATCTTGCCCACCTGAGCGGCCAATTCCTTCAGCCCCTTCTTGCGGGCAGCAGCAAAGCCATAGTGCTTTTCGACATAGTCTTCTAGGAAGCGGTATATCGGCTTGATCTTTAGGTTGTCAGTGCAAGTCTTGTTGTACGCCTTGGACGCGATGTTGCCCTTGCTGGAGAAATAGAACTGCAAGGTTTGCCAAGGGCCAGAGTGGTAGCCCTTATCAGCATCCAGGTGGACATACTCAATGCCATGGCGCGCGCAGAATTGCTCGGTATAGCGTTGATGTTCGTAGGTATCAGGGTGCTCGTTGCCAGTGTCAGCAGAAATCACCAACAGGCGGCCAGGGGCGTACTGTTTGCGGAAAGCCGGATCAAGGGCAAGTTTGACCAGGATCGTCCAGCTATCCTGGCCAATGCCGTAGGACAAGACAGTGAGAGGCTGGTGGTCAACAGGAGAAGCATCGCACATTTGGGGAATCCAACTTGCCAAAAGATGCGTTTAGTATACCACATAAGCATTCGTGGTCAAGATTTAGGGTATTCGTAAAAGTGGGTTGTAGAGCGCCCTGCTGCCCGTCGATGCGCAAGCATCAACATTCGTAAAAGAGTGTTGCTTTCTACTGAAAGACGGCGTATAGTTATACCATCAAAAATCGCAAAATGGTGTTGGTCATGAGTGCAGAAATCAAGTCTCTTGTTCTGGATACTTGGGCAGGCCGCCGCTATTACGCCGTCGAACTGGTTGGCCAGACTCCTAAGAAAGCGCGAGTTCGTGTTCTCACGCCGGGCGGCGTCATGCTGCCCGGTCGGCGCTACGTCAATTGTGGCGAGACTGTTTTGGTTCCCAAGCACGCAGTTGTTGATCCCCCCAAAGATGCTCACAAGGTCGAACAGGGGTACTACGACGGCCATTTAAATGGCTATGGAGGCGTGGTTGATGCCCGCTAATATCCTGAACCTCCCGCAGTACCGCGTGCTGCGGGTTGAGGAAACCGACCACGATTACCACGTCACCGCCGAGCCGGCGGACGTGTCATCAAGCTGTCCGCACTGTCAGTCCGACCGCCTGACCTCGTGGGGCACCCGTCAGCAGGTGTTCAAGGACTTGCCCATGCACGGCAAGCGCGTGGGCATCTACATCGACACCAAGCGGCTACGCTGCCAAGCCTGCGGCAAGACCTTCTCCCAGGCGCTGCCAGTGCTGGCCGAGAACCGGATGATGACCGACCGGCTGGTGAAGTGGATCGGGCAGCAAGCATTGAAACGCACCTTCACCTCGCTGGCCGACGAAACCGGCGTGGTCGAAGGGACGATCCGCAACATCTTCCGCGACTACATTAACGAGCTTGAGCAGACCGTCCGCTTCGAGACGCCGAAGTGGATGGGCATCGACGAAATTCACATCATCAACAAGCCGCGCTGCGTCGTCTCGAACATCCAGAACAACACCATCGTGGACATGCTCCAAAACAGGAACAAGGACACGGTGGCGAAGTACCTGTTCAAGATGCCGAACCGGGACAAGGTGCAGTATGTTGCGATGGATATGTGGACGCCCTACCGCGATGCGGTGGGCGCGGTGCTGCCAGACGCCACCATCGTCATCGACAAGTTCCATGTCGTCAGGATGGCGAACGATGCGATGGAGAAGGCCCGCAAGGGGCTACGAGGCGATCTGACTATCAAGCAGAAGCGCGGGCTGATGCACGACCGCTTCGTGCTTTTGAAGCGCGAGCGCGACCTGAACGACCAGGAGCGGCTGCTCATGGACGGCTGGACAAAGAACTATCCAGCTTTGGGAGAAGCCTACCGGCTCAAAGAGGACTTCTACGGCATCTACGAGGCCGGGACGCCAGAGGAAGCCATGCGGCGCTACGAGGCGTGGTACAGGGCAATATCGACCGAGATCAGACCCTACTTCACCGACCTGATCCGCGCCTTCACGAACTGGCAGCCCTTCATCCTCAACTACTTCGAGCACCCCGTCACCAACGCCTACACCGAGAGCCTGAACAGCCTGATCCGGGTGATGAACCGGCTGGGGCGCGGCTACTCGTTCGAGGCGCTAAGGGCCAAGATTCTCTTCACCGAGGGCATCCACAGCAACAAGCAGAAGCGACCACGGTTCGAGCGCAAGCGCGAGGCGGAGCCGGTCGAAATGGGATATGGACTGCCGGACGATGCCATTGGCTACGGGTTGCCGGTGATGGAGAAAGTGCGCTCGATGCGTCCGCCCGAAGTCTACGACCCACACAAGCACGAGAAACGGGAGAAGAACTACGGGGCGGACATTTCAACACTCATCCGCATGATCGAGGCGGGGGAGCTTTGACCCCCGTTCCAACCCGCTTTTACGAATACCCGTTTTTTCTTGCTTGCTTGGCTTTAGGTTCATCAGGATTCAATGTATCCAATGCTCTAGTTGCATCATTAACAATGTGTTAAACAGATATAAATATGTATATTGACTACATAAATATGGTTTTTGAAATCAATTCCAATCGATGGATTGAATGATCCCAGCCAGGTCTTTGCAGGAGGCAGAATGCACAACTGCGTCATCAACATCCTTAGCAGCCTGGAAGCGCTCCAGGAAGTATTCAGCATATGCCTCAACGAGCGGCTCTTCTTCAGCAGAAAAAAGGCTGACCAGTAGCTCTTTAGCTTCCTCAGACAGCTCGCCAGGCGCATTGAGATCCAGGGATAGGGTAATGTCACCAAAGCAGAAGAGTTTGCCGTCCAGCACGATAGATTGGACTTCCAGGCCCTCATTGCTTTGCTCAATCGCAACTGGATGCTTCAGCGATTGAAGATACTCGATGACAACCTTATGTTTGATTTCTACGTTCATCTGGATATTTTACCCGGATACCCGGCTTATGGCTGAGGTGTAGCATTCAAATTTAATAACCCGGGCGGCTTGCTAAGTGTTCCCGTGTGCGTTGCCTCCAGCTGTAGGATGATACTTCCATTCGCCCGTAAAGTATTTGCCAGCCTTCAGTTTCATGGTTTGCGCCTTGTAGGGGTACATATTTCCCTATTCATGATCACAATGGGCAGGGCGTCTGGTGTGGTCAAAGGATCAAACATCACGTATTGTTCAGGCTGGCCTGGTTCTTCGAGTGCACGATCTGGCTTGATTGCCTCAACGAGGATGCTGTCAAAACCCTGCGCGCGGATCTGGTCGACAATCGCACTGGCAGGCATGGAAACCGCCATAAAATCCAGTTCTCGCCTGGTAGTCCGATAGGGCTTTGTGAAATTGAGCTCGCAAGTTAAGACTGTGGAGCCGTACTGCCTTGCGTCATCCTTGGAGGATGTAAACCAAAAACCGATCGCAGCCCTGTCCGCCATTTGATTAATGACTGGCTTCTCAAAGGAATCAAAATCGTGATCCGTGCCGTGGTATGCGATCATGGTCTATCAGGCTTTCTTGTTTTGGCCCCCCAAGGGCTTGCAGAAATCATACTGGGCATCCATGTAACCCGACTTTTGAGCGTCACATGGGTTCTGCTTGGGTTGCCAGGCAGTATCCCATTCAAGCGAAGCTTGGAAAACATCCCGAGCAAAACTGGCGCCATTAGTTGCTTTGGCTTGCGAGATGGCATTGGCCATGCAGACCCTGTGATCACCCAGCGCGCAAGGCACGAAATGCTCGGAAGCAAATTGGTAAGCATCACCCTTGGCGGCAAAGGCCTGGAGTTGATCTTTCATGTAGCGCTCATTGCCAGACAGCAGCTGTGCTTTACCGGCCTGTGGCGCCGGAGGGAATGCCATGGTCAATGGCTTGAGAGCGGCCCAGGTAACCATCATGGAACCCAGGAATACGAGTGCTGTGTTGCGAACTTTATGCTGTAGCTGCATAGATAATCCTTTATCAATATGCTTATATGGTATCACATACGCATACATTAGTCACCTCAGAGCCTGCGGAATGGGGTTTTGTCCCGTTCTGATAAGTCGTGATTATGGTTTGAAATCTCTGCAATTACCTCTGCATAATCTTCTAGCTCCATATCCTTTTCAAGGATTGTCATGGGTCCCACACCGAGCTTATTGGGGCTGGATAAATCAATCCCACGCTCCTGGAGGTATCGCATCCAGGATATGATCTTTGGCGCATCGAAATTCAATCCGCTGAACTTGTTGTGCAGCTCCTGGGCTGCATAGTGAGCCACGGTGTTGCCATCAGTATCCCGGGCATTGAAGTCAAATCCGGCCTGACCCAGGTATTCCACCATGTCCATGCGTAAGTTTTTACCGGCTAGCATCAGCAGGGTGATGTTCTGCACCCGGTGCCCTTCGGTTGTCTCGGAAAAGAATTGGGTTTGCCGCAGCAACGACCCTTGCCGGCGCGCAGCTTCCAGCAGGATCTTGTTGCCAGCATGCGCAGCAGCAACGATGAGATAGCTGTTATGCCAGTCATCCTGTAGAGACATCCATGACTGATAGGCCACCAGCCTCAGACGATCTTTGGCAGCCTGCAGCATCATGGCCGTGGTCTTGATTGATTGCCAGCCAGTAAGCCTTGGATCTCTGATTCCAATGCCGCTTTTCCGGTCTTCCATTCCGGAGAGGCCAGGTATTCCGCCTTTCCTTTCTGGAATGCAGTCAGGCTGCCGAAGGCATCAGCCGGTAGCATGGCATCCAGGCGCCTGCCCAGCTCATGATTCATGATGAACTCAACCCGACTATCCATGCCGGGCTGGTGGGCTTCAATGGCGGCCATATTCATGACAGGGCGGAAGCCATCTTCTATCAGCGTGATGGCCAGGCTGTGCTTGGCAATGATCCCATGACCCAACACTTCGTCCCATTGTTTGCCGCGGGCACGCCATTCCGCTTCAGGCACATCATCAGGGCGGTCAGAGGATGTCCAATAGCTGTAGTCAGTGAAACCTTGCTGGTCATCCAGCATGCTCATGACCTGCTGGTTCTCTGCGAATGGGATTACCAGGAATTCCTGATCGTTGACCGGGAACAGGGAAAGGGAGCAACCCCAGTCAATCTCAGGATCACGCGAGCCCTTATCCTTGATCACCTTGAGCCTGTTACGTACGTCGCCAGCAGCTTCTGCCATGGCAGCTTCAAGTGTAATGGGCTGCATATCACCATGGACTGACTCCCAAATTGCGATGTCATGCAATTTGTAAGCAGCATGTGCGATGGTTTCCTGGGCAATGTCAGTGACCTTGGGACGCATCGCCTGCCCCAGGCAAACCAGGTGTTGCAGCGTGCCTTTGATACCAAGGCCTAAGTCGAATTTCCGGCCATAATTTATTTCGGTCGACATTAGGGTACCTTGGGATATCTTAGGGTTTTGGTGCGCCTGGGGTAGGCTGGTTTGAGAAGTGGGCGAGCAAGTCAGCCGTGGTGGCGTCGACATCACCAGCACTCACCCCATGCAGGGTAATCAAATGCCGCTTACCATTGACGATGGCGATATCGTCATCATCATGGCCATCACAGTCGGCATCCAGTACCACGACATCCACTGGCATATTGCTGGAGACAACTTCAACCACGCCGCCCTCTACAAGCACGGACACGGTTGGCACTAATCTATCCTGCAGCTCGACATCGAAATCGACGCCACCAGCTTTCGCTATCATGTCCGCAAAGGACATTTGCAGGGTGCTAATGTAATGGGCCAGTTCTGGTGGGCTCATCCCCTGGTATGGCTTGGCCACCACTTGCGTTTCATGGTCAATGTTCTTGTAGATGCTGCCCAGGATTCCCTGAAAGCTCATGGATCCAAAACCAGCATGCTCTGCTAGCACCTGGGATATCGCTTGGTATTCAGATAATTTCATCGTGGCGCCTCGAAATGTGGGGTAGCTGGTTTTAGAGGGAAGGCGAGCGGGAGTGCTGCTTGGCTTCTATCTGGGACTGTACGCGGCCATACACATCTTGCTCAGCCGATTGCAGGGCATCGCTCAGCAGGTCTAGTCTGCCGTTAATGCGTTCAAGCAAGCTTGCGTCGCTTGTCTTGTGGTACTGGCTGACCAAAGCGCTCACCTGCTCCTTGAGGCTTTTGGCATCTACCAGGTCAACGGGCAGAAAATCCAAAATCATTGACTTGGTGCTGGAGTGCGCCTTGATGATCTCACCAGACTTGATGATGGTCAGCACGCCATACAGTACAGGATCTTGGCCATAAAATCTTATCGACCGAGGCTGGGGTATTGATTTCATAGTTTCATCCTCCTAGGTGCGTTTCTGTGGTTCTCCGGCACCATGCGTTCCGGGATATCCACTTCAAGTCCCAGCCTGGCTTCTACCAGGCAGCGGATCACAGCAACGTGTAAATCAGGCGCCTCAGTCACCACCAGCTGGTTATCTGCAGCACTGAGCATCGAGCAGCGGACAACAACAGGGACGGTCTGGTCTATTGAAATGCGACCATTAGCAATGAGCTTAACCAGCTCATCGCCATCCATTGAAGGCCAATAAGTGCCAATATTCAGCAGCGTGATGCTGGACTGGCAGGTAATCATCCTGACCCCTGCATCGGTCATCACTGCAACCGAACCAGGTGATCCTTCAAATTCGCCTGAGGGGAAGCCCATGGCCTTGGCGGCAGCATAGTCAAGCATTCTTCCGGTCAGGGTGTTGGTCAGTATCTTCATACGTGGATCAGCTTAGAACCTGGGGGAGGGGGCTGGAGTTATTTCAGAGTCGGTACCACCCGTGTCTAATATCAGCTTCTCGAACACGCCTTGCGCTGCCTCGATGAGAGCGGTCACATCCTCACTCTCCATATTTGAGTAAGGCCCGTATATCAGGACATCGTCATGATCCTCTTCAACCGCGGTCAATACTTCGTCATAAGACATACCTTCCGGGAATTGGGACAGGTGTTGGCGTATTGCAGCATTCTCAGAGTGTTTCATGACATAACCCCATCATTAAAGATGCGTATATTGTATCACATAAACGATAGTAAATTATTCAGGATCAGGCACATGGTAGGCGGTTAATTGACTTTGACATGCGTTTAGAGTATACTAAACGCAATTATTGAGGAATGCGGATATGCACGAAGTGATGACGATATGGCAGGCAAGCAAGCAGGTGCCACATACAGAGGCACTCATGGCTTCTTTGCGCAAAGCCAAACTCCCACTCGCCTATGCAGGTCAAGAAGGACCGGAGGAAGGTTCTGAGGATAGCCGGATCGTTTGTATCGCCTCGGTTAGCACAACAGGCATTGATGCTTTGATTGTCAGCCCGTCAGGACTGGCATACAGGTTGACCGATGAAACCTTGGATTTGGATTTCTGGAAGTTCGCCGCCGAGTATTACTACCTGGTGACCGGCAACATGGGAGATCGTCAGCATATTGCCGAACTGGTTGGCATTGAAGCCAAGGTGATCAAGGGTAAAACCCTCGCTAGAGGGAAGGGTGCTGAATTAAGCGCTCTGGATCTCGAAGATATCCTCGACCAGCTGAATACCTCGCTCAACACCTCTCAATCCAGTTTATTCTGATTTCTTCCCCGGGCTTGGATCTGGCATTTGGAAGACAGTAAGGATGGTCTCAGGCTGCTCAACCACAAACACGATCCTTTCCCTGGTGACCTTGTAATACCGACCAGCAAAACCGTCCGCCATCCATCTGGCATATGGCCCCGGGCACAGCAGCTTGATCTGCTTTCTGAATTTACTATGCTGGCCCACGCGCTTGGCCAAGACATACTTGCTATCGAGGTCTACGCCAGGGAATCGCTCCTGGGCTTTTTGGCGCGCATTCTTGGTCCACTTGGGAGGGGTGTTGGCATCTCTCACCATCATTACATCTTCAGCGATGATGAGCGACTGTCGGCCTGGCCTTTGACGATTTTCGCAATATGCTCTTCGCGGATATCCACCAGCTCTTTAGGCATTGACCCTGCAGGAAACACCAGGCCAGCATCATGCATTTGCCTTAAGAAATCCATAAAGTCAGGATCGAACGTAGGTTGGCCGTATTGAAGAAGGGTTGGGCTCCGGAGGGCCACGTATCTGGCATCCTCGCGATCCATTTCGCCAAGGGCGACCGCCAGCTGCAACATCGACACCATGCTCACCTTGCTTTGCCCGGCCGGGGTCATTGGATATAGGGCATAGGTTTCCCCATTGTTCCTCTCCCATACAGGCTCCCTTAACACCAGGTCGGCCGAGCTACCCAAGGTAGGCACAGGCGGATCGACCATTTCAAATCCACCACGGGGGCCAGACTTAAACCAGTGATCAGCCTTCAAGTCGTGCCCGCAAAAGCTGGAGCCTTGGTTGCAGCCATACAGGATGTATTCATTCGAGTCTGGAAATTGTTCCATCAAGCGAACGTGCGTACCCTGGCTGGGCTTGAATGAATTCCAGGACTGGCTTTGCAGGCGATCCGCAACAGACTGGTGATCAGAAAACGGCTTGACGTTCTCGCCACCCTGGATGGGGTGCAAGACAAGATGGCCAGTCGGGTAGACGTTGAGCAGAAAGTGATCTCCATCCTTGGCTGGCATCTCCTTTGGCAAAGTCACAAGACCTGTCACCAGGTAAAGATTATTCGAAAGGACCCGCGCCAAAAGCTGCGCATGTATCAAGGGTGTCAATTTGTTCATTTGGTATCAGCCTGGCGGATATTCATGTTCCGGGTAACCCTGGTCATAATGAGCTGGCTTGCAGCGCTGGTGGGCAAGGGGCTCAATATGAGGCCTTCATTCTGGATTTCAGCATGCAGCTTGTGATTGCCGAGCTGCAGAGCGAATTTCACGGCGCCCTTGAAATGTTTGGATTGGCACATTTCCTCGAAGTCAGCCTTGCTTATGACGCCACTGCCAACCAAGCCGCTGATCAAGGTCAACGCCTCAATGTTGTTCCTGGACGACCTGGATAGAAGCGTGATCGTGGTCGGGTTTCCCGCGGGATCTGGCCAGATAGCCTCTTCACAAATCTTGAAGGCTTCGCTTTCAGTGGGATTCCTGGCACTTGCCGGTATGTTGGTAGCAGGGGAGTAGCGACCATTCTCAGATATATCAAAATGGTTCCAGGTGCGATCGACGGGGTAAGCCTTCATGAAAAGAAACGTGGCGCCAGAGCGATTGCCACTGATCACCCAAGATCGTTTATGGTTGAATGCCTGAGTCACCCTGACCAGGATGTGCTCTGAGGAAATGTCGGTTTTCTTGTCATTCCCGACGTAAGATTCCCGTGTGTATTCGGGAGGTGGAGAGGGCTTCTTGCGGGTACCAATCAGCACAACGCCATGTTCTTCGGTAGACAGCATGTAAATGCCGTTCTCCGTGAGGTCGACATCCTTTTTGAAATGGATGATGCCAACGACTGTGCCCGATATGCTGGTCCATTTGTTATAGGCAATTCTGCCGCCAACAGGAATGAACTCGGGGGATGCCATGGTGAGTTAGCGCGCTTCAGCGATTAAATGCAATCGCAGCAGGCTTCCAGATAGCGGCTCATTTGCTCGGTGGGCACAACAAGCGCCTTCACATCAGCATAGGGATGACAAACTTCGCTACCTGGTAGTGGTGTTGCCGGGGCCAGGTCTTGTGATTGGTGATCCATTGTTGTCTCCAAGGATGTTGGGAATCGAGCTTTTGTCTCTGTATGCATTCAGTATACCACATAAGCGATTGTTAAGCTTTGCCCACTGAGCTGACATTTGCCACCAGCAGTGCATTCGGCGATGATCTCAACCTAAACCAATAAACAAGAAAACAAGCGGGACAACATGAAAAGATTATTGATGGCTATAGCTGCTATAGCCTTGGGGACAGGATCAACGATAGTGGTTGCTGAAGAAAAGCCTTCCTTACTGCAGCCACCAAAATTCTACACTTATGACAATGACGGTAGCCCCAATGGCTACATCCTCATGCTGCATACCTGCCAAAAGGTGAATGGGCAACCCACACTGGCTATTGACCCCACCATCTACCAGCATGCCGTCATGGTTCCAAAGGAAGGGATGCAAAAGCTACAAACTGCGGTGGATGGTATCGCTGAAGAAGCGCTGTCCCAGAACGATGAATACAAAAAAAGTTTTGCCAAGATCGCGCAATTTGAGGATGAGGGGAAAATTGATGGGATGCGCTATTGGCAACAGAAGCGCGCCAATATCAAGTCAGAAGTGACCGCTGCATTGACGTTTAACTTCTTCTCCAAGTTTGCACAGGGCATGGTCGAAAAACCCGACAACAAAGCCCCTTTCTACCATACTCGGGGCATTCATGACCCTGTCAGGGCTGCTAGCTTTGAAGAGCTTGTGGCCAAGACCAATAACGACTGCATCAAGGGCATCCCACTCTTCAAAAAGCCTAATTAATGTGGATCGAAGTAGGAAGCTGGCAGGGTGTCTTCAATGCCCAGTTTCCTGCAGAGGCCACGTAGATAATTGGGGTTGACGTTGCCCAGGCTGTCTGTGCCCAACTCCTGGCAAAGCCTGTAATCAACCCACTTCTTGAGCAGCCTCGGTAGGTAGGAGGCAAGCGCGGTTTCATGGGTGTGCAGATGTTGATTGCATACGCCGATGGAAGCATAGTTCTTACCGGTACGCACCAAAGATGGCGCTGGCGCCTTACAGATCGCGCATGGTTGTTTTCTGAGCCAATTGTCGTAATCAGCTGTGGAACCGATCGCTGTAACTACCTTGCGATTGAAAAACCAACCTGAGATATGAAGTTGCTTGGCATGGGCCCCAAATGGTTTTTGGGCTGCCTCTTTGACAGGAGTTTCCTGGTCATCCAGGAGCACCATCACCACCATGTAGCGCTGACCTGGAGTTTTGCCGTTCTGTGTGGCCATTGACCTGAAGGGATGCTCAGCATCATCCTCTGCCAGCCTGAATGTCGCGGTACGACCATTGCGGCTTGTATCGCTCCAGGCTGTCAGCATCATCTCGCCTTGCCAGGCTACTGGCAGGGCTGGTTGATCACTTTCAATTTCGAGATTTGTTGTGGTCACACCATGCTCACTTTGAATGCTGAAAAGTGCATATAATATACCACATACGCAGTCATAAGTCAAGATTTTGGGGTGATTGCAAGTCCCGATTAGGGTTTAGGCAGTAGAGGCCATTCCGAATCCCAGCAGCAGTTGTGGGAGTATTGGCTTCCAGCCTTATAGTGATAACCTCGCACGGTCTTGCTCGGTGTGATTGGTACCACCAAAATTCATGCGATCGTAGAGATCCTGGAACAAGGTCACGTCAGGCGAGTGAGGCACTTCGTAGCGCGGAAATGGATATCGCAAGAAGCGCTTTAAGCGGACCACAGGATCTATTTCAGAGAATTTGATCCCATCAAAGATCTCAATCTTGTCATCCATGAAATCCCTGATGGCTGACAGACGTTGCTGACCATCCAAGAGCCAGGCAGAGTTGGGCTTTACGCCCACATTGTCCCAATCTGCCTCGACCACCACGTAATAGCCGATATCCAGGCCAAGAAAGATGGACTCGATAAATCGGCTTTTTTGGGCATCAGTCCAGACCTCATCCCGCTGCCAGGGTGGCAAAACGAGATTCAGTAATACGCGCTCATCAGGATGAGTCGGCGTGATTGCCGGAATGGTGATCAGGGCATCAAGCGTGAATTCACGCCTGTTGCCACGGTAAAGCTGGTCTGGAAGTGTTTTCATTTGGAGTCGCTTGGCTCTAATGGCCCATGGATGGACGTAGGCTGGTACCAGGCAAAGGTGAGTCCTTTGGCTTGGAAGCATGTTTTTCACGGATGCGAGCCATCATGTTGGGATCACCAACACGGATGAGTTCTGCGTCACCAGCGGCGTTCATGTCCAAATTGTTGGCATTGGCGAAGCCGGCAAGGGTGAGCATGACACCGCCCAACTCTTTTTCCACCGTCCCAGCAGGGCGAGAGAAGACATGGTCCACCAGCGCCAGCACATCATCCTTGGTCATAGCTGCTGCCTGTGCCAATTCCAGGAACTCTTCAGTTGCGCGGGCAAGACGTTCCTTGCTGTCAAAGGCGACCTGGTGACCTAAGCATGCCGTCATCCAGGGGAGTACACGCTCCTGGTATGAACCTTCATGCAGCGCAACATATGCGGGCTCTTCATTTGTGGGGAGTGTCAGGTCTTCAGCGTGATTTGCTTGGGCTTCTCTCATCACTCCTGCCCATTCTTCCTGGGTGGTGCGGGTGCAGCCTTCAAATTCAGCTTTGAAATCAGCACAAGGCCCAACTACTTCATAGTCCTTTTCACGATAGCTTTGTGCAACAGCCTCAACATCGGGGAACCAAATGGCAAAAGGACCTGATGGGTGCGGGTAAGACAAGCCACAGGATGCGAAGCCAAAATCGACTGCAGCCGAAGCGTGGGAAGTGTCACCAGGGCGCTTGTAATCAATAATGGCTGGTATTTTGAATGCTTCCCCAACCAAAAAGTCCATATTGGGCAGTGGCTCCAGCAGCGCCAGCTTTTCAACCCACTGGCTGCCTTTTTTCGGGCGTGCATAGCCCTCACTATCCGGTTTGGTGAAGCCTGCAGGGACCGCAGCGGAGTTGAACCTAAGGAATGAGACATGGCCATCATCCGAAATCCTGAACGAAGTGACACCCGGAATCGTCATGAGGTACTTTTTAATTGCACGTTGGCGTTCGTGCCTCAGTTGTGCGAGTTCTTGCACTTTGGCGAGGAAAGGGCCTGATTCAACTTTTAACAAAACTTTCTGCATTTATCTTTCCTTTACTATTGGATAGCGTTGCCGCTACCCTGTTTTGCCTGTTATTGCCAGGTAGGGTAAATTTTTATACTTGGCCAATTATGACCAACACTTACCGAAAAATAGATTTCTTGCTCCTATATCACTTTGTTAGGTTTACAGAATAAAGCGAGTTCTGTAGGCCACGTAATAACTATGCTGCTCTCCTGATAAGCAAGTCGTCATGCTTGTGGCATTCACGGAATAGTGCTGCTGCTGGATATGGAGAAACGGAATTTCCGCACATCAGAACCTGCTTGCTCTTACTGAACACACGACCATCATGTCCATGAGTGATGATGTAACTCTCACGGAAGCCCTGAGCTGAATATAGTTCGGGCGGCTCCAGCATGCGAAGCGTGATATCCACAATCACAAACGGTTCACCCTTGTGGTATACGGTGACCAGTGCCAAACGGTCCCTGGTAGTGATAGTCGGCATTGGCTGATCAAGTCCGCTCATATTTTCTGTGCCGTAATAGCTGATCAAGAATGCTGCCACGCGAAGCGCTCGCGCCTCATCATCTTTAGATAACTCGCATTGAATCAAGCCATGATGCCCACCGCCGCAAGTCATGGTTTTTACTGGCAGTTCAATGTCGGCGCCATCCATGTTGTTACGCATGGTGACAAGGCTGGCACTTACAAGACCGAGTGAGTGAGGGGCGCCAGCAGGCCGCTTTGATTTTCCGCCAGCCGTAATGGTTGGGATTGGATCAGCCATATCCGCACCTACATTATCGAACTTCATCCGGGCTAGATAACTTGCTACTAGCGCTTGCTTGCGGCCTTGCGCAGTAATGACACCTTGTGGCTTCTCCATGTCTGGCACTCGTGGTTGTTGGTCTGGAGCTTCGCTGACCCCCATCTGTACCAAGTTTGCCATGGCGATTGATTGCCCATTACTGGTATGGATTACCCCAATAGGATCATTAACTGACTTCGAACCAATGCCCCAGCGTTTAGACTTACCTGGCTTTCCTTCACCGTGCCCGGCCTGAACCATAATTGCTGCCCCAATGGCTATCTCTCCACGGTGAGCAGCAGTAATAGTCCGCAGAGGATCTGCTGGATTGTAAACTCGATCAGCACCCTGGTGCGTGAGAGGCAATACAACCGGACTAGCTACCGCAAACTCAGACCTTGTGGTTGTGGTACGCAATGGCTCATCCGCATCAAACACCAGCGATCCATTGGCCTTAGTGTTGGACGTCTGAACGATAAATGGCCTAGGGTTATCCAACACAAACTTCTTAATGCCCTTGGCAACGCGACGCAAAGTGGCTTCAGCCAGCGGTTTCTTGCGTTCAAAGATCGAGCGTGCCGGCAGGCTGAAATCAATATGCTCGTGTGCAGAACTCCATCTCTTTTGTCCCTTGGTAGGATTCTTGAAGTGGGTTGGCTCAGGGAAGGTAACAGGCAGTCCGTCATTACGGGCATGCATGAATAGTCTGTCTCGTGTGGTACCAGCACCATAGTCAGCTGCCACCATATTCTGTACGGCAACGTCATAACCCATATCCCTCAGCATTTGGATAAATCGCCTCCAAGTTTGCCCTTTACGTTTTGGATCAGGCACTAAATATTGAAACTCGCGCGCTACTCTTTCGCCTGGCGCTGCAACAGTGCCATCTAGACGCATTACTCGACCAGTCACCTTGCAGCGCTTGGCAATTAAAGGCCCCCACTGCATTACCTGGATGACGTTTTCTAAGGTGATTACCTGTGGCTTGACCTGCCCAGCCCAGCGGATGACAACCCACGACAATGCACGCCGTTTTTCATTCCTAGGCTGGCCACCAGCGGCTTGGCTATGATGGGTGCAATCTGGTGATGCATGCAGATGGCCAATGAGGCGTCCTTGGGTAACAGATCGAGGATCAACCTCAAACACATCTGCGATGAAATGCTTAGTGTCTGGATGATTCACGCGATGCATACTGAGAGCGTCCGGATTATGGTTAATGGCAATATCTGGGTTACGTCCAGAAGCCATGTATATCCCCTCAGAAAACCCGCCACCACCGGCAAACAGATCAACGATAAGTTTTTGGTGAATGTCCAGGTTCTGCTGTAGAAATTCTGGTGCTGGTTTCATATTCAATATCCTTTGGATGTCTGGATCGCTGAGTAAAAATGCGAAAGATATACTACATGGGCATCTAATTAATTATTTCTTTAGCTTGTAAGCCAATTTTTTAACATTTTCGATAACAGATCTTTTTGCACTATGGAATAAACCACTGCACTTGGATTTAAAGGTCCTACGCCCTATGATCCATCTTCCGTTTCCCAAAATCCGCATGCCTCCACTGTCATCCACCCTGGCCAATACGTTAGTGCCTAGCCTGCAAGTGGTGCATATGCCGATCATTTCGCAGGAAATCTCTGCTTCACTTTGAACAGTCAATACACCGCGCAGATTTTCACCTTTAAGGACCACATTGCATTCGGCACAACGACTGGTGATACATGTCACTCTGTACCCATTTGGAAACCGGTATGGCAGCTGGCTTTCAAGCGATGGACTTGCCACCAGAAAATTGTCCCGCTCAGACAATTGCCGCTTTGCAACCTGGGATGACGTAATTGTTCCCATCAATCAGACTAATTCAGTAGACCGGAATGATGTTTCCGCGGGGAAACTTAAATTCGACCGGATGAAGAGTGCATATGGTCCATTTTCATGATCATAAATGCTAGCTAGGGTCCATTTACCGTCCTGTCCGCCATCTGGTGCCTCAGGTATCCAGGCACTGACATCGGAATGTTCAATGTAGGCAATACCTAATTCAGACTCTTCATCGATGTCGTCACAAAAACTTACGAACTTGCCTTCAAGGCCACGTGCTTCAAGCCAGGGTTTCACAGAAGCATCCCCTTCAGGGTTACCTTCAATGAACTGTTGTATCAGCGGAATATTGCCCCAGCCCTTGTCGTCCCTGGTCATGGTGCAATCGAATTTTTGGTTCAAAGTGCTTGCGGTCATTATGTTTCCTTTCAGGCAGCGTATTTGAGGTGGTTTTGGTATCCCATGAATTCCTTGAACCGAAGGGCGCCACCAAGCACATATTCGGCAACCAGCTCGGTCGCCATCCATGCGCGGCCCAGCAGCTCGGCAGCCAGTGGTGTGGTGAATGATCCGCCGAACGGATCTACAACCACTTCCCCTGGTTTAGTCAGGAACTCAATCAGGAATTTGGCCAGCTTCAATGGCATTGGGGCACCATGAGCGGGTAAGCCATTGGCAATAGCCATGCGCTTGTAGGCGCGCTGGCTAAAGTCCGCATTGCCAATCTTGATCACATTGCGAGGAATCTTGCCCTTGGTTTCAGCGCTATAGCTGCCTGGCAGGTGAACATAGGCACCATTGCTGCTTTCATAGCGGTGCTTCTGGCCACCAGCGGCAATGAATTTCTGGTGCTCTTTGCTATGAGGCTGCAACACGCGCCTGTTGTCAGAGGCAACCAGGCTTGGGTCATTGGTCAGCCAATACACCGGCTCATAGGCAACATTGAGCTGAGTACGCGTCTTGCTGGCCCAGATGGCTGGCCCTGGCGCCTTATTCGACTCCCAGATCAGCTCATCCATCTTGTACAAGCCCAAGCGATCGTGCAGGGCAAGGATCAGGCGTTCACGATAGAGCGACCTGGCAGGTAGGCCCTTGATGAAGATGTCATTGGAAATATTCAGGCAGATGCTGCCACCGGGCACCAGATTCTTAACCACTGGCTCCAGCATGCGGCACATCCAGTCAACAAATTCAGCTTCACTTGGGTTGCCGTAGTCGCGCGAATTTTGAAGCGGGTAGGGCGGCGAAGTGACCACCAGGTGAACCGGCGTATCAATTCGCTTGAAGAACGTCTCACAGGAGCCCAGGATAGCCACGCCGAGCCTGGTGGAGAACCCCAGGACAGAGAGTGTGGTGTCAATCTGGTTCAGTTTGTCCTTGTTTGGCTGGGTGAGCTTCCAAAGCCCACGTTTGCCAGGGATGCGTTCGATCACACCTGCAGCCTTCAAGGTCTGCTGGAACCAGCGTATTTTCCTGGTCATCAAGTTGTGGCCGTGGGAACCCCCAATACTGACCCTGGCATCAAGGACGGACTCTGGTAGGCCGGCTTGCTTTACAGCCATGCGATACAGGGTCTTATTATCTAGCGGCGCATCATCGTTGGCAGCATATGCAGCCAGGATCCCGGTAAACAGGGCAAGCTGGTGGGTGTCAGCGGGACGACTAGGCTTGGCGTGAACTGTCATGCTCATTGTCTTCCATGATGGCCAGGCCCAAATTCAGGAGAGCAGCCAATGTTTTAGGGGAGCGGCCACCGCCGCCAAAGGAAGTGCAGAATTCAATACCAGCTCGGGTGCCTTCTTCATCTATAATTTCTATGCAGACATCGCCATCGTCCTGGCGGAATAGCTGGATGCGGCCATTGGCGCTCATGTCTTCCTTGCGGCCAATAGAAACATTCATTGGCATGATGGGCGCTCTATTTTCGTCGTTGGCCAGCTGGCGAAGGAAGGCAATGATCTTTGCGCCTTCGCGAGTGTCTTCAAATTTTGTGCCACAGGAAAACTCAAAGCGAGCCGCTTCATCTATCTCGAAACTGTTCGGGGCAAAAGCGGTAGACATGGCTGGGAATCCGTGTGGTCAAAAGATGCGTATATTATACCACAAAAGCGATATTTGTCAAGGTTTCCGTGTGTGAGGTGCGTGAAAAAGCCGCATCGAAATGCGGCTGATGTAGGGGTGCAAGGCCGCGTTAATCTATGCTCACAATGACATCCGGATATTCTGCATCCAGTCGCTGTTTACTTGCCTTCAGCTCGCTGAGTTGCCGAGTAACTGTCGCCAATCTGTTCTCCAGATCTGCTTTCGTGGATTCATAGGACTGCAGGCCGTATAAGTAGCTGGCTTTAGCCTTCTTGACCGCATCAAGTTTATTCTCGAAGTAGGTATTGTCATACATGAGTAGGCCATCAACGGTAGTGTTCGGCCAACCAACCTGCACGCACTGGACTTCAATAATCGCATCGTCAGTGTATGTATAGGCACTGATGAGACTGTCGTGTTGATCCTCCTGCTGCAGCAAAGTGGTAAACAATACTGGATCAGCAGTGATGTCCCGAGTGTACCTGGTGAGTTCGGCATCGCTGTTGTGGTCAAACTCCCTCAGTAGCTTCCCGGTTGGCGAGAAGATCAGCATGTCATTGATGAAGCCGCTGCCAATACAAAGTTTGCCCTCTTTGATGTGGACGATATGCCTGATGTTGTAGTGTTGCTTGACCGCTTTAACGCCCATAGCTTACCTCGGAAGTCTGTAAAAACTGCAATTAATATACCTTGTAAGCAACCAAGCCAGCAATACTCAAATCCTCATTTTACGAGGTTGCAACTCCTGTTGATCTTGGGCTTGCTCAGCTGCAATCTCGGCAATCAGCGCGGGAATCAGCTGTTCAAAATCTTGCTTCAAAAGCGGATTCACTGAATCAAAACAGGTTCTGCCATATTGATCCCTGGCATCCACCGGGATTTTATCGAGAATGGCTTGCTTCATTATTGGTTGCAGATGCCCATACTCAGCACCCCTGAAGTTTTCTGCCAGCCCAAACCATACGTTTTGTCCTGCGTTGTTTACTGGTGTGACCACCGCACCTTGGTTGAAGGCCTTAACAGCGTAGGCAACCTTGCGGTTATTGAGTAAAGCCTGAATTAGACCATTGCCAAATTCATCAACAACACCCGGCTCATTAGCCTCAATGTATGCTGAAAGGGCAAGGTCAGCATTATGGTAGCTATTGGAGTTTTGAGACAGGAAGCCCAGGCATTCAGGCATTGTTGTGCTGTCTTTCACATCCAACAGGCGCGCATGCATTTCAGTGCCAGGCTCAATAGGCTCACCATCAGTACCAATCCACTGATTATCACTCTTGATTGCGGCAAGCCGAGGTATCGGGTTTTTACCTACATGATAAGCAGCCAGCGGCCCTTTCATGACCAAAGGATCTGTAGGCAGGGCAATTTTCTTCAGCCTGCCAAATTTGATTTGGTCTTGGGTAACCTCAGGCTCATTCACCGTTTCATAGATCGTAAGTTCAAACAGATCGCCACCTGAGTTATTGATAATGAGCTCAAGGCTTGCTCCGCTTAAATAGCCAAAGTCCGCAGTGTCCTCCACATCACATTCCAACCAGGACATATCAGCATTGGCCAACACCTGAAGAAGGTCCTCGCGTAATGCTGTGTATTCAGGGGTGCCAAATCCAAGTGAGCATTTTAGGTAACTGAAAGCTCCAAGATTGGCCTCAAACTCATGTGAATCGAAGTCGGTTTCGAGGAATATCTCAGTTTCACCATGCAGAATCATGGCATTTTTCAAACCATCAAATAATGCCTGCGCGCGCGCCTCTGCTAGTTTGAATCCATCTGGTGTCTGGGTTCCGGAAAATACCAAGTGGAGATTAGGTTCAGTCTCATACTTGTCTTCTTCAAGATCCATCGCAATGCCCTTGCTGGTGATCGTGAAAGTGCCGCTGCCACCATTGCCGTCACCATAACCTTGCATATCAAAAATTCTCAGGCATTCACGATAAATGTCATGGGTGAAGCTGGAGAGATTGGTAAGGCTTCCTGAATAGTCAACGGGGTGTGTGCCGCCAAACGAGTTCTCCGTAAGGTGCGTAACGTAGTCATAGCTGGAAGGTGCCAGCATGAGTATGTTAGACGCATCAACCATGACGCGCTTACCATCTTTTTCAAACCAATAATCCGTCATTTCGCCAGAGTCGCCCCCACCTGAATAGGAAATAAACAACGAATCAGCGCCAACTTCGGCCAATTTGTCGAGCATGATGAACATCAGGGCATTCGGTTTTTTTGCCATCATTACATCCTTGGGCCTGAGCTGCGAGACTGGCTGTGCTGAATATCCTCAACTGCTATTTCAGCGCTTACAGTTTTGGCCAAATCGCTCAGCGAACTGCCAGTTGTGGGGGGCATATACCCAAATACCTGCTTGCCGTTTGAATCCAGTACGTCTGGCGACAGATCGTTGAGAAGCAAAGTTCTTATCACTTTCGAGGGATGATCTTTGCCATGCCAATTCGGCTGCCACTTGCCCATGGAGAACCAAATATTCTGGCCTGCTACATTCACTTTGTTCATGTGACCCATATTGGGATGCAGCTGCATTTGCTCTGCAGCAATCTGGAACCTAGTATTGAATAGCAGGCTCATCATGGTTGAATTGCCCGCGAAGTCAGTCATGTCTGCCATATGGCCATAATGCTCGGTCGCAAAATCCAATCGTTCTTGAATGGAGCCAAATGACTTGTGGCAAAGCGCCAAGGTAAATTCTTCTACTGATGGCAGGTAGGGCATGGCAAGGAATTCCTCAACCTTTTCAGGCGGGGCTTCATGGAACTTGCCTTCCTGGTCGCGGATATACCATGTTGATCCATTTTTATCTTTGGATGCGTAGATATGAACCTGGTTGTCAGCATCTAGCCAGGTCACAGTGTTAAAGCCGGTTCTTGTAAGCTGATCTGGCTTAGGCAGGGTTTTTACGAGCCCTGGCCCTTCATCAATGAGGTCGATAGACTGAGGTTCAGCTTCTTCTGTGGTTTCCAAAGAGGCAAGTACAGTCAACCTGATTGATGGGTTGTCATCAAAATCACTGAGCTCTGCGAATATTTGGGCGCCAGTGAACTCATTTTTCATAGAGACATGCTCTACAAGCCAGTCGAAATTGTAATTTGCCAATATGGAAGCAACTTCAGCATCCAGCTCCACCCTGATCTTGGTACCATCATTTTTCTCACCAATAATAGATTGGACATTCCCCAGGTGGTCATCAAAATGACTGTATTCCATGCCGGTTATGATGTTGACTTTGGTCAGATCATTGGCCTCCATTAGAATTTTGAGATCATTGAATAGGCTGATAGCCACCAGGTCGTTTGGATCAGAAGATGTCTCTAGGAGCTGCAGCTTGAAAGTTTGATCGGCAATTTCGACGTTGTCATAAAGGTTGCTTGTAAATTCAAGGGTGGCTACGTCTTGAGTAATGGTAATGACCCCACTGCCACCATCACCGTTCTCATAACCATCTCTGCCACAATCACTCATGATTTCATTAGTCACATCCAGCAGGAAATCGTGCAAATTCTGAATGCAAGCATCATGGGTTACAACTTTCCCTTCAACAGCGGCATCAATCATGGCATGGGTATAGTCCCTCATTGTTAGGCTCTGCACATGGATTGAATGCTGATCAATCTCCAGGGAGGGATCCTTCATGATCAATGTCACATCATTGATGTCCCCGGAGTCACCTGCGCCTGAAAATTCAACATCTATTTGCTGCACGCCATACGTGGCCATGAATAAACGAAGATCTGAGTAATGTTGGCTCATATGACGGCTCTTTTTTCCATGAAAGTTGAATAGTGCTCTTCTGAGAAGATGATGGTTTCCGGTCCAATGAATGGCACCCATTCAAGCCAGAATTGATTGTCCAGGCGATCGATACCTACGTGCTGGTCGTGCTGCCCATCATTCTCGGATAGGTGGACTTCCAAGCATCTGCCGCTTTGCAGCATTTCCTTGACCAGGTTGTGATCAAAGTAACCGTTCCGCTCACCTAGAATCTTGATGTGGGAAAAGTCCAGAGCGAAGTAAGCATCGCCCTTAAATAGGGCCTCATACTCGCGCCAGGTGGACAGGAAGTAATGCTCCCTGGATGGATACATACCTTCGATCGCTACCTTGGCGCCCAGGAGATCCTGCAGGCGTGCAGCCTGGTTTGTTAGCCAGGAGATGGGCCTGCCTTTTCTGGATCCTGGATGTAGAGAGTAAATTGGATGCCCCAGAGCTGCCTGGCAAGCCTTGAGGGCTTCCAAATACGCGCCTTCCTCCATGATGGTATCGAGGTCGATAATCCGGAGCTTATCAAGCAGGTGCACATTGGCATGCAGCCTAAACACGGTGTTTGGGAAAGCTTCGCGTAGATGGTTGATGACATATGGATTCACCTGGCCACGATTCTGAGGACAGATCTGCATGTGGGCGGCGCTGAAGGGGAATTGCCAGTCCGCCGAGGTGCGCACAATGCCTAAGGCATCATGCTCTGTCGCAGCATTGGCTGCACCCCATGGGGAAAAGCGCGGGAAAGCACCCAGCGAGTAATGAATCGGGATTGAATTTGGGGTAGCAGACATGAATAAATTCGCCACTGATAATGCTTATATTGTACCACATAAGCAATCAACCCAGGATTCAATACTGCCGTTAAAGCCTCATCCGCCTATTGGAAGATGTACGCTCATCCTCATTTTGCATGGCTGTCCGTCGAGCAATAAGTGCGCCCATGATTGACGGAAGGAATGATCGGACAAAGGCCCGGTCGTTTAGATCAGCGCTGATGATGGCTTGGGCCATCCCTTGTTCTAAAGCGGCGTAGCCGGCCTGGTCCGCAAAGACGGCAAGGATATCCGTAACCTGATCCCTGAGATCCTCATAAGAGGCATCTACCAGGACTTCCATCAATGAGTAGTAGCTAGAGGCTGATTTGACCAGCAATGGCGTAAGCTCAGGCACATGTTCAGCCAAAAACCCCAGGTCCTGTCCACTAGAAAGAACATATTTCAGCTCGCCAAGGCCCTGGTGTTCTAGCATATGGTGAAACAGTGTCTTGCCCTGCCTATCCTTACGAGCAATGGAACCCAATTCCAAAAAGAGCTGCAATTCTTGGTCAAACGGAGTTCGGTCATAATTAAGCTCACTCGGCATAAAGTCATATGGAATGCTTTGTATGCTGTCGACAACATCCTGTCTAACCTGAAGCTTGCAGGTGCCAGGCTCAATTCCAAGCCAATCCCCATCCTTCTGGATTGCCACAATTTCTTCCAAATCCCCGGTGACACCGACCTTGATCACGGTGTTTGGATTTGGCCTCACCCATCCCGAAGGGTGACAAGTCGATAGCCCAGTATTGAAATTCTTGGGAGTATCGGTTAACTCAATACTGAGCTGCCTGGTTTTCACCATCGCGGTGCGCACATGGATATCAATGAAAGCGTCGTCGGAGGTGAAGGCTATGCCAACATTCACCCCGATCGAACTATGGCCCCAGCGCGCTGGGCGTACAAACTTCAACCATTCGGCATCAAATGTATTGAGCTTATCCTGGATGTCATCGAATTTTGGTGCCCGTTGGTCAGTACGGGTTGTGGGCAGTATCTCCAAAAGCTCTCCTAATCCTTTACGAGCTCCCTTCAACCAGCCTGTTTGGAAACCCACCTTGAAATCTGATGCTTGTTTATCCCGACATTCCTCCATAACCATGTCAACTAAGGCACTTAAACCAGGTGTTATACGATCTACATCTGATGCCTGGTAATCCAGGATCGAGGAATGGTAGACATTTTTAATTGCTTTTTTGAAATGCAAATCCAGCTTGGCTTTGCACATGCCATCTTGGGAAAGCACAATTTCACCATACGCAGAGAAACCATTGTCCCCCTTATCCCAATCTGTATGCCAATCTGCATGATTGACCAATTCAGCGACAAAGTGTTGGGTCAAATCAAGCAATCCCTCTGGCACATATTGGTGCTTAAAGGCTATGCCTGGTGGGACAAAGCGGTCCTTGGGCAAGATGCACGAAAATCGGTAGCCCAAATCCATAGGCTTACCCTTGCGCATAAATTCAGCCTTGGTCACCGCGGAGGATAGTGATTCTCCACCAATTCTATTGACACAGATCTTTACGCTATCAGCACCGAGCTCGCGCATTGCTTGAAGCAAAATTGCGCTACCCGAAATACCAACTATTGGGGATGGCATCATCGAGCTAAATCCTCATTGTCCTGGTGGTAGGCTTGCATTCTTCATGCCCACCAGCAACCTTGTTTGCCATCTCGGAACGTATCGACTCAAGGACAAGTGCGCTATCAATTGGATCAAGCTTTTCGATGACTTCCAAATGACCTTGAAGGCCTTGAGTAACCTCCAGGCTGGTCAATTTTTGAACAATGAAATCAAGCTTATTTTTCCCTACGGCAACATCTTTAAGACATCTAACCAGGGCATGCCAGACCGTCTCGCCCTGGTCATTCCTCAAGCTTAAATCTGGGCTATCATCGGTAAGCAGCACGATAGTTCCTTCAACATCTCCTTTAATCAACAAGCTGTGAAGGAGCGTATTGCCAATGTCATCCTGTGCATCCAGCAATCCTGCTTCCAGGTAATAGTCGATGGCATCCAAGTCCTCAGTAAGTGCGCAATCAATTGGGATCTGAACGAATGGGCTATTCCACCAGCGTTCAATTTCTTCCTGAGAGGCTAGTGTAAGCCCTTCTTGGAGGCTGAATTTGTGCCACTTTCCTGCATGGATCATGCCCAATAGTTGGTCTGGCTGACCTTTATCATTGAGTGCCGCGACTACATCACTCACTACACGAATCGGCTGCCCTCCAACATTATTGCTGGAGGGTGGGTAGTAGACAACGCCTTCAAAATCGATCTGATCACTCATGTTCGCTTTGATGATGAATTCTTTGATTTCACCATTCGCATATCGAACCAAAGAAATATTCACTTGATAGAGCGCGTCCTGCTCCCCGATATCAAAATCTTCAGGCTTGATATCGTCGAAAAACTTGAATAAACCTAAATCCGCCCGCGATTCCCTACCATTTAAATTGTTGACATTGAGGCTATCCAGGAGCGAAATATTTGCTGACATTGGGATCAGCGTATTGCAAATCAAATATTTTACTTCGGGAAGATTTTTCAGGGCTTCGATGATCTTCTTGGTCGCGGGTAAGGCTGTGGGCCAATATCCGGTTTCGTGATTATGTAATGGCTGGATTTGTGAATAATATCTGGGGTTGAAGCGGTACGATAATTTGCCATCCAGATTGTAGTTGAGCTCGCCCATTAAAACGGGCTGCGTGCCAAGCTCAGCGTGGGTAGAAAATAGCTTGCAAATTAAATCCGCCAATATTTGGCTTCCAGGTACGGCGGTGTGGTGATACGAATTGACCCGAGAGTAGGTCATTTCTTCAAATTCACACTCGATTTCCGCGTTCCTTGTGATGACATAATCTGATGCTTGAGGCCATAGGTATGTATCGATGTCGCACGCGCGCCTGTCCCCATTAGGGTAGATTAGGGTGACCTTCATAGTCTTGTCCCGGAAATATTCGTATTCCATGTGGGCAGAGAAAATGAACGCGCACTCGACAGATACAGCACCTGTGCTGGCGAGCAAGTGGTGCAATAAGTCTACAGGGCGACTGATAGGGGTTGGGGTAGGGAAGCGCATCAACCAACCACCTTCATGGCTGGTCGAGCTTTCCTGGCACTGTCCAGGTCTTGGCTAACCTCAGCAATCAGGATTCCCAGATACCGGCTGGCGGCCATTGAGGCGCCGACTAAGAATGTCGCCCCACTGGAATTGGAGTGAACCCTGTCAACATCAGCATCGGTCAGCAGGTGTACGATTTCCTTGATATCAGCTCTATGTCCGTCTTGCTCCAAGCCTGGCGCAATGGCGCCCAGCGCGCACTGGCTATCAAGGCCGCGAATGAGCGAAAACCACAAAGTCTCATCATGGCCATTAAGCTGGTGGGGATCCCACCCGGCATGCAATAAGGCTGCTGCGGTTTCCCATTCACCTTCCAAGAGGTGCTGGTGGACAAACTCATCTCCCTGATGCCTACTTTGAAGCACTGCAGTAGCAGTGCCCAATAGAGCAAGATGATGAATTTTGGAGGTTGCAATCGCCTGGGCAGTCATGAGTGATATTCCTGGTCACTAACTGCTTATATTGTATCACATACGCATTCTTGATGGCTTGGAAGCTGCATGGGCTGTGTGAACTTCTCCAGCTATTCTGGCGTGAGCTGCTTGGGCGCTCCGAATGAAATAATCATTAAATTTCGGCGCGTTAGCCTTAAGTAGGTGCTGGCATGCAAGATCAAAATTTGAATTACCCGTCTCATGCCTCAAGAGTCTATATAGGATTTCCTCAACGTACGGTCGCAGGGAGGTTAGGTTGGGGTTTTGAAAAATGTCCAAACATACTGGAAGGAAGTGATCCCATAGTTTCTTCTGGATTTCTGGTGCTGCTATGGACTCTTCGCACCGCTCCATGACTAGGCATGCTTGAATCACTTTGTTTCCGAATAGTAAATAATCCAGCAGGGTGTAGCCAGTTACCAGGTCAAGATCATTACCAAAGCCTGCATCCAGATATTTCCCAACTTCAGAGCGAGTTAGCAACGAGGCCATTCTTGGATTTCTGGCCAACGGATAGGCAAACCAATCTGGGTAATCAGGTGTTGATATCAACCCGAACTTCGAATCCAGGGAGCAATAAGACCTCTCAGAGTCCCAGGCTACGGCTACCCCTGATATATATCCATTGTCATCCAAATCCATTAATGAAGAATCCCCAAAACTAATTTACTTGGTACCAACCGGCACCTTGATTTTGGGCGGATCAAAGAATTCGTTATTGTGAACCTCCCACTCTATTCTCCGGTCTCTGCTTTGTCTGTGAATGGACGCAGTCACTTTTTCGGACGCTGCATAGATGCAGAAAGTCATTGGATGAATAAAATTCGCAGTTGCTTTGTCTTGATTGGCCAACAATTCAGGTTCCATCCTGAATTGCTCTCGCACCATGTCAATCAGAGCGTCGATGCTTGAGAGCTCAAAATAACCGTTTTCAACTTCCACCTTTGAATTGTCGGCAAGGCAGGGGCAGGCTCGTACTTGATCATCCCGGCGTTAAAATCATTGGTTTTGGCCTTGGTTTACGTGCTGGCGGGGCATAACTGCCATGCGCATTTGTGTAAGCACTAAAACTTCCCATGATTGCCAATGATCTGGCAGATGAATCTCAAATTCTAATCTTTGGTTTTACTACCAATGGTTCATCGATTTGGTCAGCTGCGATGCTAGCGATTACACCTTGTTGAATCCTGAGGACATGATTAATTAAGAATCTGAATTCCTCTGGCGTGTTTTTGAAAGTATTTACGTCCGCAGCCCATTCCATTCCTTGTGAAAGGGTATGCTTGATGACTTGGTAAACTAGGTGCCCATTCTTCTCAAAATTGAAATCAAACCCATTGGCGGATCTAGTGTTGATGCCGGCAATCAAACATTCGATTGGCCCATGACCCTTGTTATTACGCCTTGCAACTGCATTTGCGCCAAGGCTAATTGCATTGGCCAATTGATTCTGAATCAAATACACCATAAAAGCCGAATTGCCGTCAGCATCCACGGCCTGCTGAAGTACCTCATTCGACATACTAGGTACTAATGAATGATGGTAAGAAGGCAAATACTTAGTGGATAGCACCAATGGCAATTGATCATAGCTATCTTTTACTTGCTCAGTGACCATGCCGTCCGGTGTGAACCACTGCATGAAGTCATTCCGATGGGCGACAAGATGCTCAATAGTACCGTCACACGAAACCATGGCGACAAGGTCAGGTAAAATTCTGATCAGTGTTGGACCTGAAAATTGACCATATGATGGGCTGCTTAAGATTGGGTCATCAGAAATATCGATGTTGAACTCAAGCTTAACATCGTCAATGGAAACTGAAATCTCTGTTGTTTCAGTGCTTACAGTACATTTAATGGCGCAATCGAAAGTCAGCGGCCAGTTGTTGAATTTTTTTAAATATCTTTCATCATTCGTGATGACATTACCAATAAATTCATACAATTTATGGGTTAAACCATATAATGGATAAATGCTGGGAACGATATTATCTTCTTTTTCTGCCTCATACACATACTCCAGGTCATATGACCTGATAGTATTGTCTAGTGCCAACCTAAATGATCGCTCCATGGGCTTATAACTCTTAAGGTCAACTGGTTTACCATCATTAGTTTTACGGATAAATAAAGCATTACTCGACAAATTCCTGCCGACCATCAATTCCTTCAATCCGTGTCTACGCATAAATGCACGCAAAACAGCCACGTAATTGATTACGATTGGATTTGCGTCGGCAATCAATGAAATATTGGGTATCGACAAAATTAAATTCTCCGCTGCGGGTGGGGTCGCTTTCTACATACTCTGGAGGCGCCATAGGAGTGGCGAGTCTGGAATTAAGAGTCGGTATTATAACATTTTAGAAGGCATAATATCTCTCATGGAGTATAATATAAGCATCAATAAAATTACCCTTGAGAGCCCGATGATGACCGTACCCTATCAGGATGTCGTGGTTGAATTTCTAAAACAGGTTGGCCTGGATATCCGGGAAATACCTGTAGCCAATGGCTTTGTCCCTCACATTGAGATCCATGGCGGCGTGATCTATTACGATCGAAACGTATCCGCCAGCGCGCTACTACATGAAGCTGGCCACCTGGCCATCCTGACTGGGGATGCCCGGGCACATTGCGAAACAGACGTTTCTGGGGCGCAAAGGTTGATGTTTGAGCACTACCGGGATCTGGAACATGATCACCCAGCCCTGCGTATTGCCTTGCAGTCAGGTGACACGGAGGCCACGGCCTGGGCCTGGGCAGCCGGCAAGCATCTTGGTGTTCCGGATGACTTGATCATCCTGGACCATGAGTATGATGGTACCGGAACAGAGATACGCCTCAGGCTACAGTTAAATGCATATTTTGGTATCAATGGGCTGCGCGCCACTGGAATCTGTAAAACTGGCCAGGATGGATATCCCAAACTCAACTACTGGCTTCAGCCAGGCTTTGATATTATCCCTGCACCAGAAGCCAAAAGAAGCCCTGGGATGCACTGAAATTCTGTTTTGAGGGGAGAGTGTTAAATACTGAGATTGTTGATCGTGGTTGCGATATTACATTTGCCCACGTTGGCCATGGCCGACCTGGCTAAACTAAAGCTTTATGATGGTGGGAGTAAACATGAGCATGCCTTACATGGAACGACGGCGGGCGATGGTCTCCAGTGGTACTGATAGGGCTTCTGTGGCTATTGTTTCTGCTACCAGCATCCGTAGGAATTCAACCACCTCAGTCCGAGTGCTCCCTGTCAATCCGGTATAGTGGAGTTTGCGAACATCTTGGGTTACGGTCGGTGCGCCATGCTGAACAAGTAGTCTGAATATATCTCGTACGCTTGTAGATGATGTGTACTTTGACTGCGCACTTTGCTGCAAAGATCCAATAAGAGAGTGAAGTAGAGACTCCCCGAACCTATTTGTATATTTCAGTTGCTCGGGTGTCATCCTGTGCATCACATCCAGCGCGCTATTCCAACTTCCCCGCATCAATAAATAATGTACTAGGTGGTTACCACCTAAATCATCAACGGTGTTCAGAATATTTGAGGTAATGGGTCTGTTATCTGTATTAGCAACATCGATCGGTGATAAGAATAATGGTGAAGCTTCAATAGCAGAAACCACGATGGGATCAACTATTTTGATCTTCATCTCAGTATCCACATTCTTCCAGCTTTTGTCATGTTGGCGGACGCCTGCTACGCGTTTGGCTCTCAATTGATCATCAAGCTCAATTGCCAGATTTTCCGAAGTTCTAATATATCGAGTACCCAAAGGCACTTCAAAAACTGGAGAATCAAGAAAGTTCGTCTCAGGAAGCTGCACTTCTTTAGTATGATTTGCGGATGTTATGTTCAACAAATTATCAGCATGCAGAGAATACTTGTAACTATTTGGGTCTTTAAAGTTGAGATTAAAATATTGACCAAGTAGGAAGGGCATATTGGACACAGCTGATTTGATGCTAGCCATGGAGGCTTGGCCTGTATTCACTGGACCATAAACTTGCATAAGGTCAAAGCGTTCAGCAATAGGGTCATCCATCAAGTGATACATGAAGCCCAAGCCGGCCGATAGACAGATCCGATGAATACTCAGCATAATGGTGTAATGAAAACCTGAGCCGGGATCAGTATAATAGATATCACCATTGGCATCATAAAAAACGCCTTCCTCCAGCTTAGAAAGCTTCATCTTTCTCATAAACTTCGTAATGTCCGAAAAGACATTCAACTTGAGTTGGGAGATGGGTTGACTAGTGAACATGTGTATTAATTACTGAATTTGACAATTAATCATCTGGGCGAATGTTTGTAGATGATTCGGTGTTTGGAAAGGTCACATCCCAACTGTCAAAATTACCTACACAGCTAAGGTAGGTGGTAATGCCTGTTTCGTGATTAGTCAGAACATAGTAATAATCATTTTGCCCAACCATTACCCCATTGAACGTGTGAGGTTTGCCGCGGTAAACACAGGCCTTACTCAGGAAGGGTTCGGCTTCAGTTGCGATCGTAGCAAGATTGCCATTGCAAATGCACTTCTCAGCCTGCGCATGCACTTCACCTTCTGCTTTGTTCAGCTGCTCACGCAGCACCTTGGTTTCGTTCGCAACGGCACTGTTGAGCAGTTCCACTACGTCATCCAGATTAAAGCGCTCCCCGCCATCAGAAGTGTCTATCGAGACACCTACGGATCTTGCCAGGCTGCGTACTGCGAAATCGTTATATGCCATTGCTCTCTATCCCTTATCGAGCATAGCCGCGCGCTTCTTGCGCTTGGCCAAAGTTTGGACGACCCACACAACTAACATGACGGCGGCAATGAAGCCCAGGCCGTTCGTGAAGCCCTGTAGAAGATTATTCAGAATTGCGATCCAGTTGATCATCATTACGCAGCCTGCTGTGCCAGGTGCTTCCAGCGTTCTGGAAGGTCTGCAGCTGCAACCCATTGGAGCTTGCGGCGACCATTGGAAAACACGTGATGCCCATTCGACATGACCGGTATGCGGTATTGGGTGCCATGCTTCTTAGTGACGCAGACATCCCCAATCGCTGGCTGCTTGGGGAGTTCTCTCTGGATGACCGCAATTTTCATGATGAGTCCTTCAGTTAGGGTTTAGGAGAGCTACGGCTTGGAGCTAGGGAAGGCATATCTTCACCAAACAGCTCGGCCATGAGATCCGCATCAGAGATGGAATCCTTGAAGCTATTGACCTTAGCTACGATGTAGCCTGCTTGCTCTAGCTGGTAGATCACGGATTCAGTGTGTTGCACAAACACCTTGCCAGTGCCATCGGTTTGCTCAGCCATTTCACGCCAGGCCTTTTCGCCTGCGGCAGTGTTGGCATAAAAAGCCGTGAATAAGCCGTCATCAGTAGGCTTGTAGGTCAGGTCAGGTTTAGGCGCAGCGGTCATGCTAGGAGTCCTTCTGGTTGGATAGCGTGGTGCCCATCAGCTTGTCGACCTCTGTGCTCCAGAGCAGGCGATTGGCATCCCCATTCACCAAAACAAAGTTGTTGGTGCTTGGGTTGTGAAGTAGGTACCCTGAAACCGCATAACCTGTGGCCAGGATATCGGTTGTAATGGCCTCAGTTAGCTTTACGCCAGTTGTCCGACCCTCAGGCTTGGGGCTGTCCTTAAAATTGCCTGAAAGGCGCTCAATCTGGCCCCTGTCGCGGAATACGCCGTATAACATCCTGGTGCCATGGTCGGTGAACGACTGACTTTCGCTGTCCCATTCACCTGGATCCCAGGAGTGCGCCCGCATGTATGCCAAGAACAATTCGAGTTCTTCAGCGGAGTGGGGCGTGCCCTTCTTGCCGACATAAACGGCAGTCGAGGTGGGCTCCATGATCATGCTTGTTCAACCTCAGCAAGGATGGTGAATTCGGCTGAGCCACCAGCAACGGTCATGCACTCTATGACGCGCCCATACACTCTGGCTTCGCTGTCATGTTCACCAGTGGAAATGTCCACGGAAATCAACTTTCCTTGCAGCATTTCCGCCAGGGCTTTCTCACTGTTAGCCGAAGTGAAATCAGGGCCAATAGCGTTGGCATTTCACAGCGGTTACTGTATTTTTCAGCCTGCCAGACCAAAGAGTGGATAGTGTCGGCAGCCTCAAGGTCACCATCAGCTTCCAGACGCTCAATGACTTTCTCGATATGTTTTGGCACCAGCGCGGCATCCCGGGGCAGCAGACGTTTGCGTCCGCTCATATTGGCAACTAAGTCTGCAAACAATCCCATGGGGGATAATCCAGTAAAAGAATGCGAATAATATACCACATAAGCATAGGTTCGTCCAATTTCAAGGTTCGCCAAAAACTACAATTGAAAAATGTAGGCAAGAATTTAAATATCTATCGCTAAAAGTGAAATTTGTAGACTAAAAATGAAATCTTGATTGGTAAGAAATGAAATAGCTGGTGGGAGGCATAAAAAAGGGGCTCACTAGGAGCCCCAATACGCACTGCTTGCGTTCAGAGTTTGTTAGGGCGCGATCCTGCCGGGGCGTTCAGTCTTCTTGCTCGAGTAGCTATCACGCCTGTTGGCATTCACGAAGGCGTGGGAGATATCCTGAGCTTCCTGCTTTGTATACCTGCCATTTTCGTAGATGACCTTGCAGATCTTCGAAGTGTAGTCACCATCGATATAAAGCGGCTTGCCGGTGCTATCCTTCACCGCCCACTCTGGCATGGCCAATTTGAGCCTGGAGCCAAAATCAGACATCGCCAGGCAGCGCGTTGGTGCGTCAAGGTTAGCCAGCACCTTGCCAAACCTGCCAATGACTTCATCCAGGTTGTTGCCTTTCTCTTCGCTGATGAAGGAAGATGCGTGCGCAGAAAGACAGAATGCAACTTGATAGCCAAAATCTTGGGAAGCACTGTCAATGCCATCGTTATAGCGGTTCTTGAACAGGTCCTCATTGAACTTGCCATCACGAATCGCTTCTTTCACGATAGGCTCAGCACCAGTCATCATGGCGTAAACGTAATTGGCCACCTTGGTAGCAGCGTGCTTACCGACATACGCTTCCGACAGCTTGATGATGTGACCCAGGGAGAAGCCACTTTTTGCCACTTCTTCCAGCGCATCTGTGCTGCCAGCAGCCTGTAATGCTGCCGTGACCAGCCCACTGCCATTGATACGGTTGCGGTACACGCGCAGCTCATTGATCAGCTTTTCCCAAGTACGAGGGCAGGGGAATGGCGTGCGCAGGCCGTTAACGCTGCTACGGTGCTCACTATCCGTGGGCAGCAGGAACAGGGAGCGGTCTTGCATCAGGAAACTGCAAATGCCAGCGTCACCGATGGAGTCAGTGTGCTTTGCGTTAATGCGATCCACGAAATCTGGCACCGTGTCTTCAACGTAGAAATGGCCAATACGCGCGGTCATCGGGTCAGACAAAGGGGAAACATCAGAGTTATCCAGGGCGCCCAGGTTGGCCGTCAGTGCAACGTAGGCATTACCCAGGGACATCATCTGGAAACGACCTTCCAGCGCAATGGAAAGGGCACTGTTCTGCACCATGGGGGCAGCATTAGCAAAGTCATCCAGCAAAAGTACGCTCGCAGTCGCTTCAGGAATAATGGCCAATTGGTACAGAGGCAATTTATTCATGTATTTCACTGGGGAGTTGGTGCCCAACTGATCAGCAATGGGGATGCCGCCGATGATGATGTTGGAGATCTCGCCACTCATTTCCAGGGTGGTTACCAGAAGATCGTTAGGGTCAGGCCTGTATGGGGGGACTGGATCCAGTACGAACTTCATGCCGGTCATCTTGGCAATTTCCTTGGCTGCAGCGCGAACCACAGAAGTCTTGCCCACGCCCGGGGTGCCATGCAAGCAGACGTTTTCTACGTAAACAGAGCCTTCAGGCATCATATTCGCTTTGAAGCGCTGTTTGTAAGCCAGCTCGAAACGCTTGGCCATTTCAGGATTTTTTGCGGAGTCCCTGAACCGGTACAAAAGGCGTTCAATCAAATAATCCATCATGTCATTGGATGACATTTGCGGATACGGAACCTTATCCCCCATGACGCTCATAACTGTCCTTTCAATAATCGTTTTGACGATACCACATGTGCAACATTATATCACTTAAGGAGGGCGCCCTCAAAACGTAATATCTCTTATGTGATACAATATAAGCATATTTTTAGATATGGCAGAATCATGGCAATCACCAAGGACGATTTCATCCGGGCAAACAACGGCGACATGCGCGAATTGTTCCAGGAGGCCATTCAATCTGTAATGAACTTGGATATTGATGAGTTTGCGAACATCCTCACCGAGCTCGATCAAGAGCAAAGATACCTGGTATCAATTTGCGTAGGTAAGGATCGCAATGCTCTGGTGCATCGTTTCAGCTCTGGCGCGGTACCCAACTCCGAAGATTATATGGATGTCCTGGTGCAGGCAGGCTGCCAGGAGTGCTTCAGCATGCCCAATGGTGATCGCAATCTGCCGCTGGCTATTGCAATCTCATCCAATGTTGCTGAAGTGATTCCAACCATCATTGCAAACATGAAGGATACCCACGTGTATCTGAACGGTGAAGGTGATACCGCCTTCACCTTGGCGATCAACAGCAACCAAATGGATCTCCTGCCCATCTTGATGGATAACAACATGGATCCATTCATGAAGAGTAAATCGGGCAAGACACCGGATATGCTCATTTTCGAAAAGCACGGTGAAGAGGAAATGCGCACCTGGGTGGCCATGACAGCATGCGTGCTAGCAACCGCGGCGCCTGAGGTTGTCCTGGTCGATGATACGTCCACCAGCAAGTCCGAAGCACTGCGCCGGCGCTCACTGTAAGATTTTGACCCGGCGTTCAAATCTGCCTACACTGATTCCATGGACCAATCCCAGATACCTGCCAATGATGAGTTGTTTGCAGCGGTAAATGCCGGGGATGTCGCACGCGTAAAACTGGCACTCAAGCAGGTAGCCTCACCGGATTGCACCAATGAAAACGGTGCCACCCCTTTGATGGTGGCCAATCAACTGCATCACCATGAAATCATCTGCACCCTCATTGCTGCAGGGGCGTCCATATCCGCCCGAGACCTTGATGGGCACGATATTGATGACTATTTCAGGGGCAAGGCCGGGACAAGCGTAAAGGTTTTGTCGGCCGAAGAGGTCATTGCTATCCTGGCGGCGTCCTTGAACAAGGATATCACCGACCAGGTAGAGGGTGAGCAGTCGGGTAAGAAGAGAATTTAAGCCCGCATTGCAGGCTTCTTGCGCGCCAGAAACAATTTCACGGCAGCTTCAACATCCTTTGCCACTGCCTCGATTGGCTGGTGGGAATCAATCACCACGACACGTTCAGGATTTCGTTCTGCTAGCGACAGGTAGGCATTACGTACGCGCGTGAAGAAGTCCAGACTTTCTTTTTCGAAGCGGTCAGCAACACGGCTCCCTTGCATGCGCTCCAGGCACACCGATTCTGGGACATCAAATAGCAAGGTTAAGTCTGGCTGCAAATCGCCCTGGGCAATCTTGCTCAGCGTGAAGATCGTGTCTTCAGGGACGCCTCGGCCGCCATGCTGGTAGGCATAGGTGGAATCAAAGAAGCGGTCGGAAACCACCGCATCCCCGCGGGAAAGCGCAGGCGATATTACTTCTTCTATGTGTTGCTTCCTGGCAGCACATATCAGCATAGTTTCAGTGACTGGATCCATGTCATCTTTAAGCAGCATGGCTCTCAATGCCTCAGAAACCGGAGTACCACCAGGCTCGCGGGTTGATACCACAGCGTGCCCCAAGCCTTCCAGCAAACCAGTGATTGCTGGAATTTGAGAAGACTTGCCAGATCCGTCCTGGCCTTCAAGGGTAATGAACATCGCGGTCCTTTTAAGCTGCAACCAGGTCTTTTTGGTATACCAGATGGCGAATACAGGATGCCATCAGGTCGTTCTTGGTGACCTTGCGCTTGGCCGCCACCTCTTCGAACATTTTGAAGGCTTTCATTGTGATGCGCGGTGTGCAAGGCTCGGTCTGGGTGTTGATCCCTTTCCAGTCAGTATTGGCGACTTCCACCAGCATGGCATCCTCACGGGTGACCAGCCGGGAGATCAAATCACCATTGCTGAGTTTACTGAGGTGACTGTAACGCGCACGCAGCGCATTCATCAAGCCGATTTCGGTGACCAGCATGACTTGTTTGGAGTCTTTGCGCTTTGCTTCACGGAGCTCACCGCGCTTCAGGATTCTTTCACGGCGAATTTCCTTCAGTACCATGGCTGGCGTCAAGAAGGGATCCTTTACATAAGTGACGCCATCAAATACATGGTACTCAATATCCAGCACCGCCAGCATATACGCTGTGCCATGGGCATGCAGCTTGGTAGCGCCCAGATCCTTGAGAAGGCTTTCCAGGTTCACCACTTGGAAACTACCCTTGGGGCAGCTAGTGTGGGCTTTCAGGGCAATACTGGTGATAGGGCCGAATCCTGCTTCCTGCTCAGCCAGGTAGATCATCTTGGTGATACTGGTGATGATCTGATGCACACGTTGCTTGGTGAGCTTGAACGCTACACCCAACTCATCCAGGGTCTTATCCCTGTCGAGGCCAATGCCGTATCGCTGGATACACATCTGACCACGCTCGCCGAGGGCGCCAAATATCTTCAACAAGTGCTCATCCAGAGGCAGTTTCTTGCCAGAGACCAGAATTCTCTTGATGGTGGTCATGGTGTTCAAGTTGCTGCGCACACCAACATTGAACGTGATCACGGAATCGCCGCTTGGTGTCTTGGCGGTCAGGCTGTTATGGATACTGGTGTAATTCTTGAAGTCCCTGGTAAGGAAGGTGCCGGGCAAATCATCGTTCATCTGGTTGATGGATTCCAGGATCTCAGGCTGCTCAAGCTCTACATGCTGCCAGATTTGCGCGATGCGCACCCTGATAGATTGAGCACTGAGGCCAAGGCTTTCACCAATGAGCTTCATGGACTTGTTCTGGATATAGCGCTGGCGGACGATGTCATCCAGATGAAGATTCTTCTGGCGCAGGGCATTCGCTATATTGTTGAGGATATCGTTAATTTGCATGTTTACTCCTAACCTATGGCTTCATGGCGAAGCCATGGCGAGGCGCCACCATACCAATGCTTTGTGCAAGCTTTATGGCAGTTGCCTCGAGTTCTTGAATTGAGCCGTTGTTATCCAGCTCGGTGTCATGGTGGTGAACGGGAAGTGCAGCTTCAATCTTGTGGTCATTCACCTTGGCCACATCGCGATGCACGTGGATCAGGAATCCATCATTGCCGCGGATAAAGTCGGCTTCATTTTGGGAGCGCACGCCAGATATCAGCACAATCCCCTGTGGCAGGTGGCTAATACGCTTGGCCGTCATCTTGATGAAGTAAATGGGATCCTTCGCGCGCCGGTGGTCTCCCCAGTATTGCAATACCTGCCTGGGTGAAAGCTCTTCATTGTCATGGTGACCCTTGATGGCCAACAGCTTCCTGAAGGCAAGGTCATGGCATCCAGTCGGGCGCATCAGCCGTGTTGGGGCATCCTTAGTATGCACGCTACGCAGCACATCCTGTGTCCTTAAGCGATACGCCTGCTGAACCTCATCATAGATGGCATCCGAGAACGCCACCGATGGCACGCTGAACTGTTGCTGCAGCATGGCAATCAGGGTGTCCTTCCCCGACCTGGCTGGTCCGTGGAAACCAATCAATCTGAAGCCGTCCAGTTTCTTCATGCTGTCTTTCCTTGCGTTGCGGTTGAACGGCTGCCTTTTGTTGCCGTCCTGGAATAGCTGCTCTTGCTGGTGGTACCTCGTTTGGCGTTGGCACCAACAATCTGCTCGGTGTGCTTGCAATTGGGGTAACCAGTGCAGCCGAGGAATTTGTTGCCTGCGTTTTTCCCTTGCTTAGCCAGCATCTCGCGCATTGGTTTGCCGCACTTGGGGCAGTCCTTTACCGGTTTTGTCCGGGCAATTTCACTTTTGGTACTGGTGATATTGATGGTCAGGGTCTTGGCTTGCTCCACCAGCTTGGTCAGCGACTTTGACTGCATGCCAATAAAGTGGTCGATCGTCATGGTGCCGGCCTCGATACTGCGCAGTGCGTTTTCCCAAAGCGCGGTCATGCCCGGATCTTTGATGATGTTGGGGATCGCCAGAATCAGGTCACGCCCGGTCTTGGTATCCTTGATGAACTTCTTGTCCATCACCATGAATTCACGCTTGAACAGCGTATTGATGATGCTGGCACGCGTGGCCTCAGTCCCAATGCCATCGTTTTCCTTGAGACGCTTTTTGATCTCAGGGTCGGTGACTTCCTTGTGCACATTGGTCATCGCGTCTAGCAATGTGCCTTCTGTATGGTATTTCGGTGGTTCTGTTTGCTTCAGTTTGGCTTCAACATCCAGCGCCTTGGCATTTTCACCAGGTGTAATCTGGGGGAGGGTCGATTCATCGTCATCAGCCTTGGCCTTTTGAGCCAGGACATCACGCCAGCCTTGCTGGAGCTCAACGCGGCCAGAAGCTGTGAATACATCAATGCCAGCCTGGTGCGGGTAGTTGACCACCACGGAAGTCTTGTCATAGACGAAATCCGGGAAGAACTGAGCAATATATTGCTTGCACACCAGCTCGTAGATCGAGCGCTGGGCTTGCGACAGCACCGCCAGGTTTGCAGGCTTCAATGTCGGCACGATCGCGTGATGGGCGGTGACCTTTTTGTCATTGAAGATTCTGGATTTCTGCGCGCTGTTGGCTTTCTGTGCCTCAGGGAAATTAGCTGCCAGATGGGCAAGAATGTTGCTCGCATCGTTATGATGGGAATCCGGCAAGTATTCGCAATCAGTACGCGGGTATGAAAGCAGGGCCAGGCTGGGATCATAGAGCTCCTGGCATACATCCAGCACTTGCTGGGCGCCATAACCAAAGCGACGGTTGGCCAGGATCGTGAGGGCAGACAGGCTGAAACCCAGGGGAGGGCCTTCCTTCTTACGCTCAGTCTTGCATTCTGCAATCGTGCCCACGGCACCCTTGACGCGGTTGACCAGCAAGTCAGCCAGCTGCTTGGTGGCCACACGGCCCTCAGCATCAACACCAGGCAGGCTGTCATCCACCTTGTACCTGGCGACAAATTCTCCCTGGGCCACTTTGATCTGGGCGCTGATGGAGAAGTAGTCCTGAGGCTTGAAGTTCTCAATCTCCATACAGCGCTTGACCACCAGCGCAAGCGTTGGGGTCTGCACGCGGCCAATGGATATCAAACCACGGAAACCGGATTTTTGGGCTGCCAGCGTATAGGAAGGGGACAGGTTCATGCCCACCAGCCAATCAGCACGCTGCCTGGCCATGGCCGCATAGCCCATGGGTAGATACCCAGAATTGTCCTTGATGGATGCCAGCGCGCGCTTGACTGAGGTTTCATCATTGGCAGACAGCCATAGACGCCTTACGGGCAACCTGCATTTCAGATCTGTCAGCAACTCATCAACGATCAGCTGACCTTCTCGGTCCGGGTCGCCGGCATGAATCACCTCAGTGGCACCCTTGAGCAGACCCTGAATCACTCTTACCTGCGCCTTGGCAGTGTCCTTGAGCAGGACTTTCCAATCTGTTGGAAGCAAGGGTAGGTATGAGAAGGAAAATCCCTTCTGGCCTCCGTTGTAATACCCTGGAGGCGCCAATTCATAAAAATGACCAGCGCAATAGGTAATCACATCACCACTAGAGTGTTCGATATACCCTTGCTTGGAGATAGCTTTGCCGCCCATGAACTGAGCAATGGCGCGGGCAACGGATGGCTTTTCAGCAATATATACGCGCATTAGCCAGCCTTATGCTCTTCATCTTCAAGGAAATCGCCCGAGCATTCACACATCGCCAGGACATTGTTGATCGCCACTTTGCGCTCATCATTGAATTGCTCGGTCTTCAATATGACCACGGAGCGATTGGGGGACGGGGAGTAAATCTTCTCGACTGCCAAGCCCAAGCCCAGCAATCCCTTCGCGGCCTCATCAATGGCGCCATCCTTTGATGTCTCGATATTGATCACGATGCGCTTGGCATCAGATTCTTTGATCAGGCCTGCTGTTTTGGAGACAACCATGCCGCCGCGTGTAATCAGGGAATGCATGGTGGCCATGTAGATATGAGTCAGGACATTGCCAACGGCATCGGCCAGCAACGCGGCTGTGCCGGGATTGCCAAAGGATTCAGCCATGAATGCAGGGTCGGCCATGCCAGATTGGTTGAAGATCCAATCAAAGAAGTGTTCTTTGTCACCATCCACTTCGCGATGGCAGGGATTGCCGTCAAAGCAACGCGACACTTCCTCGGATACTTCTGTCGACTGAACGAGACTGGATGGGATGCCTACGCCAATGCGGATTTCGCCAAAGTAAATCCAGATGCTGAAACGGATGACCTGATTTTCGGTTCCAACCGGTACCAGGATGCTCATGGCGCCCTCGCTCAGGATGTTGACCTGGCTGCGCTTGGGGATTGGCACGCCCATGCTCCATGGCCACATGCCGATAGAGCGCTGAACGATTGGAAGGTTGGCATCACAGATTTGGCTGGCTACTGCATTAAACAGGCCTTCCCGCCATTGCTTAACGGCCTGGAGGGGTAGGCCACCTTCCGCGCTATGCAAATTCACAACATTTGATGGTGATGTCAAAACAATCATCCTTAATAAGTATGCTTATTTTATACCACATGAGCGATTTGTAATCAAGGAAGTTATTTTGGAGTAAGCAGCTTGATTGCTTGTGATTAAAGGGTTGTAGGCTTATCAAAGGATATAAAAAAAACACCCTGAGGTTGTCAGGGTGTTTGATGTTGACTACATGGAGACTCGGAATGATGCGCGCCGAGCTTGAACCTGATTGAAGACATTCATGATCAAGTCTTTGTCCTTGTAGGGAGCAAAGAAGGTGTCGTTGTTTTCATAGATCTCATCCAGGAATTCCTTCAGGTTGGTTGGATCCAGATCAATAATCACCGTGCCTTCGCGCTGACCCTTGGTCAACTTGAATTGCTTTGCCTTGATCTCAGGGATGGAACTTGCATCGATGAACTGGATGGAGTCCCTGGACTTAGGCAACCTGATTTGCAGCTTGCCGTTACCAAAGTACAGATTCAGGTCTGAACTAGATGGCTGCGATTTTGGCGAGTTATGCAGCGCCATGGGTTGATTCTGATTAATATGGTTGCACACGTGCTCAAACGCAACATCACGATCGATGGCAAATGGCGTTTCCATGTTCACAAAGTAGCAATCTCCAGGCATCACAACACCACGCAAGCGTTCGCCATGCTCATTGGTGTAAATGGTGCTGGTGCCCCTGTTCTGGTCTACAGACCAGGCACAAGCTGCAAAAATATTGCCGTCCAGTATGATGTCGCGCATCTTGGTCGTAGGAGCCTGCTCTGAGATCAATTGCAGCACCTCAGCATTGTTGGTCCTCACATTGAACGCCTTATCTTTGATCATGGGATACAAAGACATGGTTTCACGACCTTCACCTGGAATCAGCAACTTGATACGGTACTGGCCAAGCTTGTCCTCCTTGCCAGGCTCGGGCAGCTCGACATCCAGGATGACACCTTGGCTGACACCATTACGAAGCGATGTAAAGTCCACCACATTGCCCGGCACCAGCGAAGTTGCCCACTTAGCAATGAAGTCCAATCGTGCTTTAGCTGCATACACGCTGCTGTCCGCATTGGACAAAGCAGCTTCAAGGGTGGGGTACTGCCTCTTGATCCATGCCTTGTCCAGTATCTCATCACGGGACTGCTCCATGGCGTCGACCAGGGACCTCAGGTAATCAACCGGATTGTTCTGGTCGAACCTGATCAGGATGTTTTCCTTGCACATCGTTTTGACCTGCTCTGGTGAGAGCGGGTCAAGCTTCATGTTCCATTCCAGGTTGGTCATATAGACTGGGCGATCGAATACGGAACCTGTATTGAATACGGGTGTATAGATTTCCTCGCGGTCCACAATCTTGCCCTTGACGTCCATTTCATGGGACTTGAATGGATTGATACCCTTGGAGTCCAGGTAAGCAATTTCATTGCGATAGGCTTCACCAATTTGCTCGTAGATATCGCGTTGCTCACGCACATACAGCATGCCCAGACGGCCAGTCAGTTGGTCGACATAGAACGTGTTGCTCTTCTTCTTGGCAACCTCTTCATCCAGCACAGCAAGATCGATTGCCAAGCGTTTGGCGATATCCTGATTATTCATCAGGAAGTGCAAGCACACGACATTGCCCACCTTGTTCAGGATATCGAGATCCTCATCAATGACGGAGTTGTCACGGTTTGATGTCGTGTTGGCCGACATATGGCGCAGCTTGGAATTCTGCATCGAGATAATGCGGGATTCAGCAGGCAAACCGGAGTTCACGGTCCTGATGATCGGCGCACAAACCTGGCCTGTGCGGTTAGGGCGACCCAGCATCTGCATGCGGGTGGCCACATTGTTGGCTACCTGCAGCTCAATCATTTCGCGCTGGCGCTGATCAGCAAACTTAGCACTGGCGTGCAAGCTAATGCCTGTCGAGCCAGAGGTCGTGAGCACGATCGCATCCATTGCACCGGAGTTGAAGGCACTGATCATGCGGTTCTTGTTGCCCTGCCTTACCCTGGAGATAACCTGGGTACCATCATTACGAATCACCATGCCAATAGTGCGGCCGGAGATTTCACCACAGCTGTAACCGTTTTCTTCCAGGCGCTGCTTGATGTAGTCGACCGGGGAAATGTAGATGTCAGGGAAAGCGTCAATCTTGAGCTCAATCGATTTGCGAAGACGCTCAATGGCTTCGTTTTCCAGCTTTTCAACGCGCTTGTCTGTACCAGACTTGCGGACCACGACAATCGCATCCAGCATTTTTGCCAGCACATTGCGGAAGGTAAGGGGTACATGCAGGATATTTTCATCCTTTTCCTGCGTGCCTAGCAGGTCACTGCCTTCATCTTCAATGTCATTCAGCGCATTGTAGAAGTCCGCCATATCCTCAGACTCATCCTGGCCAGCCTCAGCTTCTTGGATGAACAAGGTTTCATCAGTCACATCGGCTGCATCCTTCTGCGCCTTGATGCTATCCCTGAGTTGGGCTTCAAAGGTGTTTTCCAGGGCAATGATGGGCTTCCTGCCTTCTTCCAGCGACTTTAATGCCAGCTCGACGGTGTAATCCACCTTGATGGCCAGGAAGAATTGGCGCATGGCCTGGTACATCCGGCTACCCATGTTGGAAGCAAACCAACCATGCTCGCGCATGTTGATCTTCTCGCGCGTCTCACCCTTCACCACAGGCTTGGCAGCCTGGATGCGATAGAATTGCTCAGCTATCAGCTTGTTGCGGTCATTCAGGATATCACCCACGGCACCGCTCAGCATGCCCATGCCTTCCAAGATTTCTGCCAGCTGGTCAGCAAATTTCTCATTACGTGCCTGGTAGACCGTATCCAGGGCATCTTCAAATTTGAGCTTGGAGAGATCATGCTCGCGGCGAATCATGACAGCATCTTCTGCCAGCATCGATGAGAACACCTCTGCCAGCGGCTCGCCACCTCGACTCAGGATCTCGGGAATTGTCGCCGGCGACACGGAAGGCGGCATGACCTTGGAGTAAATCCTGAAGTTCTTGGAATCCTTGGCAAAGGTGGCCGAGGAATACACCACGCCCTTGACCTCACGCAGGCTACGCAGCATGTTGAAGCCAATATTGGAATCACCGGCAGCCGCATGCGACTCATCCATGATCATGAAGGCGCCATTGGAGAAATCCTTCAGGAACTGGGCCTTGGGATCACCATTCTTCCTGTTGTCTTTATTGAACTGGCTATAGGTCGCCATCAACAAGTTGTCGCCATCCGGCAGGCGGCCAGACTGGATAACTTCAAGCGCTTCTTCCTTCTTGGTGCCACGACGCACGCGCTTGTTCTCTACGATCAGCGGCACGCCCTGATTCAACACGAACGGCTTGATCAGGTGTTCTGAGTGAATATCGATGATGTCACGATAGAAATCACTGAACAGCGTGTCGGAAATCGACATGAATACCGTGGGCATATTGTTCAGGACGGCATAGCGAGCCATTGCCGCCAGCACGCGTCCCTTACCCAGACCGGTCTGATCTGCCTCAATGAAGCCTTTGTCATTCTTGTGCGCTGCAATGCCCATGGCAATGGCATCAATCTGCTCTGGGCTGAAGCATTCTTCCAGCTCAGCGAATGGCATATCCAGCTCTTTGGCAACAAACTCATCCACCGCGCCATGCTCAGCCTCAATGCGTGCCAGTGCTTCACGGATAGGGCCCACCAGGTTACGCGGGATCATGGTTGTGGCCATGCCGATCCTGGAGGCAGGGACATAAGGCGCCTGGTAACCATTTTCTTCCAGGGCAGGCTTTTCGCTCAGGCGCTGTTGCTCGGACACAAATTCATCTGCCCACTTCCACAGCGACTGGTAGTCATAAATGACGCGGGTGGAATCAAATTGAATGTTCTCAGTCTGGCCAGCATTACCAACCACCACCATGTAGCGGTTATTGGCACTGCCGCCACGGCCGAACAGGCTGCCGTCGAGCTCGACATAACCTTCGATCTGGAAGCGAGCGGAGATCCAGCTCATTAGCACCTTGGTATCTTGATCAAGCTCACCACTGCTATCGCCAGCCTTCAGCATGAAGACGCTCTTACCTACACGATCCCGGGAGCTCATGTAGCGCATCACCTTCAGGTGGTCACCACGTTGCACTCTAGTACCCAGGCTTAGCACCTGCTCATCCAGAGGCTCGGAAGGGAAGTTGGCTAGCATGATGCTATGCGCTACAGCATCAGTTTCAGCACCCGCCAGCGAGTCCAGATAGATATTGGGGCGTATGGCATTGCCAGTTTCATCAGGATCATCCAGCGTGATCACGCGGATGTTCTCGCCAATTGAAGACAACAGGGAGCCGTTGCCTACTACTGGGCTAAACACCACGGAATCTTCACCAATGCCAGCAAGGCGCTGTGCAACAACGCCCACAGGCAGCGGGGTGATCAGCTCTGCCAGCTCAGGAGACAAAGGCGGCAGGCCTTCGTGGAGCTTCAATGCCAGGTTGAAGGAATTACGGCCGGCATCATGGAATTCGGTATACATCTTCCTGCCCAGGGCGTGGTTAATCGCCACGTGCAGGGAGGAAAGCTTGATCTCAATCTCTTCGGGCTTGCCGTCAAAGATGTGCCCGGCAAAGTTGTCGATGTCTTCCTCACGGAACACCTCGCCGCGGGATATGGCCATGACCAACGCATCAGCGCACTCTGCCAGATCTTCAGCATCGATGGCACGCAGGAAGATGGAAGGTCGCATGGACGCTTCCGACATATTCACTACCTTGCCTTCGCCAGTCTTAATGAAGCGGCCATCTGCGCCGTTGAACACTTCTTGGCCCAAATGATTCGTACCGATAGGAGTTGCAGTGTTGATGGCAATATTGGCTTGGACTTCCTCTACAGTCGCTTCGCGATTCTTGGGTCGCAAAATACGGTAGATATCGGATTCAGGCATTTCCTTGACGCGGAATTGCTTGAACACATCCTTGAGCTCATTGGCTGTAATTTGGTGGTCATTGCGGATCCACAGGCCGTTTTTCTTCTTGAAGCCAAGGCGCGCGGACGCGGCCGGGAATTTGTCACCACCCAGGAGCACCAATCTCCAATCGCCCGAGGGCAGCTTGGTACTGATCAGGCGCAGGCCATACATGGAAAGATCTGGCCAACGAAGGGTACGTACTGGAGGGTTTTGCATGAAGCAGTTCCTTGCGAGTGGTTTTCCAAGGCATCCTGGAATCAAGACACCTGGGAAAACCCGGGCTTACGCCCGGGAGGATGGATTTAAGGCTTAGCTGCCCAGGCGACGACCGCGAGCTGTAGCTGCTGGTGGAGTTTCACTTTGCTGCTGTTGATGCTGCTGGGCTTCTTGGGCCTGGGATGCCGATGCGTGATCGAAGTGATAGTCATCTTCAGACGCGCCATTGGCAGAGAAGCTTTCGCCGCCAGGCTCAGGGGCGCCACCGGCATCAGCTGTATCACTAGGGCCAGCATTGTCATCGCTACGAGTCGCAGCTTGACGGGCAGGTTCAGCGACATCGAAGTTAGGTGTCTTCAGGTAACTAATAGCAGAGCGCTGGCTACCAGTCAGGCGAAGAGGCTCATGCGTGAAGCATGGAGTGCCATCCTTGGTTGGCATAGTGACGATAATCGCGTCAACAACACGACCTGCGGATTCTTGACCGAAGGTGATGGTGTGGTTGTGCAGGTTTTCCAGTGGTGTGTTGGCTACTTCACTCAGCACCTTGGTACGGGTATCACCGAGGTAGGGGATATCGGAACCAGTTACGATTTCGAGCTTCCAGTTGCCAGCTTCCAGTTCATCTGCCAGGGCTTCGTTAGGAATGTCACGGATCAAGTTACCTTCGCGCAGTTGCTTTTCAAGGTCATCACTATCTTGCTGATAACGACGGCGTATCTGTGCAGTAGCCACATCGTTGTTTTCGTCACGAATACGCACCAGGGCGACCATATTGGGGTTGTTAGTAATTTCCACCACTTCACCGATCGCACCATCAATGCTGGTTACCAGGATGCTGCTATGTGGAGCCAGCGCCAGGGCGCTCAGCGATACGTTAGGGTAATCACCTTGGCTTTCGCGCTTCAACGCATCACCCAGCTTACCGGTCAACCAAGCACGGTCAAACACAATACGGCGGGAATTGTTACCGTTCTTCACCGGTAGGTATTGCTGTGTGGTTGTCAGGCCGAAGTTGATGTATTCAGGTTCGCCAGCAGCCGGTGTTGGGTTCTTGAAGAAAATGGTCGGTGTTTGCAGCATGACGGCTTCAACTTCACGGAGGTGATGACCAGTGGCCTCATCCATAGCCTTGGTTGCACTCACGGCGGTAGTGATCCAGCGGGCCACCACGACGCCTTCTTCCTTGCCGTTCACGACGTTTTCCAGGATCAGAATGGAATCCTTGGAAGTGCCCATACCGCGCTTCAGGTTTTCAGTAATCTTGATTGCGGTGTCGGGGTTGTAGATAACCTGGATTTGTTCACCAGCCTTGCGGCCAATCGAATCAAACAACAGTTCTGCATTGATCTTCACGATGCCGTCATCATTCTGGACACTCAAGACCTTTACTGCTGCATTGCCCAGGTTGGGGGAGCCGCCATTGTTGCCGGTACCAGCAGCCTTCTTGTTACGATAATCTTGCAGACCCATATTGCACTCCTTGTGAAAAATTGATTAAAAACTACATGCCTGGGCCGGGTTTTCTGCCAGGACTTTTTTGGTTCTCAGGTACAAACACGCCCTTGGTTTTGGCCATGAACTCGTTGATGTTTTCTTCAGCGACACTCTTGATTTCATTCAAGGGCTTCTTAATGGCTTCCGCCCTGGATAGGCTCATGCCAATCTTGTAGGTTTCAGTGGTGTAACTCGCCTCAAAGACGCCATTGGATTCCAGTACGTGACGTACCATGGCTTCATCCAGTTGCAGTGTTCTGCAGGACTCGACATCCAGACCTGCGGTGTTGGCAAGCTGCAACAATTTTTCGTAATCGATCTCCTGGGACGGAACCATGAAGTCATCCAGCACATAGCCCAGCCTCGTTAGCTCATGAGCGGCCAGATCTTGATCAAGCTCAATCTTGGGCGTGATTTCCATCAAGCTGTGGGTTTGCTTGACGTTTCCGAAGCGCCGACCTTCCAACAATGCGGCAATCTCGGCCTTGACATCCTTGTCCTTGGCATAAGCCCGGTTTGCAATGACGGTGTAAACAAGGGAGCGATCAAGTAGCTCACGCAGTAGGGCGCCATTTTCGGATTCTTCAGTGATGGTGTTCCTTTGCGATCCGCTGAAGCGTGGTGCCTCGTTCTTCAGCATGCATTCAAAATAGAGCCAGTCACCAGCCGCCAGAATGTTGTCGAACATAGGTTCGGACATTTCGACGCCACGGACATCGACGTCCCAGGTCACCATGTCAAAGGATGAGAGCAGCAGGCCATCAATATGGATGCCCAGCTTGCGCGCGATCAGGGTATAGTGGTGCAGCTGGACGTAGTAATCGAAGCTGATACCGTTCTTGTCGTACTTTTCCTTGAAACCGGGGCGAGGGCACTTGTAGTCCACCATGTAGACCTTGTTACCGATACGAACCAGGTCGTCAGGGTTGCCCACCAGCCAAGGATGTTTTGGATCACTAAATCCTGCCATCTTTGCCAGCTCTTCAGTGAGTTCTTGTGCGTTGTATTTAGCGCGGAAGATGTCACGGATGGTGTCTTCCATGAATGTGCCGCGGCGTGTATCGCCGGAGGGGCCATCAGGAAGCTTCAGCATCATCTTGTCCTGGTATACGTCCAGGGTAGACCTGAATGGATTGTGCTCACCCACCATAGGGGCCACGATGACGCCCATTTCACTACCGCCAAAACCTCTCAAGCGGGCGATATGCCATTCCACACGCTCAGGTTCAACCGAAAGGATGAAGTTAAGCCAACGGTTAATCCTTGGCTCATCCAGGAATGGGTATTGGGGAAGCTCGGCGATCAACCCTTTCAAGTGAGCCAATCTTGCTGGAGGTGTGTTCTCCAATGCAGGCATGTCGCAATCAAAGCTGATCACAGGGCCTATGGCGCCTGTAGCTTCTTCATGCTCACTGTTCTGGATATCGCTCATCTGAGGTCTTTCTAATCAAACAATGCGTACATTATACCACATAAGCGATATTTATGCATTCTTGAAAAATGCCTTTGTTTTACTCCCACATAAACTATTTTTTACGCGTGGTTGACGCGTGCCTGACGCGTGCTCAACGCGTGGCCGAAAAGCCAGCTTTGGGCATAGTCGATCACCGACCAAGGTATAGTTTGTCACCGACCAAATGTTAGTCGATCACCGACCGAGAATGCATCGATACTCTATCTAACCACATGATACGTATGAGTAATATAGGTTTATATCAATCGCCTTAATACTCTCTTTAATTCCCCTTTAATGCTAAAGACAAGATCAAAACCTTTTGCACAGTCACATTGAAATGTGCCTTTGCTGACCCTCAAAAACAGGCATAGATCTTGGCTGCAAACCCTTTATTTATGGGATTGGGATGGGAGGTTATATTGACACGAACAAGGCAGATCAATATAATGCGTATCTAGTACATGATATGCAATCATGTGGTTTTCGGATTGGTTTGTTTTCCGGGAATCTCAATAATCGGAGAGTTGTATGGGCTATATCAACCCATTATTGAAATTGGCCGCAGGCAAGGCGCTGATGAATCTTCCCAAAGAGGATCGTGAGCGTATTGCGGAGGTTTTCCGGGAATTGCGAATTCAGGCCAATCTCGAAGCTGAGAGATCATGGAAGGCTAGGAAGGGCCCAATGGCGGCCTACTGGAGAGCAGTCTCCACCTATTCCAGGCATCTTGCCCACGCCCTAACGGTAGCCAAGTAACAGAGATGGAGATAGGCATGAGATCCAATGCCCAAAGAACAATGGCGAGAACATTGCAAGGTGATGTTTTCTTTGACGACGCTCTCTATGCGGCTGAGGTTGAATCATCTCTACCGGTCAGGATTGTTTACCTGGCGCTGCACACGGTGGCAGATAGGGAAGGGCGCTTTACCTGGGATCTTAAAACCATGCGTTTTCTGGTGTTGGATGGAGAGTCGGTCGTTGAATCGGCCATGCTTGAGCTCCAAAAAGCACAGCGCATCATCCGCTACAGCGTTGATGGCACTGATTACGGTCAGATCATTGATTTCACCAAGCACCAGCACATCAACCCGCGTGAACGTGCATCCGTGCTGCCAGCGTTCACTGAGGGTGAGCTGATCTTCCATGATGGTTCAACCAGGATTGGTAGGCGTGGTGTGGGCAAGCCCTCCAAAGATGAATTCAAGCCATCTGCCAGCACTTCTGAAACCCAAGTCGAGCCAGGTTTGAATGCAATCAATCCAGCCCAAGAGAATGCATCCAGCCCAACATTATTCCCGGTCGAGGCGAAGCCTCAAAAGCCCGTAGTTAAGTCGAACATCGTGCGAGTAAATGGCTATAGGTATGAGCAAGTGAAAAACGTTGGTTTGCTTCGCTTCAGCGAAGACCTCACCGAGAATCAATCGCCGGTGCTGGTCAAGAATTTGGACGATGTCACGCCAGTCGTCACCGTGTTCCAGCTGACTGGCAATATTCCTGAGTTGGGTATTAGCCAGGGCCGTGTGAGTGAATATGACGAACCCTACCCACATGGCAATAACATTGCCCGGGTTAAGAAAGCTCAGCGCTGGATGTCGGACAATCCTCAAAAGCGTAAAACAGCTACTGGTCTTTCTCGCTTCCTCAACCAGTGGATTTCCACTGCGCAGAACAATGGTGAAGATCTGCTGATCACCCCTGGCCATGAAGTGATGACCAGACAGGGCCGCGGCGTATTCCAGCGTGCTCGCCCAGATGACCGCGCCCATGAAGTGGGCAATGGCCTGGAACAGTTGATCAATGGTGGTCAGCAGCAGCCCATTGAGATGGAGATAAATGCATGAGCTACTTCGCTCAAAACGCGATGATCGCAGAAAGCAATGTGAAGGAGTTTGGATCCTACATCCAGGCTTTCATGCAGACCTATTACCGCCAGGATATCGGGGTTTCAGGCTCGTACCTCTGGTTTATGTCCTTTAAGGACAAGTGCACACTGGCTGAGTTTGTCGAAACCACGACCGCATATGCCAATGAGTCCATGTCAGGCCGTAGATTGCCCCAGCCTGTGCCGGGGGATATCCACCTGCGCCTAAAGGGAGCCTTCAACTCCAATAATGCCTGGTCCAAGGTGTTGTACGCGATCAAGCACTTTGGTAGCAGCTATGCCATCAATTTTGATGACGCAAAGACCCATGGTGCTATCAGCCGCATGGGTGGCTGGGTGTCATTGTGTCAGAACATCAATAAGCGCCAGGAGCAGGACGTATTCAGGGAGTTCATGGGTCACTATGCCGCTTGTGGCGATACGCCTCAGGCAGAGTTCTTGGTGGGCGCCTACGGGAATGGATCCCCGCGCGTCACACTCAAGTCTGCTAGCAAGGATAGGCTCCAGCTGGATATCCAGAAGCCTTTGGTACGCTTGCCTTCGAATTAGGAATCATCATGCTCGATACAACTAAAGTCCTCCACAATGAAGAGGCTGAACAGGCGCTGCTTGCCCTGACTCTTAAAAGCAGCCGTGATTTCATCGACCTCTGCCAGGAGAGTGATTTCTTCAATGATGACCATCGCACCATTTGGCGGGTGATCAAAGAACTGGATGAAAAGGCGCTGGCCATTGACCCAATTACGGTCAACAACATGGTGCTGCAGTATTCCAATCGTGATCTGCTGGACTACCTGAGCTCTCTGTATGGCATGGAAGTGCCCGAGGAAAGTGGGGAAACCTACGCTCTGGCCATTCGTCAGCATGCGTATTCCAGGCGAACCATTGAAGCTGCCCGCAAGATGGAGAAGGTGGCATCCTCAGCGGTCAACGTTGAAGCCAAGGCCTCAGCCATTGCGGCAATCATGGATGAGGTAGAGCGGAGCATTCCAATTCAGTATGAAGCCATGTCGCTCTATGATGCCATTCGCATCAAGGGTGTTGAGATGGAGCAAATGAATTCCGGGGATATCAAGCCTATCTTCACGGGCCTTGATGATCTGGACGCGCTGACAAATGGCTTCTTGCCTGGTGAGCTGATTGTGATTGCTGGTCGACCTGGCATGGGCAAGACCACGTTGGCAGTCAACATTGCTGAGCATAATGCAATCAACAATGACATCCCATCCCTGATATTTTCGCTGGAAATGCGCTCTTCTGAGCTGGGTGGGCGTACCGCTGGCTCCATGGCGGGTATTGATGGCAAGAAGCTCCGTACTGGTGACCTCTCGGAGTATGAGTGGGATCAATACAGTGCGGCCATGAATCGGTCTGCAGGGATGAATATCCACATTGATGACCGCCCAGCGCTAGCTATTGAAGAAATGCGCGTCGCGGCAAAGCGCCACGCTAGAAAACATGGTCTTGGATTGATCGTCGTGGATTACCTCCAAATTGCTACTACCGTGAAATCCGTCAGCGGTCGCTACGAAATGATCACCGAGATTTCAGGAGCCATGAAGCGCATGGCCAAAGAGTTAAGCGTGCCTGTTATTGCTCTGTCACAGCTGTCCCGAGACCTGGAAAAGCGTGCAGACAAGCGTCCAATCCCTGCTGACTTGCGTGAATCTGGCGCGATCGAACAAGATGCGGATTGCATCCTGTTTGTTTATCGTGATGATATTTATCACAAGGATTCCCCAATGCCAGGAATTGCGGAATTGATAGTTGCTAAACAACGTTCCGGCAGCCTGGGTGTAGCAAACGCGAAGTTTGATGGCGAGCATAGCCGCTTTAAAAACGCGGGTTATGGCGGAGACCCATACTATGCAGATTACGTCGAAGTTCAATAAAACAATTTGAATCAAAATTGCGTATGTGATACCTTATGCACATTAAAAAAAGGACATGAATTCTATGGGACGTAATGAAAAACACCCACATGAGAAGGCTGGGGAGCTCGAAGGAGCCGGCTTGGTTGTGGAACGCGCCATGTTTTATCGGGATGGTTATCGTGGCCTGATGCGCATTTCCATTTATCTGGGCTTGGCGCTTGCGGGTGCGCTGGTGGTGATTGCGCTCCTGATCTATATGCTCAACCAAAAAGAGCACAAGTATTTTGGGATGTCCCCCACGGGTTCAATTGTCCCTATGGTCCCATATTCCGAGCCCACTGTAAGTGATGCCCGTATGCTCCAGGTGGTCGGCGATGTTGCAACCTGTATGTTTACCTACGATTATGTGAACTGGCGTAGTCAACTACTGGATGGCTGCCGCAATAAGTTTACCAATGAGGCCTGGGACAAGATTGTCACTGAACTGGCCGAGTCAAAAATGCTCAAGCTGGTTACTGGTGAGCGTCTTGTTTTATCAGCTACCCGTATCAATTCCCCGGTTGTCGTCGATCGCGGGATCATCAACGGTGTGCGCGCCTGGAAGATCGAGGTTCCCATTCGCGTAACTTACTCCGGCCGCCAGAACATCCAAAATGAGGATTACCTGGTCAAGATGACGGTTGTCCGTGCCAACCAGACAGAATTCACTGATGGCCTAGCCATTAGTAGCTTTGTAGCACCGAAAATGTAGAGAAGGGATGTGGGTATGAGTGGATTTAATACCGAATGCTTGGATATCAGAGACGCTGATTATGCCGTTGCCTGGGAAGATGAGTTGGATCGCATGGGTCCCTTGGCAAAGTTCGCCGATTTGGCGAGACATTATGAAAAAGCACCTCTGCAGGACAGTCCCCAGAAGCAATACCTGGCTGATTTCCTGCTGACCGAAAAATTCGTAGCCAACCGTAATGGTGGCAACACTAAGGGTAACTAGAACATGGCCAAGCATTCTTCCAAACTGCGCGGTAAGACATATCTTCCACTTGCGCTGGTGCTGGTGGCACTTGAAAGCATGGCAGCGGACGCACCTGTGATCCCTCCGGCTCAAGGAAACCAGAATTTGCCAGCGGCATTAGCTGGTGATCCTGCAAACAGCAAGATCGCACGCGTAAGCTCAGGTGCTACCATCCCTGATAGTCGTGATGTGTCGCTGCCCACGCAACCTGGTGGCCTTCAAATGCCTCCATTGCCTATGGCACAGCCAAGCCGCGAGCAGATCCGCGATGAGTCATTCCAGGCGCTGGTGGAATCGGAAATGCCGATGACGCCTGACATGGTTCGCAAGCTGCGCAAAATGCTGGATGAGCTCCAAAAAGCCAAATCCGAGCTTCCCAATGACCCACCCAAGCCCGTGGTATCCACGATTGCCGTCAAGGGTGAACCTGGTGAGTCTCCCCCTGTTATCCGCCTGGGTCGCAATTTTGTGACCACCTTGATTTTCACTGATGTCACCGGCGCGCCGTGGCCCATCATCCACTATGGCGGTGGCAACGATGCCATATTTAAGGTTGAAAACCCCAATCCTGAAACCAGTCACCACCTGGCGGTCAATCCGATAGGCTCCTATATCTTTGGTGGCATGGAAGTGACGCTTGAAGGCGGCAAGACCATCTCGCTGGTGGTCACTTCCGATCAGAAGAGCGTTGATGTAAACACCACGATCCAAATGCTGGGCCGTGGCCCAAAGGCGGTTGCTCCCACAATCTATTCCGGCAACACGCCTAAGGCCAATCCTGTGATGACCTCGTTTGTCGACGGTGTAGCACCAGAAAAGGCTATTGCCCTGGATAGCTCTGACACCCGCGTGCAAGCGTGGAAACTAGGCGACAAATACTACATTCGTACGCGCATGACCATGTATGCGCCATCCTGGACAGACCATCGTGGTAGCCCGCAAGGCGTTCACGCCTATGAGATCACACCAATTCCTGTGATCACTGCTGGCGAAGATGGTCACCCACAACAAATCGTAATTGGAGAAAAGTAATGGCTGGCGAAGATTTGATGGATGAACTGGAATCTGGGGCGGACGTTTCCCAGTCGCGCCGTGAGGCTGCATCCAAGAACGTTAAGGGCCTGACCACCAACCCCAAGACACGACCCAAAGTGATCATGGTGGCCGTTGGCCTGTCCTTCATGGCTGTGATTGCCTTCCTGGTTGTGAATGGCAAAGGTAAGAAGGATGATTTGTCCCAGGCATCCATTACGACACCTGCTTTGAATTCCCAGGGTGTTGGCCTCAATGACAAAACTTCCTTGGCATACCAGGAGCTGGAGCGCGAGGAAAACCGCCGTAAGGCTGAGGAAGCTGAACGCCGCGGTGGTGTGCACATCGAGCTGCCTGCAGCGCACGCGCAGCAAGAAGTGCCTGAGCAAAGGGTTTTGGAACCTCAGCCAGTCAATCAGGTGCAATATCAGGGCTACCAGTCTGGCTACCAGCAGGTGGGCTACGTCCGTGATCAATCCATGGATGCAGGGATGAAGAGTCAGTGGCAGTCCATGACCGCCGCATGGGTCTCCAATGGCGGCACTTCGAAAGTGATAAAGGATAATGCTGTCGTGCCGGCGACCGGCGCTGGCAATATGAATGGTGGGCCTATAAACCTGGCTAACCAAGCAGTGGCTACCCAGCCAGTAGCTCAGGGTGTCATGGGTAACAGCGAGCCAGAAGATCCCAATGCCAAGTACATCCGCTTGCGTGCTGGTACCGTCTATATGGCCGTGACCAAATTCGAATCCAATTCGGATGATGCCAACACCGATACGATTGCCACCATTACCAATGGCCCTCTGCGCAATGCTACGGTTATCGGCAATTTCGCCAAGGCGAATTCAGCGAATGCCAAGACCCTGTCACTAAAGTTCACAACATTGAGCCCGGTGTGGGATGCGGATGCCATCACAATCAATGGCCTGGCCATCGATGCTGACACCTACCAGAAGGGTATGGCCACCAGCGTCGACAATCACTATTGGCTGCGTTACGGTTTGCCGCTGGCTGCTGGTTTTATCCAGGGTATTGGTGAAGCTGCAGCGCGTTCTGCCTCTGTGATCAATAGCTCTGGCCTGGGCAGCACAACTGCTTTCGGCGAGCTCGATTTCGGTGATCAAATGCTGGTGGGTGCAGGTCGTGCCGGCCAGGTAGTTTCCAGTGACCTCCAGCGCCGTGCCCAAGTGCAGCCTACGGTCAAAATTGCATCAGGTACGCCTATCGCCATCGTTTTCATGTCTGATGTCAGGGTAAAGGTTCCGGAAAGCGAGGCAGCAAAGCTAAAACTTCCTTGATTTTGATGCGCGAACTGCGTATAACATACCTAATACGAAATTTTAACGGGAGCCACTATGGCGTCTACATTTGATGATTTGGAAAACGACACTCCGGGTCATGGGAGTGATTATTCTGAGACCCAGGATAACGATTTCCCAGACTTCAGTGCCGAGCATGACCAGCAGGAAGATGAGCTTGGTAGAGATACCGCTGCTCAAGAGGCCTTGGAGGCTGAATACGAGGCTGAAGAACAAGCCAAGAAACGTAAGCGCAACATGAATATCGTGATTGCTGGCGTGGTGGCCACGGCTGTGCTGTTTGTTAGCTACAAAGTGATCAGCTCGGGTGGTGATTCCGGGATGGAGTCTGATCCTGTTTTTCAGGGTAACAGTGCTTATCAAGTACCGAATGAGCAATATACAGCCCGGCAGCCACAAGCAATTTATGCCGGCCAGAACCCTTATGGCCAGTCACCACAGCAAGTGCAGCCTGCAGATCAGGCGCCACAACTGAATCTGGAGCAGCCGGGTCCACAAGGCCAGGTCGCCCCACAAGATCCTGAAGCGGTTCAGCCACAAGCTGCCATCCCTGTTCAGGCTCAACCTCAACCTGTAGCCAATCAAGCATTGGTTCTGGGTGCTGGAAGCAATGTCACCGGCAATCGTCTTGCCGAGCTGGAATCCAAGCTGGCTGGTGTGACAACACGCGTAGTGAAGATCGAGGAAATCCTCGCCGATCATGAGCGCCGTATCACTGCGTTACATCAAAAGCCCGTGGCAGCCGTTAAACCAGCTGCTGCCCCAGCTCAAGCTGCTCCTGCATCCCAAACATCCTCTGCTGATGCCACAGCGCGTCGTGCACGCCAGGCGGCAGCCATTAAGGCACAACAGGATGCTGAGAAAGAACGTCTCGCAAAAATACAGCGTGATATCGAGCGTGAGAAGGATGAAACTCCGCGCGCGCCTGAATCCAAGCCTGTTGCTGCAGTGGTGCCCAAGCGTGCCAAGCCTCTGCTGGCTGCGATCGTTCCAGGTCGTGCATTCCTGCAAGACCAAGATGGCGTTCGCGCTGATGTGGCCCTGGGTGACCACGTGCAGCATTGCGGCACCGTAACCAAAATTGATGCAGATAAGGCGGAAGTAGTCGCCGGCACCTGCGTTATCAACTAACCAAAGTCTCTAACCAAGGAGTTCTAAAATGAAGTTAAGCAATCCTCAAAGCAAGGTGTTGTTGTTTGCAAGTATGGCAGCGCTGCTGGCATTCCCGGTGGCGGCAAGTGCTGCAAGCCTGGGTGATATCGCCAACAACATTACCAACTCTCTCCAGGGCGTCGGTGGCCTGGCCGGTGCTATCGGCTATGTGGCTGCATTCTTCCTGCTGCTGGCTGCCATCTTCAAGTTCAAGCAGCACGGCGAAAACGCAGAGCATCACCCCATCAAGACACCCATCATGCTGTTTGCATGTGCGGTTCTCTGCGCCTACATGACTTCCGTGCTCAGCACCGGTGGCCAAACCATCTTTGCTGGTGACCGTCAGTCCCAAGGTTCCCGTGGTGAAAGCTTGCGGGTTCAATAATGCAACACAAGAAGCTCATCTCGCTTGATCTGAATCTGAGGCGCACCACGTGGCGTACTGCTAGTGCTGGCCAGGTGACAGATCCTGCCATCAAGAATACCCACCAGCGCGTGATTGAGCGCGATGACTTCACCTGCAGGGGTTGCAACTTCCGTTCACCCCCTACCAAGACAAAAAGTGGTGATGGACCATCCTTCATGGAAGTCCATCATCTCGATCATGACCATGGCAACAATAAAGCCTCCAACCTGGCGACCTTGTGCCCAATGTGTCATCAAGTGTTTCACATTGGCCATGCCGGTGAGAACCAGTCAGCGTCTCTGATCTGGTTGCCCGAGATAAGCCAGGCAGACCTCAATAATTTCGTGCGCGCCATCTTCATTTCGATCGTGGCCGAATCCGATCCGAGGCTGATTGCCGACAACCCACAAGCTGCTGCCATCCTTGAGCGCGCTGAAGAGTTGGCTGAAAAGGAAGAGTCCCTGGAAGACGGCGAAGGCTTCAATAAGCAAGCCTACATCCAGGATCAAGTGCGCCTCTTGGAGCCAGCACTCCCCATTGCTGGGTCAGCTCGTTCAGCTTACGCCGCCTTGGAAGCCCGCGCCCTCTACCTGGAAGAAGTGTTTTCTGAGCGTGCGAGTGATCCTGTGTTCTTCGGCCAGGCCATTCTGGATGTTGCAGAGAAGAGCATCAATCCAGAGCTGCTGAAGGGTGTGCGTGTGTTGGCTCGCCCGGACCGCATGGGTAACCAAATACAGCACTGGCTTAAACACGCCTACAAGGGCTTACCAATTTCATCTTGGCCAGGCCTGGTCAAGGCCATCACCGAATAGCAGGGGAAATCATGCGTTGCGGTACCGTTCTGTTCGATGAAATGCGGCCTGAAGGGGGCTGGGCCTCTATTGATGGCGAAGAAGCTTTCCGCATCAAGGGTATTTGTGACCTTCGATCTGATGTCCTTTGGTGGACCAGTCTGGATGTCCAGAATTTCTATCGGGCAGGCATGTCCCGCATGGCCCACATGCGCAATTCGGACTACCTACGCACCAGCATGAGCATGCTCATGGATGAGCTTGGGATCACCTCACGCTTTATTCCAGTCAATGATGCAGTGGTCGTGCTGTCCGAGATTTTCTCCAGAGTAATGAACCTGTCTGAAATGCACTATGGCTTGTTGGAATCCAGGTGCCAGAAGCTGAGTGATGACCTGCGCGTCTTGCTGTTGCCACAGGATAATCCATTGTCGAATGAAATGGATCTGGCATGCAGCCAGTCCTACCAGGCTTTCGTGAAGTGCACCAAGAATCCCAGCCGCGTGCGTTCCCGTGGTTTGCTGTTCAAGCGTAATCGCTACCATCATGCCATGGATGTCTTGTCGACACCCATTCCAGGTCTGCAGTTTTCCTATATTGAGCGGAAGTCACTTCCTCCCAAGAATGAGCGCATGAAATGGGTCTTGGATCTCAAACAGCCCGTGCTGGTGGAAGGCGCGATCGCTTCAGTCGCCCAGGAATACGCGAATGTGATTTCCTTTGGCAGTGGGGCTAATCATCGCCGCCGCTGGATCTCTCATCCCGAGCTGTTGGCGCTATCCAAATTCGCGAGCATCGATATTGATTCCGTGTTTCTGTTTAACGAGTACAAGCCACTGGTAACCAAGATTCCCGCGCCAGAGGTTGAGCCTGGTTTTGGGCAGCTTTCCATATCTATTGGGCTCCTGGCTGAGAATTTTTGGGTTGGCCTCGCCACCCCTCAGGCATTCAAGTTTGATATGTCCAACAAGCTGCATGCACCTCGCGTGTCCTGGCTAAGAGCTTCTGATCGTTGCTTCACCATGCTTCGCGCTATGGAAGTCCACAAGCAGGGCATCCAGATCAATTCCTACGGGGTTGGTTCTGTGACCATTGATGTGCCGTTTGGCAACCTCACTGATGTGATTGAAATTGCTGGTGGGGCAGGGTTGTATCCGCCGCTATCAGTTCCTGAAGATTCAGTGGTGCGCGAGGAATTGGCATGACAACCGAACAAAAGACACCAGAGGTTTTAGGTTATCACGGCGAAAAGGTGCCAATACCCATTGAGGATTTTGTCTCTCAATTGGATATGCGTTGCCGCCTGCAGGGCAATGGCCACCACTTGCTCCTGGCGATGGATCGCCTGGCGTGCCCAATGCCTGGTCATAAAAACATGACCCGCCTGAAAACTGCTACCAACGACATCGGCAAGTGGAGTACCACCTTGCCTCCTGAGATCAATAAACAAATTCAATCCATGATTACTGGGCATATCCGGGTTTCTGTTGAATACCTGCGAAAGATGTATGCCGACCAGAACAAAGAACAAGGGGAACAAGCATGAGCATGGTCGATTCACTGATCGATTTCCTAGAGGAAATGTCGACCTGGGTAGGGTCTGGCCTCAAGCAGCATGCTGCTGACTACATTGACATCGAAACCAATGATAGCAGGAACGTCCTGGCGCTTAAGGATGGCTCATTGATCTCGATCGTACGTCTTCATGGTTCTCGTAAGCTGATGGGCGCAGAGGAATTCGAGGCAATGCACGGGGAAGTACACCGGTCATTGAAATCCTACATGTCTGATAGCAATGGCTATTCAGTCCAGGTGTTCTACCAGGTGGACCAAGATGGTATTGACCGTAGGCTTGGTGATTTGTATGCACCTTCCGTGCGCGCGGCCGAAGGCATTGGTTTTTCCATCAAGGACATGGTGGAAGACCGCATCAAGGCGATGTCTGCACATTGCCACATGGAAGACACTTTCTTTGTGTTGCGCACCAAGCTGAATGCTCTGTCACCATCTGATCTTAAGGCTTCCCGCGCTCGTAGCACAGAAAGCTACAAGAAAAAGGGTGGCGCAACATCCAAGCTGGCCCAAAACCCGCTGGTGGCCGTTGGCGCACTGCGCGATCGTCATAAGTCGTTTGTCAGTGCGTTTACTGATGACTTGAATAATGCCGGCCTCATCATTGAGCTTCTTGAGGCCCACGCTGCATGCCGTGCTATCCGCAAAACGATTGATCCTGATTTTACGGACGATTCTTGGAAGCCTAGCCTGGTCGGTGACAAACTACCTATCAGGTTGCCAAACAATCCACGTGATGACATCTCGAATCTGCTGTGGCCAAAGATCAGTGATCAGTTGTGCCCCAGGGATGGTCGTGTGATCGATCATCAATTCTACGCTGTCGGCAACCGTATCCACGCCACAGTAGCGGTCGAGCTCCCTCCCATGGATCCACAGCACTTCAATTCACTGTTCAAGCGCATGTTGAATGCCGGCATTCCCTGGCGCATGTCCATGACGTTCGAGAGTGGTGGCCTGAAGTCCATCTGGCTCAAACGCTTGATGGCCTCAATTCTAGGGTTTGCCCATTCTGGCAACTCATCGATCGTTGAAGCATACAAAACCCTTGAACAAGACGTCAAAGCTACTGGCGACATTGATACACGGTTCAGCATCGTCTTTTCAACATGGGTTTCCAATGGGGATATCAACCTGTTGAGCAGCCGCCTGTCGCAATTGGCAAGGGGGATTGAGGCCTGGGGTTCATGCGAAGTCAATGAAATCTCTGGTGACTCAGCAGAAGGGTTTATGTCGACCGTGCTAGGCCAGTCCAGTGATGGCGTTGCGGTACCATGCGCGGCACCTTTGGATGACGTTGTTAGGATGATGCCCATCACGCGACCTGCCAGCCCATGGCGCGCCGGTACCGTGATTTATCGCACGCCAGATGGCCTGCCATGGCCATATTCTCCAGGCTCCCCACTACAGGCTGCCTGGATTGAGTTGTTCTTTGCCGGCATGGGCTCAGGTAAATCGGTCAACATGAACAGCATTAACCTGGCTTTATGCTCTGATCCACGCCTCAAGCGCCTGCCGCGTATTGCGATCCTGGATATCGGTACTTCCAGTGCAGGCCTGATAGAAGCCGTGCGTGACCAGCTCCCCGCAAATCGTAAACATGAAGTGGCTTACCATCGCCTGCGCATGACGAATGATTGCGCGATCAATGGTTTTGACACCATCCTGGGTAACCGCAGGCCAATCGCGAGTCACCGCGCTTTCCTGACCAACTTCCTACTGTTGCTGACCACACCAGTCGGACATGAGAAGCCCCATGACGGTATGGCTGACATGATCGGCATTGTGATTGATGAGACTTATAAACTCTTGTCCGATGGCGCAGGCGCACGCCGGTATTCCGAAAATACCGACCCGGAAGTCGACAAGGCCATTGCCGATAACGGGATCAAAATTGATAGTAAAACCAGCTGGTGGGAAGTCGTGGACGATCTCTTTGCCAAGGGTGATTACCATGCCGCTGGCATGGCGCAAAGGTATGCTGTACCCACCTTGTCGGACACCATTGAAGTAGCCAGATCACCGCAAATTACAGATTTGTTCCGTAACGTGCTTGAGACCGGGGAAACTCCATCCGATGGTTACAACCGCGCGATTAGTACGGCTATCCGTGAGTACCCAATTATCGGGAAACCCACCAAGTTTGATATTTCGGCTGCCCGGGTTGTATCGCTGGATCTGGATGAAGTGGCAAAGACTGGTGGTCCTGCTGCAGATAAGCAAACCTCGGTCATGTATATGCTGGGTCGCTTCGTGCTGGCGCGCGACTTCTACCTCACCAACGATAATCTGGCAGAGATCAATCCGACCTACTCCGCTTTCCATAAGCAACGCATCAAAGAGGGTAGCGAGGATATCAAGCGCCTCTGCATGGATGAAATCCATCGTACCAAGCGTGCCGTTGCCGTCCGTGAGCAATTGATCACGGATATCCGCGAAGGCCGTAAGTGGGGCGTGCACGTGGCACTGGCCTCCCAGGATATGACGGATTTCGATCCCATCATGATCTCGCTAGCCACCACGATTTTCATCATGGGCAAATTCGATCAACGCGATGTGCAGGATATCAGTGAGCGATTTGGCCTCAGTGAGACTGCAAAAATTGCCCTGGTGAAGCATACACATGGCCCGCGCCCAAAGATCGGGACCACATTCCTGATCAATATGGTGACCAAGGACTACTCTGAGCGCACCTCTCAGCTGGTGACCAGCACGATCGGGCCTATTGAATACTGGACATTTTCAACCACAGCTGAAGATCGCATCATCAGGACCATGCTGTACGCCAAGATGGGCGGCATTGATGCGCGCCGCATGCTGGCTACCAGCTACCCATTCGGCATTTCCGATGAGGTCAAACGCAGGAGTGAAGAGCTAGTTGAGACAGTGTTCGATGACAAGATCACCCAAGGCATTATCGACGATATCTTCAATGAGATCGTAGAAGCCTACAACAAAGAAATGCGCCTCAAGGCCAAGTAAGGGAACAGCCATGTCGATCTTGCAGCAGTTATCAGATAAGGTTGCCCAGTACATCAGCAAAGGCCCGATTGATATCGTTCTTGCTGGTGGGGCTGCCATGTTCCACCACAAAATGCGGAACGAGATTGGTGATTTTGATATATACACCGACGATATGGCGCTGTTTAACGCCTGGACCAGGGAGAAGGCGCCTGATCTGGATGTCACTACCCACCATAACTTCTGGGGCCAGGTGACGATCGGTGACGCCATGAAATCCCCGATTGTCCATCTGGATGAGATTGTCCGGATTCGTTGTCTGGCGCCCATCGATTTGTTTATCATGAAGGCTGATGCTGCGCGCGAGCGGGATCTGGAAGATCTTGCATTAATGGTGCCCATGCTGGACCCCATGGATATCCTGGAACGAATGGCGGAGCTGAAGAAATTCAATGCCTACGGCACCTGGTATTTGTCGACCGAGAATTTACTGGCTGAAATCCAGCTCCAGTATGGTATTCCGATCACCAAAGAGCATATTGCCGCCACCAAAGCAGAGCCAGCCGACCAAGGTGTACTGATGCAAGCCTTTGGCCTTGAAATGCAGTACAAGCGCAAGATCGGGGTGGTGTGATGAATTATTGGGCGAGACAACAAGACATGATCAAAGAAGACACAGTACGCATTCATGACCTAATTCGTGAGAGCGTGCCTTTCACCAACTGGTCCCTACAGGACAAGCAGATCCTGTCCTTGGCCATCTTCCCAACCGATTTACGGGATGGGGAAGGCCGCTGGTCAGAAGAGGGTCGCCACGGCCTCAATTTGCTCCGCCACCTGATCAAGGCATGCAATTTCGTGCGTGCCCCAATCGAGCTGCAGCAACCGTCCCTGGATCTGGATGAGGCCACAAAAACGAGCCTGGCAGAACGCGTTTATCATGTTCGCCGTGAGCTGGTGGCTGTGGTGCCGCCCTGGACGTTTACATTGAAGTAGGAATTACGCTGGGCAAGGATTGAAGAGTGAATTCCCACAATCGATAGATTGCGTACACGGTATAGCATTGGAGATTTAACCTGATTTTTGGTATAATGCTTACCAATAAATCTCTTAATGAATTCATGGTGTTTTCCCACCAGGAGCCTTCCGTGCCAGCTACTACGAATACCCAGTTTGTTTTCGAGCATTACTTCCCGAAAGTTAATGCTGATCGCGATGGTAATGGGCAGTATATCGACAAGGATACGGCTCAGTTATTCCAAGGCTTTTCCAGAGCTTGGGAGGCGCGTGAGGATGAGCTGATCGCCAATAGGCAAACGGTTCTCACCATGGAAGCCGGTCACAAGATCGTTATCAATGTGAAGCAAAAACTCATTGAAAAACTTCAAGGCGATTTGGAATCCCTGCAACGCAAGGTTGATAGGCTGGAGTCCGAAGCTGCAGAGCAAAGCCCAAAACCTCGGATGCGACCTTAAGTTGACATCCTCCTCGCCCTAAAGAACGAGGATTCCTGCGGCGCTCAGGCTGCGATAGCCTGAGTCGCTTCGGTGGGTTCTTGGCCCGACGCCCCAACAACAGGCGAAGTATCTGCACAAGCTAACCGGGCGTGTCCCGCCCTTAGCACATTGATAGCACCGACCAGATCGGCGTTTTCCTCGAAACCGCATTCCACACACTCGAACCGCGCTTGGCTTAGCCGGTTCTCTTTGGCGACATGTCCGCAGCACGGACAGGTCCGGCTGGTGTTTCTGGGTGGCACTGCAACGAGTTGCCCGCCATTCCAGTCCAGTTTGTAGTCCAATTGGCGGCGGAACTCGAACCAGCCTTGATCGAGGATGGCCTTGTTTAGGCCGGATTTGGCTCTAACATTTTTGCCCGGTGTTTCGGTGGTGCGCCGATTGAGATCGTCAGGCAATACATCGAACAGCAGCAGACCCCTCACTAAAAACCAACATAGGACGGCTATTTGCCGTCCGCGCTATCCTTCCCCGCCATGAACGGCGGGGTTTGCCGCGGATTCCGATCAGTTCTCCGTGCCGGGTAACCCCTCATTCTCAGTGTTTCTGGATATCATCGGCAGTCTGATCGTCCGGTAATGTGCGAATTGCGCCCCCAAGGCTCTGCTTTCATCTGTCCACCTTGGTTGGAGTACCTGGAATTTTGAGATCAGGCAAAGCATGTCAACAGCGCTCAATATTTTGTAGAAGTTGAGATCACTGCCATAGTCGGCGTCCGTATATGTCCCATGCAATATACCGTTGCGGTTGGTTTTGTCAGCCAGCGGGTAGGATTTGGAGCTGGTGTAATAATATCTATTCAGGAATGTGAGGAATGATTCCAGCATTGAATCGACCTCTTCATACGCACCAATCTTCTTTTCATTCACATCATTGATAGCGTGCCTGGCCAGGAGCTCGAATTTATCTTTGATATGCAGCCTGGATCCACCCAGTTTGCGTTCCTGGTAAAGCACATTGCCTATCCCTTCAACAACGGGCGCCAGGGCGGCCACGGCCGCATGCCGTAGGCCCAAGAAATGCGCAGTGATGGCTTCGGTAATCGAATCCTTGAAGTTGCATACGATGGGGACATCAGGATATCGGTAAAGGACCATGGCAGCGAGGTGGTTGGGGCTGTAGACCTCGGACAAGATTGCGGCGATCTCTTCATCGTTGCTATGCGGGTTTTCATGCAAGGTTTTGCATATTTTCTGCAACAGCTCGAAATTGCAGTAGACCGGGATGATGAGGCCATTTCTGCCTAGTACATCCTCATAATATTTTAGGTTTCCCATACGGTGCGGTACCAACTCAGCTTGTGTAGCTGGATAGTACAATGGATATTCCCCGCGGCGCCTTCTAGTGTGCCGGCCAACGCCAGGCTGACCCGTGAATTTGGCATTGGCTGCCCTCAAATCTGCCACTCAATAAAATGCATATCATATACCACATTGACAACATAGGCCTGGTTCGGTATAATGGTTTCCGAGTGGTACTTGCGAGCTTATACCGGCCCTGACATATGTACATTTTGGTAGTCTGCGCAGGCCCAAAGTGTCGAGCGATCGTGCAAAACATTGGTCGTATGGGTGGGGTGCCATGCATAAAAGATACGGGAGAAGTAGCTGATTGATTGGGGTGTTCCCCGGTCATCGCGAGTCAGTGAAATTCCGTGGAGTGTTATGCATGGAGAGGTTCGAATCCTTTTATAGCTCGCAAGTATCATTTATCAAGCGCCACAGGCCGTGGCAATCCAATATTCCTCAAAGGCTATTCCATGAAAGCTGGCACCCATATACCGGTGTATTACTGGCTGGGCAGGTTGCACCCCGAAGCTGAGGCCCATTATCACCATTGGATGTGGGCATGCGCCGAAATGTGCTACATGGAAGCCATGGCATTTGGCGAGGATGTGCCCCTTGTTTGATGTGCTTTATGTGGCCGAGGCCATGCTGGTGGCTGCCAAGGAGCAATCCAGGAGCCTGACACCGCAACAGCTGGTGAAGTTGGTCTACCTGGCGCATGGCTGGAGTATGGCCCTGCACGATCAGCCGCTGATCGATGCCAACGTTGAGGCCTGGGAGCTGGGCGTCATGATTCCCACGTTGTATCGAGCAACCCAGCAGTTTGGTAGGGAGGTAATCGATCCCTCCCTGGTCGGTTCCGTCAGCGCGCGGTACCTGCCCGAGAACGTCCACCAGCTGATCAGATCCGTATTCGAGAAATATGGCCATCTCGATGGCCCATCCCTGTCATACCTCACAAGCCAAGCCAATTCACCGTGGGGAGTTGTTAGGGCTAGCAATATGACAAAGCCCGTGATCCCCAATAGCTTGATCTGTTCGCATTTCCTGAAGCAACTTGATACCAGAAAGAAACACCATGTCACTGCACGCCCATGATGATGTCGTCATAATCCCCGGTCTTGGCCAACAAATCGGTTTGGAACTGGGCAACCAGGCTGCTGAGGAAATCACTGACACATTCTTCTCGGCACCGGACGTTGATTTATCCATATATGACCATATCGTCGTTTGCATGTCTGGCGGTAAGGACTCTATCGCCAGTCTGCTGCACCTTCTGGATTTAGGCGTAGACCGGAGCCGTATCGAGCTGTGGCATCACGATGTCGACGGGCGAGAGGGTTCTACCCTCATGGACTGGCCATTCATGGCCGATTACAACCGCAAGCTTGCCGCGGCATTTAACCTACCCCTGTACTTCTCCTGGCTGGAAGGCGGATTCGAAGGCGAGATGCTGAAGGAAAATGCGTACGGGCGGCCGCACATTGTCGAGACACCGATAGGTACCCTGGTGCTGGAGCGTGATACGTCGCGCGCAAGCCCAGCTACCAGGCTCAAATTCCCCCAGGTGTCCGCCAGCCTGCAGACCAGGTGGTGCAGCTCAGCCCTAAAAATCGACGTAGGCCGCCGTGCCCTGAATAACCAGGAACGCTTTGACGGTAAGAAGACACTCTTCATCACGGGAGAGCGTAGGGAAGAAAGCAGTAACCGCGCACGCTATAACCAGTTGGAGCGGCACGCATGCGATCGCCGAGATGGGCGTAAGGCACGGCACGTTGATGCCTGGCGCCCTGTGCTTCACTGGGAGGAAGCACGCGTATGGGACGCGTTGAAGCGCCACCAGGTGATTGCTCCATTGCCATATGTCCTTGGCTGGGGACGTAGCTCATGCATGAAGTGCATTTTCAACGACGACACCATCTGGGCCACGATCCAACATTACTTCCCAGGGAACCTGGCAGCGATCGCGGCATATGAGGAACGCTTTGGCACCACTATCAACCGCAAGCGGATCCCCATTATGGATGTCGCCCGCCAGGCGAAGCCCATGGAGATCCACAATCAAGAAGCCCTGATCCAGGCCATGCAGCATGAATACACCTTGCCCGTCATTGGGGCGGGAGAGTGGCAATTGCCTGCTGGCGCCTTTAACAAATCCGGGTGTGGTCCTTCGTAGCTCAGTAATCGCTTATGTTGTACCACATTGACAATAATGCGTCTGCTCGATATAATGTGACCATATCCAACAAGGCGATAACGCAATGAGTATGGATCACAAAATTCAAGAATTATTGGCCAGCCTGGAGCAGCAAGGTCAGCGCCAGGACGGTGCAAAAGACCAGCTCCTGGACCTCATTCCACTGGCTAATCGCCTGGGCCTGCAGGATGCTGCTGATGTGCTCAAGCTCCTGACTGGCAAGCACGACACCCAAGTGCTGGTCGATGAGGAAACCTCGTTCAAAAACTGGTATGCCCAGTCCTGCTATCAGCAGGAAACCTTCCATCGTCGCACTATGTATCAGGGTCCTGCAAAGGCAGCTTGGAAAGCACGCGCTGCCATCGATACCGAACGCTCAAAGCTTTTGGTGGGCAAGGTCATGAATCTGGTGGAAACAGCCAGCCCTGGCTATTTCTCACAAACCCATGGTGGGGGAACATCAAACCGCAAGGTCGTGGCCTACAGTGTCGCAGCTCTGTTAGCGGATCATCTCGGCGTGCCCAGGCCACCGCAATGATTCAAGCCGTAAACTAGGAGAACCAAAGTGAGCGTTAAGGAAGACCAAATCAAGATTGGAGCTGTATTTCGCTTCCCTACGGCCAATCGCCGAGTGGTTGCAATACAGCCTATCGGCCATAGTTTTGATGTTATCTGGGAGTACGCAGACGGCGTTGCTCGCCGTGGTTTGATGGGTGGTAAGAAATGGATCAAGGGATTCGCGCGCGAGGCCTTGGAACAGGTTAACCCAGATGCCAGGGACCTGGTCGACAAGCTTCTCTATGCGGCTGAGATCCAGGATGCTGGTCGAGACCCATCACCACACAATTTACTTCGCCTTGCCGCGGCAGAAATACAAACGCTTCGCGCGCAAGTGGCTGCTATTCAACAATAATTATTATACAGACCTGATTAAGGGCTGCTTTTGGGACCCAACTACCGAATCGCAGGTGCCCTTGGCCTGCAGGTGCTGTGTAAAATTCAGGAATGTGGGGATGAAATTGGATAACACTCAACCTTTTGATTACTGTGTGAAGAGCCGCAACCACATTGATTGCCGAATTCGTTAGGAACCAAAAATGGCACTGAATGAGCAGGAAATTCGGGAAAGGTTTGAAAACTGGTACTTTGGCGAATTGTCCCCAAGCGATCGCTCAAGAACTAAAACATCTAATGGCTACTACAAACATGCTGGCGCACACAATGCATGGGGAATCTGGCAAGCAGCAATTGCTAATGTCAAAGATATTTTCACTGACCAATCACCTGTGGTCATGCAGGCCCCTGAGGGATGGAGGTTTGCTCCGATTGAGCCTACAAAAGAGCAACTATTGGCGAGTAGAAGATATAAGGCAAAAAATAAGATTGCAACAGGGCCCGGTTTCTATCGCGCCATGCTTGCCGTCGCGCCCCAGCCCATCAGCCAAGCTTGTGATGTAATCAGCGCCAATGAAGTTGTACACACTTGCCAATATAACCCATCGTCGACAGATGAATTGGTGAAGGCAGCTCGGGCGTTATACGTGGTGACTGCAGGCATCAGGCCGGACATTGATGCGATCGAACGGAATGCATTAGGCCAAGCCCTCTCCAAAGTGATGAAGGCCCAAGGGGATGAATATACGCAAGCCCAGCAGCGCCCGAGCTTCCCTATGCCACCAGGGGAGGAGCAGTCATGAGCACACAGACTGAGCGGGAGTTACCTATTTCAAGGTCCTCGACATGTCCAAAGCGCCCGATGGTAGTTACACCACACGCTCAACCATTAACGCATCGACGCCGCAATCGCGGAAGGTTAGATGATTATGGAAAATCCAGAAACCAATGGTTATTATGCAGCCGTTGACCAAATTTGAAAGGTCCAGCCATGTGGCATAAGGTTTCTCAGGTAGCCGAGACACATCGTCTGGACCCAGAAATTCTTCAGTTGTTTGCTCACCAGCACGGCTCCAAATATCACATCAGTAGTGAAGATGGGCAGGCAATGGTCAATACCTGGAATGCAGATCTCTTGGTGTCGGATTTCAAGCAACAACTTGCAGAGCTCCAGGTTGAAGTCGAAAGCGCAGACTTACACCTGATGCAGGCTTCTCAAGGACATCCGTTGGTCGGGTCTTGGATTGATTACAGGGCTCAAGGCGGTAAAATTGTGGTCAGGTTGGTAGATGGGTACCAATTTTCAGAAAACGGCTGTCAGGAGCACCAATTTGGAACTGCCAGGGAAGCCATTAATGCAATCAATGAAAGTGCAGTCAATAATGCCTGAAATTACATCTAATGCTGATTTGGATGTGACCTTCAATTACACAGAAATTATCCGGTATTCATTCTATCCGCTGTCTTCTTCTAGTTTCACTCCTCTGCAAACATCAAAGACATTGTAGCTATCAAAGATAAGGGGAATCCCTGTTCCATTTTCAAGCTAGGATTCAAGGCATGATAATGAGAGCTTGGTTGTTGCCAAAGTTCAGTCTAAGATTTTAATCATTGAACAATCCGATCCTAGGTAGCAGCAACGATCTTCTGCGCTGGCTCGGTGTGGCCCGCAGCTATCTTGCCAACCACTATCGCGGCATGTACTACGCTGATCCGCAAAACAAGTTCGAGCAGGAGCAGAACGAAGCCAAGCTCGAAGCGTTGCAGGCTGAACAACTGGCAACGCTGCGCACCCTCTTCGACGTTAACGCCGATGTGTTCAATGAGCTTGCCAACACGTTGCTTGAGATGCGGACCATGGCCGCGACGAACTGATTCCCTTCCTGAGCCGGGTGCAGCTGCCTGACGGCTTCCCGCTCCCATTCTGGCCGTTCAAGATGTTTGCGGCCGAGTGGCGCGATAGAAAGGAGAACTGAACCATTAGTCGGTTCAAGCCGTGAAGGCATACGCAAATTCCACGCGTGCTGCACGCGTCATTCACGCGTCATTCACGCGTCAACCATGCACCTCCCATAATCCCGTCCGCCAACGGTTTTGAGGTTTTCGTAATTCGTTGCAAATTACCCACGATTGGAGAAAATACCGTGAGGAATATCTATCGGGCTTTCAATATCAGGCACGCCCTGGCTGGCACAATCCTACTGATCTGCTTTCAAGTCGTAGGTACTGGGGTTGGCATATTCACTGTCGACCAGGCCATCCATCTGGGTCTTTGGCTCGCCGGCGCCGTGATTGCCTTCAGTTTTGGGTTATCCCCATATCAGCATGGCGTCAAAGCGATGCTGGTGGCCCTGATCATTGGCCTGGTGTTGAACCTAAGCTATTCCACCGTAGTCGTCACTGGGATATTAAGATAGGTCTGCAGATCTGCGCGCTGGTTGTACCAGGTCGGGGCACATGCAAGCTCCAAAGGTCCGTTCAACTATGTTTCACGGGCCAAAGCAAATGCTCGCCGGCGCCACCAGCGGAACCCGTCACACAACCCACCAGCCAGGCTGCCGAACAAACCGCCACCGGCGATGGCCGTTCAGCGGTTGATCTTCCCGCCCCTGGGTATTTCTACGGTCGCTTTTGAATTTCCATTCTCATGCTCAAGCTTGAGTGTGGCGCCTGCCTCACGGAATGATATGAAGGCGCCTTAACGGTCGTGCCGGCGACGGGCACGCGCTTCACTATCGCTTTATTCCGCCTTATGTCTCTCGCCTATAGAGGGGGTGCATCAATCTATCTCGATATCCCGTTCAGCTATGTCACTGATACGCACCGGGTCCGTTGAACTATGTTTTTGGTACCACTCCCGTAAGGGAGGGGAGGTACGATACATGCAGTTCTTTTCCCTTTTTTCATAAATGCTTATGCGATATACTAAAAGCATTAATATCTGAGGTTTCTCATGGATTCCCTGACACAATGGTTAATGGATCTCAAATACCTGCCCAAGGCATTTCGTGACTTCCATGCCCAGAAGGCATTATTCAAGACAATAGATCTCCGCGTGAATGCTGATCACCTGGCACCACTTGGCGCCAACCTGCCTCAGCCTGTGGCCCAGATCTTCATCATCGATGTGTTCCTGCACTTCATGGCCAAGCGCGGATACGTGCTGAAGAAGATCACCCACAAGGCCATCGCTTTTCGATCTCTAGCAAACGACATCAATGAAACCATGACGCTGGAAAGTCAGCGCCAGGCGGCCGTACTCACAGGTGGGCACGTAGAAGCGTCAAAACCTGATCCAGCGGAGCTTGCGGGCGGGCACGCACTAAGGTCATTGGATCTGATTCTCGAAAAGGCACGTGGTACCCAATCCCTGGAAGAAGCTCATCAGCTGATCGCACAAGCGCAAGGTTTGATAGGTCAACAAATGGAGGCTAAAAAGTCATGACATCCCCTCAACAACACCTCGATATAGCGCTTGATGCCTTGGATCACGTCAAACGCATCTGTCTTGGCGCCCGGGATAAGACCAAGCGAATCGATTGGATCATCATGCGTTGTAGGTTCGCGCTAGAGGGCAAGCCTTGGGATCAAGATTATGCCCCTACGCCTAAGCTGCAAACAGACAAAGAGATCCTGGAGCAAATGCGGACCATTCGTACACTGCAGGGCGACCTTAACCTAGTGAATGCCCGGATGGAGAAGGTGGCACGCATGAGTGCGGCGCAGCTTGAAGCGCTGCAGACAACTGGCACGCTGTTCAGTACCGAGTGCAATGATGTCCTGGATAGGCTTTCGGTGGGCCTGGAAAATTTTGATGTGGTGTTGTCTCCCACCAGCGCTCAGGAGGGCATATGCAAGCCAACACCAAGGCTCGGGTAAATCACGCCGGTCACTTCATCACGGTCTCATTGCTCGGGATCGGGGCTATGCTGTTGATGGACACCTGGTCGACTTGGCGAGCGGATCAGGATTACCAGGCGGTAATCACCAGTCATCAAGTTGAATACGACCGTTTTATTGGGGCCATGCGAGAAGACATGCTGGCGTTCCAGGATTGCAATGCGGTATTTCGCAGGGGCGACCAGGCTGGCAGCCAGGTTTGCATCCAGTCCCTGGCAGAAAGTGCCACATCTTTTGGCGTCCTGCATCTCACGGCCATGCTGGTGGACAAGTACCAGCACCAGTACGGGCACGCAGATGATGTGGCGGCCCTGACCGACGTTGTGCTATCGCGCGCGCTGGATGACCTGGAAAAGCACCGGTCATTCATAGAGGCCCATGATAATCGACTCATGGTTTACCAAAGTTCCATGTTGCCCTGGCTATCTTCCCGCGGGGAATCCCGTAGCTATGCCGGCCGGCACAATTTCATTGAAAGGCTGTAACCCATGTCAAACCCACCAGCAAACTCGACCAACACGTTTTCTTGCAGGGCTGAATGCCAATATGACGTCGACCAGTTAAAACTGCAGCTGGATGCCCAGGCAATTGCGAACACCATGGAAACCAAGGTCATGATGCAACCCTTCCCTGATGTTGGGGTTGAGCTGAAGCTTGAGAACAGCATGGATGTTGTGTTGGATATCCTGAGGCAAATACCCGATAGCCACGTCATGATACAAACCCTCAAAGCCGAGCCTTTGGGTGATAATGAGCTCAAGCGCAACTACAACCTGAGTTAGTTTTGGACGACTACATATCACCACAGCAGCACCTCAAGATACATGCCACTACTCTAGGCACCTATTACAAAAGACTGCATTCTCGCCTCATGCACATGATGCTGGTGGACAGGATTCAGACTTGGGAATGCGAATGGCCAGTCACAGTTCAAGAGCTGGCCAGGCGACTCTACATCTATCCTAGAACGATCAATAAGAGCGCAATTGGCATAAAGCGTAGCCTCCATGCCAATAGCTTGGTGAGCAAAGAAATGGCCCTAGAATTTGCGGACGGCATGCGTTCGACCACTTGGAGAAATCCAGGTTTAAATTCATGGGTCAAACCGTACATGGACATTTTATTGCTGGAAAAAAAGAAGGCTGAGCTTGAAGTGCTCGCTGACCGGAATCAAAATGACCAGGAAGCCCTTGCAGATCTCATCGAATATTATGGGGCCATGACCACGGCAGAGCTGGGTGCCATCTATCAATCGGGGAAGAATGATTTGCCGGCCATTGAGAACGATGCAGTCAAGCATGTGATCAATAGCAGGTTAGCCAAAAAATGAAAGACATGGAGATCATGACGTACACGGTTGAGAATGGACTGAGGATCGCGACGCGTGCCGCTGGTGGGGATCTGACATTGTCAACAGGTGAATTCCTGCTGGCTGCCATTGTGCTGGACCGAGGGGATTGGCTGAAGGAATGGGGTTACACCATGAGCCAGGCGCTGGGGCGCCTCGATAAAGAATGGATCCCGCTCCTGCAGAACATTGAATCCGCGTTCTCGGCCACCAGCCAGATTATCAAGGACAGCCAGGCTGCTGCCACTTCAGCGACTGCATTGCTCGCCCTGGAACCCAATATTCACTACGACGCGGCCTACGTCACGCATGCAGATTCACCAGGATACCGCGACATTGAAATCACGCTCGATGTCACCGTGAGTGAAAGCAAGCCGCCTCATCGCCTGGCGCTCAGGCTTGACGCTCAGCAAGGCCAAAAGGTACTGGATGCGATCCAGGGCGTGCACCGGTTTGCATGGAACCGCGCCGGTGGGCCGCTCGATGCATATCCAGGTGAGCTGTCACCCAGTTGGAGTCAGGTTTGGGAAAGGCGATAAGCCAGGCTTGAAATCTCCCCACGCGTAGAGCACGCGTTATCCACGTGTCAGTGACGCGTCAATCAATACCCCATATTGTCCATTATATTCAGTCGCTTGCAACCCTTCGTAATTCCCCATTAAATTTTCCCAATGTGAAGTATTGACAACAAAAAACATGCCTTTTGGCAAAATATGAACTGTTGACGGTGCTCAAACTCATCCATAGGATGGCCTGCTTTCAACTACCAGGACATCATCATGCCAGTACCAAAAGTCCCAAAAGTTCAGAGACCGGAAAAACCGCTCAAAGCAGAAGATGCATGCCCTGAAACACTTCAGTGCTGCAATCGTGCGTATTCCTACCTACCTAATTTGACTAAGAGCCTGGACAACATTAAGGCCAAAGATGTAATTGACCAGGCACGCATCAATGAGATCGTGCTTTGGAAGATCAACCGTTATGCTGAAATGTCTCCTGAGGCGCTAGCAGCGTTGGATGCCGTCAAAACTCTAAGGCGAGGTCAGCACAATCACCAAAAGGCAAAGGATGCCTTTACCGCCCTATTGTTAACGAAGGGTATTAATGTCGCAATGGCTTCATCGATTCTGCGCATGAGAAATCCAAAAGTATTTCAGATCTTTGACGGGCACGCCTACAGAACAGTGATGGGGGAAAAGATGCCAGAACTCCCCAAGCCAGCCTCGAAGAGTGATGAGGACATCAAGAAGAACATTGAAGAAAAATTTGAGTTGTACACGGAGTACATGGATACGATCTCCCCCTTGGCAACTTCCAAGGGGTTGAAGTTTAAAGATCTGGACCGCGCCCTGTACGTGTACGACAAAAAAGTAAACAGGCCCCTAAACCCAAAGGAGGATGAATAGGTTGCTATAAAACCAAAATATAGCACCCTAAAATCCCATACCCCCATTAGGTTTTCCATCAAAACACGAATTGTGGACTCAAATATTATGATGCTTATCATATACCACATTGACAATGTGGTATCAGCTCGGTATAATCGCTTTAAGTCATAAAGCAGGTTTGTATTCGTATGAAATACCTCTACACCATTGGTGGGCTGGTGGTTGTCATTGGGTTTGTCGCCTTCGTGGTCGACATCGCCAAGGTCGAATCAGCGCGTGGTGAACATGCTCGCCAATCCAGGATCGATGATCGCTATGTGCGCATGGCTGAGGTCCAGAAAGAATTGATGGCGCCTTGCATGAAGAATGAGGTGGGCCATCGCTACGGCATGCTGGAGTGCATCCGAAAATCCATCAGTCACGCCAGTGACTATGAGGTGGTGCTCCAGATCGCAGAGAAGGGGATTGCCTGGCAGAACCAATATGGCGCCAATTCAGATCTGCAGCATGAAGTTATCCAAGGTCTGCAGCGCGCGGAAATCAACGCACGTGAACGCCAGGCTGCGCTCAATGCGGATCATGCGCTTGAAACGGCTGAGGCCAATTCCTGGGTCATGCAGATGTTTGGCCTGGCGCCAGAGGAATCCAAGTCCCTTGAAGGTGTGATCTCCAGCATCAACGTTTCCCGGGGCAACATCATCAAACCAACTCAGGCTCACCGCCACCAGCACGCAGGGAAAACAGAGTAATGACACAACCCACCAGCACGAAGCGCAAGGTTGGCAAAGCGCTGCTCTGGATATTGGGCATCTATCTTGGCGCCACAACACTCCATTTCATTGATCACCGGCATGCACGTGTTGCCGAGGAAAAAATCGTTGATGAAATGATCGCTACGAATGGACGTTTTGATGCCATGGTCATGAGCTTCATGAAGGAAAGGGCAGCGCTTGATGCCTGTAACCTCGATCTGGGCATGGATGCATATCGCACTTGCATCCATCGCCTGGCAGGTCGCGTTGAAAACCCAGCTGATGCCTTGGAGGTTGGCTACATGGCGCGGGAATGGATGCATCACTTCGGTAGCGATGAGCAGATGTCCCAAGACTTTAAGATTGCAGTCCAGCGTGGCCGCGAGATTCTGGAAGCCAACAAAGGCGTTTTGAATGCGGGAGACAATTACCGCCTGGAGCTCAACAAGACATGGACTAGTCGCCTATTAGGCAAGACTGAAGAAATACCCAATGTCTACGCCACTTCATTTTTGAAATTGAGGCGCCTTGAAACAGAGCGCTTTGAAAACCTGCAATCAACCATTGGCATTCCTCAGTAAAAGGATCTCCGAATAAGGAACTCATCATGAAGTCACCATTCAATCACTTGGGCAGCAAAGAAGGCGCGATGTTATTGGACTACCTGACTTGGGTGCATGAACGCTGGATCCGTGGCATTGGCTACCTGGTCTTTAGCATCCTGGTATTCATGGCAGATCAGTTTTTCAATGGTGATCTGGATTTCGCGCTGGTGTCAGGACTACTGGCGTTCTTCCTGGCGATGGCAGCAGACTATGGCTTTGGCGTTTTTCTATACCGTGGCTACAAAAAGGTGAAGGTGGTTGGCCAGTAAACGAATTTGAAGCTCCTCCTGTTTGCGCTCCTGTGTGGGCGCTTTTTTTCGTCTATACCCCGCACGCCGCTTTTCCTCCTACAACCCCCACTTGGATTCGGATATCCACAAGCACCCATGCTGGTGGGGCGAGGTCATGCTTTTGATTCCAGCTGTGAAGGTTACTTAAATCGAACCATTTTGAAGGGGATCAACTTCCCCAGGATTGGAGGTGCGCAATGCACCACCCCTCGCTATATCAAGCCTGGTCACAGGCTATGGCATCAGAACAACCAGGTGAGGTTGAAGTTAGCCGTGTGAATCCTGGTGTTGTCACCATGCTGCACACGGTAATTGATACCAGCGCTCAAGGTTGGAGAGAGCTGGCTATAGACGCCGATGTCATACACGGCTGCCTGGCGCGCAATCGGATTGCCTCGGACATCAAAGCTATTCCCACCTGCTAGCCTGGCTTCACTCTTGGACGTCACATCACCTTAAGCATGGCGATAACCAATCGAGCCTTGCAATCTCAATAACAGGGAGGTGCTGGTGGGCAAAGTTCATCTGTATGTGATACCAAGTTTTAAGCTTGGCATCTTTTCCAAGTACGCATTGGCTATCCTAAGCCTGGATTAATCCGGTGGTTCGAATGAGAGGGTAGAGGAAAGCAAAAGGCTATTGGGGTTGGAAATCATTCATTCTTACGGGCTTCTGCACACCAATCTTTGTTTTTTGGATCCACGGAAAATATCATTTCTAGAAATGCAGAAACGCCACCACTACCAGCGCTTTGATGAAGTATTGCTACACTTGATTTAGTGCCTTTGGTGAGTAAATATGCTGTTTGAGTATTCAATCCAGGCCCGGCTTGGCAAAGGCGTGTCATAGTAATTCCGGATGTCGCCATACCCTTTTCAAAGTCGAACCAACAATCTGCTGAGTCACATAGTGGGGAAATGGTGATTTTTTCAGGACCAAATTTGGCAGCATTTGATGAAGCCATGAACAGGTCCCATTGGATCGGCTCAAGCCTTTGCCTTAATGATTGCATTTCTTCCCCAGAAACGCTTACCCTCGCCAATCCTCGGCGACAAGAAGAGTAGATCCCGCAACCCCGAGTATCAACACCGTTTGAAATCCAATTTATTTGCGGGGTCGATTGGGTAGCACCCATTGACCAGGCAGGCAGTACAGTTTGTGTTGTTAGAAATTCTGAAACTAGTTTATCCAAAGGAATAGCCTCATTTCCTGCAAAGGAAAGCAATGGGGCCAAGAACCCTACAGTTATTGCTGAAATCAATTTAACGCGCATTTTTAACCTCATTGTTATTAGTTTGTCGCCAGTTTCGCCACTATATATGTAAACAATAGATATTGCAGGGATGGCCAATTTGGGAGACTGAGAGCTGATGGGTTTGTGATATGGTTATATTGACAAACGAATGCGTTTACGGTATAATATAAGCAGTTTCAGTGATTGATCCCAAGCCCAACTTTTTAGGAAATCCAATGAGAGACATGCTGGTCCCATCAGAGCGCGATATGGAATCCTACCTGGTGATTGTGGGTGCCTGGATGGTCGTCATGTTCACCATGTGGGGACTCTCCTTCATACCCAGCGGTTATGTGGTCTACAAAGAATACATCGCCGTGATCTCATCCTTTACCTGCCTCCTGATATCCATTTCCGTGCTGGTGGGTGAACCACGCGCCTTGGCGCCCGGATTATCCGCAAACCTCATGATGATGTTTGGTTTCCTGCTGGTGGCTTTCTTGAGGCCCGAGGTGACTACTGGTTGGCAGTATCAATTCTTTGGCCTCCTCTTCATGCTGGTGGTGCTCTTCTATCCGCTCATCAAGCTAGCCATCGTTTTTCTAGCCTGGGTACCAACACGCGTCAGGCCGAAGTTCTGATCCCAAGCCTTCCCACCAGCTGGACTACACGATAATTGGGGGTTTGACCCCATTTACCACCGCATGCACTACCTCCCGCATTTCTTCCAGGGATTCCTCAGTTAATTCCAAGGGCATGCCCAAAGACCGCCTGTATTCGGATTCCCAAAGTGCGCATTGGGTGTACAAGAAGATGTGGTACCAGTCAGCCTCGGTTCTTGGAACCGTGTCACCAACAGCGCCCCGGATGTAATTGAAGGTATTGGCCAGTGCCGTGGTCACAATGTAGCGAAGGATGATGGCTTCATGCACTTCCTGGTAGGTCTTGAGGTCATTTTCAGCAACCCATGATCTCAATGCAGCATGGCTTTGGGTTAGGTCAACCAGATTCTGACTCATGTTCCCCGAGATTCCAGGGGAGCCACGGAGCTTTGATTTGTCTGCCTTAGGTTCTGGCTGCATTACGAGAACCAACATCATGGATAATTCGTTGACCGCCCAGGCAAGACTTTTTCTGTTCTCCAAAAAGCTGTTTGAATCCTTGGCGACCCGGATTACTTCTGACATCAACTGCCTTCCTATGTCGCCCCTGTTATCTATTGAGAACCTTTTCGCACTAGGATCTGTTAGCCAATATTTGATGATCGCCTTGCGACCAAACTTGATGACAGGTTGGTTAGCAATATCCCGATAAGCCCTGAGCTCAGCCCACATCGCCGGGATAGTCTTGATCACAGCAATGTCAGCTTGGATTTTGGATCGCAGGCTTACGGTGGCAATGAACAGCACCGCCCCGGCAATCGAGATAAATAGTATCGAATGCGAGAAGCTCGCCGCTATATAAAGGATTGTCGTAAAACTAAGAGCAGCTACGAAAAACAACTCCTTCACCTGGGTGGCCGCGATCAGTACCAGGCCCACAGCAATGAATGACATGGGCATTCCCTGATTCACCACCAGCACAGCAGCAATGACCAAGAATATCGAGATGGAGTACCGTACCCACCACTTGGGGCCGAGCATCCCGGTGGGGAGCAAGAACTCTGGGTCTGTATAAAAGGATGACTTAACAACTTTGGCTGCTGACATTTTGATTGTCCCGGGGGTTAGCTGGTTTGTTCTTCATTGGCGACATCTTGTCGACGCTCGAATGGACTAGGTGTCTCTTTGGAAACCCGATCCACTTCTTCCTGGAAGGCATGAAGCCCCTCCACCTTGTGCCCAGCACGCGCATGGGCATAATTGATTTTTGAGGTGTCAGCTATCTTGTGACCCATGAGTGCCCCAGTTTCCTGAAGGGATAGGGTGGCCTTGGCGTTGGCCGAAAATTGATGCCTCATTGTATAAAGCGAAATCCCATTGTGTCTTCTGGAAAAACATAACCGGCTGGCGCGGTAGATGGTGAACCGGCAGCGTTCCTTGATATCGGAAAATGACAGCTGCTCCATCTCAATGGCCAGAAGGTTTAGGAATGCCGTAATACTTTCTCGGGTGTACTCATCCAGATGCCCAATAGGCACATGTCTGAATTCACCATGCGATCGACCATTGGTGTTCTTCGCGTTCAAGATTCTTACAGCTCGAACACCTTCATGCTCAACTAGGGTGGCAGACTCACACTCACATGGACGCATGCCCAGATGGTAATTGGAAAAAATCCATAGGGCGCTGAGCACGTTGAACTTGCCTTTATGGGCATAGAGCCAGTTGCACAGCTTAACCATGTCATCAAATGTGATCTTCTTGGACTTCCGCGCGCTAGCTCTTTTGATGGTCGGCCTGACATTAGGCGAATATTCAATGTCCTTTAAATACTCGACCGCATCAGCAGTTTCATCGTCTCCACCCATCAGCTCTTCAAAAGCGCAAATTATCGAAGCCTTGTAAGAACGGTATGTAGAGGCAGATATCAAGCCGCGCCTCATACGATCGACATGCCATGTCGCCAACTGCATTGGAGTTAGCGGGTGTGCAGGATCAACTGAGCCTGGCATCGTCTTCATGAGGTCTTTACGGGCCTGCAGTTCGATTCTCCGAGCTGCCGCAAGGTACTGTGCGACCGTGTTTGCGGTGCGCGTAATGGATTTTTTATTCTCAGAAGTATTGTTTGTTTGAGATTCCATCCTGCCCCCGTTAGTGAGAACTAAAAGTAGTCATCTTTAAACGCTTTTAAAATCAATAATTAAGTTCACGTTGTTGGCTGGGTCGATTTTCTGATGCCCAAACCTTGTTTCGACCCAGGCATCACCAGGGCGGAAATTGTCCCTGAATTGCACACATGGTCATCCAAAATTCCTTAGGATTTGAGCGCCAAAAAATTCCAGATCTCTCGATATTTATAAATATCGCTAATTAGGTATCACATGCGATATACACAAATTTTGGGAAATATTACCATGCAATTGGCCGGGATTTCCAACATAACGCGATGTCAAAATTTGGATAACATTTCTATTTGTTTACTTTATCAAGTTGATGCGTGTTGTAACACACTGATTAATAAAATTATAAATACACCAATGTAGCATTCATATTAGTCAACTTAATGCTGATAAAAAGTCATCCTATTAGATTTCCGGTATACATTTGGATGTCACTTTGAATCCAAAAGATGCTTTTCTAATCCTTTAGGTGTCATTTAGTTTGACTTTGGATATCCAAATGATATGATGCGAATGTTATCCCTTATACGAGATTTCAGAAAATGAAGATCAGTCTGGTGCTTTTTGCGCTGTTGGCCTTGGTTGGTTGCAATGCCACCACCACCAAAGTAGTGCAAGAAAAGAGTGGCCCACCACCATTGACGGTGGATGAGCGCATTGCCGGTGCTGCCGAAGTGGCAGTAAAGGCGTTGAATGAAATGGCCCAGGTTGAAGTTGCAACCAGCAAGAAGGCTGCGCCAGTAAGTAATAAGGTGCCCCCTGGCCTGGCCACTAAGGTCAACGTGAACTGGAGTGGGCCGATAGATGCATTCCTAAAGCGGACTGTGGAGCTTTCCACTGGCTATAAATTGGTTGTCCGCGGAAAAGAGCCTGCTGTCCCTGTTATCGTGACTGTGGATGTCAAGGGCGTTACCCTCTTTGAATTGGTCCGCAATGCGGCTACTCAGGCTGGCGTTCGAGCTAATGTCACAGTTGATGCAAGTGATGCTGCTAATCGCATAGTGGTGTTGGAGTACGCAGTATGATGGACGCCCCAGATCTTCAGCACCTCCAGGAACTGGATAGGGGCGCCATCGTATCTGAGGTTAAGGGTGGACAAATTCGCCTTGATGCCCTGCGTGAGATTGCGATCGGCATTGGTGCCCGTGGTGGCCTCAATAAGCGTAACGGTGAAATCAAGGATCGCCTTGAAACCCATTCCAAGCATATGGACCGGGTTTTTGATTTTCGCCCTTTGCTGATTTCTGCACCTGCAGGCATCTCACAGACAACTCAATACTACATTCTTCCCCCGGTGATCACTGAGGGTCGCAATGCACTGAAGACGGTGGATGCGCTAGAAATTCACGCGGCCGACAAAGTATTTAAGATCGAAGCCCAAGCTAAGTTTGTCACCAATCCTCCCACCTGGAAGGAATATCTGAGTCAGCCGACACAGCCCGTAGAAACGCCAGATGCAACATTGCTTCCTCGCGATTCTAATGAGCGAGCTGCCTGGAAGCGTTGGGTTGAAGAGGGCTGGAAGATTGGCTACCAGCAAGCTGACGCAATCTTTGATCTCAACATGTCCCGTCTTGAGCGCGATTATCAAGGCATGCTTCGTTATAAAACTCTGTTGAAGCAAAACATCGTGAGCAAGCCCTTTGTGGCTGAAGCTCGCCTGGGTGTAGTGGGCGGTGGTGACGATCTTGAAATTGATAGTCGTCAACTTCGTATTACCGCGCTGCCTCTGCTCAATACCAGGGCCGCAGAATGGAAACCTACAGCTTATGCGATTCAACAGCCTGCACCCGCAGTTGTTGATGTTAAGCCCAAGGCTGCTGAACGTCTTGATGTCAGGAGCATCCGCTAATGGAGAAGCTCATGTTCCCGGACGCCCCGGCAAGATTTGAAAAAGAGGATCTTGATGGTTTGCTGGTCTGGGCTTCCCAGAACAACATTTCCGATATCACCTTCCGTAGTGAAGAGTGCGTTTTTGCTAAGCACTTCGGTAGGCGTATGCGTGTTACTGCGCGCCGCCTGACAAGCCCGGAGGTGGGTGGCATCGTGAATACTATTTACGGAGACAACGGGACTGCACAGCTTTCAGCTGGCCGGGATGTCGATACCGCGTACTCCGTTCAGGAGAATCGTGATACCACGCATCGCTTCCGCTTCAATGCTACTGCGGTTCAGGTTAATGGGGTAAATGGATATTGCATCGTTCTTCGCTCTATCCCGTCAATGCCGCCTAGCCTGGAAGCAATCGACTTTCCAATGCAGCTTCTGGGTCCCATGTCGATGAATCAAGGGATGGTGCTGATTACCGGCGAAACAGGCTCAGGTAAGTCCACCTTGCAGGCGGCATTACTCAGGTATCGACTGGAGCAAGATGACGCAAATCTTCACGTGCTCACTTACGAGCAGCCAATCGAATTTGTTTACGACGATGTTGTGAAGCCTTCATCGATGGTAAATCAAAGTGAAGTGCCTCGACATATACCTTCTTTCGAGGCAGGTATTAGAAATGCGATGCGTCGTGACCCGGACATTATTTTGATCGGAGAGTCGCGAGACCGCATGACCATGGAGGCATCAATTGAGGCTTCACGATCAGGACATTTGCTGATGACAACGATGCACAGCAATGGGGTGCCTTCAACGATCAGGCGTGCAGTTGGGATGTTTCCAGAGGGTGAGCGCAACGTTAGGGCGATGGACATTATCGAGTCGACCCAGGTCATTTTGACTCAGCGCTTACTGCGTACGGTAGATGGTAAGCGTAAAGCTGTGCGCGAGTTTTTGGTTTTTGATGACCAGATCCGCAACACCCTGTTATCGACCCCGGTAGACAACCTTTCGTATATCACCAGAAAGCTGACCAAGCAGTACGGCCAGACCATGGCTGATGATGCCAAAAATCTATACAGGGACAACCTGATCAGCAAGTCAGAGCTGGAATTGGTAGTTGCCCGCGAGACGCATAAGGATGAAGACAGCAAGGTTGCCATTGAGGGGGCAAGCCACATCGTTCCGCTGGGTGACAGATTGGAGCAAAACTGATGGCTGCCTGGAGGGAAACAGGTAGGAGCGTGAAGATTGCCTTTATTGGAGATGCAAGATTGCTTTCTCCTTTTGGGCTTCTGGTGTTCTTCCCAAGCTGGTGGATCCTGGGGTTGTGCGCAGTCTCAACCGTATTACTGGTTCTTCTCAATTACAAAGGTTATTCGTTTCCGGTTTTCAAGCGCTGGCTGAGAACCAAGCTGATCGGAAAAGTACGCCTATCAAGGTCGGCAATTAAAAATAGGAGGTTTTATGGCAAAGCAAACCCCGGCAGGGCAAATCTACGCCGTTGGCATTGATGATGGTCGCGCATACACAAAGCTGTATGCCGGCAATGGTCAGCAACTGAAAATCCGCACTTCGGTTAAGCCAGGTGTTCATGCAGGTATGGCAGGTCTGGCGGCAGATAGCAACCAAGGATCTGGTGTTTATACGATCAATGGTAGCCAATTCACGGTTGGCGACCGCATTGCTGGTGAAGATACCAGGTTTGCAGATTTTGATGGTTCTGTCATCAACTTGATGGCAATTCACCATGTATTGGTAAGGGCTGGTTTCTCAAATGAACAAGTGGCCATTGCCACCGGTTTGCCGGTAAACAGTTTTTATCTTGGTGGCGCGATCAATGAGGATTACATTGAACTCAAGCGTGATGCGCTTTCAAAGCCTATCGAGAAATTTGGGGACGGTGGGATTCCTGCCATCATCTCTAAGAACATCGTCTTCTCGGAAGCGCTGGCAGCCTGGATGGATCATGTGCTGGATGAAGAAGGCAATATCCTTCCTGGTGTGGATATTACGAGCCCGGTAGGTGTTGTTGATTTTGGTGGCCGTACTTTCGATACCCTCTGGATTAATCCACCTGGTGAAATTGATCATGGTCGTTCTGGCACCACCAATATTGGTGTACTGAATTTGTTCGATTTAGTAGGCACGGCGATCAAGAAGGAATTCAAGCAGGAAGCTTCGCGCAACATGCTTGAGCAGGCCGTCAGCACCAAAATTATCACTCTGTATGGCGAAACTCACGATGTCACTGACATTGTGGCCAAGGCTGGGGCTGAAATTGCCGAGCAGGCTCATCGGGATATCCACCGCAAATTCGGTAGTGCTATTGCCGAGCTCAGTAAAATCATTTTCGTAGGTGGTGGTGTAGCGGCACTTCCCCAGATTGCAGAGCCTTTCCGTAATGCTGTTATTCCAAAAGACCCTGAATTTGCAAATGCACGCGGCCTTTACAAATTCCTGCGTCATACCTTGGAAAAATAATGGCTCGCCATGCAAGGTCTATTCCGCTGAGATTGGATGCAAGGGTGGCCGAGGAAAAGGCCATCCTTGATCGTTATGACATGAGCATACCCGGGAGAAGGGTGGACTACCTCAGGGGCTTGCTAATAGCTGGATATCGCGCGCTGAACGGTAAGGCGCCACCTCCCACAATGTTTGATGCCCCAGAACAAACAAAACATGTTGTAGATAAAAGTGCACATGAGGGAGTCAGTACGCATTCTTCAAGGCCCTTACAGAATTCAGAAGAAAACCAACAAAAACCCTTGGCAGATAAGGCACAAAAGGTGTCTTTCGCGGGGCTAGCTGGTAATCAACTATAATTTTCTGGATTTGCTTAAAGATTGCGTATAATATACCTCATAAGAGAAGGAGTTGAACATTATGAACCGTTGGAAGATGAACTTAGTTGTAGCTGCAATTCTTGGTGCGATAGCGCCAGCATCAGCGTTTGCGGGCTTTGAGGTGGTTGATGCGCCTGAAGAGCCTGCGAAAGAAGTTGCGAAGCCAGTTGCGCAAAAGGTAGCTCAATTGCAACCTGCAGCCCCCAAGGCGACTATTCGCCAGCAAGCAGTCCTGATTGGTGGCTTGAATCAAGTGGGCCGTAAGCCTGCAATCATTCCTCCGGCAAAGGGCATGGTGAATGGCCAGCCCTTGCGTGATGCATTGTCCTTGCTGGTACCTACAAGCTTCTCCATTTACAACGATGGCAACATCAACCTGCTTTCCGCTACCAGCTGGCGTGGCAATGGCCAGGATGACTGGACAGTTGTCCTGGGCAACCTGCTGCGCACCTCCGGGATAGCGGCGACCCTGGACTGGGATCAAAGCACCCTGAGCCTGGAAAAACAGGTTCAAAAGGTAGCTCCTCCAGCACCTAAGCCAGTATGGAAGCTCGCGCTGGCTGACAAAACTGTTCGCACCGCGCTTTCCCGCTGGTCGAAATCCAATAACTGGCAGCTCGATTGGGATGTGGCCGTTGATTTCCCGATTCCTTATGACATCGAGTACCAGGGTGAATTTAAGTCTGCAGTTGAAGAGGTGATGCAGTCTCTTCGTGGCAGCGACTATCCCGTTGAAGCTTGTGCCTACGATGAAAATCGTGCCCTGCGCATTGTGCGTATGGGTGAAGCAAACAAGTGCAAGCTCGCATCTAATTAACAAGGACTCATCATGAAGAAGCATTTTGCCCCGGTGTTATTGCTTGCGCTGACGACAGCAATGACTGGCTGCGCCCTGGAGCCATTGGCTCGTAAGGAGGCTGATGCCAGCTACGCAAACAATGACAAGAAGATTGCCGAGCTGAATAGCACGGTCAAGAAACAGATGGATGAATCCAATACGCTTGTGAAGTCCTTCAAGGGCAAGTGGATTGGCGCCAAATCTATCCCTGTTTCCAGCGATGTCGTGCTGCCTGAAGCGTTTTATGCTTCCTGGGGCTTTAACTTCCCCGGCCGGGTCAATATCGCAACTGCTGCTGAACGTATAACCATGGTGACGGGCATTCCGGTCTTTGTTAAGCCTGATGCCTATGTGCCACTGGCTCGCTTCGTGCACGGCGCCAACGTTTCGAACTCAACTAATACCACTGCTGTGGCTGGCACCCTGCAAGGTCAAGAGCAGATGCAAATGCTGGGGATGGCCCAGGATGGTTCTATCAATGGCAGCATCGCCTCCGATTTCTCCACCACAATGGAGCTCAACTTCCAGGGCACGCTGGTAGATTTCCTGAACCGTATTGCCTCTCGCGCTACGCTCAGCTGGGAGTATCGCGATGGTCGCATCGAGTTCTACCGTGTAACCACCCGTACATTCACACTGAAGACTACGCCTGGCGATTCGGTATACAGCTCCAAGATCGGCAAATCTGGCTCAACTCAGGCTGGCAACCAAAGCAGCGGCACAGGCTCCAACAGTGCTAGCAATGCTTCATTCAGCGCTGACTCTGCGGTCACTATGACCACTAACATCTCCGTTTGGACCTCGGTGCAAACAGCTGTTTCATCCATGTTGTCTCCATTGGGTCGTATGTCCATCAACCAGAGCACCGGCACGATTACTGTCACTGATAGTAAGGATGTGGTGGATGTGGTCGGTAAATACATCGAAAACGAGAATCGCACACTGAACCGCCAGGTGCGCATGCGTGTTGAGCTGTTCAACGTAATTTTGAGCAAGAACTATGAAAATGGTGCTGACTGGAACGTGGTGTTCAGTCGCTTGAATAGCCTGCTGAATCCAGATTGGTCCTTGAACTTCGCCACACCAACATCCTTGGTCGGCCAAGAAGCTGGCAGCCTGGGTTTCAAGATTACAGCAACTGGCTCCAGCGGCCTGGCGCGCTGGAATGGTACTGAGGCCATGATCAAGGCTCTGAACGGTATCGGGATTGGTAGCGTCTCCCATACGACTACGGCCGTTACCCAGAATCGTCAGCCAGTTCCAGTGGCGCTCACTGAGCAGGTAAGTTACCTGGCAGCGACAACACCTGTAGCTGCAATGGTCGGTGGCGGTACGGGCGGCGTGCCGGGCCTTACTCCAGGCATGGTGACCACTGGCTACATCATCAACCTGCTGCCTACGGTTAATGACAATGGCTCCGTGTCTGTGCAGTTCAGTATCGATATGTCTGAGCTGAAGCGCATCAACACAATTTCATCCGGCCAAGGCGCAAACCAACAGTCGATCCAGGCGCCTGAAGTGTCCAGTACACAGTTCCAGCAGAAGATAACTGCGCGCTCTGGCGAAACCATCATCCTGAGCGGCTTTGAGCGTTGGAATTATCAGTATGAGAAGCGCACGCTGACCGAGGGCGGTAATAGCTGGCTGCAAGGCTCGTTGTCTGGCAAGGGGCGCAAAGAAGGCCTGGTCATGATGATTACCCCTGTAATCGAGGATAACTAATCCATGGCTGCCACCACCATGTTCGTTCGTTCCGTAGGCGAGAAGAATACCCGTCTTGCCTTTGGGATGATGTGGTCCACCCTTAAGAGGGTTGGTCGCGAAGCGGATGAAATCCGTGAGCTGGCCAAGGACAACAAGGTTACTTCTTATGCAAGGTCAACCAAGGGTCACTCTGAGGATGCCCTGATTGGCCTGCCAATCAACCTGGATGCTTCTGACCTTAAGGGTAAGGTTTACTCTGCAGCGCAGGCGTTTGCCTCTATGGATGGCGTTCAAGATCACAGCATGATGATCTGGCGCTTTGAGGATGACCTCGTATGGGTTTGCCGTATCAAGAACGGTTTACCCATGGTTGGCAAGGATAAGGTCATGCCTGCCAGTGAGGTGGCTGGTTTCATCAATGAAGAGCACAGCTTTTCTGATTACTCAATCACCACATACGGTAACTGGAGTGGCGAACCTGAAGGCCTGAACATTGAAGATATTGCCTTCGCTTGCGGTCGTGATGATGAAATTCGAGCCGTACCTGGCTTCAAGCTCACGCTGCCAAAGATCCTGACACTTGTCTTGATCCTCGGTAGTGTCGGCGGCGGTTATGTCTACAACAAGGACAAGGCTGCGCGCGAAGAAGCTGCCAGGCAGGCTGCCATGGCTCAGCAAGTGTCGGCCAGCGATCAATATGTTCAAGCCATTAAAACGAACAAATCTGGTACGCCAGCTGCTGTTCGCTGGGCTGAGCTGCAAGACGCTATCAACGGTATTCAGCTTGTTTCCGCAGGCTGGGCCTTGGATCGCATTGATTGTGATGTTGAAGTGGCGAACAGCTGCACAGTGACTTGGAAGCGCGAGATTGGTAGCAATCTTGAGCTGAATTCAGAGTTGAATCTCCCTGAAGATACCCAGTGGTCTCTTGATGCGGGCAAGGTCACTTACCAGGTCAAGCTTCCTGATGCAGCAAAGGACAGCAATTTTGGCCTTGCTGAATCGCCATCCATCCGAGATTACCTGAAGAACTTTGTTAGCCAGATCCAGGATGCCTCATTGGCTGGCCTCAATATCAGCCTCAAGAATGGCCTTCCTTACGGAATTCCTGCTGGCGTGACCCTGGGTGACATCAGCCCTGATGTGCTGGTGACGGCTGGTGAGTGGGAAATGCGCGGTGAGATCTGGTTGGCTGAATATGCCTTCAATCTGCCTGCAAACATGGTTCTCAAGTCTTTTTCAGTCAACGTCGAAAACGCTGACATCAAATTCAGTATGAAGGGTAACTACTATGCAAAAAAATAATGGATTCCTGATGGTCGCATTGGCCTTTTCGGCTATGTTCCATGGTCCAGCGGCAATGGCTGAGGAAGCTGCTGCCAAGGCACCTACAGAGGTATTCACTATCGGTGATTACTCTGCGATGAAGAAGAAGCTCGCGCAGCTGAAGCTCGAAGTCGAGATCAAGAAACAGCAGTCTGAGCTGGATGGCACAAAACAGTCCAACCAGATCCAGATGCAAAACTTGCCGGTGGTACCACTCGGTAATGCGTCATCCAAGGTGAACTTCAGCAACCCTGATGATTTCGAGCTTTCCGCGATTTTTGGTCGCATGGGTGCTCTCAAGGCCGAGGTTAAGGTTGATGGTCGCCCTTATATCGTAGAAGCCGGCAGCAGGATCATTCCTGGCTGGGCAGTTACTTCGGTGAGCAATGATCGTGTGGTCCTGCATGATGGCAAGAAGTCCAAAACCATCTTTATGGCAGCAGCTAGCTCTGCACCAGCACCATTTGATGCAGGTATCAAGTCTCTGCCTCCCGTCCCTTCTATCGGCTCAAATAACTTCGGGCGTTAATTCATGTTCTCGAATCTCTTCGGTCGTGGCGATAAAAAGAAGCCCGCTGCAGTTAAGGCGTCTACAAAGCCTGTAACCGCAAGGCCTCCCAAAGCTATACAAGCCACTGATGTGAAGCCTGTGCGGGCAAGCACTGGTCCCATAATCTCTAATGCTGAGGAAATTCCAGAGCATAGGTCGGTGGCCACGGCTGAGGGCGGGTTATTCCATTTGTCTGCCCATCTGCAAACAAAAATGGCAGCCATCGAAGTGAATCTCGGACAATACCAAATACTGGTCACCACCGATTTTTGGCAGAACAACAATCACCTGACCCTTGCCCAGGATGTGAAGCAAAAAGGCTACAAGGTTGTTGCTGAGAAAAAGATTGATGATGGCACCTTGCAGATTCTCTACTCGCGCTGGGCGAATAAAGAGACCCTGAAGGATGCGGACGTTGAAAACCCAATCCTGACGAAGCAAGTAGAAAAAATCGTGCTCGATGCTGTAACCGATCGCGCAACGGATATCCATATTTGCCCACGCTTCAATACTGCCAATAGGACTGGCGCTATCTTGTTCCGGATAGACGGCAAGCTGCGTGTATACATGAAGTACCCCGCTGATGCGTTGGCGACATTGGTTGGTTACATCTACACGAAGAAGGCAGAGCAAAGCAGCCGTTCAGAGCCTGCCTTCAACAAGGATTCTGCTCAATCTTGTTCGGTTGTCGTGATGCTTGATGACAGGGCAGTGCGCATTCGTTACCAATCCACCCCTGTTAATGGTGGTTTTGATGTTGTCATGCGTTTGCTGGTGTTGGATAGCCAGGATAAGACCAAGAGCCTGGAAGATTTGGGCTATGAGCCCACCCAGGTGCGGGATTTGGATCTGGCTTCCAGGAAAACTGTTGGTGTGATCATCGTCGCAGGTGTTACAGGCTCAGGTAAGTCTACAACCCTGAAGACTTTGATGACCAGGTCGCCACGCAGGCATTTGGTGAAGTCATATTCCATTGAAGATCCAGTGGAATACCAAATGGGCATGGTGTCGCAGATCAGTGTGCAGCGCTCAAGCGATGACAAAGACACGGACTCCAATCCATTCCTGAGAAGCATGCGGGTCCTAATGCGTTTGGATCCTGATGTGATCATGGCAGGCGAGGTACGTGATAACCCATCATGCCAAATGCTGCAGACAATGGTTCAGTCTGGTCACCAGGTAATGACAACAGTGCATACCTCAAGCGCCATTGAGATTCTGGACCGCCTGTCGTCTGAGTCGATGGGCCTCACCAGACAAACCCTCTCCGGTAAGAATTTCATTTCCGCGCTGGTATTTCAACGCCTGATTCCGCTGCTGTGCGAGCACTGCAAGATTCCGGCAGTGAAAATTGTCCCGGAAGATCGCCTGGAGTTGCTCGAAACTAAGTTCGGGATTTCGCGGAAAAATGTGTACGGCGCGAATGAAGCGAATAACAAATGCCCGCATTGCGGGGGCACAGGCATACACGGCCGGACAGTAGCTTCTGAAATTATTCTGCCCGATCGCGATTTTCTCCGCCTGGTCCGTAATGGCGATGATTTGGCTGCTGAAGAGTATTGGCGTACGCGCCGCGTCTCGGGTTTTGATGACCCGGACATGACAGGTAAAACTGCATTTGAGCATGGCCTTTACAAGGTTGCTTGTGGGTTAGTAGATCCACGCCACCTGGAAGATGAATTCGATCCTATGGAAATGTATCAATTGGTGGAAAGGAAGTAGAAATGAGTTTCGGATTGAATTTAGCGCTGTTTAACTTCAGATCAAAGCGTGCAGATTTTTACTACGATTTGGCGAAGGCAATGGATGACCAGTCTGACTTGGTGAGCGAATTCAGCAATTTACGTAAGCGTGCAACTGAACGTGGCCAAAAGGGTAGGGCACAAATGTACGCCAAATGGATTGAAGGTCTGGACTCCGGCAGCCTTTCCAATGCCCTGAAGGGTGATGTGCCTGAAACAGACCTCATGATCATCTCTGCGTTTGAGACATCTGGCCGCTTGGCTGAGGGCTTGAAGTTCTTGTCCAAAACAATTCGTACCGCGCAGAAAATGAAGAGCTCTATGATCATGGCGCTTGCTGGGCCAATCTTTGCTTTGGGCCTGGGCATCATGGTGCTGGCCCTCATGTCCTTCATCTTGATGCCAATCATGGTTCAAATTTATCCGGTTGAAGAGTGGCCATTGTCTGGCCGCATCCTTTACCCGATATCCCAGATCGTGGCGAATTACGGTATCTACATCGGTGTAATCATAGTCTTGGCCATCGTGGGTTTTGGGCTTTCAATCAAGCGCTGGTACGGTGATAAGCGCGTGGTAGTGGACAACTGGATTGGCTATAGCATGTTCCGTGATTACAACGGTGCGATGTTCCTGACCTCTTTGGCTGCATTGATGAAGGCTGGCACTGGCATCATGGAAGCTTTGGTGAAGCTGCAGGAAATGTCGACGCCCTGGATGCAATGGCATATCCGCAAAATGATCAAAGGGCTTGATAGCCGTGCTGGCGAACCTGCAGAGGCGCTGGATACTGGTTCCTTGCCTGAAGAAGTGATGGACCGTATTGCTGACTACGGCAAGCGTTCTTCATTCCTGGAAGCCATGAACATGATTGGTCTGGAAAGTATGGAGCGTACAGAGGCCAAAATCGCGAAATCAGCACAGACTATCAATATGCTTATGTTGTTTATGGTGGGGATCCTTTTCGTTACGATCATCGTGGGCACGGTGCAAACAGGTATGCACGCCCAGACTGTAATCAGGGCAAAAATGGTTTAAGCCAACGCCCAGATAGAAAACCTGAGAAATTTTGTTTGATTCTTGGGTTTTTTAATGTAATCATAGAATGCGTATGTAGTATTATATAAACAATCAACTGAAATTCTTTCAACCTGTTTAAGGGGCAGTAAATGAACACTTTTCATAATTCGAATTTGAACCTGAAGGCTAAGCTGATCAACGCCAAGCGTCAGGGTGGCTTCACATTGGTTGAAGTAGGTATTGTTGCTGTGGTTGTTCTAGCCTTGCTGGCTGGTGTGATCAATGCGCCTCGCATCATGGCAGATATGCGCGCCAATGATGAAATTGGTGAACTTAAGACAATTTCTACTAATGTCCAAAAGATCTATTCCAATGCGCCAAGTTATAACGGTGCAACCATGGCAGAAATCATTGGCATGAAGGCCTTGCCTAAAAACCGCGTTGTTAATGCAACCACCGCAACCAACCGCTGGAGCGGCTCACTGACGCTGACTCCAGCAACGTTGACAACTGCAGATGATGCGATCCGCATGACCCAGACAGCTGTTCCTGAGTATGAATGTGCCACCATCATTCCACAAACGGAAGCTGGTTTCGCCCGTATTTCAGTGGGCGGTACGGATGTGAAGCCTTTCGGTGGCACCATGAACCGTACAGCTCTGGGCACACAATGCACAGGTGCAAATCTGACGATCGATTATTACTTCACCAAGTAATTCAACTACAAGAGATAGGCCTGTTTCCCAGGCCTATCTTTTTTGTATTAGATAGAAATGCTTTTAGGAAATAAATCAATGAAAGATTTTGCATTCGAAGACGTAACAGATTTGCATGTGGATACTGTAAGCCCCACAGAGCAATCCGTCCTGTTCCCTGGCCAGGTGCGTGTTCAGGGTGATGCAATGGTGAGCTTTGTGAATCGCCTTGCCGATGAAATCAGGGCAATTCACAAAGCTAATCCAGGTCGCAATCGATTTACCGTAAAAGGTGACATAGGCCGGTTCCGTGTACAGCACATGATGGCTGATAAATATGCTGTCCGTGTTATCAATGATCTTCCCTCCTTTGATAAGCACTCCTTCAGTAAGCCCCATGTGGCAAAGCTGTGTTCAGAAGATTACCTCAAAACCGGTGGCCTCATCATGATAGTGGGGCCTGCGGGCAGCGGCAAAACTTCAACTGCTGTAAGCACCCTTAGAAAGCGCCTGGAAATGTTCGGCGGTTTCGCGCTCACAGTGGAAGATCCACCAGAGTACGATTTGCGAGGTTTTGTTGGTGAGGATGGGTACTGTGAACAGCTGGATGTGACGGAGATAGGCTTCGAGAAAGGGCTTGAAATCAGCCTGCGTAGTTTCCCTTCAAAGAATTCGTCAATGCTGTTCTTTGGCGAAGTTCGCAGCAAGGCTGCGGCCGCTGAATTGTTGCGGATTGCCGTTGACGGTCACCTAGTTATCACCACGCTACATGCGAAAGATATTCCCAGTGCAATAACAAGGTTGATATCCATGGCCAGCAATGATGGTGAGGATGAAGCCCGATACCTGTTGGCTCAAAGTTTGAAGCTGGTAATTCATCAGCAAATTGACGAACAAAACATTGTGAAGTTGGAGGCGCTTGACGTTGATAGCACAGCATCATCAATTATCAGGAATCCCCAGGCGGAAATGAATCTTACTGATTGTATTCGCAGAACAAAGCAAATGTTGAATGCCGCTAGGACTGCATGATGAATAGGGTCGTATGTGTTGATGCTGACGGTGTCCTGGTAGATTTTTTGAGGGTTTGGTCCCAAGCAATGCAGGATGTGCTCGGTAAGTCTATGCCCTTGCTCAGGAATCAATACCCTTTGGCCGATCGATATGGCCTGCAGCCTTATGAGCTGGATGCTGTCTGGCATCATTTCAACACCCAAAACCTTTGGGAATCATTACCTGAGATGCCTGGCGCCGTAGAAGCAATACGGCTATTGAGGGAGCATGACTACCAGGTGAATGTTGTAACCATGATTGAGCCTGAGATCCTGCCTGCCAGATTGAACAACTTTGAAGCTATTGGCATGCCAATGGTGCCTGTCCACGTCTGCAGTGGTACCAAAGAACATATTTTGCGTAAGCTTGGCGCAGTTGCTCACTTTGACGACAATCCAGCTCATATAAATGAAGCCCTGGAAGCGGGTGTAGAAGCTCGTATGCACGTGGTCAACCATGTTGGGGACCTCAGCCCTTCAGCAGCAACTGGAAGGCACCATTGCCTCTTAAATGCAGTCAATGACTTCATTCTTACATTCCAAGACAAGCGCGGCATGACAGTTAGCTTCGAGTAAAAGTGTGAACGTGGTATAATATAAGCAACATTAATCAATGATTCGGGTGCTATTGTGGGTGTATTTTCAAGGGTTCAGGTGCCAGCACCCGCTGAAGTAGAAAACAAATCTAAACCTCAGGCTATTCCGGCTGCACCATCTCATGCAGTTATTCGAGCTGCAACTGCCAATCCAATCCCCAAAAGCGATTTACCACCTGTTGCCCCTGAGAGGCCAAAGGCGCCACCAAAGGCTGTTAAAAAACCTGTCGACGTTGAATCAATTCTCTGGGATGCGCTGGACAAGCATGGCGCCAAGGTTAAAAGGTACGGCGCTGACTGGATCCGTATCCCTGCAGTATGGCGGGGCAGCAGGGAATACAACGTCTCTGTTCACGCTACAGCCGGTTTTGCTATCGATTTTCCAGACAATGCCAAACGTCTAGACTTTAATGAGCTCATGGAGCTGCTCGAACACAAGCCAGGTGATATCCAGCTGGTGAGCGCAGACAAGATCAACGTCCAAAATAGTGCCCAGGATCGTAGGCGTGATGCCCAGAACTTGTGGCGGAAAGGGACAGACCTCACACGCATCTCCATGGCCTCCAGGATAGCCAGACGCTACCTCGTTAAACGTGGCATACCAGAAAGCACCATCAGTCGTATTGCTGGCCAGATCCGTGCGGTACCGGGTGAATTCGGTGGCGCGACCTTGCTGCTACCCATATTCCAACCTTCTAAAGAAGGGGTAATGATTGGTGTCCAGCGGATATTTCTGAATTCCCAGTCGGAGAAATACGGCGAGGATCCAAAGCGTATGCTGGGTTCTCATTTCGATGGGGACCGTGCTGGTGGGTTCTTGATCGCTGGCGATCGCACCAGGTTCCAAAGTAAAGAAGTTGCTGTTGTGGAAGGCTTTGAAACAGGCCTTGCGGTGTCAGCAGCTACTGGCATGCCAGTATATGTTCTGTATACCGCCAATGGCGTTAGAGGCGTGCACCTGGATTACCTAAGCTCGCTTGGTGTTGAGTCAGTATTGTTTGCTGAAGATAATGATGACCCAGATAAACATGGTCGCCGTGCTGGCCAAGAAGCTACTGATTTTACAGCAGGCAAGATGCACGCAATGAATATACCATGCCGCAGAGCCACGCCAGTTAGGAGTATGGTTGGCAATAAGGCCTGTGATTGGCTGGATATCTTCGTTAAAGACCGTATAGCATGCGCAAGGCTATTGCTAAATGCACTTCCATTTGTGCCCAAGCCAAAACCTCAGCCAAAAGTTAGGCCGGCAATGGCCAACATGTACAAGCCTTAATATTAGATTGCTGATAGCCAGTCGATGGCTGAATTGAAGAGTCTGGTATTAGCGGGGGCTTTATGAGCTTCATGTAGTCTCACTTCTGAGTACCCACCAATTGTCACGCTTGCAGCCATACAGGCCGCTGACTCAGCCTCACTATAAGAAATGAAAAGCGCCCACAGTGGCGTTTGGGAGCTAGATCTCTGGTAACTCATGGCTACCTGACCTGTAAAGTCAGGGGAGATGGAGGAAGTGGCGGTGCTCCCATCCATCAGGCTTTCGTAGATAACCCTCATCCTGCTGCAGAAGCTTTCAGTACGTCAATAACGTAATCAAGGTGGATAGCAGCCGCCCCAAAGAACACAAAAATGAATCCCTTAGATACAGTTTCATTTGAACTGCCTTCAGATACACCACGGAATACCAACAGGCCACGAACAACCGCGGCTACCCCGACCACCCCGATGAACATGAATAACACCTTGCGAGCTGCTGTGACCTTTGCTTCAAGTCCAGTTCCAGCGCTATATCCAAACGGGTTGAAGTTGCCATCACCAAAGACCGTGACCGTAAGAGCGCCCAGCGTGCTGTTGAGGTAAATCAGGCACACGCCAACGGCGATTTGGACACCAACCTTCATGATGACATTGTCGTCACGGCCACGATCGTCAGCTGCATTCTTCAACTTGAGGATGGCTGCCAGGATGACCCACAAGCCAATGCAGTAGGCTAACGCCCCAATAAGCGTTTTAATGGGCCCCAGGGTGTTACCAAGATTGGTGATCAAGGTGTAAACATCAGGCATATTGCCAAGGTTGAGCTTGCTTACTGCATTCTGCAGAGTTTCATTCATAGTTTTTGGTCCCTATCCTTCAAGTTCACGGAACAAGAAGCCTTGTCCATATCTGGCGCCACAATCAATGGCCAAATCAAGATCTGCTGAGGTTTCGATCCACTCAGCGACCGTGGGCACATCTTCATCGCGACATAGTTGGCAAAGCATTTTGAATACACGTTGATAGGAGGCTGATTCCCTTGCCCCGTGGATGATGGATCCATCGATCTTTGCGATATCAGGATTGGTCAGTAGGAAGCGCTCAAGGCCGTCTTGGCCTTTGCCCATGTCATCAATGGAGAGGCGAATGTCGAAGTTTGATTTCCAGCTTCTTAGGCGTGCTGCAGCTTCCTGTACCTTGCGCGCCGTGCAACCGGCCTCAATCCATTCGATGACAAGGCCAGGCTTGTTCTTTGAGGCCCTGTACATCATTTCATCCGAGATCATCAATATGGATTCAGAAGAGATGTTGATGCTGACTATGCCTTCAAGGCCGGCAGCAATCTGGCCAATATTGTGAATGGTAGAAAGGTCGTGATGGAGCCAGTGGTCATATTGCCTGGTGCTCAGGATCTCGAAACCTACGGTACTGCCCGGATTGACCAGGTCATGGATAGACTCGTATTTGTAGCGATCTTCACTCGGCGTGTACTCATCAATTGATGGTTTATCCCTTACTAGACTAAGCATGAGCAACATCCTCCAGGCGGAAGGATGGAAGCTTGAAGTCATCAGAGATTTCTTCAACGATGACCTCTGAGTAACCAGCTTTTGGCTTTGCTTTGCCCCACAAATAAGTTGGGATGCCAAGCACCTTGCAGTTGTCATCAACAATGACACCAGATTCGGTGAGGCAATCTAGGACTGGCTTGAATGAGGACACCAGACCTTCGTAATCAGGTTCGCTTGAGCTGTGCCGAATCAGGGTGACTTTGGCTCGCGCTAGTGGCGTCCTCGGTTTGCCTTGCTCAAGGATCAAATGCCAAATGGCCATTTTGAGGCCTCTATCCTTTTTTGCGCGTGTCGACCAATGCCCGTTTGCATGCCTGGCAGCATTGGTGGTTTCTGGCAATTCAGGGATTTTAATTTTGAGTTGATATGCCATGGCGACCTACATCTTGATGTTGCGTCGACGGCGCTCAAAAAACTCATCATCCACCACTTTGAGCTCGAGCGTGACTTTACGCTGGTGGCCGCCCAAGTGGCTTGCGGCCTCCCCAATGGTCAAATACTTCTTATCCTTAAAGCAATCGAGCTTTTCGCTTACGTCGATAGGAATGACGAATGCGCAGCCAGCCAGCGGGGTGGCAGGGGAAGTGAACAAGAATATCCTGTTAGATGAGAAGTGGACACCAGCCATCAGCCAGGGCACCACATTCATCCAGGACATTTCGGCTTCTTGGACTTCAATTTTAGGGAAGCCGTCAGCACCAAGTCCGATCATGAAGCGTTTCGCTACCAAGGAATCAAACATCACGATGCGTTCCTTGATTTTGATATGACCAAGTCCAAAAAGTGGGTCGGCCCAGAGGTAGAACTTTGCAAACGCTCTGAGGTGCAGTTTTGCTTCCTCAGAGAGCTGGTTTTTCTGAAGCTCCGCAAGCAATTCTGGAGCATCTGCAGGCAGCGCTTGGGAATTCGCGTTCAAATGTAGTTGTTCAGGCTGATTCATGGCCCACCAATCATATTTTAAAGTTGACTATAGAATATCGTGTATGTAATATAACCTAAACGATTTCACAAGGCAAATTCAAATGGCTTCAACCGTTGGCGAATCTCTGGTTTACCAAAAAATGGCAGACAAGTTGGGACTTAATTTCAGATTTGGTAATCAGGATATGACTTCTGAAGAGGTATTTTCCCCTGATGGAGCCCTCCCTCTATTCTTCTTGTTTGCTACACGCAGTGTGAATGATTTCATGCCTGAAACTGATGTTGGAATCCTGGTTGAAAAAGATCCGAACTCTTTACTAGGTGTCCGCGCAAGTCTCGCATCAGGTATATCAAGCGCATCATCCAGATTCTTATTTGTTCTCGATGCCATCACCGAGGCCATGAAGCGTCATTTGATCACCGGCAATGTCATGGTTCTGGACGGCCTGTATCACGAAGTTGCCAATGACATTGCATCCATCATCCAAAACAAGCCGGAGCCTGTATGAGCACTTTTGTAACAACCGGGGCATTGAGCCCAGAGGCCATACTGAATGGCGCCCTAAGCACCATTGGTAGCAAGCAGTTAGGTGCTGCGCGCACAATCCCTGTCCCAAGGCTTGCAGATGCTCCAGCTGCGCAATTGGAATCCGTAGACACATCTTCCGGTGACGTTGCGGCCGTTGAATCAACAAGCGGCATCAGCGCCACTGTTGTTGCAGGCTCCACAACTGGTGAAGTTGATCCATTAAAGCCTGTGGCAGAGCGTTCTGTATTTACACGCAGTGCGAAACTTCCTATCCCCAAGCCTGTAAGGCAAAGGCAGGAGCGTACTGCTCAAGCTCCTATTAAGACTGCACCTGCTGATGTGGTTGAACAGGCGAGTGCTGAAGTTGTTCATGCCGATCCTGTGGTTGATGTTAATCCTGTGGTTGAGGTCATAGAGGCGGAGTTGGTCACAGATGCGCCAACTGAGCCTGTAATTGTGCAGGAAGCTTCAGCTGAAATTGAATTGGTTAAAGAGGTGGCTGAAGTAGCACCGGCAGAGATTGCCGCTGCAGAGCCGGTTGAGCCTGCTGCAAAGCCAGCATCAGCACCTGCAAAGCCGGATAGGCGAACACTGAGCCAGGTGAAGGCTCAAAGTCAGGCGAAGAAGGTCCAGGGTTACGACCATAAGATCGTATTAAACACTTTCCGCATATATGCCCCGCTGGTAGCGGCCGTTACGTACGCACCTGGTCGAAGTGGTGAAGCCAGGAATACCTCTGAGGGTATCCGTGTGATGCGCGCAGAGGTGGATAGGCTTACCAAGCACTTCTGCTCGATGATTGAGGTGGATCACCTTGATCAGGATCAACAGTGGGTGGTTTCCCAGTTCAGGGCACTTGCTGCAGAGCATGTGGCCATGGAATGGAAGCGTAACCCTGATCCCCAGACATTCAAGGTCGATGAATACTCAGAAGCATTTGAAGAGCTGCTGAGGAATGATGCTGTGGCGCCGGATAAATTCGATTTCCCAGGCATGAAGGAAACGGTACGCGTCCAAATCTCCATGATGAAAAGCCTGGAGCCAACAATTCGTGAGTTTGCGATTCTGGAAAACATTGTTGGGTCTATGAATCCTGACTTCAGGATGGATCGCTCGAAGCTCTTTACTCAATGTGCCGAGCTACTCTTTGATGAAGCCAAGCGCTTGGTGGGTGAAATGGATATCCCAGACACGGATCCATCCTACCTGATCTCATTCCAATCGATGCTGAATCGCTGTGGTGAGCCAATGGCAGCCTCAGTGATGTATTTCAGTGACCGCTTGATCGAGCAGCTGGACAAGATGACCCCCCTGGAGCGGAATGCTTTCTTCCAAAAGAGTGCCAAGGAAGGCCGCACCGCTTTGTTGGACCTCAATGTTATTGCTGATGATTTCCGTGAATCCACCCAGGCCCTTTTGGATATCTCCTTCACTGTGATGGAGAAGTATGCCAGAGGGCTGAAAGGGCCGGGCTTGTAATGCTGGGCAAGACGTTAACAGCGCTGTGGTTGCTGGCGGGACTGCCTGGCATTTCTCTGGCAGCCACAGGCGGGCAATACGATTCAGAAAACATGCCCCTATGCCACATTTACGTGGCTGCTGCAGAGTTTCAGTTGTATCCAAGGCTTCTGCATTCTCTTTACCTCACAGAGGGCGGGAAAAAAGGCTGGGCAAACAGAAACTCATCCAATGGATCTCTGGATCATGGTCCTTTCCAGATCAACTCAATCCACCTGGCCCGTCTTGGCCAATATGGCATTGACGGCAAGATGCTGGCTTCGGACTCCATGATTAATGCCAGGGTAGCAGCCTGGAGATTGAAATCTGAAATTATTTTGGCTGGGGGCAACGTTTGGAAAGGCGTAGGCAACTACCGCTCCAAGACCCCTAAATATCACAACGAACAAATCATGCGGGTTGCAAATAAATACAACAGCCTGCCCGACATTGACTACCGAGGATTTTGTTATGGCTCAGCAAGGTGAAGATAACAGCAGTGTAATTACCAAAGAGATGTGGGCCGGCATAGGTCTGCTGCTGTTTGGGGTGGCGTTCTGGTTTATGTTCCATACGCCATTCACTATTTTTGCCTTTGGTATTTGGCAAGCTGAAATTTGGGTTGTGAATCTATTTACCAATGCCTTGGCACCAATTGGAAATTGGATGACAAATGCTGAACCTGAAATGGTTAAGTTTGATCAGTTCTTTGCAATTGCAACTGAAGTGGGTAGCTATACCAGGTTCTTCTGGGTGCCTGTACTCGCTGGGCTTGCTGGTTGGATGCTGTTCACTGACACCAAATCCAAATTCAATAAGCGCATGACATTGGAGTCACTATCCAAGTCATTCGAGCCATTATGGCCACACGCATCAATGGGTTTCAGCACCAAGAATCTAAAGCACTTTGAACCAGGTGTGGGCAAGGGCTCTGCGTTGAAGCCGCGTGAGTTTGCCAGGAAATATAAATTGCTCGACCAGGAAGGGGAGTTGAAGCTTGAGGCCACTGAACTAGTCCTAGTTAAGCAGCTGGGACCAAAGTTTGTCAGTTTCGCTGAATGGAACAAGCCTGGTCATCAATACAAGTTGTGCCTGGCAGCCCTGTTCTTCCTGAAATACCACCGTCAGGATGAAGAATTCAAGGAATTCAGAAATGCGCTTGCACGTGAATTCAATGCCACGGGCGATATTGTTTCCCTATATCCGAAGGCATGGGAGGTGGTGCAGGCGCACATGGAATTTTTCGAAGTGAAAGAAAAACGGACCGGCTATTTCTACCGTTACCTGAAAAAACGTCACGCATATGAGACAACATTTCTTTATTCGATGTTCGGTAAGAGCAAGCGTGGGGTCTTTGCACCATGTGAATTTCGCTGGTTGAAAACCAAAAACCGTACCCTTTGGTACGCATTGAACTCTGTGGATCGTCGTGTGGCATGGACTGAAGCCATGGGCGTCAAAGCGCACTGGTGGGCTGAAATCGCGAGTAATAAGGCGATTAGGACCCCTGTAATTTCTGAGGCCATCATAGGATTAAAAGAGGCGCTCAAGGAAATCAGGGAAAGAACAGTAGAAGAAACCTAGCCGTATAGGTTTTATCTAGAATTTCCTTGATCTGATTGGGTTGATAGCGTATACATTAAGTATCGCTTATCAAATACATCATAAGAGCTGTCTGATAATGAATATAAGAGGTAGTCACATGTCCAGTATTGTTTCTAAGGTTTTTGGTGGTTGGGCACGCCGATCGCGCGTTTCAACGGGTATTTTCGATAAAAACATCCGCGTGTTGAGTGGTGATAAATTTGTGAGCGTGAGGAAAGATGGCCTGGTCGCCGAAGTGACTGGCAATACCGTCAAATTAATTTCCGGAAGCCTTGTTCATGAGTTTCAGCTCAATAGCACTGGTTCTGCTCAGCGATTGGGCAGGATGCTTTTCAAGGCCATGCGCCCGTTCTATTACCGCTTAATCAAGCTAGGGATTGCACTGGCTGTTGCCAGCATGGTGATTTCAGCGTTCAAAACTCCAGTTAGCGACAATATTGACTTCATCACACCAGCGGTTTCCTCAGATCAAGAAATTGCTGATGTCATGCGCCTGATTGAGCGCGCTAAACAAGATCAGGCGGGCAATGCGCCTATCGGTGCCCCTCATGACCAAGAACATGGCCATGCGGATGCGGCAGAACTACCTCCCATTCCATTCTCTGAATAAGCACTATGGCAAAACTCCGCGGCATAACTAACGATCAGGAAGTATCGTCAAGACGCATCCACCGCAATACCAAGCCTGTAGGTACTCAGTTCAAAGAGTTCATCTGCAGCCGTACGGGTGCATCAATGACTATTTTTGGCCTGACTTTCGCAGGCATGCTACTTCCATTCCTGATGGAGTTAGTCGTAATCGTGAGTGCGGTCATATTCTATGCCCAGTACAGGTACAAGATATCTCTGCCATTCAGCCTGCCTAAGGCTTCTGGCTTGCTGGATCCTGCCAACCCCAACCCAGCGGGTAAGGTAGTTCCTGCCGAGGGTGTGATGTTCCTCGGAAATGAGGACGGTACGAATCAAGAGTTATGGCTGAGTAAAAGCCAGGATTGTACTCACACTCTGATGCTCGCTACGACTGGTGGTGGTAAGACTGAAGCGCTACTTTCCAAGGCCTCTAACTACCTCGCACAGGGCAGTTCCTTTGTATATGTCGATGGTAAAGCGGACATTGGCTTACTCAAGAAGATGTATGCGCTCGCCAAAATCTTCAACCGTGAAGATGACTTGTTGGTAATCAATTACAACACTGGTGGCACGGACATTAGCTTTGATATCCCAGATCAAAAGATCTCGAATACCCTAAACCCATTCTCCTTTGGTTCCAGCTCTTCTTTGACACAGCTGCTGGTTTCATTGATGAGTGATTCTGGCGGCAAGGGTGATTTCTGGAAGGATCGTGCTATTTCCCTTGTTGAAGCGATCATACCGGCATTGGTGTGGCTGCGTGACAAGCGCGGCTTGCTGCTGGATGTGTCAGTCATTCGTGAGTACCTCAACCTGGGCAGAATCGTTGAGCTCCGAGCAATCAAGGATATGCCAAGCAGCATTCAGGAATCCCTGAAAGCTTACTGCCAGAACTTGGCTGGCTGGCAAGAACGTAAAGGCGCAGCGCAAGGAGATTCAACCCTTGAGCAGCATGGTTACCTTCAAATGCAATTTACGCGCACCCTGGGTTCTCTGGGTGACGTTTATGGCCACATTTTCAGGACGCAGCTGGGTGAAGTCGATATGTTCGATGTCATTACCAACCGTCGCATCCTGGTAGTTATGTTGCCGGCGCTTGAAAAAGCACCTCCAGAATTGGCCAACTTGGGTCGCGTGATTGTGGCGATCTTGAAAAACATGATGGCTGCCTCCCTGGGAAGTCAGGTGGAAGGTGACACCTACAAGGTCGTTGATGACCGATTTACAAATGCTGATACGGCGTTTGGTACCATTTTCGATGAATATGGTTACTACTCTGTTGATGGCTCCGCTGTGATGCCGGCTCAGGCCCGCTCACTAAATATTGCCATGACGTTTGCTGGTCAGGATTACCCTGCATTCAAAAAGTCCTCTGAAGAGAACGCAAAATCCATCATCGCGAACTGCAACTGCAAGGTATTCGGCAAGCTGGAAGATGCTGAGGATTCCTTGGAGCTTTACAAGAAGATTGCTGGTGAGGTGTACGTCACCAATGCAAGTGGATACAAGAAATCAGAAGGCTTCCTGGGTGGCTACTCATCGAGTGAAGATGCCAACATTCAAACGGTTTCCCGCGCCAATTTCCTGGATTTGAAGGACAAGAAGGAAGGCCAGATGAACATCTTCTTTGCATCGAAGATGGTGTTCGCTAATTGGTTCTACGCCAACCCTGGTGATCCTGAAAAGATGCGGGTTAATGAATTTGTTCGTGTACGCCCACCAAGCCAGGAAGTCCTGGACAGCATTGATGAGAGCCTGTCTGATCTGATTGCCAGCATCAGCGATCCGGAATTCCACAAAGAGCTTCCAGAGCCAGCGCCAAGCAAGGACATCACTTTCATTGTTGATGAGCTAGCAAGGCATAAGGATCTGTCGGCAGCAGAAAAGGCGGCAGCCACGCTGGCAAGCTACCATCTCAAGAATGTTGCCCAGGGCGAAGAGTCTCCTGACCTCACCATCGAGGATTTGAACGGCACTACTGAAGATGAGCTCAATGAGGTGTTTGGTGCCCACGAAGCTGAAACAGTGAAAAAGATCAGCCTGGTAAATCATGCGAGTCATAATCTGGATTCTGATGACCTATCCCACCTGACCCAGCAGATGATGCTTCAGGACATGGAGGCTTCCCCTGGTGATGCGCTCATTGCGGCGACCATAGGTGAAGGCATGGTGGGCGAGGCGAACAGATCTAAAGCCGTGCTTGCGGGCCTGGTAGATGAAGGTTTTACCCATGACAGCATGGTTGAAATAGACAGGATGTCTGGCTTGACTGCTGGTCAGTCGTTTGAAAATGCCAACACTACAATCAATGAGCTGGATCGCCTGACTCAATATCCACAGACCCAGCCAACACCTATGGATGTTGATGAGTACGTTGATGCCCTGGGCATGCTGGATAACCTCATCAATGACACGGGTGAATTCTAGTATGGATAGGCGGGGCTTCATAAAGGCTTTAGGGTCCTTTGTTGCCTTGTCTGCTGTGCCATCTACCGTGATGGCTGCAGTGCCAAAGCAATCAGCCTCCCCGGTAATTGCCGTGCCAGTCGACATGCAGAATTTCTGGTTGGCGCCGCGCGAAATCTGGTTGGCCAGGGCGTCCACCGGCGAGGAGGCAAAAATATGCTTCTGGAAGAATGGTCAGCTTGATGTTGATGGGTATATCAGGGCATGCCAGCTGTTACGCGACGTGCGTGCAGGTAGTGCAGTCCAGATGGATGTAGGCTTGCTGAATTTGCTACGCGCTATCCAAGGGTGGCTGGTCTATTTCAATATCAATAGCCCAATCATCATCAATAGCGGGTACCGCACAGCTGCAACCAATGGCAAAACCGAGGGTGCAGCCAAGGACAGTTATCACATGCGCGGCCAGGCTGCTGACATCACAATGCCTGGCATCCCGACAAAATACCTATCTCAGCTCGCTAAATCATTCAATGCTGGTGGCATGGGCTTTTACCCGAGCAAATCCTTTGTCCATGTGGACACAGGGCGAGTCAGGTCTTGGCGCGGATAGAATCTCTTGGACTATTGGTACAATTGCGCATAATATACCGTATAAGCGATTAAACCCGGTTTCTTAAGGAATACAATGAAAAAGACTCTTTTAGCAATCTCCGTTTTGTTTATCTCGGCATCCAGCTGCGCTTACGCAGATGCTGCCAATGGTGACGGCCTGGGCAAGGCTGGATCGCAAATTGAAAAGACATTTGGCGCGAAGGTGCTGAAGGTTACGCCAGCCAGGGCCATTGGCCTGAATGCTATCCTCGCAGAAAAGGATGGCAAGCAACGGGTGTTCTATGAGACCCGTGATGGCAATTACCTGTTCTATGGCATGGTCTACGACCGTGAGGGCAATGTGCTCACCCCGGTTGACGTTGCCGCGCTCAATGGCAAGGTGCCACCAGCTCAGCAGCCTCAGATTGCGGCCCAGGCAGTAGCTCAGCAGCCACAAGCTGCGCAGCCAACCCCACCAGCGCTGAATGCAGCTCAAGCATTGCTGGCAGCCAAGAAGGCCAACTACATCTCAGAAGGGACTGGGAAGCCGGTATATGTCGTGTTTGATCCCAATTGCCCTTACTGCAAGTCCCTGCATTACAAGACGCGCTCACTGCTGAAGAATAATGAAATCCGCTGGATCCCAGTGGGCGTCCTGACGCCTGCAGGTGGGGATAGCCAACGCAAGGCTGCTGCCTATATTCGCGGCAATGTCCCAGTGCCTAGTTTTGAGCTACTGCAGCCCGTAGAGCCTAGCGCAACAGAGAACAAGAAGGTCAACGACAATCTACGCGTCTTGGTGGCGGCAAACAGCAATCAAGTACCCGTGGTTATCTGGGAAGATCAGGGTAAAGCCAATATGGTGAACTCGGAGCCAACACCTGCCCAGATGAATCAAATCTTCGCGAGGTAAACAGGATGAGCTTTGGTTCTGGATCCGGGATGAGTCCTGGGCTCTTCACTCGGATGATTAATCCATCGTGGGCCAAGGTCCACAACGAACTATCTTTTGGCCGCAAGGAACTGAATGAGCATCTTGCCTGGGATGCAGAAGAGGTAAAGCGTGAATTTATCTCTTTGACTGGATTTGATCCTGGCAAGGCGCAGTATGCCGATGCAGACGTACAGCATGCCTGCCTGGACACAGCCCGAGAGTTGGATTCGGCTTTGTATATGGCTGATGAACTCATTCAGCTGGATGGCCGACCTGCACTTGTGTTCGCGATGGGGTGGATGTCTGGGCGTACCTGGTTGTCAGGTGCTGATCCTTCTGGAATGCCAGATGCTGACACAATTGCTCACCAGGCAATGCGTCATGCCCTTGCAGTTGGATATGCGGGGAATGTTGAATTTATTACTGGTTTCACAAGGCGCGTTGAGCAGGGACATGCATTCGTAGCCTGACACTCTTTGCACTACTACACAGAAAGTGAGAGTGAAATCATGTATGCGGATTATCTTAGTGCCACATAATCAATAGGTTATGTGGTTTCTTCTTTTTAGGAGGTGAAAATGGGTGTTTTTGACAGGCAAAGTATCTCGGCTGCCATTAAGGCGATCGAGGCCACTGGTAATTTCAAGGTATTGAAAACCGTGGAGGGGCATGTGTTTCCCCAGGTGGACGACCGCGGCAATTTCGCACCAGGTGATTTGCAGGTTGGCGCCATCGTGGATACCGAAACAACCGGCCCTGACCATGGCAATGATCTGCTGCAGTTGAGCATGATCAAATTCACATACCTGGCATCAACTGGGGAGGTGGTTTCCATCGATGGGCATTTCAACCAATTCAATGATCCTGGGTATCCCATCCCCCAAGAAATCATCGCGCTCACCGGCATCACAGATGACATGGTTGCAGGTAAGGCTGTGGATATGGAAGCGCTACAGGACTTCATCCAAGGCATCGATCTCACTGTTGCGCACAAAGCCAGCTACGATCGTATGGTGGTTGAACAAAGCTTCAGCTCGTTGCGTGATGAATGGATCAACACCAGGTGGGCTTGCAGCCTTCAGGAGATAGACTGGAAGGCCCTGGGCTTCGGATCAGCAAAACTTGATTATTTGCTCTTCAAGCACGGCTATACCTATGATGCCCACCAGGCCGACGTGGACTGCAAGGCATTGTTATTGCTGCTGACCCTGCAGCACGATGGTAAACCACTCCTGAAGTCGCTCCACGACTCCAGCGCGCAGGATAGCCATGATATATGGGCAGTGGGGGCCAAATTTGATGCCAAGGATCAACTTAAAGCCCGTGGCTATCAATGGAATGATGGGGTGACAACGAAATTCAAGGCATGGAAGAAATCTGTCTCAGCTTCAGAGCTGGCAGAAGAGTTGGAGTTCTTGAAGACAATCTACATGGGGAATGGCGAGCCTGTGATTGAGACCCAGACTGCCTACACTCGATATTCTGTGCTAGCGGATGGGCCTCAACCTAGCCGGACTGTAAGCCCAGCTTAAACTAAGGGCGCCTAGCGAATACGCTTCTGCGCCTTGGAGCTTCTTCCTCCTGATTGGCCGACACCTGGTGTTGGCCTTCATCATTTTGTGGCGTCGATTCTCCCAATATCACAATGCCTTTAATCTGCCTTGCCATGGACATTACTTCATCCCTGATCTGGTCCTCTGTGCGGGTAATATCCTGGCCATCCTCATAGCGCTGCAATAAACCACTAGGCATATGGATGGTGACTGGAATGTTGAGTGCCACAGCTGCAACGGCGCCGGCAATATCAACCCCGGTTTGGCCCCCACATACAATTGATCCAATTGGGTGTTGCTGGTGGGCGATGGCCAGAACCTGGTAAATGTACTGATTCACCCTGGCTTGATCCCATTTGTGCCTTGCGAACGTGTAGATCCCATTGCCTGCAATATTGATGCAGGGTTCAGTCATCGGCCTGGCCATGGTCGCAAGTGTCCGACCATGCTCCTCATAGGACTGTTCTATGCCCTCAATCGACATGGGCAGCCGTATATATTTCTGACCAGCGGCCTTCTTGGTGAGGCGCTCACCAGCAGTTTCATAATCAATCGCGATTGCGGCTGTAATGTCGCCCTTGGAAGCGTTGGCATAGGTACGCGGGGCATAGGATGATGAGCTGTTAGCAATGATTTTAAGCAAGGTGATGACTCCCATTTGATGTTGGTTGTGTTTGTTCCAGGTGTGATTGCACACGGGTTGAGATTTCGTGACCAAGGCGTTCTATCAGCCAGGCAGCGCGCATCGCTGGTGGCATGGTTGTTTGCTTGGTAAGCTCCAGTTCAAACTGCTTAAATGACGGCAGGTCTAGTAACTGAGGTGGTGTAAGCCTGATCCATTCACGGCCTTTGGATGTCAGAGACAAATAGGAGTTGGTCAGCTGTCTGGCAATGAATTTCTCGGCCAGGCGCACCTGGGCGATTGGTCTACCTAGTTTGTGCTCAGCAATGATCTTGAGGATGGCAACATCAGGCGCCAAGATGTTCAAACCTGGTTCCGGACGACGCTGGATCCATGGCAGGCGCCTGGTCTTTATTCGTTGCCATGGGAGATGCTTGGCCCATGCCGGCAAATTTGTGGTGTCGGGGTAGCTGACCTGGTGAGGTAAGCCGCACAGGATTAGATTCCTGGTGAGCATGGCCATAATGGCTTGATCTGTACCCAGCAACCTCAGAGGTGTCTGAAAATCAACCTCGGATAGTGGGCGAGGGCACTCTATGCCGAAATCGTTTGTTACCTGCTGCACATGCTCGAAATCCAGATCATACAAACCATGCTTGTTTGCTGCCGCTTCAATCCATTCAACGGCCCAGCTCGATAAATCTCTGGAATTCGTGCGAGGGTAGGTGAGGGATTGTTGCTCGAACAATTGGTGCATGCCTTGAGCTATATCCCGGATAGGCAGTCTCAGCTCCTGAGCACACTCGATAATGGCTTCTGAGTAATTCCATGGCGCAAGCCTTGTTGTTTCGCAGGAGCCCTCCCTTGCCTGTAGTTTGGTGCCGCTAGTGAGATCAAAGAGCTTATTGATGTCATGAGCGTTGGCATGGGTTACAGGTATTGCCGCCTGGAAGGCCGCGCCACAGTCCAAACTTTCCATTTCAAATATCGCAGTGCCGTATACCTGGGGAGCGTTTGAAAAGATTCCCAGCAGCGCGCTATTGGACCTGCTGATTGCCAAAGATTTGCCTTTGGATGACAAGGCCGTCCCAAGGGCGCGGTCAATGATCCTTCTGGTTATTCCTGGCCAGGCGAGCTTAACATCAATCAAGCTAGCTTCCTTGAATGCAATTTTGACGGACTTGATATCCAAGGCTGCTAGGTTGACCCTCAGTAATGCTACTTGGGGCAAAACTAATGCAATGTCACTCGCAATCACGTCACCATCCTGATCGGGGTCTGTAGCTACCAGGTAAAACTCATAGACTCCTGCAGTCCTGGCGATTTTTTGAAGGACAGTCTTATTGACTGGTTCCCTCGGCGCCTCTCTGAACATGGGGTCAATTACTGGAGTGGATAGATCTTGAGGGTGGCAAAAGAGATTGCCCTGAGTTGAAATGATGTCCAGGGAAAGACCTAATTGGCTGACAGAGCGCCCAAGAGAAGTTGCTTTCCCCTGGGACTCTACAAAAACGCAACCTCTGCCAGCCATTAGGTTTACAGGGAGGTTGGCTTAGCGCCAGTATTGGCGAGGTTGCCAATGAAATTGCTGATCTTCTGCACCAAGAGCTTGATACGCTCTCTCAACGCTTCAGACAATTGGAAGGCTGTTTGCTTGACCTCGCCATTTTCGATCTTGAAAGGCACCTTGCCAGCGGCAGCACTGATGCGCTGCAGAAGAGGCTCAATCTTGAGGCCCGCTGCATCAGGATCGTCTTTGTGGAGCTCAACCGTTTTATCGATCATGCCCTGCAGCTCACCTAGCTGGCTGACCAGCTTTTTATGAGCATTGTGAACAAGGCTCTCACCGTCACCACCATTTTCATTGAGGTAGGATTCGAATCTGAGACTAACTTCAGGATCCCAGCCACCCCTGGCGGTTACTTCAGCTTCGATGAGCGAATAACCAGGGTCCTGACGGAAAGATTCCAGGTTGGTCACAATGGTGTTTGCCAGCTTTTCAGTTTCCTGCATGTAGTTGCCAGGGCGATCCTTGCGCCATTGCACCAAGTTAGACAGGCCTGCTGTCGCTAGCTTGGCACCCTGGGCAATAGGCTTGGTAATCAAGCCTTTCGATAAGCTCGCCGCACCATAAATCAGGTCTGCAATGCCCAGCGGCCTGGATTCACCTTCTGGCTGAGGTTCCTGGCGTTCAAATTGGCTAGCATCGTAATTCGGACGGGAATCCTTATTGGGATTCACTGGAGCGATGAAGCTGTATGGCTGTTGCTCTAATGATGTATCGGTAGAGTATTCCGGGCTGAGGACATCATCTTGCTCATCACCAAACATAATCTTGCTGGCATCGAAGGCTTCCTCGAAATCATCCTTTACCAACTCATCGGAAATGGTGGGCTCAGCAGGTACAAAGCTTAGGTAATCGCTAAGTGGGAATGACCCGTTGAAGCCATCAACATAAGCTTTAAGCTCAAATTCTTCGATACCGAGGGAATCCTTGAAGTACGAGGAAATGGCTTCCTGGAAATCATTGGCATTGTTGACCAGGGCAACCGGGGCAATTTGGGGGCCATGGATATAAAACGCTGGCGGACTGGATTCGCTATCAAACTCGAGCTTTGAGTTTTGTAGCAGCAAAATCAAGTCAGCGTGCTTTTCGGGATCCAGTGTTTTGATCAGATCGTCGAGGGAGAATTTCATTTGATATGTTCTTCCTTATGGTCATCATTGACGGTGAGGGAGGCGGAGATTTGCTCCGTGGACTTTTCTTTAAACATGGTGACCCATTGGTCCTCATGCTCTACTTGCCCGTGTTGTCCTGATCTAACAGGGGTGGTCGTGGTCAAGTTGGAAATCTTAGAAAACAGGCGATCCTTCCAGCGCGCAAACAGGCTTTCACCGGGCGCAGGCGCAGGTTCTTTGTTTTGATTTCCCAAAAACCACAAACCACGTATTTTTTCCATTACTGCCATTACCTAACCTTCATCGAACTTGGCTGACTTGGCGCGTCATCGATTGGGCGACTATCAATGGTGCCGAATCCGCTATTGGCCAGGCTGGAAAGTTTTCCATTCCTGGATTCAGTCAGGCTGCGTTCATCCTTAACCATCATAATGAGAGCATTTTCAAGTTCAGGTCGATTGAGAAGTTGGGAGCATATTGACGATGATAGTATCTTGTTATTAATCTCACCTCTCATCACATAATCAGCAGAGTCGCCTTCGAAGCTGACTATGGAGTTGTTGGCGTCCTTTGCCACAAGAGCTCGCTGTGGCGAACCAATCACATCCAAGCCTGACGCCGGGGATAGCTGCCCAGGGTTTAAACCTGGTTTTCCCTTATGCTGTATACCTTCTGTCGCCATAAGTATCCTCTTGATTCAAGTTTTTATATCGCTTATAGTATACCACATGAACGATACCACAACTAGTCAGATAGATCGCCCGGGCAATAAGCCTGTACGTCCCATCTATATGGATGAGCACCAGCTGTCTTCCCGCTGGCAAGAAGATATTAGGCTCTATTCGATCATGGTGACCATGGATGCTGTTGAGTCATGGGTAGTCAATGATCCGCGTATTGAAGCGGCCATTCAGAAGCTTGGTGAAACGATTGAGAACAATGGTGACGCCATCAAGATTGGTTCGGCGTGCAGGGATTTTCTATTGATCTTGGCACACATGAAAACAGGCAGAGCCATGCACATCATGAATTGCCTTGATGAGCGTTTTACAGGTGCCGGGCTGAAGTTGGTTCAAACCGCAGTATCGCTCCATAACCATGGTGAGTTCGATTATCCAGAAGGCAAGTTGATGGTCGAGCGCCTGGATGTGCTCCGCAAATTGCGGACATTGGGCAGAGTTTTTTCACATTCCCGGCTGAGGTTTGTAATCCGGGCACTTCAAGAGGTAAAAAATGATGACAAGTAAACACCTTCAGGTGGCAGTGGCGCTTGCTTGGCTTAGTTCAACGCATTTTGCTTTGGCAGATACTGCCGCAGCTGGCGGGATTCCAGCCTTTACGGGCACAGATGCTGCGACTCAGGCTTATTGTGAACGTAGCCGAAACAATACAACGGCTGCCAAAAATACGCAGTTGGAACGTGTAATCCCCAGACCGGCAAACGAGTATTTCTCTTCGGGCACCTGCCTGGACACCATTATGAATACGCGCATCAACATTTTCACTATGGGTTCGGTAGATGGCATTCTCAAGCAGCTCATGAATATGGCCGTGAACCGCGCCTGCTCTGCAGTTATGGGCGCCTGGAATCAGACCGTCAATGACGTCAATGGCTCCATCGGGACCTCTGTAAACGTTCCATACGTCGGCAACGTAGCCAGTGCTGGCGTTGGTACAGGCTTTGGCGGCACTCCCATCAACGTGAACGGCCAAGCTACATCAGCGACAACCGTATCGGACACAATCGTTGGTGGCAGCAGTAGCGCGTCCTCTTCGGTTGAATCTCTTCGCAATATCTACAGGTAAAGGGAGCATATGAAAGCTCTGGTTCGTAAGAAAATAGCAACGGCAGTGATGCTCGCCACCATTGCCGGCGTCCCTACATCAGCGCACGCTGATGCTGTGGTGGTAACCAACTTCATGGCAGATGGTTTGTTGGCAATGACCCAGGCAGCACAAGCTGGTGCAGCTACAGTGTCAGCTGCGATCGCTAGCCTCGGTGCAACCCTTAATACAGCCATTCTGAGCTTATCATCACAAAATCAAGCAAATTCTGAGCGTCAGAACACCGTAAACAAGGCGTTGATGGAGGCTGCGCAAAACTACGACAAGGCATACAAACTTCAGGAGCATGCTGCACAGATTGATCGTGAGTATGGTTCTGCAGATGCAAATTCCGTCACCCAGAGCGCGGCATGTGCTGCAATTGCTGTTGGTGGTAATTTGGCAACCGCGATCAATGAAAAGCGTGAAAACAAGGCCGCTATGGCCGAGTTGATGCTAAAGACCAATACGGCAACACAGGATCCATTCGAGGTTCAGCGGAGATCTCTCAAGCTGCATTCCGATTACTTCTGCAGTGATGAAGATGTCACACGCGGCCGCTGCAAGAAACAAGCGCCTGCCGAGCTTCAGAATGCGGATCTCAAGGCGTCAACCCTTTTCAGCCCAGGTGAGAACATGACCTATGGTGAAAAGCAAGAAATTGCGGCTAACGAGTACATCAACAACCTGGTTGCAGCCTCACCGACGCCCGCACTGACGCCAAGGCAGGAGGCTACGCCTCATGGTGTGGCGTACAGGGCTGCCATGCAAGCCGAACACCGTAAGCTCGATATCGCTGCAGAATCCTTGCGGGAGATCGTTGCTTCGCGAAAAGGGGAGCCGGGTTTAGGAACTAAGGTAGGCATGCCCTCACCTGACGCAAGCGTCATGGGGGTTATGTCCTTCTATGCAAGCAAGTTCTTGAATCCGGGCTGGATATCATCTCTAAGCTCTATGGGGCAAGCTGATCAATTGCGTGAGCAAACCAGGATGATGGCTTTCCAAACTTGGATGGATTGGCAGGCCTATCTTCAAGCGGAGCGCATGGAAACTATTGTTGCGGTTCAGCTGGTAGACCAGGTTAAAAACAGCCGTTCTCCAGAACTTGAAACCTTGCGTAGGAATGCGCAGCGTTCTGAGCCGGTGGCGAAATAGGCCTGATATGAAAAATGTAGCCCTCATCCTGCTGTCCTTAATGTCGACTACCGCAATTGCTGGTGGGGACTTTACAGCCAGCCTCAAGCAACTAGAGAAAGACTCCAGGGCCATGGAGCTGATGGACGCAGATAGGGCTACTTCCATGGTCGATGCAATTTTGCAGCGCGATTACATGGCAACCAGGAATATTGGCACTGAGCCAGATGCAAAAACCAGAAATGGTATGAAGTTCATGTCCCAGCTCGCGATGAGCGGGAACATCGTATCTGCCCAGATCGTCGCCAGGGAGCTTTCCCAGAACTATGGCGCCAAATCCCCAACCTTTGAGCTGATACAGCGTTTTGTAACTTCAGCTACCGAGCCCACAGGGCACGACGAACTCTATGAAGCCGTGTACGCGCGGTATGAGGTCGAGGTAAGGCGGTACCAGGCCTGGCCCAGGGATAAGCGCGATTGCGCAACTGTAGCCCTTTTGGGCGCTATGTACGATGACGACCTGGCGCTTGGATATGGCTTGCGTTGTGCTGGCTCACCAAACAATCAAAACAATGTCGAACTGTCTGCCAAAAAACTCAAAAGATACATGGCAGGCATCAGGCAGGGTGTGAATAATGAAAACTAGAATTCTATTCGCCGCCATGGCGATGCTTGCTTCCAACTATGCACACGCGTGCCTACAACAACCCATACCAGGCACATTGATCACATCAAATTTCGGTATGCGTTTTCACCCGGTATATAAAACCTGGAAGTCCCACAATGGTACCGACATGCGTGCAGCCATGTTCACTCCAGTAAAGGCTGCTCACTCTGGGCAGGTCACGTTTAGTGGCTTTATGGGTGGCGGTGGCAATGTGGTCATTATCCTGGGATCTGATGGCGTGCAAACCAGATACCTTCATTTGGCCAAGGCCGGTGTGCCTTCAGGTTCTTATGTTAGCGCCGGGCAATTAATTGCTCAGTCGGGCAATACAGGTCATGCCTCTGCAGCGCCGCATCTACACTTTGAGGCAAGGATGAACGGAGGATCTACCCCGGTGGATTCAAGGTCATTGCTTTGCCAGGCATTGGCTGAAAAGTCAGGGGCTGGTCCAGACTCAAGCGGCAATGGCCAGCAAGCACCACGCGGCCCAGTCGGGGCAGACGGCACCCCCACTAATTTCGACTCAGAGCCTAATTTTAATGGCTGGGCAGACATGTCTGAGTTGGACATCATGCGCAATGAGGTTGAAAAGCGATTCCTCAACCCTGACTGGCACGTCATCATGAATGGCTGCGGTGCCGACATCAATATGACCGCGATCGATGGTGTGGTGCGCCCTGCAATGGCCTGTGATGCTTTCCTGCGCAAGGAAATGCTCATCATGACATCACTCAAAAATTACCTGAAGTTCAAGACAAAGGAGAGTAGAGAGCGTTCCACAGCTATATTGGGGGCCAGGCTGGTGGATCAGGTGAAAGCTGATAGGTCGGAACTTGATGCCCTCAGGCAAAGAGCTCAAGGTAGTGAAGCGGTGCCTAGATAGCTCTGGAGAATCGAACGTTCTACAACCCCGGAAATCCGGGGTTTTTGTTTCTGGCCCAAGCAAAATCCGTTTATGTTGCTTATGTGGTATAATATAAACAATATACAGCACTTTAAGGGTCTCATCATGACACGCGATCAACAGCAAGAATTACTGCACACCGCTACGCTCCAGGTTGTATCAGGCAAGATGACTGGTAGTAGGGTTCTCACCTGTTGCGCTTATGCGATCGCAATTGATAACCAAGAGGCCCTGAGGGAGCTCCTCCCAAAAGTAGATCATGTCGATATACCCATGAAGGGTGAGTCCCTCTTGGCAATGGCCTGCAGGGTGGGCAATCTTGAAGCCGTTAAGGTTCTGGTTGAAGAATTTAACGCTGACATTTCCTATTCTGACATCGGTGGGCGCGTGCCTGCTGATATCGCATTTGATCATGGCCATATCGAGATTTATGACTACCTGTCATTGAATCCAGTGCTTGCCCCTGAGCAGGTTGTGCCGGTGGTCGCCCCTAGATTGAGCTAATCGTGAGCCAGGGCATACGAATTCGGGAGCCGTTTTCTCATCTATCCCATGCGGATAGCGACGGCAACACGATCTTGCATCATGCATGCCTGTCTCAAATACCTGGCGCGATACTGTCTTTGGTGGCGGCTGGCTATTCAGCTTCCCAGGTTAATGCGGAAGGCAAAAAGCCCTTTGATCTTATTGAGGACAATGAGATCAGAAACCAAATGATTGCAGCAACGGTGGTTGAGTTGAATGAGGCTGTATTCATTCCGGAAAAGAAAAGCAGTAGGGCGAGATTGTAAAATCGCTTTTCATATACCTAATACGCTTGACACGGCCACCTTGGATCGATATACTGTGAACATTCTGAAATTTCAACCGAAAGAACTGCTGATGACTTTGCGTGCTCATGAAAAGGTTTGTGCTCCTGCTTTCCAGCAGTGCATCCAAGCTTGTTCGTGCTCTGTATTCAGCAATTCCCTCAACTGAAATTGATCCCCTTCCTTGCCGGGGATCCCGGCGAGGCACTTCCTTTCCGGTCAGCTGCAAGGCTGATCTTTAAAAATTTGAAATTCGGCAGTAGAGCGCTACTGCCAAAAACTTTGCAGACAAGTTTTGTCTGTTTGTAGATGCCCTGGTAGCTCAGTGGATAGAGCGTTCCCCTCCTAAGGGAAAGGCCAAAAGTTCGATTCTTTTTCGGGGCACCATTATTTCCAGGCAATTGCCTGGTCTCAGCGGAAATAGCTCAGCAGGTAGAGTTGCTGCCTTCCAAGCAGATGGTCGCGGGTTCGATTCCCGCTTTCCGCTCCAGTTTCATTGAAAGGACTGTGTAATGGCAAAGTCTTTGATATGTGCTGGCAACATCAAGATGCGTGGTAAGCGGCACAAGGTTTTAACCTGCAGATGTTGCGAATGCATTGATTTCTAATCCAGGATCAACGACAAGGTGACCAGCTCTGAAATTAAAGAATACAAACAATACGGCAGCCAGGAATAGGCGCCAAACCAAACACGAATCCCCAGGTCGCGTGAGCAATAAGCTAAGAAAACAAAAGACAGGGCGGAAAAAAGGATGGGCATTGACTGCTCATAAGCCAGCGGACCGAAATCCCGCTCCCGTACCGAGGTAAGCGGGAAGAATTCTTGAACAAGGGCATGCCTCCATGGATGGCATGCTCCCCATAAGCGTGAGGGATAGAGCGCTTTGGCTCAAACCTGGTCATGTCACTGCGCACGCATCAACGCGTGGGATTCATCCCAGCTGGTAGAGGCCACCAATTTTTACCAGACACTTTCTTCCCATAGGCAAGGCAGCCTTATGAACATTCAGCTTCACAAAGTCGCGGGGGAGAACCCCTTCATATACCATCCGGAGTTGGCCACCATCTGGCCTGAGCCTTTGAATGCATTTGCATGGGAGGCAACCGAGGAAACATTGGCCCTAAATGGAGCTGATGGAAGTGAAATCTTTTTGATTGCCGTGGATGGCGCTGTGGCTGGGATTACGGGATATATGCCGTATTTTGAAGCCAGTGAGCCCGGAACGCCCGTCACCAGGATGAGCGTGTCCAAAGTGTGCTTGCGGTGGCATGGCGTGCTTCCTAGATACCGAGGGCAGGGGATATCCAAGTTGGTCATCAGGCAAATGACGGAATTTGGGCAAGCCGCTTTTCCCAATGCAACCCAGTTTATTGAGTTGGTGCCAAACAACACCTTGGGAGTGGCAACAGCAGCATATTTCTCCGGTCTAGGGTTTGTGGCCACCGGCCACGCAGAGTTTATTGAAGAATTTGGTATGGAGTTTCTCGAATACGCCATACCGATAGATCTATTACGCCAGGCCAGGGTATATGTTCCAGGCAAAGTTTAAAATATGAAGAGAAAGCCGTCACTTTAGGTATTCGAGCATAGGAGAGGGCGGCAATGCGCTTCATCTGGAACCTCGGTTCCAAGCACTCATCGTCTAACGGTTAAGGCGCCGATCCTGCAAGGGTTAGGTACAGGAGTTCGATCCTCCTAGAGTGCTTCAAAACAAGCCACTTATCGCAATAAGTCAAAGTGACAAATTGCGCATGTGGTATACTAAAAGCCATTATCGGCTGGTTGCACAGTTGGGGATTCGCCAAGATGGTCTAAGGCACCGGATTTTGATTCCGGCATTCCCAGGTTCGAATCCTGGATCCCCAGCCATTTTATGGAAGATAACTTGTGATGCTCGAAGCTTTCCCTGAATTCCAAATTACTGATTGGGAAGGCGCCCAGGCCGAAGGGCCGGCTGAGTTGGTCGGCTTGCCTTACACGGTTCTAATAGAGAAGGGTAAAGAGCTGGTCACAATTAAATTGAGTCTCCCTGGTTATTCGGGAAACATGAATTTTTCAATTGAGATTGATAAAGGCCTTCCCACCCTGCGTGCATATAACGAGGGTGATGAACCATTGGCCAAGCTGGCATTGTCTCCCACTGGCGTGAATGTTGAAACTTTCGAGTCCGGCGTGACAAGAGAGTTTGAGATTCAGTCTGATCCAGACTTATACGCTGAGTACCAGCTTTGGCTCCAGGCTAGAGCTAAGCAGTTGGTAGCTGAATCAGCAGCCAGCGAGGCGCCAGAGCAAACATTGTTAGCATCTAAACCCAGGATGTAATGGTATGAGTCTCGAATTAATGCAAAAGCTGCTGCTTGAGCCAGAGTTTAGATCGCTTCAGCAGGAGAACATCAAGGATCTCATAGTGGTGTATCACCACTTCCAGCCTCAATTTTCAGTAACCGATTCCCCTGATGAGGGCTCTGTCACTCTATACTTTGAACTTGGAGCCCCTCAGTCACTGGAGGATGCGGATCATGGTTTAATCTATGATCTCATCACAGAATCATGTGACCCTACAAAGGCTGCTCAATGGGTAGCTGAGTTCGCTAGCCGAACCAACCAGGCAGCGACAGGCCATACACCAAGCCGGCCGCGTGTTTGAGAATTATAGAAAGTAGCAAATGGATAGAAATGTTGAAGACCAAGTAATCGAGGCCTGCCTGTTTGGACCAGAGCATCTTTTCTGGGTTTCAAGCCAGGATTCTCCCCACCTTACCAAAGCGTACAAGGCGGGTTTTTCTTACTTCATGTTCAACCGTACCGGCCACACACCTTGGGTTGAGCTCACTTATCGGCTTGACCCGGGGTTCATGCACCCGGATGCATTCCAAAATTGGCTGGACAAATACAAGGTCGACATTGGTAGGTTCTTGAAGACATTAGCAGCTCGGGATAGCACGCTACTTGATTACAGTGGTGCGCAATTGCGCTTGCTTAAGCAAATTGACCAAGAGCTTGAAGGTGTGGATGAGAAAGTTGTCATGTACCTAACCGGTGGTGCGGCGGTCAATTACTACACTGATGGGCGAGCAACTGAAGATATCGATGCCGTCTTCAATAAGAAGGTATTGCTGTCAGATTTTAAAATTGCATTTACTGACTCTACTGGTGCCGTACGCCAGTTGTATGTCGATAAGAACTTCAACGACACCTTTGCTTTGATGCATGAGAATTATCAGCAGGATGCCATAGAAGCTCACTTTGAAAACGTCACCTTTAAGAACCTGGATGTCCGAGTAATTAATCCAGTTGACCTGGCAGTTTCCAAGATAGCCAGAATGAACGACAAGGATATTGCCGACATTAATGCTTTGCGCATGTGTGGTTTGATCAAGGCAGATGCAGTTAGGCAGCGCGCCGAAGAAGCAATTGGTGGATATGTAGGTAATCTTTCATCGATAAAGTCCAACATCAATCACATTGTAAATTTGATAGGTCCAGATAGGTCCGTAGATATAAATGCCACCACGGGTAAAGTACAAAAACCCTTTTAGGTAGTCACCCACAATATTCGTATCACTCCTGGCCAGTTCACTGGCCTTTTTTTCAACCTTTGCATCTCATTTAAGGAAACAAAATGTAATCCATCAATCACCTTGAACAGCTAGCTAGCCGGTTCAATGCCGGTTTTTTTACGTCCGTAAGGATTGATCTTTTAAAAGGAATTATCATGAGTACGCCAAAATTGCTCACCCGAGATCAGTTCAGGGAGGCTACATTCGAGAGAGATGGTGGTTGCTGCGTATTTTGTGACAACAAAGAGGTAACAGCTCACCACATCATTGAACGTCGCCTATGGCCTGATGGTGGGTATTACGTCGAGAATGGCGCTTCAGTTTGTGATGAACACCATATCATGTGCGAAACCACTGAACTCAGTGTAGAGCAAGTCCGTGAAGCATGTGGTATCAGGCGGATTGTTTTGCCACCACACCTCTACGTAGACCAGGTATATGACAAGTGGGGTAACCCCATCATGCCGAATGGAACCAGGTTACGGGGAGAGCTCTTCTATGATGAGAGTGTCCAGAAGATCCTGGCCAAGGGTGGCAAGTTGGGTGATTTCACACACTATGCCAAATACCCAAGGACACATCACGTGCCCTGGTCACCTGGGATGAATGATGACGACCGAATGATGCCCAACATGAAGCAATTTGAAGGGCAGCGGGTCATTGTGACGGTCAAGATGGATGGTGAGAACACTTCCATGTATCGTGATCATATTCATGCCCGTAGCGTCGACAGTCGCAATCACCCATCGAGATCCTGGGTAAAAGGGTTCTGGGCAAGCATTGCCGCCGACATCCCAGAGCAGTGGCGTATCTGTGGGGAGAATCTGTATGCACAACATTCAATAGTGTATGAAAACCTGGAGAGTTATTTCCAGGGATTCTCCATCTGGAATGAGCGTAACTTTTGCCTATCCTGGGATGAGACCATTGAATGGTTTGAGCTCTTTGGTATCACGTCAGTGCCATTGCTTTATGATGGCTTGTACGATGAGAAATTGATCCAGGCACTGTGGCAAGATTCAGACTGGGATAGCGTTGAAGGTTACATTATCCGCAAGGCAGATGGATTCCATTACGGCGAATTTAGGGAAGCAATTGCCAAGTTCGTACGTCAGGGTCACGTGCAAACCAATAAGCACTGGATGCAAGGGCAAGAAGTGAAGCCAAACAACTTGAAATCACGCAGACCAGCTTTCCGATAAAATTTGAAAACCATACCTTTCGGGGTGTGGTTTTTTTTCATTTAATTCAGAGATGATAGAAATATTAATTACATTGGGTGGTTGCTATCTTGTTGAATTGTAATACTTAAAACTTTGTATCTTGAAATATACTGCGAAGTAGGTATAATATAAGCATCATTTAAAGTTGCGGGATTTCCCCCATGAACCATGATTTTGCATTGCGCCTTACAGACTCCCTTGGAGTTGTTGCCAGGATTCGTGGGATAGCCAACTTTATGGGGGTGTCGCAACTGTCTGATATTACCCCAGAGCTCAAAGGTGAAATCGTCGAAGTTGTGCTAGAGCTTGATGGTCAACAACCAACGGCAATCGGTGGTTCAACGGTCTACCAGCGCATCATCAAGGATGACAGCTTGGGCGATCTGGTCAGGCTCAGCATCATGGATCCAGAGAAGCTTGATTATGTCTTGATTGCTTATGAGCAAGGTGACACCATTTTTTCTGCAATTTTAGAGGCGCCAGCGGTTGCCTCTGCCACCGTCTATTCCCAAAGTGACGACCCGCAAACCCTTTTGAAAGCTGGTTCAGCTGCAAACTTTGAGCTGACTTCAAGAAGCGTTGGCCAGGTCGACATAGAGAGCAGCTATTCAGAAGAAATTAGCGTGGCTAAGATGCTTAGCGAGCTTGTCACTGCTGAAGTACCTGTTTACATAAAAAACAACTCACCAGTGCTCATCGAGAGTGCCCTGGAAGTCATTCAAGAGCTTTCTGGCCAGATGCTGGAATTGGCAGAGAAAAGTGATGTTGGGAACAACCAAATATTCGTCGTTGGTATGAAAAACCTTGTCCATGCCCAAAAGTCCCTCGACCTACTGCTTAAAGGCACTCAGGTCGCATCTGGTAACAAATTACACCTGGAGTTCTAAAATGCAAGCCGAGCAAAAACCAACTTTCATGCAATCATTGCCGTGTGATGAGCTCTTCAAGCCACTCGATGACTTCAAAAATGCCAACATTCTGTTCCAGAGCAAGGTAAGCGGCGCTAAGGTGCTGGTCCCCAACATATGGTACAACCTCCCAATTAGGCGGTATGCACAAAATTTGATAGATGCTAGCAAATTAAGCAATAACAAATATGGCACCTTGCTTATGGAAGTGTTTACGGAGCGTATTTTAGGTTACCTTGATATTGTTGAGAGTGGTGACGAATCAAATCCACTTTTTGAAACTGCCAGGGATTTCATCTCTCAAGAGTGTGGAGCGCTGTTGGAATTAGAAGATGGCTATTATCTGAAGATGAGCCATGTTAGCCCTATCAAAGGCACATTCGGGACCACAGTATTTTCGGAAGATATTGAAGAAATTCAAGCAATGCTGGATGCTAGCCCGCATTCAAAATTTGAAATCTCCGGATTTGATCAACCGTTTACGGTATCTGCTTATAGCTTGTTGATGGATGCTATTAAAAGTAAGCGCAACTATCATCGATATGGCACACCATACCTGACCAGACAGGAAGTCATTGTTGACGTGGTCGATAATCTGCAGGATCCAGAATACCTGAGCATTGTCTGTGAATTTGAAATTGACCGGATTGCAAGAAATAACCCCAAGGCATCGATCACTATGGTTGAAAACTATCACCGACCACGGCGCATGAATCCGTGATTACTGAAGTCCAATTTCTTGGGCAAAGGGACGCATGTGCTTTCAGGGCAACAAAGCCTACTTTTGCCATATCGATTACCAATAGTGGCGCCAAGCAGGCGAACTTAAGACGCATTGAATTTCAAGGCATCCTGCGACTTGAATTTGATGATGTGAACGAGTCGATGGCAGGTTTGGAAGTAACTGATGTCCCTGATCTCCTGGTGGGGCATGAATCGGGCAGGCGCATCATGATCAATGGCAATGAATATTGCGATTATAATGACGCCAAGAAAATACTCGCATTCACCGAGATGGTAGCTGACAGCCAGGATGCCTATGCCATCATGGTTCATTGTGAGGTAGGGGCCTCAAGATCTGCAGCAGTAGCGAAATTCATAAATCGGTTCTATGGGGCTGATTTGATTATTGGTCAGCATGATGGCAGCCAGGCAAATACCAGGCTCGCTAGATTGTTGGACAAAGTGTCGGCGCAGGAACAGCCGGCATTGGGAGAGCTCCCACCTGGCATCCTGAATTTGAGAAAGCTTGGGAGGCCTTAATTACCTAGTTTTAATTTAATGGAGGTTGTTCAAATGAAAATTCGTATTGAAATCCGTCCTGGGGAGGGCGGCAAAGACGCAAAATTGCTGGTGGCCAAGCAGGCTGGCATCTACGCCAAGTATGCAGAAAACCATGGCATTAAACATTCCCACCAAGAACAGTCCTTCGGCTGAATCCTTACCTTAGACGGACCTGAGAAATCGGTACGTCCACTTCTCGCCGAATCTGGCGGCCATCGCTGGCAGCGAATCCCACCTACTGAACGTAAAGGGCGTGTCCATACGTCAACAGTGACTGTTGCCGTGATGAATGATGAACCGGCGCGCGCATATGTTATCAATCCAAGCGATGTTCAAGAGTTTACCCAGCGTGGATCTGGGCCTGGTGGACAACATCGCAATAAAACCGAGTCTGCAGTCACCCTGGTGCACAAGCCGACCAATATCCGCGTAAGGATTGATACCAGGTCACAACATCAAAGCAGGGCGCAGGCCTGGGCGGTATTGCAGCAAAGGGTGATTGATACCTTGGCTGGTCGAGATTCTGATATCGAGAATTGTGAGCGTAGAAATAAAGTTGGATCTGGGATGCGTGGTGACAAAATTCGCACCTATAGAGAACAGGATGACACTGTGATCCACCACAAGGGGGATTTAAAGATCAGGCTTGCTGATGTTCTCAAAGGGCATCTATTTGGTAGGCAGAGCGCCTAAAAACTACCTTGACGTCACACCCTGTTGAGCCTAGCATAAATGCGTATGTGATATATTAAAGGAGAAATTATGGAAAATGATAATGAAGTGTTTAGTGCGACTGGCGGTTTGGGCGCCGGCGCCAATGGTGTGAATGCGGCCAGCCAGTTTGAACAGCGTTTGGAGGTGTTGAAGACTGTACTGACAGGTGTTCCTCCCTTGGAGTGCCTGAAGCTCTCGACCGCGCTTTCCAATCATTATTTTGATCGCGTCAAACAGGAAACAAGCGACCCAGAAATACAAGAGGCGTTTGCCTTCCTGGAAGAACTCGGGGAAAAGGCTGTAAAAGGGTGAGCATGACCAGATTGTTTAGCGATCGCTTATTTAGTGCCCTTGTTTATGCAAACACCAGCCATTCCCACGTGAAGACCAACATCGGGGTTGGCCAGGTGCGCAAATACACTGGTGACGCCTACATCGTTCACCCGATCGAAGTGATGAACATCCTTTCGGGTGTGACTCAAGATGAAGACGTTTTGATCGCCGCCTTGCTTCATGATGTTGTCGAAGACACTCAGGATGATGGTGCTGGACGGAATGCTGCTTTCATTCAAAATGAGATCCATGCTCTTTTTGGCGAACGCGTGCAGAAGCTGGTTCTTGAGGTTACAGATATCTCCAGGCCTTCGGATGGCAATCGAGCCGTCAGGATGGAAATTGACAGGCAGCACTACGCCCTGGCTTCTCCTGATGGCAAGTCCATCAAGCTGGCAGATGTGATCTCCAACACCAGCAAGATAATGGAGCTTGATAGGCGGTTCGCGCAGAAGTACATCCAAGAAAAGGCATTGTTGCTGGAGTTTCTAACTGAGGGCGCCCCTGGGTTATATGAGATGGCCACCAAAGTTATTGTCAGCGTATATGAAGATTTCGGCATGAGCATCCCCAGTCACCTGAGAAATACCGATAGGCCAGCTCCAAAATAACTACATCTCCTATATGGTATAATAAAAGCATCATCTAACTTCGGAATTGGTGCAATGGAAAATATCAAAGGCGTTTTGGTGCTTGGCAACGCCACTCAGGAAAATGAACTGCCTGCTACCTTGAACAGAACCACAGGTATTGTTGAAAGTGAGCTGGAAGCTGTCGAGCTGGAAGGCGCCGTTGACTACATGTACTTCGAGGTGGGCACGATCAGATTTGACGTCATTCACAAGCCTGGCTCGGAGGGCGGTTATGTACTGTCCTCGCTTGAGCAAGATCAGAACGTGTCTCAGAAATCCAGCCCAAGACCCTAACTCTCACCATGATCAAAATCAACCTGGCCTCCAATTCTGTATCTTTTGTATTTGGATCCAATCAGGCTGGCAGGCATGGCAAAGGTGCTGCAGCGTTCGCCAAAGAAGAATTTTCGGCTGCATATGGAGTAGGCGAGGGCGTTTCTGGCCGATCCTATGGCATCCCTACCAAGGACTTCAATGTAAAGACAAGGCCACTGGCGGACATTGTGCCCGCCATCGCCAAGTTCATATCGCATGCCAAGCGGAATTCCACGACCACATTCTTTGTAACCCGTATTGGGTGTGAGCTGGCTGGCTTCAAGGATGAAGTCATTGCGCCATTATTTAAAGATGCGCCAGCCAACTGCATTCTTCCATTTGCCTGGGAACCGCTGGTGGGTAGGCAAAGCAATCAAACTGTGCTGGTACTGCCAGGCATGACCAATGTGGATCTACACAAAATCATGACTAACTTGAGCCCTAGTTCCAGGCTCATCATCCTGGGTGACACCAAAGACTTTGTCCTGGATGAACGGGATGGTCTTCAAATTACCGGCTTGCCCGTGGCCAAGATCAACAAGTTTGCCAGGTTCTTTGAAAATTACATCGACATGATCATTGTGAATGATAGCTATGATTTGCAATTCGCCGGAGAGCGAAGAATCTATAAGCTCGACGTCAACTCCCTATTTAGGCCGCCAGTAAAACCACGCTCAGTCTTTAAGCGTTAGGGAAAATCCACTTAAATCTTTACCGGGCATGGCGTGTCCCGTTTTATCCCTTGACTTACCATATATTCCCATTAGAATTGCTTATGTAGTATTCGATAAGCATAGTATAGGAGAACGTATGACCAAAAACGAGCTTGCCATCATCTTGGCTCAGGACGCTGGAATTAGCACTACCTCTGCGCGCCTGGCCATAGATTCTTTTACCAGTGCAGTTACCAAGGCATTGCGACGGGGCGAGGAAATCCGCATTACAGGCTTTGGCGCCTTCAATTTGCAGCGTACCAAGGCTCGATTGGGTCGCAATCCCAAAACTGGCGAGCGGATCAAGCTGCCCGCGTCCAATCGCGTGGTATTCAAGATTGGGTCCAACCTCAAGACAGCGATCAACACTTAGCCCCCGCGGGTATGGTTCACGCCATGCCCGGTGAGTGTTTCCGTAAGCGCGTAGTTTCCGAAAGCACTTACTCGATAACCCAAGCATGTTCAATCATTGGAAATAGGCCATGAACAAGTATTCACAAGCATCCAAACAGCAAGGCTTCACGCTCGTCGAAGTCGGCATTGTTTTAATCATCATGACCCTCATGGTCGCTCTTAAAATCAGGGAAGATGCACAAGAGCTGCGCATGGCCCTGGCCAAATCCCAGGGTGAGCAGATGAAGGTAGCCGGCAAGGGGCTCTACAATTATGCCCTGGCAAACTTCAACGCAATTGTTGATGGTACCGCTGTAGCAGGCGTTGCTAATACGCATGCCCCCACGGTGGCTGAGCTGAAAACACTCGGCTACATGGAGTCTGGTTTCAACGCCAATACTTTCTATGGCGGCACTTACAACTTCACAATCAATAAATCACCGGCTACCTGCACTACGGATTGCAATATTGCAGGCCTGGCTTATACCTCCACACCTATGAGGGATCCAATCGACAACCAGGTCGACGCAACACTGCTAGGCCAGGCGATCAATGCGATCGGCGCTGATGGTGGTGGCAGCACTCGTACTCCAGCTGCGATCAATGGTAAGGCTGGTGGTTGGACCTCAGCGAATCCAGCAGGCGCTGTAACTGGCATCCTGGCAATGCGTGTTGGTGAAGGTTCCGCTCTGGATCTCAGTGCATATTTGCGCCGTGATGGCACTCGCCCTATGACTGGCAACCTTAATATGGGTAATCAATCCATCGAGAACCTGCTGGTGGCCATATCTGGTGCTGCATGCCCTGATATTGGCGCGCTGGCTACAACGGCTAATGGTGATGTGCTGTCTTGCCAAAATGGCACCTGGCAGCAACAAGGTAGCGCGTATTGGAAGGATCCTGTGGGCACGGCTGCAGGTCTACCTGCATGCACTATGTCTACTATCTGGCAGACCAGGTTGATCACCGCACCTACAGTCGGTACCAAGCCCATCCCATATTCCTGCAATGGCTCTGCATGGGTCGCACTCATGATCGATGACGCAGGCAATCTTACCGTTCCAAATACAGTTGCCCTGGGCAAAATTCAGGTCAACGATATCGTCGCTGAAGGAAGTGTTTGTGCAACAAATGGCCTTGTAGCCCGCGACGCTACTGGTTTGATACTGTCTTGCCAATCCGGTAGCTGGAAGTCATCAGGATCTACAACTGGACGATTCATATTTCAGCAGACATATTTTGGGTCTTCAACCCGAGTAAATAATTCTGGAAGCCTTGTTTTTGTGACCGCCTACGGTTTTAACGGTGTCGGTGGTACATGTGGAAATAGAATTAATGGGAATGCAACGGTTGATGGAATTGCAGTTGCTTCTATTGGTATCACAATGGATACAGGTAGTAAGGTAGGGTCTTTCTCATTTGTTGTACCAAATGGATCAACATACTCTATAACCTCAAATCCATACGGCTGTGGGTCAGGCAGATTTACGGTTTCGGAATGGGGACTATAGTCTTGCCAATCCGGTAGCTGGGTTGGGCAAGGAATTGGGCATGGTCAAACTTGGCAGAATGTGACAGCATCACGTGCTTTTAATGTTGACTATTTAAACAACACCGGCAGAGCAATAAGCATAAGTGTATCTGGTGGCTCATCAAGTTCTGGGGCCTATTACAGTATATCCGTAGGCGGCATGATGATTGCAGTCGAGCAGCACGAACTCACAGGTGCATATGATAACCATAACGTCAATGCAATCATTCCTCCCCGTGCGATGTATCGAGTATCTATGCACTTAATGTCTAATACCACGTGGATGGAGCTTCGCTGAATTGCCAATCCGGTAGCTGGTCTGGGCAAATGAATTTTTTGAGGCAAACGAAATATGCTTCGAATACCACTTCAAACCAAGTCGTCAATTTAGGCCCTCACAAGCTTTGCATGTTATCAGTTGTCGGTTCCGGCTTGGGGGGAGCATCTTTATACTGTGGCGCCAGATCAAGCATCTATTATCAAACTGGTAATTGGTATCTCAATACCAACTCGTGCGGTAATGTAAGCGCCTGGGCAGAGGCAACGTGTTTTGACTAGCTTGCCAATCCGGTAGCTGGAAAGGTCAAGGAGTTGGCCAAGGTCAAACGTGGTTGGATATTCCGCTAAACGGATCAAACTCAACCGGGAAGCCAATTCAAATATCGTGTACTCAGATGGGACTCTGCACGGGGCAAACACTCACAATTAAGATCGGAGGTATTACGGTCGTTCAGCCTTCGCATGACAATGGGGTTTGTGTAAGAAATACAGCCAGCGGAGTGATTGTGCCTACGGGAGCTTCATGGTCTGTTTCAGGAGGGTCAATTTCTTGCATGGGCTTGATGTGATTGCCAATCCGGTAGCTGGAAACGTATTGCAAATCGAATAACAACTTGCAGTAAAAACATTGCATATGGCTTTTCTGGGCCTGGTACATATTCATTCAATTTTTCCGCATCTGATTGCGGTGGTGCTTTACCTTCTCAATCTGCCAAAGCAATGTTAAAAACAGTAAATGTTTGTGGTGGGACAAATTCTTTTGGCGTTACCAATACAGCAGGGCCTGCTATATGGGCTTTTTTCGTTAATCCTTGTACGTGGCCAACACTTGGTTATCAAGCCATCTTCGAAGCTGTTTTTTTTGACTAGCTTGCCAATCCGGTAGCTGGAAAGGTCAAGGAAGCTCTGTTGGTCGGATTACAAAGTTGATGTTTAGCGCCAATGGTGCTTGCTCTAATGTCTGGTATAACCCATTAGGAACAGCAGCTTGTAATTGC
>NZ_JBJQIJ010000007.1:0-207283 GCF_045984385.1 Methylobacillus draconifructus
CCGTCAGCAGCGGAGACGACGAGGATAGCGCCGTCCATTTGGGCTGCGCCGGTAATCATGTTCTTGACGTAGTCGGCGTGGCCTGGGCAGTCAACGTGAGCGTAGTGACGAGTCTCTGTTTCGTATTCTACGTGGGAGGTGTTGATGGTGATGCCGCGAGCCTTTTCTTCCGGCGCGTTGTCGATCTGGGAGTAGTCCTTGGCTTCGCCACCAAATTTCTTGGTCAATACGGTGGTGATCGCAGCTGTCAGTGTGGTCTTGCCGTGGTCAACGTGTCCAATCGTCCCTACGTTTACGTGCGGCTTCGTCCGCTCAAATTTACCTTTTGCCATTTCCGTTTCCTTTAACCGACTTTATCAAGTTAATGAGTGCGTTTAATATCCAAGCACCAAATGGTGCCCATGGCGGGAATCGGACCCGCGACCTCTCCCTTACCAAGGGAGTGCTCTACCACTGAGCCACATGGGCATTTTTCTTAAATTCTGAATTTTAAATGGAGCGGGCGACGAGGTTCGAACTCGCGACATCTTGCTTGGAAGGCAAGTGCTCTACCAACTGAGCTACACCCGCACATCTAACCAGAAATCTATGCCCTGGCCCCAAATTCTATGCTGGTGGAGGGGGAAGGATTCGAACCTTCGTACTCTGAGAGAACGGATTTACAGTCCGTCGCCTTTAACCACTCGGCCACCCCTCCAAACAGAACCCGGGATTATGCGTATATTTTGACTTAGTGTCAAACGCATTTTCAAAAAGAAATGGTGCCGGATGTCGGAATCGAACTGACGACCTTCGCATTACAAGTGCGCTGCTCTACCAACTGAGCTAATCCGGCACAACTGAAACTTTTATTACTACTTCACCACCCTTAATGATGGCTTTTTTACCACCGGCGCATCAGGCGAACTCCCAATACTCGCCTCACCGCCTTGAGCACCTTTTTCATCGGGATCCATATCTGGAGAATCCTCTTCGAAAAACATGCCTTGTCCATTCTCGCGAGCAAAAATTCCTCGCACCGCACTCATCGGCACATACAGCTCATTCGATGCACCATTGAAACGGGCTGAGAATGTAACAGCATCTGTTCCAATATGCAAACTTTTTGTAGCGCTGTAATTAATATTCAGCACTATCTGCCCGTCCTTCACATAGGCCATGGGCACTATCGTTTGCGCATTGACGACAACCAGCAAATGCGGCGTCAATCCGTTATCCGTGCACCACTCGTGAATAGCGCGCACCATATATGGCTTGGTCGAGGTAATTGCGCTCATTGGACCACCTATTTCCGCATCGCTTTTTCGGAGGGCGTCATCGCTTCGATGTAAGCCGGGCGAGAGAATATACGTTCCGCATACTTAAGTAAAGGGGCGGCTTGCTTCGGCAGCTCGATACCGTAATGGCCCAAGCGCCAGAGCAGCGGGGCGATGGCGACATCCAGCATGGAAAACTCGTCGCCCAGGATGTATTCCTGGCGGCTGAACAAGGGAACGATCTGGGTCAGGTTGTCGCGTATCGTCGCGCGCGCCTTGTCCGCAGCCTTGGCATTTCCAGACTCGATATCGTCTATATGGCTGAACAGCTGCTCTTCGAAGTTATGCAGGAATAAGCGGGCGCGGGCGCGCATCACGGGGTCGGCCGGCATCAATTGCGGATGCGGGAAGCGCTCATCGATATATTCGTTGATGATATTGGCCTGCTCGAGCACCAAGTCACGCTCAACCAGCACAGGCACCGTGTTATGCGGATTGATCACGGCCAAGTCTTCCGGCTTGTTTGCCATATCCACATCTATCACCTGGAAATCCATGCCCTTTTCGAACAGCACAATACGGCAACGATGGCTATAAGGACAGGTAGTACCGGAATACAAGGTCATCATAATTCATTATCTCACTTGAAGAATGCCCAGCAGGATGGATAGAACTCTGCCAGGGAATAAAGAAAGCTTTCAGCCGGATCATGCACACAACCGGTCAAAGTAAGGGCAAGATTGTACAGAAAGTGCGGACAAAATGAAAGATAATGTTTATTTTTAACTTAATAATCATCAAGTTATATTAAATTTTCAATATCGATAAACTCATGCTCCAATGCAAACTTTTCTGCCAGATGCATCCCCAGCGCCTCTATCCCATAACGTTCCGTCGCATGGTGTCCCGCGGCGATGTAGGCCACTCCCGTTTCGTGTGCCAGATGAAATATCTGCTCGGACACCTCTCCGCTGATGTAAAGGTCTACGCCAAGACTGATTGCCATCTCGAAATAGCCTTGTGCACCGCCGCTACACCAAGCGACGCGGCGCACTTTTCTTTCTAAGTCGCCGAACACCTGCGGGGTACGGCGCAACTGGTTTGCCAGCGCACAAGAAAATGCTCCCAATGTAGCTTCAGCCGGCAGGGCGCCATACGCGATCAATCCTTGGTCGCCAGCCCACCCTTCCAGCGTTATGCCCATGATTTGGCCTAGCCGCGCGTTGTTACCAAGTTCCTTGTGGGCATCGAGCGGCAAGTGGTATGCAAGCAGGCTGATGTCATGCTGCAACAAGAACTTCAAGCGCGCATGCTTGACGCCTGTGACGACTGGAGATTCATTGCGCCAGAAATAACCATGGTGTACCAATATGGCATCGGCGCCAGCTTCCTGTGCCGCATCGAGCAAGGCCAGACTGGCTGTTACGCCCGTTACCAGCTTATTGACTTCACCACACCCCTGCACTTGCAGGCCATTCGGACAATAATCTTTGAAGCGCTCAACCTCAAGGAATTGTCCGGTATAATCAACCAGTTCTTTCAGCTTCATTTACACTCTCCAACATTTAGACTCGCACCACGTCGAAACCAACATGCGCAAACTCTGGCTTATTTTTGCACAGACAGTCACCATCAGTCTTGCTGCTCTTTTTGTGGTGCAGTTGTTTTACCCGCAATTGCTTCCCTTGAACGACAAGCCCGTTGCCGCCGTTAAGGAAGCGCCCACTTACAGCGACGCCGGCCAGGCCCAGCCAGGGTCCTACCGCCAGGCAGCCCAGGCGGCCATGCCCAGCGTCGTCAACATCTTCACCTCGAAAAAATCCAATCAGCCCATGGGCAATCCTTTTATGGATGACCCCTTGTTCCGCCACTTTTTCGGCGACCAGTTGGACGAGCAGCAAAGCCAGCGCGAGAACAGCCTGGGATCGGGCGTCATCGTCAACAGCCAGGGCCTGATCCTGACCAATCACCATGTCATTGAATCCGCTGACGAGATCGAGGTCGCGTTGCCGGACGGCAGGACCTTCCCTGCCCGTATCGTGGGCACCGATCCCGAAACCGATCTTGCCGTGCTCAAGATCAATGTCCGCAACCTGCCGGCCATCACGTTTGCACAACCCGGCAATATCAGCGTGGGCGATGTCGTACTCGCCATCGGCAATCCCTTCGGCGTCGGGCAAACCGTCACGCAAGGCATTATCAGCGCGCTTGGCCGCAGCCATCTTGGCATCAATACCTTTGAAAACTTCATCCAGACAGATGCGCCGATCAACCCCGGCAATTCCGGAGGCGCCCTGATCGATACCGAAGGCAACCTGGTAGGCATCAATAGCGCGATTTATTCCCGCAGCGGCGGATCCATGGGGATAGGCTTCGCTATTCCTGTGAGCCTGGTCAAGCAAGTCATGGAACAGATTATCCGCCAAGGCAGCGTGACCCGCGGCTGGATCGGCATAGAAGCACAGGACATTACGCCCGAACTGGCGGAATCATTCCGCCTGAAGCAAGTGCGCGGATCACTGGTAGCAGGCGTAGTGCGCGGAAGCCCCGCAGACAAGGCCGGGCTGCGCCCTGGCGATATCCTGCTGGAGATCGATGGCCGGGAGGTTATCGACAGCTCCACGATGCTGAACGTGATCTCCAACCTGAAGCCTGAAAAGAAAGTGCTGATCAAGGTTGCGCGCAACCAGAACGAACTGGTATTGCCCATCGTCATCGGCAAGCGCCCCACCCCTCAGCTTGCCAACAGCCGCGAATGAGGGATAGCCAGCTTCCCACCGGGCCGGCAGCCGCATCAATGTAGCTGTTGCTGGCTTTTTCTCTGGATCATGCTCGCCACCAGGATGCCAGCCTCATACAGCACCCATAACGGCACGGCCAGCATCACCTGGGAAATCACGTCGGGCGGCGTGAAGATCGCGCCAATGACGAACGCCCCGACAATCACATATGAGCGGGCCTCGCGCAAGGATGCGACACTGACGATACCAGCGCTCACCAGCAATACAACCGCGACCGGCACTTCAAATGCCAATCCGAAGGCAATAAAGAGGGTAATGGCAAAATCCAGGTATTTGCCGATGTCCGTCATGACCGCCACCCCTGCGGGTGCGGTGTGCGTAATGAAGCCGAATACGACGGGGAATACCAGAAAATAAGCGAACGCCATTCCAACCAGGAACAACATGGTGCTAGCAAACACAAGCGGCCCGATTAGGCGCCTTTCATGCGTATACAACCCTGGGGCGACAAATGCCCATATCTGGTAAAGGGTATGAGGCAGGGACAGCATGAATGCCGCCAGCAACACCACTTTCATGGGTACGAAGAATGGCGTCGTGACATCGGTCGCAATCATCTGCCCGCCGACAGGCAGGCTCTGCAACAAAGGCCGGGCCAGGAAGTGGTAGATGTCGTTGGCGAACGGAAACAGGACCAGCGTAATCAGCACGATGCCGATAATGATGCGCAACAAACGGTCCCGCAGCTCGATCAGGTGCGAGACGAAGGTATCTGAAGGGGTATTCAATCTGGCCTGCCGCGATCTTGTAAGGCGTCGTCCGTATTCTGGCCAGAGATCCGAGGTTCCGAATCTGGACTTTCCTGACCAGGAGAAGCTATTTTCTGCATTTCCTGCTCTATATCGGTACCAGCCTGCTTAAAAGCCGACTCGGCATCCCGGATGTCTGCCTGCAATCGCTGCAGCTCCTCGAAACGCAATTCGCGGCTGATGTCCGACTTGACGTTATTGACATAGCGCTGCGCCCTGCCCAACAACAGGCCCACCGTGCGGGCAACCTTGGGCAGCTTTTCTGGCCCGATGACCACAAGTGCCACGATCCCAATGACGACCAGCTCAGAAAAGGCAATATCAAACACAGGCAGGCCCGTTCAGTCTACTGCTTTTCCTTTTGCCTGACGTCGTTCTCTACAGTCTGCCCCTTGACATCGTCATCAAGCGCGGCCGTGCCAGACTTGCCTTCATTGACTGCTTCCTTGAAACCTTTGACGGCTCCGCCGACATCGCTGCCAAGATTACGCAAGCGCTTGGTACCGAAAATCAGCACCACGATTGCAAGTACGATCAACCAATGCCAAATGCTGAATGAACCCATCACCAGCTCTCCTAATTTTAAATCTTTGGTAAGGTGTCGCCACCACCAAATACATGGATGTGTAAATGAAATACTTCCTGCCCGCCTTCACGCCCGGTATTGATCATGGTGCGGAATCCTTTCAAGCCTAACTGGGCAGCGAGCTTGGGCGCCAATAACAATATCTTCCCCAGCAGCGCCTGGTGCGAAGCATCGCAGCCCGCCAAGCTTTCCACATGGCCCTTGGGCACTATCAGGAAGTGTACCGGGGCAATCGGACGAATGTCGTGAAACGCAATAACCTCTTCATCCTCATAGAACTTGCTTGAAGGAATATCATTCGCCACTATCTTACAGAAAATACAATCAGCACTCATCGATATTCCATTCAATTCAAAAACGCTTATTCGTTACTCTACCGGACGGGAGGCTTTTTCCTCAAGCCCCGACAAGCCCTCGCGCCTTGCGAGCTCCCGCAGCACGTCTTGAGGGCCCAGGCCGGCATGCGCCAGCATGACCAAGCTATGGAACCAGAGATCGGCGGTTTCATACACTATCTTTTCCGCATCCCCGTCCTTGGCGGCGATGATGGTTTCAGCCGCCTCTTCGCCAATTTTCTTCAAAATGGCATCCGTGCCCTTGGCATACAGCCTGGCAACGTAAGATGACTGCGGATCTGCGCCCTTGCGCTGTTCCAACAGTTCAGCAAGCCTGTCCAGCACATCACTCATGGTGATAAATATCCTCGGGATTCTTGATGACAGCCTGGTCAGTGACCCAATCATCCTGCTCCAACTTTTGGAAGAAGCAATTGTGGCGGCCAGTATGGCATGCAATACCGCCTACCTGCTCAACCAAGATAAGGATGACATCCTCGTCGCAATCCAGCCTGATTTCGTGCACCTTCTGCACATGGCCGGATTCTTCGCCCTTGTGCCAAAGGCGGCCGCGAGAACGCGACCAGTACACCGCCTGACCCGTTTCCGCCGTGAGGCGCAACGCTTCGCGGTTCATCCAAGCGAACATCAATACTTTGTTCGTACCGGCTTCCTGTGCGATCACGGGCACCAGGCCATCTGGCGTCCAGCTTACCTTATCTAGCCACGACTCGCTCATAAGCGCACCTCTATTCCTTGCTCGCGCATGTATTCCTTGGCTTGGCGCACCGTATATTCGCCATAATGGAAGATGCTGGCGGCCAGTACCGCATCAGCGCCCCCTTCCCTGACGCCTTCGACCAGGTGCACCAGATTGCCAACACCGCCGGACGCGATGATGGGCACATCCACTGCTTCGCTGATTGCACGGTTAAGCGGGAGATTGAAGCCCATCTTGGTACCATCGCGATCCATGCTGGTCACCAACAATTCCCCGGCGCCGAGCTCGACCATTTTACGCGCCCAGTCAACGGCATTCAGGCCAGTAGGGGTGCGCCCGCCATGGGTAAAGATTTCCCAGTGATCACCCACCTGCTTGGCATCAATCGCCACCACGATGCACTGCGACCCGAAACGAGCCGCGGCATCCGCCACCAGCTGCGGGTTGGTTACGGCCGCCGTATTGATGCTGACTTTGTCAGCGCCGGCATTGAGCAGGCGGCGTACATCTTCCACCTCGCGCACCCCGCCGCCCACCGTCAGCGGGATAAACACCTGCGAGGCCACTTGCTCGATGATGCCAAGGATGAGGCCACGGTTATCCGAACTGGCAGTAATATCAAGGAAGGTCAGCTCATCGGCGCCCTGCTCGTCATACCGGCGCGCAATTTCCACCGGATCGCCCGCATCACGCAACTCCAGGAAATTGACACCCTTGACCACGCGGCCGTTAGTGACATCCAGGCAGGGAATAATGCGCTTGGCTAAGCTCATATCCGGCTCAGCTCGTCCGCAAGCGTCTGGGCTTCGGTAAAATTCAACGTACCTTCGTAAATTGCACGGCCTGTAATGGCGCCAATCACGCCTTCGCTTTCGACCTCGGCAAGACGGCGCACGTCATCCAGGTTGGTCACGCCGCCACTGGCAATCACCGGAATGGTCAGCGCCTGCGCCAAGGCCACGGTCGCTTCAATATTGACGCCTGTCAGCATGCCGTCTCGGCCGATATCGGTATACACCACAGCTTCGACGCCATAATCCTCGAATTTCTTGGCAAGGTCGATCACGTCATGACCGGTCAGCTTGGACCAACCATCCACAGCGACCTTGCCATCCTTGGCATCCAGGCCCACCATGATCTGCCCCGGGAACGCATAACAAGCCTCGTGCAGGAAACCCGGGCTCTTGACCGCGGCAGTCCCCACAATCACGTAGCTGATCCCATCATCCAGGTAGCGCTCTATCGTATCCAGGTCGCGGATACCGCCACCGAGTTGGATGGGAATGTCATTGCCCACCGCCTTCACAATCGCCTTGATAGCGCCCTCATTGACTGGCTTGCCTGCGAAAGCGCCATTCAAATCCACCAGATGCAAGCGCTTGCCGCCCTGGTCAACCCAGTGCCGGGCCATGGCGCCGGGGTCTTCGGAAAATACGGTAGCATCTTCCATCAAGCCTTGTTTCAAACGAACACAATGACCGTCTTTCAGGTCGATAGCAGGAATAATCAGCATGATATTGACAAATTAAACGATTAAAACACCCCGTCCCATCGGACGAAGTTTGAAAGAAGCTTAAGGCCCGCGTCGTGGCTTTTTTCCGGGTGAAACTGGACGGCAAACAGGTTGCCGCGAGCGATAGAACTGGTGAAACGCTTGGGGTATTCACTATAGCCCGCATCCAGACCAGCATCATCTGGCGAGACATAATAACTATGTACGTAATAGAAACGTTCGCCATCGGCAACGTCATGCCATAGCGGGTGCTCCAGGCTCTGGTAGACCTGGTTCCAGCCCATGTGCGGCACCTTGAGCTTTGCTCCGTGCTCGTCGTGCATGTCTGCCGCTGCAAAACGCTTGACTCTGCCCTTCAGTATGCCCAGGCCGGCGGCATCGCCTTCTTCGCTATGCTCGAACAACAATTGCAGGCCGATGCAGATACCCAGGAACGGCTTTTCTGCAGCAGCGGCAATAACAGCCGCGCGCAAGCCGCGGGCATCGAGCTCGCGCATGCAGTCCGGCATGGCGCCCTGGCCGGGAAATACGACGCGTTTGGCCGCGGCAATCTGTGCCGGGTCGCTGGTCACAATCACGGTCTGGTTGGGGGCGACATGCTCCAGCGCCTTGGACACGGAGCGTAAATTGCCCATGCCATAATCAACAACGGCTATATCTGTCATGGTAGGTCGGTAGAAAACCGGAAAATATCTATAAACTGCCTTTAGTTGAAGGCATTATACCCACCATACGGGGGTCGAGTTCAACTGCGGCGCGCAAAGCACGGCCAAACGCCTTGAAAATGGTTTCTGCCTGGTGGTGGGCATTCTTGCCGCGCAGGTTATCTATATGCAGCGTAATGGCGGCATGATTGACAAACCCCTGGAAGAATTCACGCACCAGATCGACATCGAACTCGCCGATGCGCGCGCGGGTAAACTCCACGTTGAACTCCAACCCAGGACGTCCTGAAATATCCAGCACGACTCGTGACAACGCCTCGTCCAGCGGCACATAGGCGTGCGCGTAACGGCGTAGGCCTTTTTTATCGCCCAACGCCTTGCTGAAAGCCTGGCCCAGGGCGATGCCCACATCCTCTACGGTGTGGTGCGCGTCGATATGCAGGTCGCCCTGACATTCGACATTGATGTCCATCATGCCATGCCGTGCGATCTGGTCCAGCATATGATCGAAAAAACCAACCCCGCTATTCAACTTGGATATCCCGGTGCCATCCAGGTTGATGGCAACGGCAATCTTGGTTTCCAGGGTATTGCGGCTCACTTCAGCGTTACGCATGGCAGTCATTCAAAATCATGAGTCATAAAATCAAAACCGTTGCAAAACAGTCCACGCAGTCTTGCAACGGTTTCCAGACAAGCTCGGCCGGCACGCCGGAAGGCATGCCGCAACAAGCTTCAATTAGCTGAACAGCTTCTTCAGCCAGCCGAACAGGCCACCACTGCTTTGTGTACCCTTGGCAGCGGCGCTGATTTCAGCGGCAGCAGCGGCAGGATCAGCAGCACCGTAGATAGCCGCACCGGCAACAACGATAGTCGCGCCCGCATCAACCACTTGCTTGGCAGTAGTCGCCTTTACGCCGCCAGCCACGGAAATATCCACGCCCAGGTTCAGGCCGGAAACCAAGCCCAGGTCGGCAAACGGAGTTTGACCGGCAGCTTGTTGGTCCAGGCCAGTATGAACGCCGATGATGTGCGCGCCCAGCTTGGCTACTTCCTTGGTACGTGCAGCCTTGTCAGCCACGTTGATCAGGTCGATCTGTGCCTTCTTGCCGTACTTGTTGGCAACGTCGATCACGCCCTTGATGGTGCCGATGTCGGCAGTACCGAGTACGGTCACGATGTCGGCGCCAGCCTTGTAGAATGGCTCAGCTTCGTAGAAGCCAGCATCCATGGTCTTCAGGTCAACCAGGATCTTGTTGTTAGGGAACTTTGCGCGCAGAGTTTCCAGCAGTTTGATACCGTTGTACTTGATGCAGGGTGTGCCGATTTCAAGAATATCAACGTGTGGTGCAACAGTCGTAGCAAGCGCTACAGTCTGATCGAAATCTAGTGAATCTAATGCCATTTGAACTAATGGTTTTGCCACGATGCTTCCTCCGCTTTAATTACAGAATTATGATGTACTGACCGCGCTATGATACATTTTTTCCAATGATTAAGGGAAGTAATGGTGCAGTATTCTCTTAATTGATCGGCAAATCAATGCCATAGCACGTCAAATGCATCAGTTTTAAGGGGTTAAAATCTCTTTCAATGCATGAACCAACACTTGCGACTGTGCGTCCGTGCCGATGGTAATCCGCAAGAAATCGCTGATGCGGGCCGGCTTGCTGAAATGGCGCACGATGATGCTGCGCTCGCGCAAACCGGCGGCCAGTTCAGCGCCGCTGCGTTCGCCATGCCTGGCAAAAATGAAATTGGCAGCCGAAGGCAGGACGACAAAACCCAACGCTTGCAATTCCTTGACCAGCGCTTCCCTGGTCGCAACCACCTTGCGGCAGGTTTCCTCGAAATACGCCCGGTCCTCAATCGCAGCGGCAGCGCCGCTGATCGCAAAACGATCCAGCGGATAGGAGTTGAAGCTGTCCTTGACCCTGACCAAGGCCTCAATCAGATGCGGCTGGCCGATGGCATAACCGACGCGCAGGCCTGCGAGCGAACGCGCCTTGGACAAGGTATGCGTCACCAGCAAGTTGGGATATTGCTCGACCAGCCCTACCGCGGACTCGGCGCCGAAGTCGACATAGGCCTCGTCGATCACCACGACCGATTCAGTATTCGCCTTGAGGAGCCGTTCAATCTCGGCAAGCGGCAAGCCGCGCCCGGTCGGCGCATTCGGGTTGGGAAAGATGATGCCGCCGTTGGGGCGCTTGTAATCATCCACATTGATCTCGAATTCGCCGTCCAGAGCGACCGTCTGGTACTCGATACCATACAGCCCGCAATATACCGGGTAGAAGCTGTAGGTGATGTCGGGAAACAAGATCGGCGCATCGTGCTTGAGCAGCGCGTGGAAAGTATGCGCCAGCACCTCATCGGAGCCGTTGCCGACAAATACATGCGTATCTGGCACATCGTAGAATTTCGCTACCGCCTGCACTACCCTGTCCGAGGTCGGGTCAGGGTAAAGGCGCAGGCTGTCGGCGGCCTCCGCTTCAAGCGCGGCAAGCACCTTGGGGCTAGGGCCGTAGGGATTTTCATTGGTGTTGAGCTTGACCAGGTTGGTCAGCTTGGGCTGCTCCCCGGGAACATAGGGCGTCAGCTCATGCACGATGGCACTCCAGAACTTGCTCAAGGTCAGCCTTTCAAGCGGAATTCGGCGGAACGGGCGTGCGCCTGCAAGCCTTCGCCGTAGGCCAGGGTAGCCGCCACGCGTCCAAGTTTTTGCGCGCCAGCGCTGGACACCATGATCAGGCTGGAACGTTTCTGGAAATCGTAGACACCGAGCGGCGACGAGAAACGTGCCGTGCGGGACGTCGGCAGGACGTGGTTCGGGCCAGCGCAGTAGTCTCCCAGGGCCTCGCAGGTATCACGCCCCATGAAGATGGCGCCTGCATGGCGGATTTTCTTGCTGTATGCCAGCGGATCGTCCACCGACAGCTCCAAGTGTTCGGGCGCAATATAGTTGGCGATCTCCGCCGCCTGCTCCAGGTCATTCACCTTGATCAAGGCGCCGCGGTTCTGCAGGGAAGTACGGATGATCTCCTTGCGCGGCATTTCCTCGACCAGTTTCTCGATACTGGCTTGTACGGCATCGAGGAACGCCGCATCGGGCGACAGCAGGATGGCTTGCGCCAATTCATCATGCTCGGCCTGGGAGAACAAATCCATCGCCACCCAGTCTGGATTGGTCTTGCCGTCGCAGATCACGAGGATTTCAGACGGGCCGGCCACCATGTCGATGCCGACCACGCCGAACACGCGGCGCTTGGCTGCCGCCACATAGGCATTGCCGGGGCCGACGATCTTGTCGACCTGCGGCACGGTTTCCGTACCATAGGCCAGCGCGCCAACTGCCTGGGCGCCGCCGATACAGAAGACGCGGTCGACGCCGCATACTGCCGCCGCGGCAAGAACCAGCTGGTTCTTTTCACCGCCGGGCGTAGGCACGACCATGATGAGCTCCTGCACTCCCGCCACCTTGGCAGGAATCGCGTTCATGAGCACGGACGAAGGATAGGCCGCCTTGCCGCCGGGCACATAGAGGCCGACGCGGTCCAGCGCCGTGACCTGCTGCCCGAGCAAAGTGCCGTCTTCCTCGGTATAGGTCCAGGAGGACATCAGTTGCTTCTCGTGGTAGTCACGAACGCGCTGCGCCGCCTGCTGCAAGGCTTCGCGCTGCTCGGCAGGCAGGCCGTCCAGGGCAGCGTGCAGTTCGGCCTTGCCGATTTCGAGCTGGGACATGGATTGCGCGGACTGCGCATCCAACCGGTCGAAGCGCTGGGTATATTCCAGCACGGCGGCATCGCCGCGGGTTTTGACATTGCGCAGGATATCCGCCACTACGTTGTCTATCTTGTCGTCTTGCGCGGTCTCGAATGCAAGCAAGGCCTTCAGGTCCTGATCAAAACTTGCATCGCTTGTAGAAAAACATCTGATATTCATGATTTCAACCTGGTTATTGATTGGCCGCGACGGCCTGGGCAAACGCATCCATGATGGGCTGCAATTGGTCGCGCTTGAGCTTGAGCGACGCCTGGTTCACGACGAGGCGAGAACTGATGTCGGTAATTTCCTCCACCGCCTTGAGGTGGTTGGCACGCAGGGTGCCGCCGGTGCTGACCAAGTCCACGATGGCATCAGCCAAACCGACCAACGGCCCGAGCTCCATCGAACCATACAGCTTGATCAGGTCGACATGCATGCCCTTGGCAGCGAAGTGCTCGCGCGCGGTCTTGACGTACTTGGTCACGACCTTGAGGCGTGCGCCGCGGCGAATGGAACCGAAATAGTCGAAATCCTCTCGCACCGCGACCATCATGCGGCAACGCGCAATGTTCAGGTCCAGCGGCTGGTACAAACCCTCGCCGCCGTGCTCGTCCAGCACATCCTTGCCTGCGATCCCGAGATCGGCCGCGCCATACTGCACGTAAGTCGGCACATCGGTCGCCCGCACGATGATCAGGCGCACATCGGGGCGGTTGGTCGGCAAGATCAGCTTGCGCGAAGCTTCCGGGTCTTCCAGCGCAGCAATCCCTGCTGCTGCCAGCAGCGGCACGGTTTCTTCAAAAATACGTCCCTTGGAAAGGGCGATAGTAATCATTGCTGTCTTTCTTGTTTATTGGACTGCCGGGGCTTTATTTTATCCGCTGGATGCGTGCGCCCAGCTGTCCCAGTTTTTCTTCCAGCCGCTCGTAGCCGCGGTCCAGATGGTAAATACGCTCGATGACCGTTTCGCCACGCGCGACCAACGCTGCCAGCACCAGGCTGGCCGAAGCGCGCAAATCGGTCGCCATCACGGTCGCCCCCTCGAGAAACTCGCGGCCGCGCACGATGGCCGTATTGCCTTCGACCTCGATACTGGCGCCCAGGCGCTGCATCTCCTGCACATGCATGAAACGGTTCTCGAAAATGGTTTCCGTCACAGTGGCCACTGCGTCCGCCACGGTATTCAGCGCCATGAATTGGGCCTGCATGTCGGTGGGGAACGCCGGATGCGGCGCTGTGCGGATGCTGACCGATTTCAGCGCGCCTTTGCGCTTGAGCACGCCCTCGCTCCGTATGGTAATGCTGTTGCCGGCATATCCGACTTCGGCGCCGCTTTCACGCAATTTGTCGATCACGGCATCCAAGAGGTCGGCGCGAGCATTATTGAGCTTGACTTCTCCCCCGGTCATGGCAGTCGCCACCATGTAAGTGCCCGCTTCAATCCGGTCGCAGACCACATCATGGCTGGCCGCATGCAGGCTGGCAACACCCGTCACCGTAATCACGTCGGTGCCTGCGCCTTCAATCCTGGCGCCCATCTTGGTCAGGCATTCCGCCAGGTCCACAACCTCGGGCTCACGTGCCGCGTTTTCCAACACCGTCACGCCATCTGCCAGGACGGCCGCCATCATGAGGTTTTCCGTGCCCGTTACCGTGACAATATCCATGAAGACGCGCGCGCCCTTGAGCTTGTCGGCCTTGGCCTCGATATAGCCATGCTCGATATGGATTTCCGCCCCCATCGCCTGCAAGCCCTTGATATGCAGGTCGACCGGACGCGAACCGATGGCACAGCCGCCAGGCAACGACACCCGCGCACGGCCGAACCTTGTAAGCAACGGCCCCAGCACGAGGATGGAAGCGCGCATGGTTTTCACCATCTCGTACGGCGCCTCGCAGGTATGGATATCACTGGCATCCAGGCTCAGGCGATGATCGCCCAGCTCAGCAATCTTCACCCCCATGTGAGCGAGCAGTTTGCGCATGGTGGCGATATCGTGCAACTGCGGCACATTGCCCAGCGTCAACGGCTCGGCAGTCAGCAAACTCGCACAGAGAATGGGCAAAGCGGCATTCTTGGCGCCGGAAACCGATATTTCACCGTTTAAAGGGACGCCGCCCTGGATGACTAGCTTATCCACGTGTTATGCCTGGGCTTCCTGCAACAGTTTCTGCAATTCACCTTGCTGGTAGAGGTCGCGCATGATGTCCGCACCGCCGATGAACTCGCCCTTGATATAAAGCTGCGGGATGGTCGGCCAATTGGCGTAGACCTTGATGCCCTCGCGGATGGCAGGGTCGGCCAGCACATCGATCGCGACGAAATCCTTCAAGCCGCTGGCTTGCAGGATTTGCACGGCCAGCCCGGAAAAACCGCATTGCGGAAATTTGGGGCTGCCCTTCATGTAGAGCACCACCGGGTTGCTTGTCACCTGGTTCTTGATCAACGCTTGTGTATCCATGTTCTGTCCTTAATTTAAGTCGGTTCGCCATCAAAGCGTGGCATTGAGTTTGGCCCAGGCTTCCGGGGTGAATGTCCGCATGGACAAGGCATGAATCTCCTCGCGCATGCGATCGCCCAAAGCCTGATATACCAATTGATGCTGTTGCACCATGTTCTTGCCTGCGAACAGCGGGCTGACGATGATGGCCTCGAAATGCTGCCCGTCGTCGCCCAGCACCTGCACGTGGTCGCAGGCCAGTCCATGGGCAATATAGTTTTTCAACGCTTCTGCACTTAACACGGTTCAGCCTCGCAATTTGTAGCCGGATTTCAGCATCTGTAAAGTAATGAATGATAGGGCAAAAAAGCATCCTGCAACAACGCCCAGACTGATATAGGGCGAAATATCCCCTGCCCCGAAGAAGCCGTAGCGGAAACCGTCTATCATGTAGAAAAACGGGTTGAGATGCGATACCTGCTGCCAGAACGGGGGCAACGAGTGTATCGAATAAAATACGCCGGACAGGAACGAAAGCGGCATGATGACGAAGTTCTGGAAAGCTGCCATTTGGTCGAACTTCTCCGCCCAAATGCCGGCGATAATGCCGAAAGTGCCCAGCAACGCGCTGCCCAGCAACGCAAACGTCAATATCCAGCCGGGATGCGCGACCGGTAAGTCGATGAAGAGAATGGCAACCAAGTAAATCCCCAGGCCGACCACCAGACCGCGAATAACGGAGGCTGCAAGAAACGCCAGATAGAATCCAAAATAGGAAATCGGCGTCAGCAGGATGAAGATCAGGTTGCCCATCACCTTTGACTGGATCAGGCTGGACGAGCTGTTGGCAAAAGCATTCTGCAACAGCGACATCATGATCAGGCCCGGGATCAGGAATGCAGTGTAGCCCACGCCGGGATACACCTGCACGCGGCCTTCCAGCACATGGGAGAAGATCAGCAGATAAAGCAGCGCGGTCATCACCGGCGCGGCGACCGTCTGAAAACTCACGCGCCAGAAGCGCAGCAGTTCCTTCTTGAACAAGGTCCACGGACCGCGCAGATTTTGGCTAAGCAAATTCGCCATCAACTTACGATCTCCACGAACACATCTTCGAGATCGGCTTCGATCAATTGCATATCCTCGACCGTCACGCCCGCAACCCGCAATTCGGCCAGGACGGATTCCAGTTGCGCCACATCGGCAATTGCCAGGACATAGGCATCCCCTTGCTCTTCCCGAACCAGGGGGCTCAACGGCGCGGGCAAGGCAGCGGAAAGCTTGAGACGCAGGCGCTTTCCAGGCACGCGATTCAACAGGTTGCGCGTACTGTCCAACGCCACGATCTCGCCCTGCTTCATCATGGCAATGCGGCTACAGAGCGTTTCCGCCTCTTCCAGATAATGCGTGGTCAAAATAATAGTATGGCCTTCGCGGTTGAGCCTGCGGATGAATTCCCACATGGTCTGGCGCAATTCGACATCGACTCCCGCAGTCGGCTCGTCCAATACGATCACGGGCGGCTTGTGCGCAAGCGCCTGGCCGATAAGCGCACGCCGCTTCATGCCGCCCGACAGGCGGCGCATATTGGTATGCGCCTTGTCCGCCAAGCCCAGGGATTCGATGATCTCATCCACCCAGGCGTCATTGCTGCGCCCGCGCCCGAAATACCCGGCCTGGAACCGCAACATCTCGCGCACATTGAAGAATGGGTCGAACACCAACTCCTGCGGCACCACGCCCAAGGCGCGACGCGCCTCGGCATATTGGACATTGACGTCGAAGCCCATCACCTGCAGACTGCCGCTGCTGGGCCGCGACAACCCTGCCAGCAGGTTGATCAGCGTAGACTTACCCGCGCCGTTCGGCCCGAGCAAGGCAAAAAACTCGCCCTGCTCAATGGACAAGTCTATGCCTTTCAGCGCGTGTAAATCGCCAAAACGCTTGTGCACCTGCTGGATATTGATCGCGGGAATCATCGATGAAAACTGGGGCCTAGGCCCCAATGCTCAATGGCTGGGGCTGGATTGCGGAATCAGCTCAAGCACGCCGTACAGCGTGGCCAGGCTGGCCAGGTTAGCCGGCAAGTTCGCCAGGCTGACAGCAGACTTGCTTGCAGCGGCATGGCGCAACCACTCGAAAATCAGGCTGAGCGCCACAGTATCGACCTCCGCCACCTGGGAGAGATCGATCTCCAATGTGCCAGGCATCTGCAAGGCCTTGCTTTCAGCCAGCAGCACATCGACCTGATTGACGGTCATGTCGCCGCTGACCAGCCAGCGGTTTCCTTGTTGTTGAATCTGTGCCAAGTTCTACTCTTTGCTTACTTGTTGGATTCCTGGTTCTTGGTAGCCAGCTTCTTGATCAGGCTGTCCAAGCCGCCTTGGCGGATCTCGTTGCTGAACTGGCCGCGATAGTTGGTCACCAGGCTCACGCCTTCTATGGTGATGTCGTATACCTTCCAGTCCTCGCCATTCTTTTCCAGGCTGTAATCGACAGCGACCGGCTGGCCGCCCGGTTGCAGGATCTGCGTCTTCACCTTGACGTCGGTGTCGCCCGGCTGCGCGCGGAACGGCTTGTATTCGATGGTCTGGTTGCGGTACTTGGACAATGCGGTGGCATAGGTACGCAACAACAGGCTGCGGAACTCGTCCTGGAAAGCCTTTTTCTGTTCGGGAGAGGCCTTGGTCCAGGCCTTGCCCAGCACCAGGCGCGACACGCGGTCGAAATTGAAGTTGGGCAGGATTTTCTCTTCTGCCAAGGCAAAAATCTTGCTCTGGTTGCCGGCCTGGATATCCTTGTCCTGCTTCACGACCGCCAGCACATCCTCGGCAGTCTTCTTCACCAGCGCGTCAGGCGCGACTTCCGCCATGGCCAGGTTTGCACAGCCGACAAACGCCATCGCGGCCATCCACTTCATCATTGTTTGCATGCTTATTCCGCCTCTTTACTATCGTTAGACTTATCGTCGTCTGACTCGGACGCCTTGCTGTAAAGGAACTGGCTGATCATCTTTTCCAGCACCACGGCATCCTGCGTCTTAACAAACTTGTCGCCGTCCTGCAGCATCTTGTCGTCGCCGCCGGCTTCAAGGCCAATATATTGCTCGCCCAACAGGCCGGCAGTATAGATATTGGCAAACGTATCCTTGGGGAAAGGATACCGTTTGTCCACCTTGACTGTCACCTGCGCCTCATAGGTTTCAGGGTCGAACTTGATGCTGTCCACCCGCCCCACGACCACGCCGGCGCTTTTCACGGGCGCCCGTGGCTTGAGACTGCCGATATTCTCAAAAGCTCCCGTCACGCTATAGGTTTCGCCAAGGGTGGCGCTGTTGAAATTGCCGACCTTCAAGGCCAAACCAAACAGCGCCGCAGCCCCTGCAGCGACAAAAACACCGACCCAAAGATCAATTGTTGTACGTTCCATCTTTTCTCCAGTGTGTTGCGCTTACGCAACAATCATGAACGAAGTCATTACAAAATCGAGACCCAGCACCGCCAGTGAGGAATTCACCACCGTGCGCGTCGTCGCGCGGCTCACGCCTTCGGCAGTCGGCGGCGCATCAAACCCTTCAAACAAGGCGATCATGGTGCAGGCAATGCCGAACACCACGCTCTTGATCACCCCATTCACAATATCCTCCCGGAAATCCACGCTGGCCTGCATCTGCGACCAGAACGCGCCCGCATCCACGCCGATCAAGGGCACCGCCACCAAGTAGCCGCCCAGCACCCCGACCATGGAGAACAAGGCTGCCAGCAACGGCATGGAGAACACGCCGGCCCAGAACCTTGGCGCCACCACGCGGGCGATAGGGCTTACAGCCATCATCTCCATCGCGGACAACTGCTCGGTCGCCCTCATCAGGCCGATTTCCGCAGTAATCGCGGTACCGGCGCGCCCAGCAAACAGCAGGGCGGTTACCACCGGCCCCAGCTCGCGCACCAGCGACAAGGCCACCAGCACGCCGATCGCCTCGGAAGAGCCGTAGCGCTGCAAAGTGTTGTAACCCTGCAAGGCCAGCACCATGCCGACGAAGAACGCCGACACCAGGATGATGATCAACGACAACACGCCAGTGAAATAAATCTCGCGTATGGTCAGGTGTAGCCTGCGGAAGCTCTCACCCGAGTAGATCAACACGTAAAAGAAAAAACGGACGCTGGCGCCGAACCGCCACAAGTTATCAATCACGCGATGGCCGATTCCGCGCAGCACATTCGCCATAGCACTAAACATTCGCGCTCCTCAAGATATCCTGTCTATAGTCAGGCGCTCTATAGTGGAACGGCACCGGACCATCCACCTCACCATGCACAAACTGATGGACAAATGGCAGCTCGGACTTGCGCAGATCCTCCGGCGCGCCTTCGGCAGCGACGACGCCATCCGCCACGAAATAGACGTAGTCGGCAAAGGCGAATACTTCCTGCACGTCATGCGTCACGATGATGGAAGTCGCACCCAGCGCATCATTGAGCCTGCGGATCAGGTTGCAGATCACCGCCATCGAGATCGGGTCCAGCCCGGCAAACGGCTCGTCGTACATGATGATGGAAGGATCAAGGGCGACTGCCCGCGCCAATGCCACGCGCCGCGCCATGCCGCCGGAAAGCTCGGTCGCCTTGAGATCGCGCGCGCCGCGCAAGCCTACAGCGTTGAGCTTCATCATCACCAGGTCGCGGATCATGGATTCCGGCAGGTCGGTATGCTCGCGGATCGGGAATGCCACGTTTTCGTAAACGGAAAGATCGGTGAACAAGGCGCCTTGCTGGAACAGCATGCCCATCTTGCGGCGCAGCTTCTGCAAGCCCTTGCGGTCCTGCTTATGCACTACCTCGCCCGCCACGCGCACCTCGCCGCCCGACGGCTTCAACTGCCCGCCGATCAGGCGCAACAACGTGGTCTTGCCGCTACCGCTGCCGCCCATGATGGCCACCACCTTGCCGCGCGGGAACTTCATGTTGATGCCCTTGTGCAGCAAGCGCGTCTTGTAGCCAAAGGATAGATTGTCGATTTCGACGATGTTGTCGCTCATGATCGCTACTTTTCTGATTAGCAGGCTATTTTAATGCAAAAGCGGTTTACTTCATAACGCTGGAAAAGTAAAAGCCCGCAAATGCGGGCTTTTACTTCAAACATCCATATTAGAAAGACATACAAACAGTAAAAGTACCACCATCAGGAACATCTCCATTCTCCAACGAGTTGCCAGCTGTACCAACAGCGGCAGGAGTAGTAGCAACACGCACAGCTCCGTTGTTTGTCAACCCATCATCCAGCAACACATCAATCTGCTTTGCTAGCCGCCCAGTAATTCCCTCAGAACACACAACAAAGGTACCCACCATAGGATTGGCTTCATCCTGAATCGTATTGAACCCATTCAGGCTTTGCACTCCAATACGTCCGCCGTCTGCATTCCTTGGAATATAAGCATCAGTTCCAACTTGCGTCGAACCTGTCGCCAAACCCGCCAGCCGGACATGCTGCCAGAATAAGTAAGACTCATCTGTCTGCGTAACAGAATTCCAATGTCCATCAATTCGCCCATTACCACGACTAGCGGCCGCCGCTGGTGTCCCATTGGTTATATGCATAGCAACAGCCGCATCATCCCCAGGCAATGCTCTATACTTATCCTGATACCCATAAAGCAATATCTGTACGTTTTTTAAATCATTGGCAATATTTTTCGCCTTGGCACTATTAATCAACTCCTGCCCCTTGAGCACGCCGCCCAGCAGCAAGCCGATAATCACCAGGACTATCGCCAGCTCGATCAGCGTGAAGCCGGATGTTTTTTTCATATGCTATCCTTGCGCGAGGTTGCCGGCATGGCAGCCCCAAAATAAATAAGTTGGTATGAGATATGCAACTCTCATGCCAATTAACACCCAGCCCAAATTAAAGATAAACCCAATAACGGCGCAGGTTTCAACCAGATTTGGCCGAATTCCATGCTTGCCAAAACATAGCCAAAGTGTTGAGATTTCGTCCATAGTGACAAAATTACGACACATGCTACTAGAGATCACATCATTCCATGGCCACCCTGAGCACCCGCACTAATTCCTACCGGCCAAGCGCATCAACCTTGCAGCAATGGATGCTGGGGCTGATGCTATTGAGCTTCCATGGGGTATTGCTATGGGGTTTCGAGGACCCGCTACAGAAAGGTCTGCTGCTCTGCCATTACGGTTTGTTCCTGATCTGGCAGCCGATCTGGCAAACCAAGGAAAAACTTTCTCCCCAAGCTATCCTGCTGTTCGCCGCGGGCGGCATCCTGCTTACCGTATTCGTCAGCTGGTGGCTGCTGGCCATTTGGCTCTCGGCTTTATTTGGCCTGTTGGGCGGGCGCATTTTTTCCGCCACGGCGCGCGCATCGCGCCAAAGCTACCTGTTTGCCGCCACCTACCTGCTTTCCGTCCTGCTGCTCTGGGTAATCCCGCACCTGCTGGATGCGGACACGGCGCTGCAGGTCACAGAACTCCTCATGCTTTACCTGCTGCCCATGCTGCCGCTGGTCATCCTGTTCCTGCGCGTCAAGCAGGAAACCCACCAGCATGCGCCTATACTCGATTTTTTCTACACTCTGCTGCTGTTTCTGCTCTCGGTCACGCTGATCCTCAGCATTTTCACGATTTCGCGTACTACCGAGGCCGATTATGCCGAGGTGGTGGTATGGGTGGTATTCGGCCTGGCTGCGGCGTTGTTGCTGGCAAGCTGGCTATGGAACCCGCGTGCGGGCTTCAGCGGCATCGGGCAGTTGCTGTCGCGCTATCTCCTGAGCGTAGGCTTGCCGTTCGAGCGCTGGATCAAGAATATCGCCGAGCTTGCCGAGCGCGAAACCAGCGCCAAGGAATTCATGCATGCAGCGATGAGCGAGGTTGAAACCCTGCCCTGGGTGGCGGGCGGCAAGTGGGAGACCGAGGACGACCAGGGAGAGTTCGGCACCCAGGCGCCCTACTATGCCGACCTTGACTTCCATGATTTCCACCTGACCCTGTACAGCCGCTGGCCGCTCACGCCTGCCCTCACGATCCACCTCAAACTACTGACACAGATACTGGGCGAGTTCCACGAAGCCAAGCGCCGCGAGGAAGCCTTGCTGCAGAATACTTATATGCAGGCCATCTACGAAACTGGTGCGCGCCTTACCCACGACATGAAGAACATCGTGCAATCCATGAGCGCGCTTTGCAGCGCGGCCGAACAAGCGACCGAGGCAGACAATGAACGGCTGGTCGCACTGATCCGCAAGCAGCTGCCCCTGCTCAACCAGCGCCTGGCGCTGACGCTGGACAAGCTGGGCGCCCCGCGCGACGAGAACACGCGCATGCTGCCGCTGCTGGAATGGTGGGACAACCTGCAACAACGTTATACAGGCACCCGCATCGGTTTCAGCGAAATCATCACGACGGAAGCCGACCCCAGGATAGACAGCGAAGTATGGGATAGCGTGGTGGACAACTTATTGCAGAATGCCCTTGCAAAAGCCCGGCACGAGCCTGGCATCAATATCTCGGCCGCCCTGGTAATCGGCAGTCAAATCTTTGTCGAAATCACCGACAGCGGCAATCCGATGCCGGAAGAGGTGGCGGCAAGCCTGTTCCGCAAACGCATCCGCTCGGAAGGCGGGCTCGGCATCGGGCTTTATCAGGCAGGACGCCAGGCGCAACAGGCTGGCTACCAGCTTGCCTTGGTGGAGAACCAGCCTGGCACGGTACGTTTCAGGCTGGAGATGAAATAGCCGCAATCCAGGCTCGCCAAATAAAAAGGCCGCGACTGCATTGCAGCGCGGCCTTTTTTAGTTATTCAGCGTTCTACAGCTCGCCGTAGGAATGCAATCCGGACAGGAACATGTTCACTCCTAGGAAGGCAAAGGTGGTCACCAGCAGCCCAACCAACGCCCACCAGGCCAGGATGGGGCCGCGCAACCCCTTGACCAGCCGCAGGTGCAGCCAGGCGGCATAGTTGAGCCAGACGATCAACGCCCAGGTCTCCTTGGGATCCCACGACCAGTAGCCGCCCCACGCCTCCGCCGCCCACATGGCGCCGAGGATGGTGGCAATGGTGAAGAAGGCGAACCCGACGGAAATGGCCTTGTACATCACGTCATCCAGCACTTCCAGGCTCGGCAGGCGGGATGCAAGAATGCCCTTGTCCACCAGCAAATAGGCCAACCCGACCATGGCCGCCAGGGCGAATGTGCCGTAGCCGATAAAGTTGGCCGGCACATGGATTTTCATCCAGTAGGATTGCAGGGCAGGCACCAAAGGCTGAATTTCATAGGCCTGGCGATCGAAGGTATACCAGAGGATGAAACCGACGGCGGCGTTGATGACGACCAGCACGAAACCGCCCAGCTGGCGGGTGGCATAGCGGCCTTCGTAGTAGAGATACGCCAGCGCGGTGATCAGGCAGAACAGGATGAAGACTTCATACAGGTTGCTGATCGGGATATGCCCGACATCCGGGGCGATCAGGTAGGATTCGTACCAGCGTACCATGAGGCCAACAAACCCCATGACCACGGCAGACCAGACCAGGCCCGAACCGACCTTGGCCGCAAAGGCAGAGCGGGCAATCAGGCCCAGCCAGTAAGCCAGCATCGCCAGGACAAACAGCACGTTCATCCACATGATGGCGGACTGGCTGGAAAACAGGTACTTGAGCAGGAACACCTGCTCCACATTCGCCTGGCTGCCATCGTAGAGCTGGATGGATGCCAGGCTGATGCCCGCCACAACCAGCAACAAAGCACGCATGGGCTTCCACTGCCATCCCAGCCAACTGAACAAGGCTATCGAACCGAACAGGATGCCCACTTCGTACGCATCCATGAATTCGGCATATTGCCGGAATGCGAACAGCCCGCCCAGCAGCAGCAGCAGGGCATATCCCCAATCCGCCAAGCTCAGGCGCTTGAACAACGGTTCCGGCACATCTTCCATATAGGCAGTCTTCATCATCAACCCCAATACATGTTGGTTACGTGACCGATGTCACACTTGCTGGTTTTCCAGCAGGCGCGCGAGCTTGTCGCGCATGTTGTCGAATTCGATATCGAAATCGCGGTTCTTGCGGTTGGCCGACATGGCAAACAACACGCGGTTGTTTTCCGGCTTCACCAGCAGCCAGATACGGCGCTCGCGAATATAAATCATGGAGAAAATCCCAAGCACCAGCAGCACCGAACCCGAATAGACCAGCACCTTGCCCGGCGAGCGCGTCAATTGCAGCCCGCTGGACTGGCGATGCTCGAACCCGGTCAATTGCAAATATAGCGGCGCGCCGTAATGGAAGCTATCGCTGATCGCATGCAGGCTGTCCTCAATGAAAGCCTGCAATTCCTCGCTATTGCCGGTTGGCGGCAGCCCTGCACGCTCGCGGCTGATCGCATAGGCATTGAAGGCGGCCGTCGTCACTATCTTGAGGTATGCCTGCGCCGCGCCCGCGCGCTGCGCTTCCGGCACCGCCTCGTCTATCATCTCGGCCACCTTGCTGAAACCGCCCTGGCCGAACGCTTGCAACAGCTGCCTGACGCTGGCTTCAAACCTGGTCCTGGTTTCCGTGTCGATGTCGCCATGGTTGGACAAGGCCAACTGCGAGACGCGACGCACGATCTCTGGATACAACGATTGGTCAAACATCGCCGCCCGGAAGTTCATATAGCCCTCGATACCGCCCTCTTCATCCGCAGGAATCCGCAGGTAGCGATAACTGTCCTGCTGCATGGAGCGCATGCCGGAAAGGAAATATTGCTTTCCATCCAGCAGCAGCGGGTTCATGTAGTTCACATATTCGCGTGCCTGCCCTTCCGCATCGCGCACCTTGAAGGTGACGTTGGGGCCCACGTTGCGCGGCTTGCCCTTGCCGTCGACGGAAAGGTTCAGGATGTTGAACAGGCGGAAATCGGACAATTCCACGCTCAACGGATTGTTGCCGCCGCTGACGTCATATTTATTGAATACGTTGCCGCTGAACGGAATATTGTCCGCATGGCTGCCCAACAGGTTCCATACCTTGAAGTCCAGCTTGGAGCCGCCATCGCCGAAATCGGACTGGTAGATGGCAATGCCCTTGTAGATCAAGGGATGGTTGACCTTGATCGTCGCCGTGATAGGGTCCTCGCGTTCGGGATCGATGATCATGATATCGCTCTCGAATGACTTGGGCTGCCCGGTATCGTAATGCTCGATACGGAAAGCCTTCAGCACGATGCTGAACGGCAAGTCCTGCACAAGGTATCCGTCCCGCACGCGCAGGAAGGCCGCATTGGCGCCGGCGCCTTCAGGCAGCGTCATATTGGCGCGGAAGGAAATGTTGGCCGGGGACATGCGGCTTTGCGGCGGCACCTTGCGCTCGGGAATGTCGCGCGTCTCCACCACCTTGTATCCGAGCAGCTCCTGCGCCTTGAACACCAGGTTGCCGTCCATGAGGCCGCCAATGCAGATGATGACGATCGCAGCATGGGTGAGGATATAGCCCAACCGTTGATAGCTGCCCGCCTTGGCGGCGAACAGGTTGCCGCCATCCTCCTGCGTCACGGTCTTATAGCGGAAGCCGTGTGCCGAAAGGAACTGCGCCAGGCGGGATGCGGTCTCCCCGGTCGAGTAAGGGGTGTGGTATTCGTGATGGTGGCTGAAGCTGCGCAAGGAAGTTTCTTTGGCGTTCTCGCGGAATGCGCGCAGCTCCCGCAGCATGAGCGGGGAATTGCGGTAAATACAGAGCGAAGTGGAAAGCACCAGGAAGACCAGGATGACTAGGAACCAGCCAGCATGGTAAACGTCGTAAAGCCCGAGGAACTCGAAGAACTCGAACCAGAACTGGCCGAACTGCACGATGTAGTTGGTATACGGCTCATTCTGCTTGAGCACGGTGCCGATAATGGAGGCGATGCCCAGCACGACCAGCACGCTGACTGCAAAACGCATGGAGCTCAGCAGCTCATATAGCCTGTGCCTGGTGGACTGTACGGAATTCAAAACAAGACCATTTAAAAAATTTGAGGTGAGTCCATCATGCCTATGGTTGGTTGCAAGCCTGGCAATATAAAAAGTTAAGGGCGGCTAATGCCACCCTTAACGCTTATATGAGGCTTTCGGTTGTCAGGCGAAGCAAAAACAACTCGGTTTACTTACAATTCCCGGCCTGACTCAACGTAGCGCGCTGGCAAACTCTCAACTTTCTGGATACCAATACTGCGAATAGGGCCGCATTTTATATAAAAAACCCTACTTCGTGCTAATATTTTTCCCTTTCCGTCGACGGCCCTCTCCTTTTCATGCCCTTGTTTCAAAACGCCACTTTTCATATTTCCGCCCACAAGCTGAGCGAACTGCCTCCCCCTGCCGGCGTGGAGGTCGCGTTCGCGGGACGATCCAATGCCGGAAAATCCAGCGCCTTGAATACATTGGCCAACCACAACCGCCTTGCCTTTGTGAGCAAGCAACCCGGGCGTACCCAGCTCATCAATTTTTTCAGCCTGGGCAACGACCGCTTCCTGGTGGATCTGCCCGGATACGGTTACGCCAAGGTGCCGGAAGCCATGCGCAAGCATTGGCAGCTCACGCTGGCCAGCTACCTGAGCCAACGCCCCTGCATTGGCGGGCTGGTGCTGGTCATGGACTGCCGCCATCCCCTCACCCCGCTGGACCGCCAAATGCTGGACTGGTACAGCCCGAGCGGCAAGCCCATCCATGCCCTGCTCACCAAGTCGGACAAGCTGTCGCGCCAGGCCGCCAACCAGACATTGCAGCAGGTCAGGAAAGAGCTCGAGGCCAACTGGGGCAACTGCAGCGTGCAATTGTTCTCCAGCTTGAAGAAGCAAGGTGTGGAGGAAGCCGAGGCTGTGATCGGGCGCTGGCTATTTGCGCCGGAAGATGATGTCCCAGACGCCGTGGCCTAGCTTGATGCCGCGGTTCTCGAACTTGGTCAACGGACGGTAGTCCGGCTTGGGCGCATAACCCTGCGCCGTATTCTCGAGCAGCGGCTCCTGTTGCAGGATGTCCAGCACCCATTCCGCATACTCCTGCCAATCGGTCGCCACATGCAAGTAAGCGCCCGCTTTCAGCTTGCTGCATAGCAGCTTGACGAATTCGGCCTGGATCAGCCGGCGCTTGTGGTGCCGCTTCTTGTGCCAGGGGTCGGGGAAGAAGATATGCACGCCGTCCAGGCTGGCGTCTGCAATCATGTGCTTCAACACTTCCACCGCATCGTGCTGCACGATGCGCAGGTTCTTGAGCTCCAGCTCACCGATCTGCTTAAGCAGGCTGCCGACCCCAGGGGTATGTACCTCCACGCCGAGGAAATCCCGTTCCGGCTGGTTTTGCGCAATCTTGGCCGTGCTATCCCCCATACCGAACCCGATTTCCAGGATTTTAAGGCTGTCACCACGACCGAATAGCGCGTCCATATCCAAGGTAGCAGGCGCATAGGGCACGCCGAACACCGGCATGAGTTCGTCCAGCGCACGCTGCTGGCCATGGGTCAACCGGCCCTGGCGCAACACGAAGCTGCGGATCGGACGCTTTGCCAACTCCTCCTTGCTGATGTCTTCCTTGCCTGCCGTTTCTTGATCCATGCTTGACTCAACCACTAAAAAAACCGCGATTATAGGGTATGCGAGCGGTCGCCGCGAACAAAACCCGAGAGCGGCCCCATGCCTCGGCCCAGCGCAATCACCTTGAATAGCTCGCCCATTTCCGCAGGCGACAGCAGTTTTTGCGCCTGGCTTGCCATCGGTGCGTACCGCCTGAGATCGTCCGCCGGCACACGCGACATCAGTTCGGTAATCCCGCAATTGATGAGGAACTGCGCCTGTCCGCAATAACCCAGCAACTGCAGGCCCTGCCCTAAGCCTGCCTCTGCCATGGCGGAAAAATCCACATGGGCAGTGACATCCTGCAAGCCTGGGTACAGCAAGGGGTCCTGGTGCGCATGATGGCGGTAATGGCACATCAATGTGCCCTGATGGCGCTGCGGGTGGTAATACTCCGCTCGCGAAAACCCATAATCGATGAACAGCAATACGCCTTCCCGCAGGCACTGTGCCAAGCTTGCCACCAGCGCCTGGGCGGCTGGGCTGACTTCAGTCTGGTAGTTTTCCGGCAATGCAAGCTCATCAATGCCGCTTACCAGGGAAGCATCAATCAAGGGCCGGGAATCCAGCATCAAAGCCTCTGCCTCATCCACGGCTACGCCTATTTCCTGCCAATGATCGCTCTCCCTGCGCACGAGATGCACAGGCACTGCATCCAGCACCTCGTTGGCGAGCACGACGCCTGTGAACTCAGCAGGCAAGGCATCCAGCCAAGACACGCGCTCGTACAACGCTGGCGCGAGTGTCGATTGCAGGTATTGCCGCTGCACCTCCTTCAAGTCCGCGCTGACCTCCATGATCAGGTATTGCGCTGGCAACGCATCCGCACGCTGCATTTCTTCCAGCATGGCAGCCGCCAGCCTGCCACGTCCCGCGCCAAGCTCGAGAACGCTGCCGCCAGTTTGCGCCAGCACCTCGATCACTTGCCGTGCCAGGGTCTGGCCGAACAGCGGCGTCATTTCCGGCGCCGTCACGAAATCCCCGGCCTCGCCGAACTTCTGCGCGCCCGCGCTGTAATAGCCCAGGCCGGGCGCATACAACGCCAGTTCCATATAACGGGGAAAGCTGATCCAGCCTCCCGCATCCAGCGCCTCCTTGCGGATCAGTGCAAGCAATCGGACGCTATGGGCAATGGCGTCGGCATCGGGAATAGGCAAGGCGGAGATATTCATGGTATTGGATTATAATGTCACGTTATTCCTGAATTTTGACGCGGTCTGGAACATTTGGTGGATTCCTCTCTGGAAAACAAGGTCATTTTAATCACTGGCGGTGCGAAACGTGTGGGTGCGGCCATCTGCCGCCTGCTACATGCAGAAGGCGCCAGGCTGATGATCCATTATCGCAGCTCGGATGACGAAGCGCGCACCCTGCAATCCGAACTCAACCTACAGCGCCCCAATTCCGTCGCCATCATCCAGGGGGACTTGTTGAGGCTGAGCGTACTGCCCAAGCTGGTGCAGGAAACCGTGCAGCACTTCGGACGCCTGGACGCGCTCATCAACAACGCATCTAGCTATTATCCCAGCGAGCTGGGCAGCATCAACGAGCACCAATGGGAAGACTTGATCGGGCCCAACCTCAAGGCGCCTTTGTTCCTGTCGCAAGCCGCCGCGCCCGAACTCAGGAAAACCCACGGTAGCATCATCAACATCACCGACATGCACGTGGAGCGCCCGAAAAAGGGATATATCGTTTACAGCGTCGCCAAGGCGGGCCTGGTGACGCTTACCAAATCCCTTGCGCACGAACTGGCGCCGGAAGTGAGGGTCAACGCCGTCGCGCCTGGGCCAGTATTATGGCCTGAGAACAACCCGCAGTTCGACGAAGTGTACCGCCAGCGCGTGATCTCGCAAACATTGCTCAAACGCATCGGAGAAGGCGACGACGTCGCCAAGGCCGTACGCTTCCTGCTGCAGGACGCTCCATTCATTACCGGACACGTGATCGCCGTCGATGGCGGCCGCTCGCTCAATCTTTAAAGTATTGCTTAATCATGACCAAACACTATCCCGACGACGCCTCCAACAGCTTCCTCAAGCTGCGCAACAGCCTGATCAGCGCCACCGGCAAGGCCATTGGCGACTACAACATGGTGGAGGACGGCGATACCATCCTCGTCTGCATGAGCGGCGGCAAGGATTCCTATACCATGCTCATGATGCTGCTGGCCTTGCAGGAGCGCGCGCCAGTCGACTTCAAGCTGATCGCCATGAACCTGGACCAGAAGCAGCCCGGTTTTCCCGCACATATCCTGCCCGCCTACCTGGAACAACTGGGCGTCGAGCACCGCATTGTCGAGGCCGATACCTACTCCATCGTCAAGGAAAAGATTCCAGAGGGCAAGACCACCTGCTCCCTATGCTCCCGGCTGCGCCGCGGCATCATTTACCGTACCGCCCAGGAACTGGGCGCCAATAAAATCGCATTGGGCCACCACCGCGACGATATCGTGGAAACCCTATTCCTCAATATGTTCTTCGGCGCCAAGATGAAGGCCATGCCGCCCAAGCTCGCCACCAACAAAGGCGAATTCCACGTCATCCGCCCGCTGGCCTATTGCGCGGAGAAGGACATCGCCAGCTATGCGCGCGGCATGAACTTCCCCATCATCCCTTGCGACCTCTGCGGCTCGCAGGAAAACCTGCAACGGCAGAAGGTCAAGGATATGCTGCATGCCTGGGAGCGCGAGCAGCCTGGCCGCGTCAACAATATCTTCCGCGCCATCTGCAATGTCGAACCCTCCCACCTCGGCGATACCGACCTCTACGACTTCAAGCATATGTCGCAGACCAAGGCCGAGGATGAAGATCCGCTGTTCGGCGACATCGACAAGGAAAACAACCCGGCCCTGAGCCTGGTTTCCAGCGAAGGCTCCCGCATCGAGTTCAAGCGCAATATCGCCTGACATCCGGCACGACCTCCAGAAAAAATTGCCGGCAAGCGCCTAAATTTACAGTGCTTTCTTGTGCGGCAAGCGATTTACTCTTATTATCTGCCGCTCTGCATCCCACAAATCGTGCGTCCATGTCAAAACTGCTGATCGTTGAATCACCTTCCAAGGCCAAGACCCTGAAAAAATACCTGGGCAAGGATTTTGAGGTTCTGGCCTCATATGGGCACGTGCGCGACCTGGTTCCCAAGACGGGAGCCGTCGATCCCGAACATGACTTCGCCATGAAGTACGAAGTGATCGACCGCAACTCGCGCCATGTGGATGCGATTGCCAAGGCGGTCAAGACGGCAGACGCCATCTACCTCGCCACCGACCCGGACCGCGAAGGCGAAGCCATTTCCTGGCACATTGCCGAAATCCTCAAGAGCAAGAAACTGCTCAAGGACAAGCTGCTGAAACGTGTGGTGTTCCATGAAATCACCAAGAATGCCGTGCAGAACGCGATCGACGAACCGCGCGATATCTCCATGCCGCTTGTGAATGCGCAGCAGGCGCGCCGGGCTTTGGATTACCTCGTCGGCTTCAACCTTTCTCCCTTGCTGTGGAAGAAAATCCGCCGCGGCTTGTCCGCCGGCCGCGTGCAAAGTCCCGCATTGCGCCTGATCGTCGAGCGCGAACTTGAGATCGAGGCGTTCACAAGCCAGGAATACTGGACCATCCACCTGGAATCCGCCAAGCACCAGCATGTGTTCGATGCCAAGCTGGTGCAGCTCGACGGCAAGAAGGTGGAGCAATTCACCGTCACCAGCCAGGCGCAGCAGCAGGAAATCGTCGGCAAGCTGCTTGCAGTCAGCGCCGGCAAGACCACAGTCACCCGCGTAGAGAAAAAGCAGCGCAGCCGCAGCCCCGCCGCCCCGTTCACGACCTCCACGCTGCAGCAGGAAGCCGTGCGCAAGCTCGGGTTCACCACCAGCCGCACCATGCGCGTCGCCCAACAGCTGTATGAAGGCATCGATGTCGGCAGCGGCACGGTGGGTCTGATCACCTATATGCGTACCGACAGCTTCAGCCTCGCCGCCGAGGCCGTCATGCAGATCCGCGACTATATCAAGCAGAATTTCGCCAGCGAATACCTGCCCAGGTCGCCGATCATGTACAAGACCAAGGCCAAGAACGCGCAGGAAGCCCACGAGGCGATCCGACCGACCGACATCACGCGTACGCCGTCCAGCTTGCGCGCGTTCCTCACCGACGAGCAGTTCAAGCTGTATGAAATGATCTGGAAGCGCGCTCTGGCGTGCCAGATGACTCAGGCCAAGTTCGACGCCGTCAGCATCGACCTTGCCGTCGGCAGCGAAGCCAACCTGTTCCGCGCCACCGGCCAGACGCTGGTGTTCCCCGGCTTTATCGCCGTCTATATGGAAGGCGTGGACGACGAGGAGGAGGAAGGCGAGAGCAAGCTGCCTCACCTCGAAACCGGCGAAGTGCTCGCCGTACAGAAAATATTCGGCGACCAGCATTTCACCGAGCCGCCGCCGCGCTATTCGGAAGCCAGCTTGGTCAAGGCCTTGGAAGAGTTCGGCATCGGCCGTCCCTCCACCTACGCCAGCATCATTTCCACCCTGCAGGACCGCGAATACGTGCTGCTGGACAAGAAGCGCTTCACACCTACCGATGTCGGCCGCGTGGTGAACAAATTCCTCACCGAGCATTTCACGCGCTACGTCGACTACGGCTTTACCGCCAACCTGGAAAACGAGCTGGATGATATTGCCGAAGGCGAGCGCGAGTGGATTCCAGTGCTCAACGAATTCTGGCAGGGTTTCAACAACCAGATCCATGAAAAGAGCAACGTGGAGCGTCCCGGCGTCGAGGTGCTCGACGAAGCCTGCCCGAAATGCGGCAAGCCTCTGCAATCCCGCTTAGGACGCTTCGGCAAGTTCATCGGCTGTTCGGGCTACCCGGAGTGCGACTACATTCGCAATCCGAGCGCCAATACCAACAGCAACGAGCCGACCGTCATCGGCCAGGAACCGGAAAGTGGCAAGGATATCCTGCTGCTGAACGGCCCGTACGGCCCTTACCTGCAGATCGGCCTGCCCGAGGCAGACAGCAAGAAGAAGCCCAAGCGCGTCAGCATTCCCAAGGAAATCTCCGTTGCCAGCCTGGATATGGAGACGGCGCTAAAGCTGATTGCACTGCCGCGCGACCTGGGCCAGCACCCGGAAACCGGCAAGAAAGTGGTCGCCAATATCGGGCGCTTCGGACCTTACGTCAACCATGACGGCAAGTTCAAGTCCATCCCCAAGAGCGACAGCGTCTTTGATATTGACATGGCGCGCGCGGTCGAACTATTGGCGCAAGCCAACTCCGGCCCCGCCCCTATCAAGGAGTTGGGCGCCCATCCGGACGGCACAGGCAACATCGCCGTCTACTCCGGCCGCTTCGGGCCTTATGTGCAGCATGGCAAACTGCGCGCCACCCTGCCCAAGGGCCAGGAGCCGGAAAGCCTGACCATGGAACAAGCACTGGAGCTGTTGTCAGCCAAGGCGGCAAAGGACGCCCCGGCCAAGAAAGGCAAGGCGCCTGCGAAAAAAGCAGCCGGCACCAAGAAAACGGCGACCACGACGCGCAAGAAAAAGACGGCTGCCAGCGAGAGCGAATAACCCGGAACGCTTCCCAGACGATCTCCAACGAACCCAAGGCTGGTCGAGATAATAAAAAAGCGGCTCTAAGCCGCTTTTTTATTAAATGAATGCTTCAGCTTGCATTGCGATGGCTGTTGCTGCTCTCGATCCATTTGCGGATTTTCTGCGCATCGCCCACCCGCGCATTTTTGCTGAACGAGTCCAGCAAGACAATAATCAAGGGCTGCCCTCCAACCTGCGCCTGCATCACCAGGCAGCGCCCTGCTTCGTTGATGTAGCCGGTCTTGGACAGGCCAATCACCCAGTCGCTGTTGCGCACCAGCACATTGCTGTTCACATACTGCAATGGCGCACGCGCACCGTTGACCGGTACAGCATAGGAAGTGCTGGTCGATACGTGGCGAATCTCGGGATATTGGTATGCTGCGCGCACCATCTTCACCAAGTCCTCAGCAGTGGAGACATTGGCGCTGTTCAAGCCGGTAGGGTCGGCAAAACGCGAATGCAGCATGCCCAATTGCAACGCCTTGGCATTCATCGCCGCGACGAACGCATCCACGCCGCCCGGGTAGTGGCGACCCAGTGCCGAAGCCGCACGGTTTTCCGAGGCCATCAAGGCAAGCTGCAGCATTTCCGCACGCGTCAGCGAGGCGCCGATCGGCATGCGCGAACCGGTTCCCTTGAGCGTGTCGATGTCATCCCGCGTGACACGCAGCTTTTCTTCCATATCCAGCTGGGCGTCCAGCACCACCATCGCCGTCATCAGCTTGGTCAGGGAAGCGATCGGCGCGGCAATATCCGTGCCCTTGGCAAACAATATCTCGCCAGAATCCTGATTCACGATCATCGCCTTGCTGGAAGCCAATTTCAAGCCGGTGCCGTCATCCTTGAACACGCTGGGGCTGGCTGTGGCGACGGCGCTGTTGGAGCGTATCGTGCTGATAATGCGGCCGCTGGCCTCATTTTTCTTGGCTACCGTCGTCTTGGTCTTCTTCTTGGCGACTACCTTCTTGCTTGCCTTGGTCTTGCTTGAAGCAGTTTTCTGCGGTTTTTTTTCCGCTGCATAGGCCAATGCCGGCGGCATGCACAATGCCAGCATGGTCAGCAATAATGTGATTTTACGTGTCATGTCGCGCCCACCCCGTTCAATGGTCGAGAAGAATAATATCCAAAAAAGTTTGATTTGTCATTTACATAGCAACGGAAGTTTATAAACTTTCTTAATAGGGAAAGATAAAAAAAATCACCTTATACGCCGGCTTGAACGCTTTGTGCGAAAATATGCCGATATTATTTCTCCTGAGCTTTTTTCATGAAAATTCCCGAGAACCTGCAATATACCGCCGAACACCTGTGGGTACGGCAGCATGAAGACGGTCATTGGCTGGCCGGCATTACCGACTATGCCCAGGACTTGCTGGGCGATATCGTCTACGTCGAAGCCCCCAAGCCCGGCAGCAGCATTTCCGCAGGCCAGCCTTGCGGACTGGTGGAATCGGTCAAGACCGGTTCGGACCTGCATGCACCCCTCAACGGCACGGTCGTCGCCATCAATGAAGCGCTGCAAAGCACGCCGGAAGACATCAACGACAAGCCCTACGACGCCTGGATTTTTTCATTCCAGCCGGCGAACGAACCTGCAGGCCTGCTGAGCGCGGCTGAATACAAGGCCTTGCTGGGTTAAGACCCGTTTACACTAATCCTTTTTAAGCGCCTCGATCACACGCTCCCGCAAGGTTACGGCCAATGCGCCCTCAACCTCGGCGCCGAGTTTGGGGACCAATGCCTGCATTTCCCTCGCCAAGACATCCTGAATGACTTGGGCGATCATGGGCTGCATGTCCGCAAGCACTGCCTCGGCAAGCTCCTGGCGCGCCAGGAGCAATTGCGGGTGATCCGGTTCTGGCTGAGTAAACAGCTCTCCTTCTTCAGCGAGATCCGCTTCCTCATCCACATCGGCTGGCAAGAACTTGATGCCCGAGGCTTGGGGTGCAACCGCCTCTGGGGGCGATGATGGTGACGGTTCAGGTATTTCCTGCGCTGCGGGCGCGGGATCATCATCGGCATAATACGGAGCCAGCAACTGCTCGATCTCGACCGCACTGAAGGCGCCTGCCCCCTCGTAAACATCGGTCAGCACAGGGACATCATCCCCGGCTGACTGGTCGGATGGCTGAACAGCCGGACTGCTCAACGAACTGATGCGACGCAGTACCAACGCCAGTTCATCTTGAGGTTGGTCGCTCATGAGCCCCTCTTTTCATCATAAAGCTGCGCCGCTGGCATCGAATGTCCTGATTTCATATCCACGATCCCGGTAGAAGCGGTAACGTTCGCGCGCCGCGGCACGGTCATCCTCCTCCAGCCCCACGATCTCGATCAAGCGCCTGAACCTGCTGAAGAACGGCGGATACTGGCTATCCAGGTTGATGAGGATATCGTCATGCGGCAATGGCTCGTGGCGCCAGTCTATGATGACCGGCGTTTCGGCCGCGCGGGGATGGGTTGCATGGCAGTGCGGAAGGAAGCCGATCGGCGGGTTGCTCCATAAAAACGTGCCCAATTGCTCCGCCGCCTGCTGGGTAGAAGTCAACACCATCAGCCGCCGCCCGCGTTGCGCGGCACGGCTGCTGAGATTGGCCACATGGAAGGCCTTGTTCGGCACGTTGAAAAAGAAATCCACCCTGGTCATGCGTCTTTACTGCCCGGCACGCTGCTTGAGGAACTCGGTCAGCAACGGCACTGGGCGTCCAGTCGCGCCTTTTTCCTTGCCGGACTTCCAGGCAGTCCCCGCGATATCGAGGTGGGCCCAGTCATATTTCTTGGCAAAACGCGAGAGGAAGCATGCCGCGGTGATACTGCCGCCTGCCCTGCCGCCGATATTTGCCATATCGGCAAAGTTGCTGTCGAGCTGCGGCTGGTAGTCATCCCAGAGCGGCAGACGCCATGCCCGGTCTTGCGCTTCATTGCCCGCTTCCAGCAGCTCTTCGGCCAGGCTGTCCTTGTTGCTGAACAAACCGCTGGCGTGATGCCCAAGCGCGATCACGCAGGCCCCTGTCAGGGTCGCCACATCCACGACGGCCTGCGGCTCGAAACGTTCCGCATAAGTCAGCGCATCGCAGAGGATCAGGCGGCCTTCTGCATCCGTATTCAATACCTCTATGGTCTGGCCGGACATGCTAGTCAGCACGTCGCCCGGCCGGGTCGCATTGCCGTCCGGCATATTTTCGCACGTCGGGATGATGCCCACCACGTTCAGCGGCAAATCCAGCTCGGCAATGGCCTTGAATGTGCCCAGCACGCTGGCCGCGCCGCACATGTCGTACTTCATCTCGTCCATGTCGGCACCGGGCTTGAGCGAGATGCCGCCCGTATCGAAGGTGATGCCCTTGCCCACCAGCACTACCGGCTTCTGGCTCTTCTTGCCTTTCTTGTGCTGCAGCACGATCAGCTTGGGCGGCTGCACGCTGCCCTGGGTCACGCCCAGGAACGACCCCATGCCCAGTTTTTCAATATCCGCCTTCTCCAGCACTTCTACTTGCAATCCATGGCTCTTGCTCAATGCCTTGGCCTGCTCGGCCAGGTAAGTCGGGGTGCAATAGTTCGGCGCCAGATTGCCGAGATCCTTGGCAAAACTCACGCCGGCAGCGAGCGCCTTGCCCTGCTTGAGGCCTGCTTCGCCCGCCGCCACATCGCTGCGCTGGGCAACGTGCACTTGCAGCTTGGCTATGCCTTTCTTGCCATTGGCTGTTTTGGTCTTGAAACGGTCGAAACGGTAAGTACTGTCTGCAGCCACCTCCACCACTTGGGCGACGCGCCAGGCGACATCACGTTTCTTCACGGGCACTTCGGCCAGGAATGTTGCCGCATCCGCGGCATCCAGACTGCCTAGTGCCTTGACGGAGGCGCGCAGGGCCTGGCGGTAGCTGCGCTCGTTGAGCTCGCGGTCCTTGCCCAGGCCAACCAGCAACACTCGCCCGGCAGCAACGCCAGGAACGGAATGCAAAAGCAGGGTGGATCCGGGCTTGCCATCGATGTCGCCCGTGCGCAGGATATTGCCGAGATAGCCATCGGATGCGCGGTCGAGCACCGCGGCCGCGTCGGAAAACTTACGCGCTTCAAACACGCCGACCACAACGCAATCTTTACGCTGTTTTTCCGGAGTCCCACTTTTTATGCTAAATTCCATTCCTTGATCCTTAAGATTAAAGCCTTCTGAATTATCCCGCGTTTTCGCGGTAAATCAACCTCAATTGCGGAATTTGAACTACCTGCTTTTCTAACATGCTCTTCAAACGCTCACTACTGCAAGAGCTAGTCACCACTGCCATCGGCGGCTTCCTGGTGCTGTTCGGCATTGTCATCGCCCAGCGCGTAGCATACTACATCGGCATTGCCGCCAAGGGCAGCCTTGCCAGCGACGCCATCAACACGCTGCTGGGTTTCAGCATGCTGAAGTTTTTGCCCATGATGCTCTCGCTCACATTGTTCCTCGCCGTATTGCTGACGCTTTCGCGCTGGCACCGCGACAGTGAGATGGTGGTCTGGTTCAGTGCCGGCCAAGGGCTCTCCAGCTGGATACGCCCAGTGCTGACGTTCGGCTTGCCGATCATCATCGTCATCGCCTTCCTCAGCCTGTTCGTCACGCCCTGGGCCACCAACAAGGGCGCTGAATTCCGCGACCAGCTGAAAAGCCGCGACGAGCTTTCATCCATCAGCCCTGGCGTGTTCAAGGAATCCCGCCAGGCTGACCGCGTGTTCTTCGTGGAAAGCTTCGATGAGCTGGGCAATATCGTCAAGAACATCTTCGTGCAATCCATGCAGCACCAGAAGCTCGGCATCATCGTAGCCGCGCGCGGCCACCGTGAAACGGCCGAGAACGACGACAACTTCCTGGTCATGCAGAATGGCCGCCGCTATGAAGGCACGCCCAATACCGCGGAATATTCGATCACCGAGTTCGAGCGCTATGCCATCCGCATAGAACCGGCAGAGGTGCAGCAGCAACCGCCCAATACGCAAGCCCGGAACAGCCTGGAACTTTTCAACGAACACAGCCCGGATAGCAATGCGGAGCTGCAGTGGCGCCTTGCCATCCCGATCTCGGCATTCGTGCTGATCCTGCTGGCAATCCCGCTGAGCTTCGTCGATCCGCGCTCCGGCCGCTCCGCCAACCTGATGATGGCGCTGCTGATCTATATCGTGTACAACAACCTGCTCAGCATCATGCAGGCTTGGCTTGCGCAAGGCAAGATTTCCCCGTTGGTCGGCTTGTGGCCAGTGCATGCGGTCTTCCTGCTGCTGGCATTCTGGATGTTCTACCGTCGTTTGTTCCAGTTACCCTTCCTGCCGCGCTTGTGGCGTAAATAGCCTGCGATGAAATTACTCAACCGCTACCTGTCCCAGGAAATCATTTCCAGCATCATGCTCATCATGCTGGCGTTGCTGGCGATGTTTTCCTTCTTCGACCTGATCCAGGAATTGGAAAGCCTGGGCAAGGGCAGTTACGGCATCAGCAAGGTAATGCTATATGTATTGCTCAGCGCGCCTGGACATGTCTACGAGGTGGTGCCGGTTGCGGTGCTGGTCGGCACCATGTACGCGCTGGGCCAGTTCTCGCGCTACTCGGAGCTCATCATCCTGCGCGTGAGCGGCATTTCCATACGCAAGATCGCATTCTCGCTGCTGCGCGTGGGATTGGTGTTTGCCGTGATTACCTTCCTGGTGGGCGAACTGATTGCGCCATTGAGCGAAAAGGCCGCGCAACGCATCCGCATCCAAGCCACGGATTCCGTGGTAGCGCAGGATTTCCGCTCGGGCCTATGGGTCAAGGATGGCAACAGTTTCGTCAATGTGCAGAACGTCATGCCGGACGCCTCATTGATGAACATCCACATTTACGAGTTCGACAACGAATTCCGCCTGCGCACCATCAGCAATGCGCAGGACGGCAGTTTTGACGGCAAGAGCTGGAACCTGCACCAGGTGACGCAAACCCATTTTGAAGAACAGAAAATCCGCACCAACGTGTTCCAGGAAGCCACCTGGCAATCCCTGATCCGCCCGGAACTGCTGAACGTGCTGCTGGTCGTGCCGGAAAAAATGTCGGCCTGGAATCTGTACTTCTATATCAATCACCTGGCAAGCAACAAACAGAAGACTTCGCGCCACCAGATCGCGCTCTGGTCCAAGATGATCTATCCGCTTGCCTGCCTGGTCATGGTGATCCTCGCGCTGCCTTTCGGCTTCCTGCAGCAGCGCTCGAGCTCAGCCAGCACCAAGATATTTGCCGGCATCATGCTGGGGATTGTCTACCAGGTATTGAACCGGGTGTTTGTGCACCTGGGCTTGCTCAACGACTGGTCGCCGCTGTTCAGCGCGGTGATGCCCACATTGCTTTTCATGGCGGCAGGCATTTTCATGTTGTATTGGGTGGAGCGCAGGTAGTTTAAGCTCCTGCAAGCATAGCGCGACCAGGAAAGGCCCCGAATCAGTCTAGGTCTTCCAGGCCAGTATCGATGTCGGGGTTCTCGCGCCGCAGCGCCTCGCGTTTGGCCTCGGGCAAGCGCTGGTACTCTTCCCATTTCTTGCGCAATGCCGCTTTTTTCTCGGGCGACAGGTTCTGGTATGTCTGGTATTTCTTGCGCGCATTCTCCCGCTCGTAGGGCGTCATGCGGCTCCAGTGCGTCAAGCGCCTTTGCACGCGCTGCTGTTGCTCGGGCGTCATCTTGGGGTAGTCGCGCGCAATATCCAGCATTCTCTCGCGCTGCCACGGCCTGAGGATATCCCACTCCTGCGCCAGGGGCGCCAGCACTTTACGCTGACTTTCGTTCAGTTGCGCCCAGCTGGGCTCCTGTGATTCCGTTTCAGCGACTGCTGTCATCGCAAGCAATAACAGGCCGGCTGCTATTGCTGTTTTAACCATGAATAAAAGCCTGGATCAAGATATGCCTCGGGGGGAAGTTCAGAAGCCAGCAGGAAGGCGTCGCCATGTTCGCCATGGCCGTGCCCTGTCAATTGCTGGGTGACAACGAATGTAAACAACACGGCCGCGATCAGGGCCGCCAGAGACAAGCTGCGTTGATGCTGGAGGAAGTAGCTGCCGAGCAGCGCCATCAACCCGCCGCCCTGCGGCTGCTGGCTATGAGCCGCCGCCATGCGCAGGACTGCTTTTCGCCGCGCCTCCACGAGGCGTTCCACCACCTCTGGCGCGAGATTTTCCGTGGTTTCGTCCAGTCGCCGGACGATTTCTTTTGCAAACTGTCGTTCGTGATTCATCGCTCGCCCCCAGCCCTGTCGAGCACTTCCTTAGCAAAACCGTATTTTTCAAGCGTGGCGGCCAATGCATGGACCGCTCGGGAACAATGTGTCTTGACGCTCCCTTCCGAGCATCCCATGGCTGCGGCCGTTTCAGCAACATCCATATCTTCCCAGTAACGCATGATAAATGCTTCTCGTTGACGCGTTGGCAGATTTTTTATCGCGGCTTCGATGATCGCGATCGTTTCCTGTTGCTCGTACTGCAGCTCGGGGTTGCCGTGATCATGATCGGAGGCCATGGTTTCCAGCGGGTCATGCTCTTCGTCGTCATGCTGGCTGACGCCAAGCGAAGAAAGCAAGGTCGTCCAGATGCCCCGCACCTTCTGCCGGCGCCAGTAATCCTTCATGGTGTTCTGCAGGATGCGCTGGAACAGCATGGGGTATTCTTCCACAGGCCTGGCAGCGTACTTTTCCGCCAGCTTGAGCATGGCGTCCTGCACAATGTCCATCGCGGCATGATCGTCACGCACGGCATATGCCGTCTGCTTGAAAGCCCGACGCTCAATTTGCGCTAGAAAATTTGAAAGTTCCTGTGTGCTCGCCATTGAAGTGCTTGGATGCTTTTTATTGCATTTAGTGCCGCGGCACGCGGGCCAGATAAGCCATCTGCATTGAGTATAACAGGTTTGATTTTGTTACCCGGGCTGCTTTTCGCTACAATCACTCCATCCTTCACCCACCTACCGGGCACCATGCTGAAACTGCTGCTTCTCGCTGTTATATTCTGGCTGATCTACGCCATCCTCAAGCACTACCGCAACAGCGTGGACCAGCCGCCGCCTTCGCGCAACAGCCCGGAAGACATGGTGCAATGCGCCCACTGCCAGGTGCACCTGCCGAGGAGTGAAAGCGTCAAGAGCGGAGAGCTGCACTACTGCTCGGATGCGCATCGCCAGCAACACCAGCCATGACCAGGCAAGCTGCCAAAGCTGGCGGCATCCATGCCACGGACTTCTGGCAGCCGCTCGCCCTGTTCGGGGTTTACCGCATTCTGCTTGGCATCGTCTTCCTTGCCTCGTATTTCCTGCTGCAGGACGCACGCATCTGGCTTAACTACAATCCGACCGCCTACCTCAGTTTCTCCCTGGCATACCTGGGCTTCGGCTGCCTGGCGCTATGCCTGAACGTCCTGCGCAAACCCAATTTCAGCGTCCAGCTTTCGCTGCTAACGCTGATGGATATCGGTTTCATCATCCTGCTCATGTATGCCAGCGGCGGCATCAAAAGCGGGCTGGGACTGCTGCTCATCATTACCATTGCCGCCGCCAGCCTGATCAGCCAAGGGCGGCTCGCGCTATTCTATGCCGCGATTGCCAGCATAGGCCTGCTGCTCGAGCAGTCCTACCAGATGCTGATCTGGAACGAGGATTTCGGCGACTATTCGCATGCCGCCATGCTGAGCGTTAGCTGCTTTGCGACTGCCTGGCTCGCGCATAGCTTCAGCAAGCGGGCCAACCTGCACGCGCAGCTGGCGTCACAGCGCGGGATCGATCTGGAAAATCTGGCCCAGGTCAACCAGCTGGTCACGCAGGAAATGGATGATGGCGTCATTGTGGTGGACCAGGCCCTCACGCTGCGTCACCGCAACCGGCAAGCCGATTTCCTTGTGGGAATCCAGGCCAATGCGCGCAACAACCAGCCACTGGCAGAGTACGCCCCCGAGCTGACAACCTTATTGCAGCGCTGGCACCAGCAGGATCACGGCAGGCAGCAAGGCCTGATCAAACTCAGCCTGAGCAAGCGCGACCTGCGCCTCAAGCTCATGCCAGTGGGGGAAAGTTATGCGCAGGGCACCGTCATCTTCATACAAGACTGGAGCCAATTGCAGACCCAGGCGCAGCAACTCAAGCTCGCCGCCCTAGGCCGCCTCACCGCAAACATCGCCCACGAGATCCGCAACCCCTTGAGCGCCATCAGCCATGCGACGCAATTATTGCAGGAAGACGAATCCCACGACCGCGCCAGCCAACGCATGCTGCAAATCATCAGCGACAATGTGCAGCGCATGGAGCAGATGATCAAGGACGTGCTGGAACTGAACCGCCGCGACCGCACCAAGCAGCAGGAAATCCGGCTGACCGATTTCCTGCGCGAATTCCACGACCAGTTCTACCAGGTGGAGAAAATTCCTTCCCAGGGCTTCGTACTGGACACGGATGTCTGGGAGCCCACGATCACGTTCGACCATCGCCACCTGCACCAGATATTGTGGAACCTGTGCCGCAACGGCTGGCGCCATAGCCGGCAACATGATGGCAGCCTGACGCTGTCATTGCGCAGCGAAGCGCAGCAATGGCTGATCGAGGTGCATGACGATGGCAAGGGGATTCCCGAAAGCGCCCAGGCACACCTGTTCGAGCCGTTTTTTACCACAGAGAGCACGGGCACCGGCCTCGGGCTTTATATCGCCCGCGAACTATGCGAAGCTAATGGCGCCACCATTGAACATGCCGCCGCTGAGCAAGGCTGTTCGTTTGTTATCCACATTGAGAAAACTGAACCTGCATGAGTGCGTTTCCCGCCTGCCTAGTCGTCGATGACGAAACCGATATCCGCGAACTCCTGGTATTGACCCTGGAGCGCATGGATATCCGGGCGGATAGCGCCAGTACACTCGCCGAGGCCCGGCACCTGCTGGAACAGGGGCAATACGGACTCTGCCTCACCGATATGCGCCTGCCGGATGGCAGCGGGCTGGACCTGGTCAAACACATTGCACAGGACTATCCCGGCCTGCCGGTCGCAGTGATTACCGCCTACGGCAGCGCGGAGAATGCAGTGTCGGCCCTCAAGGCCGGGGCTTTCGATTACCTGACCAAGCCCATCTCGCTCAAGCAGTTGCGCCCCTTGGTGCAATCCGCGCTCAAGCTGTCATCTGCAGAGCAGGCAGAGACCTCCCACGACACCCTGGCCTTGATAGGCAACAGCGCGGCCATCAAGCAGGTGCGCAGCATGATAGAAAAACTGTCGCGCAGCCAGGCGCCCGTCTATATCAGCGGCGAGTCCGGCAGCGGCAAGGAACTGGCAGCCCGGCTGATACACCAGAACGGCTCGCGCCGCGACGGCCCTTTCATTGCCGTGAACTGTGGCGCCATCCCGGAAAACCTAATGGAAAGCGAGTTTTTCGGCCATAAGAAAGGCGCTTTCACAGGCGCGACCCAGGACAAGGAAGGCATGTTCCATGCCGCCAAGGGCGGCACGCTGTTCCTGGACGAAGTCGCCGACTTGCCGCTTGCCATGCAGGTCAAGCTGTTGCGCGCCATCCAGGAAAAAAAGGTGCGCATGGTCGGTGGCACCCAGGAAGAAAGCGTCGATGCGCGCATCATCAGCGCCACGCATAAGAACCTGTCCGTGCTCATGGAGCGTGGCGAGTTCCGCCAGGATCTCTACTACCGCCTGAACGTGATCGAACTCAAGCTGCCTGCGTTGCGCGACATGCAGGAAGACATTCCGCTGCTCGTCGACGCCCTGCTTGCCAAGCAATGCCGTGAGGAAGGCCGAGCCATGCCGGCATTGTCGCCGGAAGCCAGCCAGATGCTGGCAAGGCATAGCTTCGCGGGCAATGTGCGTGAACTGGAGAACGTACTGGAACGCGCACTGGCCCTGTGCGATGGCAATACCATCACGGCCGAGGACCTGTTGCTCGACCAGGATGCCGGTACTCCCGCATCCTCTGCTGGTCCAGCCTTGGAGGATGAAGGCCTGCCGTTGCCTGACTACCTGGAGCACATAGAAAAGACGGCCATCCTCAACGCCCTGGAAAAAACCCAGCACAACAAGACCGCTGCCGCCAAACTGCTGGGCGTCAGCTTCCGCACCTTCCGCTACCGCCTCAGCAAGCTCGGCCTGAGCAAGGATAGCGATTGATCCGCGATGGAAACAAGCCTATCCATTGACCGGCACGGCCTGGTGGCAGAAGCCGAGTTCGTTGCCTCGCCGAATTTCGATGCGCGTCCCGCCGATGCCGACATCTGCCTGGTCGTCATCCACAATATCAGCCTGCCGCCTGGGAAATATGGCGGCCCAGGCATTGCGCAATTGTTCACCAACCGGCTCGACCCCGATGAGCACCCCTATTACGCCGGCATACACCAGCTGAAGGTGTCAGCCCACTTCGTGATCGGGCGCGACGGCAGGCTGCAACAGTTTGTACCTTGCGAGGCAAGGGCCTGGCACGCAGGAGCATCAAGCTGGCAGGGCCGGGAACGCTGCAATGACTTTTCCATCGGCATCGAATTGGAAGGCAGTGATGCGGAGGCTTTCACGGCGGCACAATATGCGACGCTGCACGCCTTGCTCAGGCTATTGATCTCCCACTATCCCATTCGAGATATCGTCGGGCACTCCGATATCGCTCCCGGCCGCAAGACCGACCCCGGCCCTCATTTCGACTGGGAATCCGTGGCAAACCTCTTCCCGAATCTGGCAACAACGGGCCAAACCGGTATAAACTGCTGAATTTTAAGCACAGAAAGCAACAGAGCTGCATCAATTTGAACAGCGCCCTGGCTGGATAGAGCAACCAGCATATGCTTAGCATTCAATCAGGAAAACTAGAATAAATGTCAGTCTATCGTTCAGGGGTCTTTGCATTGCTGGCCCTGTTATCCGTATTGAACAGCGCTTGCAGCAAGAATGAAGAGGCGGCAAAACCGGCCTCTCTGCCGTTGGTCAGCGTCACCGCTGTGGAAACTGCCTGGCTGGAGATCCGCGAACAATCCATCGGCACGCTGGAAGGCATCATGGATCCCACCGTCGCGGCGGAAGTGCCCGCACGCGTCTTGAAAATACTGGCCCGACCCGGCCAGGTGGTCAAGAAGGGAGAAGTCATCGCCCTGCTGGACCCGCAGGACTACAACCTGCAGCAGCGCGAGGCGGAAAGCGAGGTCGCGCGGCTGGAAGCATTGCTGCTCAACCAGCAGCGCAATGTGGAGCGCAACCAGAAACTGGTAGAGAAGAACTTCATTTCGCAAAACGCCCTGGACGAGCTGGAAACGCAGAAAATCGCCTTGAAGCGCCAGCTCGAGGGCGCAAAGTCCCGTCTGGACACGATCACGCACAACAGCAGCAAGACCCGGCTGCTTTCCCCCATCGATGGCAAGGTAGAGAAACAAATCGTATCGCCCGGCGATTACGTCAAGGTTGGCGACCCCCTCCTGCAGATCATCAGCAACCAGCGCCTGCGCGCCCACCTGCCGTTCCCGGAAAGCCTGGGCACCAAGCTCAAGCCCGGGCTGAAAGTTAGGCTGAAGACACCGACTGCCGATGAGGAGGCGGAAGGCGTATTGCGTGAGTTCAAGCCCGTCATCGGCAGCAATAACCGGGCAATCGACGTGCTCGTGGACATTGTCGACCAGCCCGGGTGGCAATCGGGCGCCAGCGTCACGGGCGACATCATTCTCGGCGAGTACCCTGCCGCGCTCGTGGTGCCGGAACAAAGCATCGTGCTGCGCCCGGCCGGCGAGGTGGTCTATGTGATCAAGGACGATGTGGCACACCAGCGCATCGTCAAGACCGGCATCTACCAGGACGGACGCATCCAGATCACCGAAGGCCTGGAGGCCGGTGAAACCATTGCCGTCGATGGCGCGGCCTTCCTCACGGACCAGACCCGCGTACAAATCCAGGCCCATTCGCAACAGGACCAGCCATGACCTTGCCGGAAATATCGATCAAGCGCCATGTGCTGGCGTGGATGGTATCCGGCTTGCTGGTGCTGCTGGGCATCATCAGCTACCAGCGCATCGGGGTCGACCGCCTGCCCTACATCGAATTCCCGGTCATCTCGATCACCACCACCTTGACCGGGGCCAACCCGGACATCGTCGATGCCAGCATCACCAGCATCATCGAATCCTCGGTCAACACCACGCCTGGCATTGAACATATCCAGTCTTCCTCTTCGCCAGGCGTTTCCGTCATAACCATTACCTTCGGCCTCGAGAAAAACATCGACGTGGCCTACAACGAGGTGCAGGCCAAGGTCAACCAGGTGCTGCGCCGCCTGCCGGACGATGCCGACCCGCCGCAGGTGCAGAAAGTGGAAACCAACGCCCAGCCCATCATGTGGCTGGCATTGCGCGGCGACCGTACGACCCAGCAAATCAACCTGTACGGGTTCAACGTCCTCAAGAAAAAGCTCGAGACGATCAACGGCGTTGGCGAAGTGCGCCTGGGCGGGCGGCGTGACCGCACCATCCGCGTCAACGTCCTGCCCGAGCGCATGGCGGCCTACAGCATCACCGCCACCGACTTGATCGATGCGTTCAAGCGCGAACATGTGCAACTGCCCGGCGGCTTCCTGGTGGGCAGCAATGCGGAATACCTCATGAAGCTGGACATGGAATACCACAACCTTCGCGACATGGCGGAGATGATCGTGGCCTACCGTGACGGCGCGGTGATCAAGCTCAAGCAGATTGCGGAACTGGAAGACGGCATCGCCGACTACCGCCAATTGGCGCGCTATATGGGAAAACCCGCAGTGGGCCTGGGCATCGTCAAGGTCTCCAACGCCAACACCGTGGCGATCATCGATGAAGTGCTGCGCAAGCTGGACGAGGAAATCCGTCCCAGCCTGCCGCCCGGCATGACGCTGGACATCTCGACCAATGACGCGCTGTTCATCGAGGAAATCGTCGGAGCGTTGCAGGAACACTTGGTCGAGGGTACCCTGCTGGCGGCATTGATCGTCTGGCTGTTCCTGCGCTCCGTCCGCTCCACCCTGATCATCGCCACGGCGATCCCGGTGTCGCTGCTGGGCTCGGTCGCGGTCATGTATTTCTCCGGCTTCACCTTCAACACCATGACGCTGCTGGCCTTGCTGTTGCTCATCGGCGTGGTCGTGGATGACGCCATTGTCGTGCTCGAGAACATATACCGCCACCTGAGCCTGCGTGCGCAGCAGGAGCCAGCTGCCGATTCCGGTGTCATTGCCCGCGCGGCGGCCATCACGGGCAGCCGAGAGGTGGCTTTTGCCGTGATTGCCGCCACCTTCTCGCTGGTCTGTATTTTCGCCCCGGTGATTTTCATGGAAGGCATCATCGGCAAGTTTTTCAAATCGTTTGCCGTGGTGGTCACCTTCGGCGTGCTGGTCTCCCTGCTGGTCTCGCTCACGCTCACCCCCATGCTGTGCTCGCGCTACCTCAAGGCGCACGAGCCCGAAGGGCGGTTCTATGGCTGGCTGGACCGCCTCTTCCAGCGCATGGACCATATCTACGCCGGCATGCTGGCATGGACGCTGCGGCACCGCTGGAAAGTCATGCTATTGACCCTGCTGGTGGTCGTCGGCAGCGGGTTCTTCTTTGGCAAGGTACAGAAGGAATTCATCCCGGACTCGGACGAAGGCCGCTTCCTGATCTCCTTCCGTACGCCCCTGGGCTCGAGCATTGAATACACCAATAGTCGCCTGGAGAAAATGGAAGCGGTATTGCAGCGCTACGACGCCCAGATCGCCAGCTATTTCGGCACCATAGGCGTGGGCGCGCAGGGCCAGGTGAATAAAGGCACGGTCAGCATCCGCCTCAAGGACCGGCGGGAACGCGACATGAGCCAGCAGGCATTGATACGCGCCATCCGTGCCGATTTGGACCTGATTCCGGGCGTACGCGCGTTCCCCGTGCCCGTTGCCATCGTCGGCGGGCAGCGCTCGGAGAAGCTGCAGTTCAACATCACCGGCGCAAACCTCGAGCAGGTCAGCCAGCTAGGCAAGACCATGCAGCGCAAATTGGGGGATATTCCAGGCATCGGCAAGGTAGATCTGGACTTGGACCTCGACCTGCCCCAGCTCACCCTGCAAGTGGATCGGATACGCGCTGCCAGCCTCGGGCTTTCCGCTGTCGACGTGGCCACGGCGCTCAATCTGTACACTGGCGGCATCGACATCGCCGACTTCAATGACGAGCCCGGCGACGGCCAGCGTTACGAAATCCGATTGAAGGCCAAGGAAGGCAGCCTGCAAACCCCTGACGACCTGAAGAAGATCTACCTGCGCAGCGGTACGGGCGAACTCGTGCGCCTGGACAGCGTGGCGAGCTTCAAGCAGACATTGGGCGCGGCCGTGATCGGGCGCTTCGATCTGCAATATGCCGCCAGCCTCTACTCCAACCCCATCATGCCGTTGGGCGACGCTGTCGAGCATGTGCGCAGGCTGGCGGCGGAAACACTGCCGCCCGGATACCAATTCAACCTGGTGGGCCAGGCCGAAGAACTGCAGAAAACCGTGAGCAGCATGATATTCGCGTTTGGCCTGGCGCTGGTGCTGCTCTATATGGTGCTCGCGAGCCAGTTCAACTCGTTCCTGCAGCCGCTGATCATCATGCTGGCGCAGCCCCTGGCGATTATCGGGGGCGTGTTTGCATTATGGGTCACCAACAACTCGCTCAATATCTTCTCGATGATCGGGCTGGTATTGCTGATCGGCCTGGTGGCGAAGAACTCCATCCTGCTCATCGACCTCACCAACCAGTTGCATGAGGAAGGCAAGTCGGTGGATAACGCATTGCGCGAGGCTTGTCCCATCCGGCTGCGCCCGGTGCTCATGACCTCGCTCACCATCATCCTGGCCCTGCTGCCTGCCGCCTTTGGGCTCGGTGCGGGAGCGGAGACCAACGGCCCGCTTTCCATCGCCGTGATCGGCGGCATGATCTCTTCCACGCTGCTGACGTTGGTGGTGGTACCGGCAGCTTACTCACTGATCATGAACAAGATGTCCCATCACCGCTAACACCCCATCATCACCAGCCAAAGCGACGGCATATGCTGTCGCTTTTTTATTGTCCGCAGACAGACAGTTAGCAACGGAAAATTCTCTATGATGAATTTTTCGTTATTGTAAGTCATTGTAAAAATAGCTCTTTTCTAGTCTTTTCCTCGCCTTGTGACACCGAATTGTCATATTAGGTACCAATAATGCCGGCTCATTGCTCTGCAATATCAACTCCAAAGCAAAGAGGAAAGCATGAAACTATTTCGTATGTTGCCCATCGCGGCAATGATGACCACCAGCCTGACAGCCATGGCAGATTCCACGATCGACCTCGTCAACGCGCTGGTCGCCAAAGGCGTGTTGACCGAAGAAGAAGGCAAGCTACTGAGCAAAGGCCGCGAAGGTGAAAAAGCCAGTGAGGACAAGGCAATGGAAAAAGCCGGCAAGCCGGGAGGAAAGGTCACGATTTCCGATGCCGTCGATAATGCCGCTTTCTACGGCGATATCCGTGCCCGCTATGAATTCCGCGATGGTGAGGACACTGCCCACAATACTGAGGATCGTGAACGGGGCCGCTATAAACTGGTGCTGGGCCTTAAAACCAGCACGGGCGATTTTTATTCCGATATCGCATTGTCCATGGGCGCCAATGGCCGCTCCGACAACTCCACTTTCGGTAACGGCTCCAACGGTTCAAATACCAAAGAAGCGGCTTACATCAAGCGCGCCCTGTTGGGGTGGAAAGTTACGGACTGGCTGAAAGTTGAAGCCGGCCGCGTTGCCAATCCGCTGTACACCACTTCCATGGTATGGGATGGCGACCTGACCTTCGAAGGATTGGTTGAAAAAATCGAATACCAATGGGGCAATGTAAGCCTGTTTGGTAATTTTGCCCAATCCCAGTATCTGGGTGACCGCCAGGACTTCAATACCAGCACGAGCGACAGGGACACGAACGACATCCTGGCCTTTCAAGGCGGCGCCAAGTTTGATATCACCGACACGGTTTCAGCCAAGGCAGCCGTCACTTTCAGCAAGTTCACGAACGATCATGCCGCGGGCGCCTCGACATTCCTGCCTGGTTTGGGGTCGAATGCCGGCAAGGGTGCCAGCTTAGGCAGCGGCCTGAACGCAACCAATGATATCCGCACCATCGAAATCCCGGCAGAACTCGTCTTCAAAATGGCTGACGGCATGAGGCTGGCCGCCTTCGGCGATTATGCGTGCAACTTGGACGGCGAGGACCGGTTCCACGCGGCAATCGCAGCGGCTTCGGCAGTTTCCGCAAGCTACGGCTCAGCCATTCGCACGGCCGGCAACGACGACAAGGCCTGGCTGCTTGGCCTCGGACTGTCCAGACAAATCGGCAAGCAATCGAAAGAAGGCGACTGGTCCGCCAGGCTCTGGTATCAGGACGTCGGTATCTATGCGTTGGATCCGAATACCGTGGACTCCGATTTCATGGACTCCCGCGTCAACATGAAAGGCATCGTCCTCAAGGGCGAATACCTGTTGCGCGACAATGTCGTCCTGAACCTGTCTGCCGGCCATGCCACCCGCAAGAACGACAAGCTGGCGTCTGTCACCTCGGCAGGCGACATAGCGCTCAACGTGGACCATTTCAATTTGTACCAGATGGACATTACCTATAAATTCTAATTCCAGATTGCGATCACAGACCAAAGCAGTCCACCGGTTGCTTTTCACGTCCTCTGATGTCCGCTCGCTGTCGGCAACAAAAAAGGCAGCTTTTCAGCTGCCTTTTTTATTAGCCGATAATCTGCCGATTATTGCCGGATAGAGAGTTACTTAACCGTAACAGTACCGCGCATCATGGTGGCATGGCCAGGGAAGGAGCAGAAGAATGTGTACTTTTCGCCTGCAGTCAGCTTGCTGACGTCAACCTTGACGCTGTCCTTCTCGCCGCCGCCAACCAGCTTGGTATGGGCAATCACGCGAGCATCGCCAGCCTTGACGAAGTTACCAGCTTCTCCAGCACCAACGCCATCGTTCATCACGCCCTTGAAGTCGGCAGTCTTGGTGATCACCAGGTTGTGGCCCATGACGTTCTTAGGCAGGGAGCCAGTGTGCTTCAGGTTGATAGTGAAGTCTTTACAGCTCTTTTCGATATCGATGTTCTTGGTGTTGAATTGCATAGCGTCGTTAGCTTCGACATCCACCGAGCAGCCAGCTGCCAGTACGGAACCAGAGAACAGTGAAGCGAACAACAGAGCGACGATTTTGCTGGATTTCATAGTTACTTTCCTCATCTAAAATAAGCCATACGGCTTGTGTTATAGAACTTCTCTTTTGTTACTACTCAACAACCTACAGCTTTTGGCTTTTTATTATGCTCATTATGATGTTGCTGCATCAGAGCATGTTGCCTGTTTCCCATTACTTTCAATTGAGAAACATTATCAATTAAATCGGCCACTTTTTCCAGTATCAGTGACATGTTTTATATAACGTCTCAGTTCCGATTTGGATGACAGCGCGGGCAATTCTATACAAAATCATCCACCTGCAACAGGCTTATGGTCAGAAGTTGAGACAATTTCCTGCACGATCAGGCTGCCTATCATGTCGCCCTCGACATTGACGGTGGTGCGTATGGTGTCCAGCAAGCGGTCTATCGGCAACAGGATCGCGATCGCTTCCGCCGGCAGGCCGACCGATTGCAGCACCATCACCATGGTCACCATCCCCGCGCTGGGAATGCCCGGCGCGCCAAGCGACGCCAGCATCGCCATGAAAAACACTATGAGCTGCTGGACCAGATTAAGTTCAACCCCGGCCAGGTTGGCAATGAACAAGGCGGCAGATGCCTCATACAGCGCCGTCCCGTCCATATTGATGGTGGCCCCCAACGGCACCACAAAGCCGGCGATGTCGCGCTTCACCCCCAACTGCTGCTCGGTGCAGCGTATCGTCACCGGCATGGTGGCGGAGCTTGAGCTGGTGGCAAATGCCGTCACCAGGGCATCCCGCGCGCCTTTCCAGAAGGTCCATGGCGTCACCCGCGTCACCAGATACAGGATGCCGGGCAGGATGATCACGCCGTGCACCAGGGTAATGCCGACCACCAGCAGCATGAACTCGCCCATGCTCGCGAACAGGCTGGCATCCTGCGTTGCCACCAGCTTGGTGAGCAACGCCATGATGCCGATGGGCGCCAGGCGCATCACCCAGCCGACCACCATCATCACGAGGTCGAAGGCTTCCTGCATGATGTTGAGGAAATTACGGTAGCGCTCGCCGCCGATTACGATGGCAATGCCGACGATCAGGGCAAAAATCACCACCGCGAGCACATTGCTCTGGGCCAGCGCCGCAAACGGGTTCTGGAACAGGCCGAGCAAGAACTTGCTGAAAAACTCTCCTACCGTCAGCTTTTCACTGTGGAAATTCTGCATGGTATCGGCAAACATGCCGAGGTGCATGCCGGCGCCAGGCTTGAAGATATTGGTCGCCACCAACCCCAGCAGCACGGCAATCGCCATGGATATGCTGAAGAACACGAGGGTGGAAATCCACACGCGGTGCATCTGCTGATGCGCCTGCAGGCTGGCGACGCCCACGACAATCGAGGTGAACAGCAAGGGCACCAGCACCATCTTGAGCAGCCCGATGAAAACGCCGCCGGCCATGGTGCTGGCATACAACCCGGCTTCCTGTGCCGTCGAGCCCGGGTCCAGGCTGCCCAGCAATAATCCCAACCCTACGCCCAATACTGCGCCTAGCAATATCTGCGTGTTGAGGCTGGGTAACTTCATGCTGGCTCCTTAAGCAGTGAATTCGAACACCGCAGCAAAGAAACCGTCGGTCTCATGTTGGTGCGGCAGCAATTTCAGATAGGCCCCAGTATCCAGTTCAACCTGTTGCTGCGCAAGGATTTCTGCCGCATTGACCAATGTGAACTGCGGATGCGCGGCCAGGAACGCTTCCGCTACCTGCTCGTTTTCTTCCGCCAGCAGGCTGCAGGTGGCATAAATCAGCCTGCCTCCCGCCTTCACGAGCTTGGCCGCTCTGGCCAGGATCGCCGTTTGCTTCGCGGTCAGTTCCGTGACGTCGTCGGGGGTCTGCTTCCATTTGAGGTCGGGGTTGCGGCGCAAGGTGCCCAGCCCGCTGCAAGGCGCATCCACCAGCACGCGGTTGAACTTGCCGTTGAGGCGCTTGAGCTTGGGATCGCTCTCGCTGCTGATAAGCTGGCTGTGCAGGTTGGACAGGCCCGAGCGCTTGAGGCGCTGGCCAAGGTTGTGCAAGCGCTTTTCCGATACGTCGAAAGCGTACAGCCTGCCGGTATTGCGCATCAATGCGCCCAGCGCCAGGGACTTGCCGCCGGCGCCGGCGCAGAAGTCCGCGATCATCTCGCCGCGGCGCGGCGCCACCAGCAAAGCCAGGAGCTGGCTGCCTTCGTCCTGCACCTCGATCTTGCCGTCGGCGAAGAACGGGTGGCGGTTGATGGACATACGCTGCGGCAGGCGGATGCCGGTCGGGGAAAATGGCGTAGGTTCCGCACCGGCCTTTTCGCTGTTGAATCGTGCCAGTACTTCATCACGATTGCTCTTGACCAGGTTGACGCGCAAATCGAGGCTGGCGGACTTGTGCATGCTGCGCGCGATCGCCAATGCCTCTTCCGCGCCATATTGCGACTCCAGCCGCTGCCACAGCCATTCGGGCAAATCGGCCTGGACCGCAGGGCTCAGGCCCTCCGTCGACTTGGCCTTGATCTCGTGCGCCCATTCCTTCTGCTGCTGGTTCAGCAACTCGTCCAGTTCGCGCAGGCTGTTGCCCTGCACGCGCACCAGCCACGCCACCAGCAGGCGGCGCGGATCTTCATTGCCGGCCAGATAGGCCAGAAACGACCTGCGGCGCAGGACGCCGTAGACCGCCTCGGCAATCCAGGCGCGCTCCTTGTTGCCAAGCTCGCGGTGATCGCGGAAAAACTTGCCCAGCTTGGCGTCCGCCGGGCCGGGGTTGCCCAATACATCCGCCAGGGCAATGGCGGCAAGCCTCAATATGTTCTGGTTCATACACTCACTTCAATAAATCTGTCGATATCCGGGTGGCAAGCTGCTCGATCACGCTGCCATCCTCTTCCGTCTTGCGCATTTTAACCGGCAAGTAGTGATAATCCACCGCCAGCCACAATTCGGTCTTTTCTCTGCCATCCTCTCCGGTCCTGGCAATATGCCAGGCACGCACCGCGCCAAACTCGGTTTCCAGGGTTTCCTCGCCCTCGAAACCATAACTGTACTCGCTGAGCTTCTTGCCGTTGCTGATATGCAGCGTCATCTGCTCCAGCGGCGGCAGGAAAATGAACTGGTACATAAAGCTGAGCAGGTCCTGCGACCCTTCCGGCAGATCAACGGTTTTTACGCCTTTGGCCGTTTCCAGGGTGACTTTGCGTTGCTCCCAATCAAACCGCGACTGCTGTTTCTTGTTGTCCCCCTTGCCATACTGGTAAGAGAAATAGTCCGGTTGCAGGCCGTCCGCAGTGACCCGGCCCTCGCTCCGCTGCAGCAGTTTGCCCGACACCACCAAGGCTGCCAGGCCCTTGGCTTCGGTCGTGCTGGTCAGCTCATAGCGCCCGTCCTCGTGCATGCGGTAGCTGACCTTGGTCGCGCCGATCTTGTTGCCATTCTCGCCGCGCAACACGACGAACTCGGTATCCACATAGGTGAACGCTGGCAATTCGTGCGCCTCCGCCTCCACTGCATCGGCCATGCCGGCCTCTTCAACCGGCGGCTCCAATGCCTCAGGCCCGGCCGCATCTATCGCAGCGCCATCCTCCTGGGCGCCTTCCTCTGCCATGCCGACCGCTGGCAGCTCAGCCGGCGGCTCCTGTGACGATACCGGCTCTTCAGCGCTCGCTGCCGGTGTCACCTGCTCAGGTTGAGCCTTTTTTCTCTCACGCCTTGCCTGGGGCTTGGGTGCCGGCGGCAACTCGGCAACCGGGGCGGCTTGCAGGTGCACCTGCTGCACCCGGTCGGTTGATTCGGCGTTATCCGGCTTGGCAAAATCCAGGCTGGGAAGCTTCCAGTATTCGCTTCCCAGGATCATCAAGTGGAAAAACAGTGAAAGCAGCAATGCCAGCGCCAGCCCGGCAGGCAGGCGCTTGATGAAAGTTTTACGGAAAACGCTACTCCACATCAATGCCCGTGAGCACCTGCTCTATTTTGCTGCCTTTGTCGTCCACCATCATGAGCTTGACTGGCAGGTAATGTTGCTCGACCGCGAGCCACAACTCCTTGCCGTCTTCGTCAGATACCGCTTCGCTCAAGTGCATGACCTTGAATTTGCCCGCGCCGACCTCCAGCGATTCATCCTTGGCGTCGATATGGTAATGGTAGGTGCGCAGCTTCTTGCCTGTCGTCACGGGCAGCTTAACCTCGCTGCCGGAGGGAGGCGCGAACATGAACTGGTAGATAAAGCTGCTGATATCCTGCGCCCCTGCTTCGAGGGGCACGGTATTGAGCTTGCCCTTGACCTTCATCTTGAGCTGGTTGCCCGCCCAGTCGAAATCGGTATACAAGGAGCGCTTTTCGTTGTCGCCCTGGTGCAGCTCGAAATGCTCGGGCTTCAATCCTTGCGCCGTCACTTCGCCCTCGCTGGTCAACCTGCGCTCGCCGAACAGTGCATAGACGCCTATGCCCTTGGTCACGCTTTCGATACGGTAACGGCTGCCTTCCTGGCGGTAGGTTTCGCTCACCGTCGCAAACGGCTGGCCGTTGCGCGTGGCTTCATAGGTGAGCTTCACCTGCTTGGGCGCGGCCACCGCCAGGTTGCTCACGCAAAACAGCAACAGGCTCAGGGTAAGGATGCGGGATATGGACATAAGGCCTCCTGGAACATGAAGGGCGATGCATTGCACCGCCCTGGATCAGCACTTTGACCTGAAGGATCGCTCAAGTGCTGGCAAACATTCTGTTGGCAACAGAATATTGCTTTAGTTCTTTACATGACCACAGTCGGCGCTTCGCCCGGTGCCTGCGCACGAATGCGCCCGATCTCCCACACCTGCTCGCCCTCGGCCGACAATAGCGCCTGGGCGGCGGCAGCGTCCTGCGCCGATACGATCACCACCATGCCGATGCCGCAGTTGAAGGTCCGGTACATTTCCTGGTCCGTGACATTGCCTTGCTCCTGCAACCAGGAAAACAGCGGGGGAATCTCCCAGCTGCCCTGGCGCACCTCGGCGGTCAGCCCTTCGGGCAATACGCGCGGAACGTTCTCGGTAATGCCGCCGCCGGTGATATGCGCCATGCCCTTGACCTTGATAGCCTGCAGCAGCTTGAGGATGGGCTTCACATAGATGCGCGTGGGCGCCATGACCACGTCGCGGAACGGACGGCCGTAGAAATCGCTATCCAGATCGACGCCGGAAAGATCGAGCAGCTTGCGCACCAGCGAATAGCCGTTGGAGTGCGCGCCGTTGGACGCCAACCCGAGCACCACGTCCCCCTCGGCGATGGTGGAGCCGTCGATCAGCGCATCCTTGTCTGCCGCCCCGACGACGAACCCCGCAAGGTCATACTCGCCAGCCGGGTACATGCCGGGCATTTCCGCTGTCTCGCCGCCGACCAACGCACAGCCGGATTGCTCGCAACCCGCGGCAATGCCTTGCACCACTTGCGCCGCCGTATCGACATCCAGCTTGCCGCAGGCGAAATAGTCGAGGAAGAACAAGGGCTCGGCCCCCTGCACCAGGATGTCGTTGACGCTCATGGCGACCAGGTCTATCCCTACCGTATCGTGCTTGTTGAGCTGGAAAGCCAGCTTGAGCTTGGTGCCGACGCCGTCGGTGCCTGACACCAATACCGGGTTCTTGAATTTCTTCGGCACTTCGAACAGTGAACCGAAACCGCCGATGCCGCCGAGCACTTCGGGACGCATGGTACGTTTTGCGAATGGCTTGATTCTCTCAACCAGGGCGTCCCCGGCCTCAATGTCCACACCGGCATCGCGATAGCTAATCGAGGTTTTTTCAGAATTCAAGTTGAGTTCTCGCTTTCCACAGGATAAATTTAGATAATCAACGCATAATTTTACCTGATAATAGTGCGCAAACGATAATAAAGACCTCGGCAGAAACATGATGCGGCGATGCCGCCCTGCCCACATTAGCCCGCAAGTGAACCATATTGAAACAACTACTGCTCGATATCCAGCCGGCCGCAGCGCCCAGCCTGGACAACTTCGTGACTGGCCGCAATGCCGAAGCCCTGTTCCAGCTCAGGCGCACGGTGCTTGAAAACGATGATGCGCATTTCATCTACCTCTGGGGGGAAAGCGGCTGCGGCAAGACCCACCTGATCCAGGCCTGCAACGCGCTCGCCAGCGCCTCCGGCCTCGACATGATCTGCGTCGACAACGTGCATTTGCTCTCCGATGACGACCAGGTGGCCTTGTTCGACCTCTACAACCAGTTGCGCGAGTCCGGCGGCAGGCTGGTGGTGAGCGGGATTGCGGCGCCGGGTCAGATGGGGTTGCGCGACGACCTCGCGACCCGGCTGGCCTGGGGGCTGAGCTACCAGCTGCACCCCCTCAGCGACGAGGAAAAAACCCAGGCATTGAAGAACCACGCCAAAGCGCGCGGCATGAAGCTGCCCGACGAAGTGCTGGACTACTGCCTGCGCCACCTGCGCCGCGACATGCCCAGCCTGATCGCGACCATAGACGCCCTGGACGAGTGGTCGCTCACCGACAAGCGGGCCGTGACCCTGCCTCTGCTGAAACAATTGCTGCAGGTCTCCCCCTCTCAATAGGAAAGCCCCTCATGGCCGTCTTCCGCTGCAGTCGCTGCAACTTTATCGAAGAGCTCGACGCCAGCCTGGTCGGACATGATGCTGCCTGCCCCAAGTGCCAGCACCGCAACAAGGTATGGGATACCGCCTTTTTCGTCGGCAAGCTCCTGGACAAATATTTCGCCCTGCACCAAACCTTAAAACGCTTGCAGGACGGGCAAACCGCAGAGGCTGATGCGACAGAGGCTGGCGCACAAACGCCCCATGACTTCTCCAACACGGAAATGTTGTCCAGCCCCAGCCAGTCGCAACCCATCCTGGCATGGTTCGAGCACAAGAAAATCTCGGTCGACATCAACCCCAAGGCCGTGGACACCACCGGCTTCTTTGATGAGGTCGCCAACGCCATTGCCGGGGACTACGCCACCTTGCGTCCCCTGATTGCGCAGATATGCCGTGCCTACAAGGAAAACTACAACGGCACCACCATCAAGCTGGAAAACCGCAAGCCCGACGAGATCAGCCGCATCACGCGGTTTTGCAAGCAGCTGCATGACTATTCCTTCCTCAGCCGCCTGGTACAGCAGAAAAGCGAGAAAAGCCTGCGCCTGATCCTGCAGCCGTCCCCCGTCATCCGCCAATTCTTCAACGGCATCTGGCTGGAATAGTATGCCCTGATGCAGGCGCTGGAGTTTGCCGACAAGCGCGACCTGCCGTTCTCCTGCACGCGCAATGCCAAGGTCACCCTGCCTAATGCCGATGTGCACGAGCTGGACGTATTTTTGCTGCTGGAACAGAAAACGCCGATCTGCATCGAATGCAAGACCGGGGATTACAAGCCCTATATCGAGAAATACCGCTTACTCAAGAAGAGCCTGGGACTGCAAAAATCGCAGTTCCTATTATGTATCGCCGACCTGCCGGACGAGCATGCGCAAGGCCTCACCAGCATGTACGACATCACATTCACCAACCAGAAGAACCTGCTGACCCACTTGATGCGGCTATAAGACGGGCTGGAAGTTTGCTACCATAGCAATAACCCTTATTGGAAAAGGAGTATTACCATGGCGACCATGAAAGCTGCTGTTTTCGTCTCCCCCGGCAAAATAGAATTACGCGACAAGCCCGTCCCTGAAATCGGCCCGCTGGACGCCTTGATCCACATCACCACCACGACCATCTGCGGCACGGACGTGCACATCCTCAAGGGCGAATACCCGGTTGCGGCAGGCCTGACCGTCGGCCACGAGCCTGTCGGCATCATTGAAAAGCTGGGCTCGGAAGTACACGGCTTCAAGGCGGGCCAGCGCGTCATCGCAGGCGCGATCACGCCCAGCGGCTACTCCAATGCCTGCCTGTGCGGCATCGGCGCACAGGATGGTCCGGACAGCCCGCACGGCTTCAAAGTGGCGGGCGGATGGAAATTCGGCAATACCATAGACGGCAGCCAGGCGGAATATCTGCGCGTGCCGGACGCCATGGCCAACCTGAGCCCGATTCCCGACCATCTCAGCGACGAACAAGTATTGATGTGCCCCGACATCATGTCGACCGGCTTTTCTGGCGCGGAGCGCGGCAATATCAAGATCGGCGATACAGTGGTCGTGTTCGCGCTGGGGCCGATAGGCCTCTCCGCCGTCGCAGGCGCCAAACTGCTGGGCGCCACCAAGATCATCGGCGTGGATTCAATTCCCGAACGCCTCAACATCGCCCGCGCGCTGGGCGCGGACCATGTCGTCAACTTCAAGACCCACGACCCGGTGCAGGAAATCCTCAAGCTGACTGAGGGACGCGGCGTGGACGTCGCGATCGAGGCGCTGGGCGTGCAACAGACGTTCGAATCCTGCCTGCGCGTGCTGCGTCCGGGCGGCACCTTGTCCAGCCTGGGGGTCTATTCCTCCGACCTCAAGCTGCCGCTGGACGCGTTCGGCGCCGGCCTTGGTGACTTCACGATCGTGTCCACCCTCTGCCCTGGCGGCAAGGAGCGCATGCGCAGGCTGATGGATGCGGTCGGATCCGGCCGCGCGGACTTGAGCAAGCTGGTGACCCACCGCTTCAAGCTCAGCGAGATCGAGGACGCTTATGACCTGTTTGCCAACCAGCGTGACGGCGTGATGAAGGTGGCGATCACGCCCTAGTGCGCCGTCCCGCTAATAACTTGCATATGAAACCGCCCCTTCGTTCCCTTGTCGGCGTTGCAAATATTGACGGATAGCACACTAATCTCTCAGTTCTCAGGCTCGCGCTAGGCAAGCGTAATGGCATGACGGCCGCTATGTCCCTTGTTGTCATGCCACTCCACGCTCACGGTATCGCCCGCCTTCGCATCCGCCACGTAAAAAATCAATTGCGGATCGCTGGCAATACCTGTGCCCCATTGCGCTTCCAGCACCTGCTGCCCATTATGGCTGACCTGCACCAGTTGGATGAAATGCGCGGAAACCGCCTGGCCCGATCCATCCAGCCTATGCCCGTTCTCCATGGGATGGAACAGCGAAAGCGTGACTTCGGCCACACCATGCCTGAGCCGTGCCCGCATGCCGGTACTGTTAGCCGCGGACGTCACTCATCGCTCCCGCATTCGCCACGGCAATATAGCGGCTGGCCTTGTAATACATGCCATTGGCCTTGACCACCACTTCAATGGACTGGCTCTGCGCAAGCCGGATGCGCGTGACGACATAGGGCTGCGCCCCATGGCTGAAAGTGAAGTTGGCAAGCAAGGGCACAGCGTTCTTCTCGGCAAACAGTGCGATGGCTTCCGTGCCTGGCAACCGGCTCATGATTTCCACTTGTATGCTGGTGCCGTCTTCGGCCGAAGCCGGCACCACGATCTCGATCTCATCCTGCCGGCTGCTGACCAACTGATCCGACGGTTGCGAACCAGGTCCAATGTGCCCAGCTTCCATGGCTGGACGGCCCCAGCTGGCGGCCACTGCCTGCCACGGCATCAGCATACATGCCGCCAACCACTGCAACAGCGGACGCCGCCCGGCTTTAGTTAATGATTTCATCAATTCGGCCTCTTGTCGTCGAGCTGCAGCCGTAGCTGGTTGAGGCGCGCCTCGACAATGGATTTTTCGTAAAAGTCGCCGTCCGTCGCTTTCGCCGCCAAGTCCATCTGTTCCACGGCGCCGCGCAGGTTATAGCGCCGCGCGTAAGCCTCGCCCTGCGCCTGGTGCATGAGCAGCGATTTGCCCTGCATGCTGTAGACGCGCGCCTTCAATTCATAGAAATAAGGGTCGTCGGGAAACCGGCCCTGCTTGTCGGAAATCAACTGCAGCAGTTTTTCCGATTGCCTGGAGCCCAGCAAGTGCTCGGCATAGCCATAAATCAACGCACGGTGATCGGGGTAGCTGCCCAATGCCTCAAGATATCGCTGCTCCGTCACCACAGGTGTTTGCCCTGCCACGGCGACCTTGGTTGCCACGGTCTCTATCATGGCGTTCGGGACGGCATTCTTGCGCAGCCAGGCAACTTCCTCGCGCGCGCCGGCAAGGTCGTTCTTGCGCAGCATCGCCAGCGCGATGCCGTAATGTTCCGCAGCGTCGCTGGCATAGCGCTTTTCCTGCAGATTGATGCGGAAAATATTGATGGCGCTGTCCGCAGTGCCGATGTTCGCAAGCAGCTTGGCCTTGACGAAATAGAACTCCGGGGTTTCCTGCACCGCACGGAAACTGCCTTGCTCCACGCGGTTGCGCACATCGGCAATCCGCTCCACCGTCAGCGGGTGGGTGCGCAAAAATGCAGGTGCGCTGCCTTCCGAGAACCGCGTGCCTTTTTGCAGCGTTTCAAAGAAAGACGGCATCGCGCGGGTATCGAAGCCCGCATCCGCCATGATCTGCAAGCCGACGCGATCCGCCTCGCGCTCGTGTTCGCGCGTATAGTCGATCTGCTTCTGGATCGACCCTGCGGTCGCGGCGGTTAGCGCGCCCCCGGTCAATTGCGGGTTGCTGCGCGCAGCGAGCAGCGCCAATGCCATGGTCGCCATGCTGATGACGGAATCGTTCTTCTGCTTGGCCAGCATGCGCGCAAGGTGGCGCTGCACCACGTGTCCGATCTCGTGGCCGAGCACCCCGGCGACTTCCGATTCGTTCCTGGCGGCAAGCAGCAATCCGGTATGCACGCCGATCACGCCGCCGGGCATGGCAAATGCGTTGATGCTGTTGTCCTTGACCACGAAGAAATTGAAGCGCTGGTATTTGTCCGGGCCGCTGGCCGCGAGGCGGTGGCCGAGGGCATCAATGTAGTCGTTGACTTCCGGATCTTCCAGCACCTGGCTGCTTGCATAGACGTCGCGCATGATCTCATCGGCAATGCGCTGCTCGTCGAGTGGCGACATGACGGTGGCGGAATAGTCGCCAAGCTCGGGCAAGCCGTCTGCAAGCGCGATTGGCGCGAAGCCGGCAAGGAATACGATTGGATAAAGCGCTTTCATCATTGCTATGATAGCAACCTCAAGCACCAAGTTCACTAGCGCCGGACCATGAATCCGCCGGCCACAACGCAGGAAACCGCATGAGCAAGCTCACCCATTTTGATGCCAGCGGCCAGGCCCATATGGTCGACGTTGGAGAGAAAGCCGAAACCAGGCGTGTTGCCATTGCGCATGGCAGCATCCGCATGCAGGCCGATACCCTTTCCGCCATTACAGCAGGCGATGCCAAGAAGGGAGACGTGCTGGGCATTGCCCGCATCGCCGCGATACAGGGCTCAAAGCGCACGGCTGAATTGATCCCGCTCTGCCACCCGATCCCGCTCACCCGTGTAGGCGTGGAGTTCAGCGTTGACAGCATCGAAAATGCCGTGCATTGCCAGGTGACGGCGGAAACCGTTGGCCGCACCGGCGTGGAAATGGAGGCACTCACCGCCACCAGCATCGCCTTGCTGACGATTTACGACATGTGCAAGGCCATGGACAGGGGCATGGTCATCAGCGAAATACGCCTGCTGGAAAAACAGGGCGGCAAGTCGGGGCACTGGCAGGCTAGCAAACCAGCTAGCCTCCTTTAATCCTTTTTGCGCGCACGCGGGTGCGCCGCATCATATACCTTGGCAAGATGCTGGAAATCCAGGTGCGTATACACCTGCGTGGTGCTGATATTGGCATGCCCCAGCATTTCCTGCACCGCGCGCAGGTCGCCGCTGGACTGCAGCACATGGCTCGCAAAGCTGTGGCGCAGCATGTGCGGATGCACGTTGCTGCTGATGCCGCGCTTGATTGCCCATTGCTTGATGCGGTACTGAATGGCCCGGCCGCTGATGCGTTGCCCGTTGCGGTTGAGAAAAACCGCCTGTTCGTTACTTGATATTGCAGGCTGGCGTACCGCCAGCCAATCTTGCATGGCATGGATGGCATGGCGGCCCATGGGCACGATGCGCGACTTGCTCCCCTTGCCCAGCACCTTCACCGTTCCTTCACGCAGGTTCAGGTCCTCGATATTCAATCCGGTCACTTCGGAAAGCCGCAAACCGGAGGAATAGAACAGCTCCAGGATGGCCTTGTCCCGTACCGAGAGTATGTCCTCACCTTCCATATCCACCAATTGCACTGCCTGGTCAATCGCCAATGCCTTGGGCAGGGACTTGGGGGATTTGGGCGCGCGCATGTCATGGCAGGGGTTGCAGCTTGCGCCATGACGCTTGACCAGGAAATCGAAAAAGCCGCGCCAGCCTGAAAGGTGGCGCGCAATCGTTTTGCCGCTCAGGCCCCGTCCGTGCAGGGCGGCGATGAAGCGGCGGATATGCGATGGCTGCAGCGCATCCAGCGCCAGCCCGGACTTGAGGTCGAACAACAGCTCCAGGTCGCGCTGGTAATGCTTTACGGTGAGTGGGCTCAAGCCCCGCTCGAATTGCAGGTACTCCAGATAACGCTGCAGCTCATCCACGTTTTGCACGGCTGCTTTACACGACGATATGCCGCAACAGGGCGGCACTGACCAGCTCGCCTATGCGCTTGAGGTAGAGCGTGCCCATATCGGGGTAGAAGCGTTTTTCGTCATCGCTTGCCAGAGCCAGCACGCCGAACACCTGCTCCGCCTTGAGCGCCATGACGGCAAAGGAAGCAGGCCTTGCCTCTACGCCGAACCACCCCTGCAATGGCATGCCTGGCCGGTTGCCGCAATAAGGCGTCGCCAGTCCCTGTGCCCAGCGCTGCAGCTCCTGGTCGACGCTGGCGAAAGCAGGCAGGCTGCCGTTGCCGCCGTCGCGCGGCTGCGCCCACAGCCGCAAGCTCACGTACGGCACCTGGAAATCCTCGCGCAAGCTGTGCTCCAGCAGGCTGACCAGCACCTCCAGGCGCTCCGTCGCCAGCAGGCCCAAGCTCAGCCTGTGCACCTTTTCGCCGATCACGTCGTTTTCCTCGCCGTATTTCACCATCTGCGCAAGCTTGGCGTCCAGCACGCGGATGCGGTCGCGCTGCGCCAATTGCTGGCGCTCGGCGAGGGAAATCGTCCCTTGGCCGTGCGGGCTCGGCAGGTAGAGCTCGGCAAGCAAGCTGGTATGGTGCTCGAAGAACTGCGGATGGGCGCGCAGGTAGCTCGTTACCTGGTATTCCGTTGCCTGATGTTCGTTGTTCTGGTCTTGTGCTTCCATGCTGACTCCTTGAATCGCCATTGCTGGCGGGTAAACGCGGCCAAACCGGTTCCGGCTCACGGCATTGTCCGGCATTACTCAATTGTAATGCCTGCAACAGGACGCCTGGCCAGGATTGCTTAGGCTTTGCCAGCCGCTCTAAATATCGATGCTGCCCTCGAATACGGTTTCGGCAGGGCCGGTCATCCAGACCGGCTGACGGCCTCCGTCCCAGGCGATGTTCAACTCGCCGCCCCGGGTGGCGACCCTGACCGGAGACTGCAGCAAGCCGCGCCTGATGCCGCTCACCACGGCCGCACATGCGCCAGTCCCGCATGCAAGGGTCTCGCCGATGCCGCGCTCGAACACACGCAGGCGGATGTGATGGCTATCCAAGACCTGCATGAATCCTGCGTTGACCCGCTGGGGAAAACGTTCATGACGCTCAACCAATGGCCCCAGGCTTTCCACCGGCGCCGTATCGACATCGCCGACCACGGCCACGGCATGCGGGTTGCCCATGGAAACCGTGGAAATTTCCAAGGTCTGGCTTGCGACTTGCAGCGAGTAAGTCACCGCTTCCCGGTCGGCGATAAACGGCACTTCTTCCGGCTCGAAACGTGGTTCGCCCATGTTCACCGTGACTAGGCCGTTGTCTTCCAGCCTGGGCAGGATGATGCCGCGCGCCGTCTGCACCCGGATTTCACGCTTGCTGGTAAGGGCCTTGTCGTGCACAAAGCGCACGAAGCAACGCGCACCGTTGCCGCATTGCTCCACCTCGCCGCCATCGGCATTGAATATGCGGTAGCGAAAGTCGACGCCTTCCATGGTCGGCCGCTCCACCAGCAGCAGCTGGTCGAAACCCACGCCGAAATGACGGTCGGCCAGGCGGCGGATGGCGGCGGCATCCAGGCTGACCTGTTGGCTGTAACCATCAACCACGATGAAATCGTTGCCAATGCCCTGCATCTTGGTAAAACTAAGTTTCATATCCTGCCTTGCAATGAGGGCAATCCACCTATTCTAGGCAATTGCCGTACGTACGTGAAATCCGATTCCCCTTGCCTCTATGCTTCGCGCGGCTTGCCGTGCGGCTTGGGCTGCTTGAACCTACGGTAGCTCCAAAGATATTGCTCGGGGCACAGTCTGACCAGCTGCTCTATGCTCTGGTTGATATTGTCGGGCGTAGGTTCCAGCTCAAGCGGGCGGATATGGATGACATAACCCTTCCCCCACGGTAAGCGCTCCCCGAACGCAAGCAACACCCTGGCACCCGAAGTGCTTGCCAGCTTGCCCACCAGCGTCATGGTATATGCCGGCGTGCCGAAGAAATCCGCCCAAACGCCCTCGCCGAATTCAGGCACCTGGTCGGGCAATATGCCGATGGCCTCGCCTTGCTTCAAGGCCTTGAGCAAGCTGCGCACCCCGCTCAGGCTGGTGGGCGCCTGCTTGATCTGGCTGCGGTTGCGTCCCTCGTCGATCAGGGGGGCCAGCCACTGCTGGCGCGCCGGCCGGTATAGCACGGTGATCGGGTGGCGCGCCGCATAATAGAGCGCGGTAATTTCATAACAACCCAGGTGGGGAGTGAGGAAAATGATGCCTTGCCCTTGCTCGCGCGCGGCTTCCACGTGCTCCCAGCCGCGGCACTCCCTGACCCAGGGCAACACCTTTTCCTGCGAGCGGAACCAGATGGCAAACGTCTCGACCAGGCCCTTGCCGGTTTCTAGGACGCTGCGCCTCACCAGCCTGCGATACTTCGCTGCCGATGGCGCGATGCCCGCCACGTTAAGATTTTTGCGCGTGCGGCGCAGCACCTTCTGGGAAAAGAAATAGAGCCCCCATCCAGTCAGCACGCCGACCCCATTGATGATGGGCAACGGCAGCATTGCCAGAACGCGTAATAATGCTTTAAGCATGTACTTCTTTTTGAAACATCATGATTTTGCTATTCTAACAACCTTTTGCATAATTGATTTGGCAGGAGCTCATGAGCGAATACCTATTTACATCCGAATCCGTTTCCGAAGGCCATCCCGACAAGGTCGCCGATCAGATTTCGGACAGCATTCTGGATGCGATTCTCGAGCAGGATCCTACTGCGCGCGTGGCAGCGGAAACTTTGACCAATACCGGCTTGGTCGTGCTGGCAGGCGAAATCACGACAACTGCCAACGTCGATTACATCAAGATCGCGCGCGACACCATCAAGCGCATCGGCTACGACAACGCTGACTACGGCATCGACCACAAGAGCTGCGCCGTGCTGGTCGCCTATGACAAACAATCCCCGGACATTGCCCAGGGCGTCGACAACGCCAACGACGACCCGCTGGACCAGGGCGCCGGCGACCAGGGCCTGATGTTCGGCTATGCCTGCGACGAAACCCCGCAATTGATGCCATTGCCTATCTGGCTCTCGCACCGCCTGGTGGAACGCCAGTCCCAATTGCGCAAGGACGGCCGCCTGCCCTGGCTGCGCCCTGACGCCAAGAGCCAGGTCACCATCCAGTATGTCGACGGCAAGCCGCACAAGATCGATACCGTGCTGATTTCCACCCAGCACGCGCCCGACATCGGCCTGGATCAAGTCCGCGAGAGCGTAATCGAGGAAATCATCAAGCCTACCCTGCCGCAGGAACTGATCAAGGGCGACATCAAGTTTCTGGTCAACCCGACCGGGCGCTTCGTGATCGGCGGCCCGCAAGGCGATTGCGGACTGACCGGACGCAAGATCATCGTGGATACCTACGGCGGCGCCGCACCCCACGGCGGCGGCGCATTCTCGGGCAAGGACCCATCCAAGGTTGACCGTTCTGCCGCCTATGCCGGCCGCTATGTCGCCAAGAACATCGTCGCTGCAGGCCTGGCTTCGCGCTGCCTGGTGCAGGTTTCCTATGCCATCGGCGTCGCCAAGCCCACTAGCGTCATGGTGGAAACCTACGGCACGGGCAAGGTATCGAACGAGGTACTGACCCAGCTAGTGCTGGACCACTTCGACCTGCGCCCCAAGGGCATCGTCAAAGCGCTGGACTTGCTGCGTCCCATCTACTCCAAGACTGCAGCCTATGGCCACTTCGGACGCGACGAGCCCGAGTTTAGCTGGGAGGCAGCTGACAAGGCTGCAGAACTGCGTGCGGCAGCAGGCCTCTAATCAAGAGGCTGCTCAATAGCCAATGTAAGCTGGCCCAGGAATGCTGAAAAAAATCCCTGTCAGCCAGCTTCGCATTGGCATGTTTATCCACAAGCTCGATATATCTGGATCAACCATCCCTTCTGGCGTGGCGTCTTTCATATCACCGAACAATCGGAGATAGACAAACTCATCAGTAGTGGCGCCCAGCCCGAGATCACCACCCTGATCTGGACAAACGACATCTGCTATTCCTGACTCTCGGCAGTGACATAAGCCCGATAAAGCCACTATAATGGCGCCTCTACCGAGGAACGTTGCAAGGATATCCATCCCCAGGCTCGGTACCGCAGCGCAAGCTGCGCAAACGGCGTTCACCAGATTGACACGTACCGGTCATGAGATGGTGAAACGCGCGAACTCCTGCCTCGCCTCTCCCACTGGTCACACATTCCATACGGACACGACAGTGTCGCGTTGTTTAACGTTTTGAAGGATGAATACTGTGGCTAATACCCAAGATTACGTTATTGCCGATATCAAGCTGGCTGAATGGGGCCGCAAGGAAATTGCGATTGCCGAGACCGAAATGCCAGGCCTGATGGCGATCCGCGAAGAATACGCGGCGACCAAGCCGTTGCGCGGCGCTCGCATCACCGGCTCCCTGCACATGACCATCCAGACCGCCGTGCTGATCGAGACCCTGCGCGACCTCGGCGCGGAAGTGCGCTGGGCTTCCTGCAACATCTACTCCACTCAGGATCACGCCGCCGCCGCCATTGCTGCGCAGGATATCCCGGTGTTTGCGGTCAAGGGCGAAACCCTGGACGAATACTGGGACTATACCCACCGTATTTTCGAATGGGCGGATGGCGGCTACAGCAACATGATTCTGGACGACGGCGGCGATGCGACGTTGTTGCTGCATCTCGGCACGCGCGCCGAGGCGGATGCGACCATCCTCAACCATCCCGCCAGCGAGGAAGAAACCAGCCTGTTCAACGCCATCAAGGCCAAGCTCAAGCAGGACAAGACATGGTATTCCACACGTTTGTCCAAGATTCTCGGCGTCACAGAGGAAACCACTACCGGCGTGCACCGCCTCTACCAGATGCACAAGGAAGGCAAGCTGGCCTTCCCCGCCATCAACGTCAATGACTCCGTCACCAAGTCCAAGTTCGACAACCTGTACGGCTGCCGCGAATCCCTGGTCGACGGCATCAAGCGCGCCACCGACGTGATGGTGGCCGGCAAGATTGCCGTGGTCGCAGGCTATGGCGACGTAGGCAAGGGCTCCGCCCAGGCATTGCGCGCCTTGTCCGCCCAGGTATGGGTGACCGAGATCGACCCGATCTGCGCCCTGCAAGCGGCGATGGAAGGCTACCGCGTCGTCACCATGGATTACGCCGCCGAACACGGCGATATCTTCGTGACCGCCACCGGCAACTACCATGTCATCACGCACGACCACATGCTCAAGATGAAGGACCAGGCCATCGTCTGCAACATCGGCCACTTCGACAACGAAATCGACGTTGCCTCGATCGAGAAATACCAGTGGGAGGAAATCAAGCCTCAGGTCGACCACGTCATCTTCCCTGACGGCAAGCGCATCATCCTGCTGGCACAGGGCCGGCTGGTCAACCTGGGTTGCGCGACCGGCCACCCCAGCTATGTGATGAGCTCCTCGTTCGCCAACCAGACCATTGCCCAGATTGAATTGTTTACCAATACTGCCAAGTATCCGGTAGGCGTTTATACTCTGCCCAAGCATCTGGACGAAAAAGTGGCGCTATTGCAATTGAGAAAGCTCAATGCCCAGTTGACCACCTTAACCGATGAGCAGGCGGCTTACATCGGCGTGGCCAAGCATGGTCCATTCAAGCCAGACCACTACCGCTACTAAGGGCGGCCAACCAACACTCGGTGAAACCGATCCTGGCCAGGCGCTCTGCCGCAAGCAAAGCCACAACGCCAGGAATGTTTTGTGAGGCGCTCCAAGCATGATGCCCGGCCCATTGCCGGGCACTGCATGTCTTTCATCCAACTCGCCCAGCAGCACCGGGCATACTCAAGGAGAATAGCAATATGAAACTCTTGATTGTGTGGTTGCTCAACGCCCTGGCCCTGCTTGCAGTGGCTTATGTCATTCCGTCCATCCACGTAGCCGGACTGGGCAGCGCCTTGATCGCCGCTGCGGTGATCGGTTTGGTCAATTTGCTGATCCGGCCGGTGCTGGTCGTCCTGACATTGCCGGTCACCGTACTGACGCTGGGCTTGTTCCTGCTCGTCATCAACGGCCTGCTGTTCCTCTTCGTCGGCCACATACTGAGCGGTTTCGAAGTGCAGACGTTGCTGGGCGGGATCCTGGGCGCCGTGCTCTACAGCCTGATTTCATGGGCGCTCATCTCCCTGATACTGGGCACCAAGGATTAAGACAGCCAACCAAATTCTCATGGCGTTGCCCTGCCTTGCCGTACTACTTGTACCGCCTGCGGCAGGGCGTCTAGCCAGGATTGCTTCACTGAGTTTTGCTAACCATCCAAGCCACACTATTAACAACGCATTCGCATGGTTTTTAAATGAAAACTGCCCCTACCATCAGTTTCGAGTTTTTCCCGCCCAAAACGGCAGAAGGCATGGCAAAGCTGCGCGCCGCGCGCGACCAGCTTGCCGTATTCAACCCCAAGTTCTTCTCGGTCACTTTCGGCGCAGGCGGCTCCACGCGCGACCGCACCCTGGAAACCGTGATCGATATCCAGCAGGCCGGATACGAAGGCGCGCCGCACCTATCCTGCATTTCGGCCGACAAGGCAGAAATCCGCGCCCTGCTCGAACAATACAAGCAGCAAGGCATCAAGCGCCTGGTGGCATTGCGCGGAGACATTCCCTCCGGCGAAGTCAGCGCCGGCGATTTCCGCTACGCCAGCGAACTGGTGGCCTTCATCCGCGCCGAAACCGGCGACTGGTTCCAGATCGAGGTGGCGGCCTACCCGGAATTTCACCCGGAATCCTCATCGCCCAGCGCGGACCTCAGGCATTTCAAGCAAAAAGTGGATGCGGGTGCCGATACCGCCATCACGCAATATTTCTACAATGCGGATGCCTATTTCCGCTTCGTCGACCAGTGCGAGAAATCGGGCGTCGCCATCCCGATCGTGCCGGGCATCATGCCGATCTACAACTTCACCCAGCTCGCGCGCTTTTCCAGCGTGTGCGGCGCGGAAATCCCGCGCTGGCTGAGGTTGAGGTTGCAGGACTACGGCGACGATCTCGCCTCATTGCGCGCTTTCGGCGCCGAAGTGGTCGAAGACCTATGCGAACAGCTGCTTGCCGGTGGCGCCCCGGGACTGCATTTCTACACGCTGAACCAGGCAGGCACTATCAGCTCCATTCTTGAGCAACTGGGCGCAGGGGAGAAATAACAGTTTTGCCGGAGGCCGGACAGCCTCCGGATTGCAAGATGTGAAAAATATTGCCTCAGTGCAAGGTCGGACGGTGGTCGTTGAACATGGCATCCTCGACAAACAGGTAATCGCTTGCCTTGTCCTGGTTCCACAACGCCATCAATACGATCCAGCGCGTCTCCTCCAGGCCGATTTCTGGCTGCGACAATGCCATCGCCCGGTCAATCACCAGTTCGCGCTGGGCTGGCGTCAATACCTTGGCCTGCTCAAGGAACATCATGAAGCTCAGGCTGTCGGCGCTTAGCTTCTTGGTCTCGGCTTCGCTATAGATACGGAGTCCGGCGGTGCCAAGCTGCGCCTCATCACCTTCGGACATCGACTCCAAGGCGCTGTACCAATCAAAAGCGCCATTGATGTCTTCCTGGTCAAAACCTGCTGCGAATAATTCTTTAGAAAGTGTTTCGTGGTCGGGATGGATATCTGACTCAAAGTAGTTTTCAAACATATACACCAGGACTTCGAACATACATTCCCCAATCAAAATGACCCGGGTGACCCTGCGATATATCCACTCACTTGGCAGATCTTGGGAATCGCCATGACGTTGTGTTGATATTGTTCACAGAATTAGGCGATGCGCTGGAAACGCCCTCCCGGTAGAGAGGTTACCTTACCTTCCAACTCCAGCACCAACAGCATGGCCGAAAGGCGCTCGGTCGTCAAGCCGCTTCTTGCGGCCAGCGTATCCAGGCTGGCCGGGTCGTATCCCAGCGCCTCAAGCAACGGGTCACGACCATTCTCTACGGGCGGCTCAATGACCGAGGAGACAGGGAGTAAAGATGGGGAAATTTTCATCTCGTCGAGAATATCCTGCATGCTTTCCACCAGTTTGGCGCCCTGCTTGATGAGCTGGTGGCACCCCTTGGCCTGCGGAGAATGGATGGAGCCGGGAATCGCGAACACTTCGCGCCCCTGTTCCGCCGCAAGCCGCGCCGTGATCAGCGAGCCGCTCTGCAAGCTGGCCTCAACCACCAGGCAGCCCTGGCTCAGGCCGCTGATGATGCGGTTGCGGCGCGGGAAATTCTGCGCGCGGGAAGGCGTTCCCAATGCGAACTCGGAAATGATCAGGCCTTGCTCGGCAATCTGGTGCGCCAGCGCGCGATGCCTTGCGGGATAGACGATATCCAGGCCGGTGCCCACGACTGCGACCGTAGCGCCGCCGACCTGCAAGGCGCCCTTGTGTGCGGCGCCATCAATGCCCAAGGCCATGCCGCTGACAATGCACAAGCCCTGCCTGCTCAAGGCAGCCGCAAATTCCTCGGCGTTCTTTTCCCCTTGCGGGCTGGCGTTGCGGCTGCCCACTACCGCGATCGACGGCATATTGAGCAGCTCCGGCCTGCCTTTTGCATAAAGCAGCGGCGGCGGATTGGGAATATCGAGCAGGGATTGCGGATAGCATGCGTCCGCGAGAGTCACCAGGTGGTTTCCCGGCTGCTGCAGCCAGGCAGAGATGACAGCCTGTTGCTCGGGATCGGGGCCGCTCGCGATGGCATTCGCCACGGCGTCCGGCACAATGTCGCGCAGGCGTTGCCTGCTGGCGCTGTAGATTTGTTCGGGGGAGCCGAAGGCCGCCAGCAATTGGCACAACGCCTGGCTGCCGAGGCCAGGCACCAGGCTCAGGCTGACCCAGAGCCCGGCTTCTTCATAGCTGGTGCCGTCTATGGCTTCTCCACCACATCCAGCACATTAACTGGTTCGGTGGCCTGCATGATGAGGGCGTAGGAAATCTTGTCGAAAGTGCGGAATACCATGGCCAGCCCGATACGCTCGTTGGGCAGCTTGATGTTCTCAGGCTCTTTCGACTCCTTGTTCTTCTTGTCGTATTTAGGGTTCTTGATCACCCGGCCGTTGCGGTTGATGGCGAGCACATGCCCTTGCTCCAGCCCGTCGTCGCTCCCCTTGCTGATGGCGATGATGGTGTTCCGCCCGGCTTCGGCCACCCCGCCGTAGATGGAAAGGATGCGTCCCTTGACATCAACTTCCGGCGCCTGCGGCACGAAATTGGTTTGCAGGCTCTCAGGCGCGGCCACCAATTTGTCGTTGGCAAAAATTTCTTCCTTGGCGCTGACGATGTCGCCGCTGGCAGGCTCGCCGTACTTGGTGATCCTGGCGTCGCCCAGATAGATCGCCTCCGTGCCGAGCACGGCCTTGGTTTCGGGGTCGATGTAGGTCTTGCCTGCGCGGTAGATATTCCACAGCGTGCCTTCCCCTTCCGCAATCTTGTCGACATAGACGCGCGAACCGGGGCTCAGCACCACGCGATTCTCCGGCCCCGCGACTATGCTCGGCGCATCCTTGAGCCCGTCATTCTCGATAATCAGCGGCTGGCTGAGGAAAGGCGCGATGACGCTGGGCGAAATGGCGGGAATCGCCTCGGCTTCGAGCTTTTCGCTGCGGATGCCCGGCGACAGGCTGACTTCGGGATTGGCTACCGTCTCGCGCAACAGGCGCAATTCCGGCGAACCGCTGCTCACATCCAACACAACCACATCGCCGGGATAGATCAAATGCGGGTTCTTGATCTGCTCGCGGTTCATTTTCCATACCTGCGGCCACTGCCACGGGTCCTTGAGGAAACGCCCCGAAATGCCCCACAAGGTATCGCCTTTGACGACAACATAGCGATCAGGATGATTGGCTTGCAGCTTTACCTCGTCCGCCATGACAGGCAAAATCGGGCAACAAAGCATGAGCAGCGTTATAATGTGTTTATACATAATGTATATCTTAACGGCAGGCGTAAGGATTCATTTAATATTCTGTAACTTGCACTGGATTCTGCATTCAATCTATTAATCAAGCAAGCGTTCTATGGCAATTCTAGACATCCTGACCTACCCCGATCCGCGCCTGCACAAAGTGGCAGCCCCAGTGGAAGAAGTCAATGACGACATCAGGCAACTGGTGCGCGACATGGCCGAGACCATGTACGACGCGCCTGGCATCGGCCTGGCTGCAACCCAGGTCGACGTGCACAAGCAGGTGATCGTCATGGACCTGTCCGAGGACAAGTCCGCGCTGCAGGTGTTCATCAACCCCAAGATCCTCAGCAAGTGCGGCAGCCAGGATTACGAAGAGGGCTGCCTTTCCGTGCCCGGCTTCTACGAAATCGTGACGCGCGCGGCAGAAGTCACTGTGGAAGCCCTGGACGAACATGGCAAACCGTTCACGCTGCAAGCGGACGGTTTGCTGGCAGTCTGCATCCAGCACGAGATAGACCACCTGCTTGGCAAGGTATTTGTCGAATACCTGTCCGGCCTCAAGCAGAACCGCATCAAGAACAAACTCAAGAAACGCCAGCGCGAGCGCGCCTGATTGACCCTCCATGAAAATCATCTATGCCGGGACTCCGGAATTCGCAGTGCCAGCACTGGCAGCCCTGATTCAGTCATCCCATGAAGTGAGCCTGGTGCTGACCCAGCCAGACCGCCCCGCAGGCCGGGGGATGAAACTGAAGCCCAGCCCGGTCAAAAGCCTCGCGCTGGAGCACGGCATTACGGTATTTCAACCGGAAACGCTCAAGGATGAAGCCGTACAGGCCAGGATAGCAGAAGAGAACGCTGACGCCCTCGTGGTGGCAGCCTACGGGCTCATCATCCCGACCGCCGTGCTCAATATGCCGCGCCACGGCTGCTACAACATCCACGCATCGTTATTGCCGCGCTGGCGCGGCGCAGCTCCCATCCAGCGCTCCCTGCTCGCCGGGGACAAGGAGACCGGCGTCACCATCATGGAGGTCGTGCCGGCGCTGGATGCAGGTGCGATGATTTTGCGCGGCTCGCTGCCCATCACCGAGCAGGATACCGCCCAAACCCTGCATGACGGACTCGCGCAAATAGGCGCCGAACTCATGCTGCAAGCCATGGACAGGCTCGCACAGGAAGGCAAGCTGGAAGCCGAGCCTCAGGATGAGGCGCTCGTCACTTATGCGGAAAAGCTGCAGAAGACGGAGGCTGCCATCGACTGGCGCAAGAGCGCAGAGGAATTGTCACGACAAGTGCGCGCCTTCAACCCATTTCCTGTCGCGCAAAGTACATTGAAGGGCGAAACCTGCCGCATCTGGATGGCACAGGCGGTGGCCGGGGCTGCGGAGCCGGGCGCCATCGTGTCGCTGGACGACGGCATCCTCGTGGGATGTGGCCAGGGCCTGCTAAGGATCGAGGAACTGCAACTGCCCGGCGGCAAGCGCCTGAAGGCAAGGGATTTCCTAGCGGGCAACCCGCTCAATCCGGGCGACAAGTTCGACGGCTGACGCCATCAATCCTGCGCACTGCCTCATCGGCAAAAAAGCTGTCCGTCCGCTTGAATTTTTCCCATTGACCACTATCTAATTGGGGAAACAAGAGCGACAGATTGCGGCCATATGCCGCACGTAATGAATTCAGAATGGAGTGGTTCAATAATGGTAGGAAACTGGCTAAAGACTTCCATCCTCATGGCGGGGATCGTCGTCCTGTTCGGCTCGGTAGGCGCAGCGCTTGGCGGCGCGAGCGGCATGATGATCGCCCTGCTGCTGGCGGGCGCCATGAACGTCTATGCCTACTGGTTCTCCGACAAGGCCGTGCTCAAGATGTACAACGCGCGCGAGGTCGATGCCAATACAGCTCCCGAGTTCTACAACATGGTGCGTGAGCTGGCGCAGAACGCCGAGCTGCCCATGCCCAAGGTCTACATTATCGACGAGAACCAGCCCAACGCTTTCGCGACTGGGCGTAACCCCGAAAACGCCGCGGTAGCGGCGACCACCGGTATCATGCGCATCCTCACCCAGCGCGAGCTGCGCGGCGTCATGGCGCACGAGCTCGCGCACGTCAAGCACCGTGATACGCTCATATCGACCATTTCCGCCACCATTGCCGGCGCCATTTCCTCGATTGCGCAATTCGGCATGCTGTTCGCACACGGCCGTGACCGCAATGTGCATCCGGCTGTCGCGCTGCTGATCATGATCGTGGCGCCGATCGCGGCCATGCTGATCCAGATGGCGATCTCGCGTGCGCGCGAGTTCGAGGCAGACCGTGCCGGCGCGGCCATCTGCAACGACCCTACCGCGCTCGCCGCGGCGTTGCAGAAAATACACAACTACGCGCACAAGATTCCGCTGGAAACTGCCGAGCAGCACCCCGAGACTGCGCAAATGATGATCATCAACCCGCTTTCGACAGACGGCATCAAGGGCTTGTTCAGCACCCATCCGCAAACCGAGGAACGCATCAAGCGCCTCATGGCGATGGCTGCCTGACCCGTGCAGGTCTCGCAGCAGCTTGCCGCGCAAGCCGTCGGGCAAGTGCTTGATGGACGCAACCTATCCGTCGTGCTGGAAACGTTGTTCCAGCACCATCGCGACATTACGCCGCAGCAGCGTGCCACGAGCCAGGACCTGGCCTACGGCACGCTGCGTTTTTATGCGCGACTCGAAGCCTTGCTGCAGCAATTGCTGCAAAAGCCCTTGAGCGACGCCTTCGTCCATCATTTGCTATTAGTCAGCCTGTACCAGCTTGCCTACGACAAGGCCGGCGCGCATACCGTGGTCAACCAGGCCGTGCTCGCCGCTGCGAAAACCAGGAAGGCCTGGGCCAAGGGACTGGTCAACGCCGTCCTGCGCAACTTCCTGCGCCAACGCGATACTCTAGAACAGCGGCTCGCCAATAACCAAACTGCCCGATACTCCTACCCGCAATGGTGGATCAACAAGCTCCGGCAACAATACCCTGAACATTGGCAGTCCATGCTGGAAGCAGGCAACCAGCATCCGCCCATGACCTTGCGCGTAAACCGCCGTCACGGCGATGCGGCAGGCTACCTGGAAAGTTTGCAGGCAGCGGGCCTGGATGGCCATGCCTTGGACGAGCAGGCCATCATGCTGGAGCATGCCGTGCCGGTCGGCCGCCTGCCGGGTTTCGATGCAGGCCGGGCGTCGGTGCAGGACTGGGGCGCCCAGTTTGCCGCGCTGGAACTGGATGTGGTCGATGGCATGCGGGTGCTGGACGCCTGTTGCGCGCCTGGTGGCAAGACCGGCCATGTACTGGAACTGGCGGACGTGCAGATGACGGCCATGGACAATGACGCCCAGCGCCTGCAGCGCGTCAGGCAGAACCTCGATCGCCTGGGCCTGCCTGCCAGCCTGGTGCAAGGCGATGCCAGCACCCCGGATGTTTGGTGGGACGGCGTACCGTACCACCGCATCCTGGCCGATGTGCCCTGTACCGCCTCGGGCATCGTGCGCCGCCATGTGGATATCAAATGGTTGCGGCGGGAGCAGGACATTGCGGCATTTGCCGAACAGCAGCGCGTGATATTGCAGGGCTTGTGGCGGCTGCTGGCAAAGGGTGGTAAATTGCTTTACGTCACGTGCTCGGTATTCCATGAGGAAAACCAACAACAGGTCTCACGGTTTCTGCAAGCCCAGCCCGATGCACGCCTGGTGCCCTACAAGCACATCACATTACAATTAAACCAAGGACAATTACTCCCCGGTACAGAACATGACGGCTTCTTTTACGCTTTACTGCAGAAAGTTTAGGCTGTTCCTTTTACTGCTGGCTTTTTTCAGCTATCAGGCGATTGCCACCCAAAGCAGCCTGTCAATCGACTCCGCAGAGCTGGTCGCTTCCGAGGAGGGCGCTTACTTGCTGGATGCGGATTTTGGCCTCGTCCTCAGCCCAGCATTGGAAGAAGCCGTCAGCAAGGGCATGCCGTTGAACTTCCTGGTGGAGTTCCAGCTGGTCTCGCCCCGCCGCTACTGGTTCGACGATGAGATCGTCAGCCTGACCAGCAAGGTCTCCTTGAGTTACCACGCCTTGTCCCGCCAGTACCTGGTGAACCGCGACGGCCACCAGCTCTCTTTCGCCAGCATCCAGGAAGCCAAGGAGGAAATTTCCCACCTGCGCAACTGGCAGGTGATTGACGGCGGCATGCTGAAAAAGGGCGAGAGCTACCAAGCCGGCCTGCGCATGCGCCTGGATCAATCCAAACTGCCGAAGGCGTTGCAGGTGGATACCCTGAGCTCGGAGGACTGGAACATGGCTTCCGAGCGTTTCCGCTGGACACCAGCACTCGGCCAGTAAAACTGACATGAAGTACATCGTCTTTATCAGCGCAGTCTTGGGAGCGGTACTGCTGTACCTGCTTTCCCACGCCAGTACACGCAGCGCTTCGGCAAGCAATTACTACAACCTGCTGCTGGCCTTGAACCTGGCCCTGGCTGTCGCCTTGATCGTCCTGATCGGCATCCAGCTCTGGCGCCTGTACCGCCAGATGCGCAGCAGCATCATGGGCAGCCGGCTGACCCTGCGCCTGATCGGCAGCTTTGCCCTGATGGCGATCATTCCCGGCGTCATCGTGTACGCCGTATCAGTCAATTTCCTCACGCGCTCGATCGAGTCATGGTTCAACGTCAAGGTGGAAGCGGCGCTCGAAGGCGGCCTGCGCCTGGGCCAGAGCGCGCTCGACATCATGCTCTCGGACCTCGAGGACAAGGCCGAGACCATGGCCCTGTCGCTGGCATTCCAGCCCAGCAACCTGCACCTGAGCGTACTCAACGACCTGCGCGAGAAGAGCGGCGTACGCGATGCCGTGCTCTTGACCGTGCAAGGCCGCATCCTGGCCTTCTCCAGCGGCGACCCGTCCAGCTTCCTGCCCGACCTGCCCAGCATCCCGCAGCTGCGCCAGGGACGCCAGCATGTCTACGGCGTCATTGAACCCATTCTCGGCAAGGGGCTGTATTTGCGCGTGCTCGCACCCGTGACCATGAACGACATGGCGGGCGAGACCCGTGTGCTGCAATTGCTGCAACCGGTACCCAAGTCCCTGTCGGAAACGGCGGAGGCCGTGCAGGATGTCTACGAGGACTACCAGGAGCTTTCCTTCAGCCGCGAGTCGCTCAAGGAAGTGTTCGCGCTAACGCTGACCCTGGTATTGATGCTCGCCATGCTGTCTTCGATCGCGTTCGCGTTCCTGCTGAGCCGCAGGCTCTCTGCCCCGCTGGGCATCCTCGCCGAAGGCACGCGCGCCATTGCCCGCGGCGATTACGGTACGGTTTTGCCCGCGCACGGCAAGGACGAGCTCGGCATCCTCGTGCAATCGTTCAACAGCATGACGCGCCAGCTCAACGACGCCACCCAGGCCGCCGACCGCAACCGCGCCCGCCTGGAGGCCGCGCGCGGCTACCTGGAAACCATCCTCGCCCACCTCTCGTCCGGGGTGCTGGTGCTCGGCGAGCATGGCCAGCTACGCACGTTCAACTATGCAGCATCCCACATTCTCGGCGTGCGGCTGACCGAAGAGACCCTCAACCAGCCGCTGGACCTGCTCGCCCACCAGCAGGAAACGCTGGCGAGCTTCGTCAACCGCATCCAGGTCTACTTCAAGGCCGATTCCGCCTCGGAATGGCAGGAGCAAATGGATATCAGCACCAGCCAGGGCAAGCAGGTATTGCTGGTCCGTGGCACACGGTTGCCTGATGGTCCGGATGGCGGTTTTGTCGTCGTATTCGACGACATCACGCAGATGGCCCAGGCCCAGCGCGATGCCGCCTGGGCGGAAGTGGCACGCCGGCTCGCGCATGAAATCAAGAACCCGCTCACGCCGATCCAGCTTTCCGCCGAGCGCATCGAGCACAAGCTGGCGTCCAAGCTGAGCGAGACGGATGCAGAGATGCTAAGCCGGGCGACTGCCACGATCGTGAGCCAGGTCAACGCCATGAAGACCATGGTCAACGAATTCAGCGAATATGCGCGCCTGCCTGCATTGAGCCTCGATACGGTGGACCTCAGGCAATTGATCCAGGACGTGCTGGCATTGTACGAGGCCGGCTCCATCCAGATCAAAGTGGATATCCCGCCGGAGCTGCCCAAGGTGCACGGCGATGCGACCATGCTGCGCCAGGTCCTGCACAACTTGCTGCAGAACGCGCAGGACGCGTTGGAACACCATCCGCAGCCCGCAATCGTCATTTCATGCAGCCTGGCGGATGAACGCGTCAAGCTATGCGTCAAGGACAACGGCGCAGGCTTCCCGCTGGAGATACTCTCCCATGCGTTCGAACCCTACATGACCACCAAGCGGCATGGAACCGGCCTGGGGCTGGCTATCGTCAAGAAGATCATCGAAGAACACAAAGGCAGTATCAAGGTGGAAAACCTGGAACCTGACGGTGCGATCGTCACCGTCGCCATACCAATAGCGGAGCGCAAGCAATGACGGCAAGGCAAGTGCTAGTCGTGGATGACGAAATCGGCATCCGCGAATTGTTAAGGGATATTTTGCAGGACGAAGGCTACCAGGTGCGCCTGGCGGAGAACGCGGCCGAGGCCCGCACCTGGCGCCAGCAGGCACGGCCGGACCTGGTGCTTCTGGATATCTGGATGCCGGACTGCGACGGCATCACACTGCTCAAGGAGTGGGGCAACGGCGGCCTGCTGACCATGCCCGTCGTCATGATGTCCGGGCACGGCACCATCGACACCGCGGTCGAGGCCACCCGCATAGGCGCTTTCGACTTCCTGGAAAAGCCGATCGCGCTGCAAAAACTGCTCAAGACCGTCAATGCCGCGCTCAAGCACGGCGAACAGCTGCCGCGCTCCGACATGAACCTGCTCAACCTGGGCAAAAGCCCGGTTATCTCGGAACTGCGCCAGCGCCTGGAACAAGTCGCCAACCTGAGATCAGCCTTGCTGCTGATCGGGGCCAAGGGCAGCGGCCTGGAGCTCTGCGCCCGCTTCCTGCACCAGCCCGGCTCGCCGTGGCTGGAGCTCAACGAAACCGAACGCCTGGCCTCGGCGCCGCTGGAACTATTGGAACATGTCAGCGATGGCCTGATATTCATCCCGGAAGTCGCCGAGCTGAACAAGACCGAGCAGAAGGGCCTGCTGCTCCTGCTCTCCAAAGCGGAAAAATATGACGTGCGCGTGGTCTGCGGCACGGCGCGCGTCTTGCCGCAACTGGTGCAGGAAGGCGCGTTCGACAGCACCCTGCTGCAAGCGCTTTCCATCGCCACGGTCAGCGTACCGGCGCTGGAGGACCATCGCGAGGACATCCCCGACCTGGCGCGCTCCATGGTCGCCCTGATGGTGGAAACCGGCGAGGCAGCCTACCGCGAGTTCGACATTGCGGCGCTCAACGCGCTGCGCAATGCGGACTGGCCGGGCAACCTCGCCCAACTGGACAGCGTGATCCGCAACCTGGTGCAAACCTCGCTGGGAGAGAAAATCACCCTGGCGGACGTCAACCGGGTGGTCGGGCAGTTTGCGCAGATGCACCAGGAGAACTCCGGCAACGCCGCTGCCACATCATTGGCCATCGACCTGGACCAACCGCTAAGGGAAGCACGCGACGCTTTCGAGCGCCTGTACTTCGAGCACCACATCGCCAAGGCAGGCGGCAACATGAGCAAGGTCGCGGAGAACGTGCAACTGGAACGCACCCACCTCTACCGCAAACTCAAGCAACTCGGGGTCAAAACCAAGTAGCTTACTGGCGTTGCGCTCGCGCATCGTAAAGACAGATGCCGAACGCCACAACCAGCATGAGTACTGGCAGCGTCAAGGCCAGGTTGTCCATGCTCAACGTGCAGATCCCGCCCAGCACGGCACCCAGCAGGAAGCAAAGGCACACCAGGCCAAATACGCGCGCCTCATGCAATGCAACCTCGTCCATCTTGTGCGTGATGCCCTTGAACAGGCTTTCTATGCTGCGCCGCAGGTTGCCCGTCGTCATTACCGAGTTATAAGGCGAGCTGCCGATATGGGTAAAGCTGGAATTCTGCATGGCCGCCACCAGGGCGATCCCCGGCACTAGCCAGGCGTCAGGGAAGTCTGCAGGCAACTGGCTGCCTATTCCAAGCATCACAATCTCCAGGGCCAGGCATACCAAGGCCGGACTGACGATTATTTCCCTCACCCTGGGCAAGCGCAGGCAATTCGCCAGAAACACCCCGGCGATGAATGCCAGCAACGGCGGCACATGGCGCAAAGCCTGAGCCCAGTCCTGGGCGGCCACCGCGATTCCCATGAGGACGATATTGCCGGTCATGGCATTGGCGAACACCTGGCCGTGGCCGACAAAGGTAAAGGCGTCGAGGAAACCGCCGGACAGCGTGAGCAAGGCGGCAACGCGCAGGGAATTGTCGGCAGGCAGGGATGCAGGAAGCGGCATTCCGCAAGGAAAACATAAAACCTGCCTGCCCTGCAATGGCTGAGCATGCTCGTCTCACCCATTGCAGGACAAGGAAATGGCGAATATCAGGCTTTTTCGCCTGCGACTGCGCGATACAGCAAGGCGCCGATCACGCCGCCGACGATAGGCGCTACCCAGAACAGCCAGAGCTGGTCGACAGCCCAGCCGCCTGCATAGACTGCCACGCCGGTGCTGCGGGCCGGGTTCACGGAAGTATTGGTCACAGGGATGCTGACCAAGTGGATCAGGGTCAAGGTCAGGCCGATCGCGATCGGCGCCAGGAATGTTGGCGCACGCTGGTCGGTCGCTCCCATGATGATGAAGAGGAAAAATGCCGTCAGTACCACCTCGGCCACCAATGCGGCCGTGAGTGCATACCCGCCTGGGGAGTGCTCGCCGTAGCCGTTGGAGGCGAACCCTGCGGTGACATCGAACCCAGCCTTCCCGCTAGCAATGAGATACAGCACCCCGCCTGCGGCAATCGCGCCCAAGACCTGCGCAATGATGTAAGGCAGCAGCTGGCTACCTGCAAAACGGCCACCCGCCCACAAGCCAACCGACACCGCAGGGTTGAGGTGGCAGCCAGAAATATGGCCGATGGCGAATGCCATGGTCAGTACAGTTAAACCGAATGCCAGCGACACGCCATGCAGGCCGATGCCGACTTCGGGAAATGCCGCAGCCAATACGGCGCTACCGCATCCTCCCAATACCAACCAGAATGTTCCCAGGAATTCCGCACTATAACGATTCATTATTTGATCCTCCTTAAATAAGCTGTCATGGCTGCCCCTCTCGATGAAAGAGTCGGCCAGCGCCAGTATAGGAGGTTTATTGCTGCGAAAATGACGTCAAAACGTCAACAATTGTCAGCAATTACATGAATCGTTAATTTCATGAATTTTGCTTGCAGCGATCGATAATATCGCCTGCGTTACCGTGATCGTCGGCAAACAAGGTGGCTTCTTCGCCCTTGCTCCACCATTCGAGGGCCGCATTGCGGTAACGCGCGCCGCTCGCGGAGATCGCCTGTTCCAGCGTGTGGGTTTCACCCTGGTATTGCAGCACGGCCTTGTCCTGCTCATAAGTCACCTGCGCCACACCGCCGCTCTCGCATTGGTAAAGCCACACTTGGGGCTTGCCGCCGGAATGGCAGGCTGCCAGCAGCAAACAGCACCACAGCATCAGGGAAGCACGCAACATCTTGAACCCTCCTTTACAAGTCGTATCAGATTTTGCCTTCAATCGAAAAACCAAACAGGTCGCCGCAGACGGTGCCGATGCACGGCAAGTGCGACCCAACGCCGTTATACGTTTGTAGCCAACGAGGGCCATTACAACCGGTCGAACACCGAGCCTATATCCGGGCTGAACAAACGGTTGTACAAGCGGGCGGCGTAGACATCGGTCATGCTGGCGATATAGTCGCAGATCACCCTCCGCGGTTCCGGGCTATTGCGCAACTGCGCCAGATGGGCAGCCGGCAACAGCCGCTCGGGGTTTTCCAGCAATGTGGAGAACAGGCGTACGATCATCTGCTGCCCCTTGAACTCCAGGGCCTGGATTTGCGGCCTGCGGATGACTTCATCGAAGACAAATTTCTTGAGGATATCGAGCAATGCGCGGGCCTCCGGCTGCATTTCCGCCTGCAGCCGCAGCAACGGGGAAACAAAGCCTGTTTGCTCGCTGATCGTAATGTTGCCGATAAAATAGCCAACCAGCTTGCTGACCGCATGCTTGCGGTCGCGGTCGCTGCCGGAGAACAGCTTGCTGTTGTAGAAATCGGCTTGTTCATACAAAGGGCAGCCGGGCAACGCTTGCGCCTGCGTCATCACCAGCGCCTTCCATTGCCTTTCGGTGACCAGTTCCAGCGCCAGCGCGTCTTCCAGGTCGTGCACGCCATAGGCGATGTCGTCCGCAAGCTCCATGATCGAAGTATCGAAACCCTTGTACAACGACTTGGCATGCTTGCCCGCCACCGGCCGCGTTTCTCGGAAACGCGCGCGGTCCGCCTCGGGCAGCGGCGCGAGTATCCAGTCCAGGATATCCGCCTCTTCATCTTGGATGCACTTGGGCGGCCTGGCGTACTCGATGTTGGAAGAAGCGCCCTGCGCCGCCGAGCCGTAATTCGCCGCCTCGCTATGCAACACCGGGTATTTCAGCAGGCCCAGCATGGTGCGGCGCGTCAGGTCCAGCCCGTGCTCGGGCGAGTACTCGCCCAGCCTGCCGATAATGCGCAGGGTCTGCCCGTTGCCCTCGAAGCCGCCGTATCCATGCATGAAGGCGTTCAAGGCAACCTCGCCGCCATGCCCGAACGGCGGATGCCCGAGGTCGTGGCCCAGGCAAATGGCCTCGATCAGGCTCAAGGAAGGAATCCAGGCGCTGTATTCCACATTGCCTTTGTATTGCTGGCGCAATTGCTCGCATATGCCTGAGCCGATCTGCGCAACCTCGAGGGAGTGCGTCAGCCGCGTGCGGTAGAAGTCGCTGTCGCCGATGCTGAAAATCTGCGTCTTGGATTGCAACCTGCGGAACGAGGCCGAATGGATGATGCGCGCGCGATCGCGCTGGTATTCCCCGTCGACCTCATCCGAGTTGAAAGGCTGCCCGGTATAGCCCGCGGCATAGCGCCGCCGGTCTACCCAGTCCTTCATGGTCTTGTCTTGGTTATTCTGCATGGCGTGATATTGCCATGAAAGCGCTAGGGGACGACACCCGGCCGGCAAGTTTTATACGGTTTTGCCTGCAAACGTGGCGCAAGACGGGTTGCCGCAGACAGTGCTGATGCACGGCACGGGGACGCAGTGATACGTTGAAGATAAAACCGTATCAATGGCTGGCAGCTCGCACTGCGCGGAACATCGCGCACTGGCGGAAGATTTCCATGCTCAGGGGCACATCGCGCTTTTTCGCCAGCCGCAGTGCAAGGCGCAGCAGCATCTTGATATCGCGCGGCGCAATGCCGGGGAAACTGTCCACCAGCGCGGCGATCAGGGCTTCGTCCATCTCCGCCTGGTACTGCGCGGCCATCACGCGCCAGATGGCGGCGCTATCCTCGGGCCCGGGCACCGCATAGTCGATGATCGCGGCGCAGCGTGAAATGATGGCGTCGTCGATGTCGTCCGGCCGATTGGTAGTCATGAACAGCAAGCCGTCGAAATACTCCAGCGTGCGCAAGAACTCGGCCACGATGGCGTTCTGCTCGATATTGGAGGCGCGCTGCATGACGAAGATGTCGGCTTCGTCCAGCAGCAGCACGCAATTCCAGCGCTTGGCATGCATGAATATCTTCTGCAGATTCTTGTTGATCTGTTCCGGCACCGTACCCAGGTTGCCGGAATGGATTGCGTACAGCGGCCGCTCGATCAACTCGGCATACACTTCAGCCGTCAGGGTCTTGCCCACCCCTGCCCGCCCCTTGCACAGGATGACGTTGCCCGCACTCTTGCCCTCGATCAGATCGTCCACCAGCACGTCGACATCCGTGGTAAGCACGTCCAGCAGTTCGCGGTGGGTTTGCGGCAACACCAGCTTGTGCCGCAGGCTCTCATCATAAAGATAAGGCTGCAAATGATCGCTATGCGCCCATAGGAACTCATGGGTCTTGAGGTCGAACACGCGCGTCAGCGGGTGTTCGGGCATGACGGCATGGCCATGCGCACTGCCTGGTACGACGGTGATCTCGGATTCGGCATGGTGGGTGAACGCGGCGTAGTCGCCGGCTTCCAGGTCGTGGATCACCCGGTGCCCGTCGAGCAGCTGGCCGCGGCGACGGTAATTGTTCTCCTCGTAGCAATAGGCTGCGCCGCTCAGGCGGAACTGCCGCGCGAACGCATGCTGGACGACCTCGCGGTGCCGGGCCAGGGCAGCCGTATGCGCGGCCTTCATTTCCGGCGTTTCGTGGTACAGGCCGCGCGCCGCGAGCACATCGCCGATCCGATGCCCGAGGACATCCTGGGGCAGGAAGGCATGCGCCATCACCTGCGGGCCGTACTTGGCCTTGTAGCTGTCCTCGTTGGAATAGCCGTAGGCCTGCGTATGCAGCATCACCGAAGGGCTGGAGCGGCTGGGAATGCCAGGCGTGGCGCTGATACGGGTCAGCAGCTCGGGATAAAGACAGCCATCGTCCCCGGCGGCATATAGCCAGCCGTCGACCAGGCCCTGGCGGAAGAACGCAAGCAACTGGGCAGGAAAAGCCTCAAAATCCTCCACCGCTGCCGCAAACTGTCCTTCCCTTGCCGCGAGCAGGGAGCCTGCAATCAAGGCGGTAGCGGTTTCGCCCAGCGCGTGCGCGGCGGCTACGATATCCTGCAATGCGGGCTCGTCGAGCACGGCGGTATTGATGCTGTGAAGGCGCGGGCTGTCAGCAGCAGCCTGGGCGCGGTATTCGCGCAGCAATTCGCTTTTCGTGGCATGCAATAGCTGGGTACTGATGATCAATGGCATCGCTCGGCTCTTCTAGCAAAGATGTGGGGGAAAACCGCATATTGCCATGAAACCGCAAGGCGCCACAGCCTGCAGCACCACGAGCCTGCTCAAAGAGCGGCGAACAAACTCCGTCGTTGTTGCCCTACCTTGTCTTACTGCTTGTATTGCCCGTGGCAGGGCGACTTGCCAGAATCGCTGCGCCGAATTTTTGTCAGCGCTGCTAATCGCGCGTCGGGGCGATGCGAAAAGTGCGGACGATGTCCATTTCTTGCAGCGCATGCGCCAGCACGGAAATATTGTCCTGGTCCAAAGTGCGCAGGATCATGCTGTATTCCAGCAGTTTGCCGTCATGCGAGATGGCGTAGCTCATATTGGCGATGGTGAAACCCTTGTCCGTGATGAACTGCCGCAGCTCGCTCTCGGGCATCGGTTTGTAACGGTCGAACGATATCTGGTGATGCGCATAATAGTGGGACGGCAGGCGCACCTCTATCCAGCGGAACAGGGACAGCGTGCCCAGCGTCATCAAGGTAGCGAGGACGGCGGGGAAGTAAAAGCCGATGCCGAACATGATGCCGATCGCCGCCGTGATCCAAATCGAGGCCGCCGTGGTCAAGCCGCGCACGGTGAAGCCTTCCTTGAAGATCACCCCGGCCCCGAGGAAACCGATGCCGGTCATGATGCCTTGCGCCATGCGGGAAGGGTCCGCCTTGATCGTATCCTCCGGCACGCCGGGCAGCAGTTGCCACTGATACAGCGTCAGCAGCATGAGCAGGCTGGAAGACAGGCAAACCAGCGTATGCGTACGGAAACCGGCGGGACGGCCATGAAAACTGCGCTCCAGCCCGATAATGCCGCCAGCCGCGATGGCGCTCACAAGATGGATGGTAATCAGGAAATAATCATGCATGCGCAACCTCGCCAGATGTGCCCGCTGTCATCAGGATAAAGCGGCCATGATAAAGGAAAGACCGCACTGATGTACCGTGCGCGGCTTTTTAAGGATAACAGCCGGAACGGGCTTGCGCGCGACCAGGACTCGGGACGCTAGAACGGAGGCTGTTTCAAACGCCAACCATGGCGGGAATAGACATCCATCAATGCCTGCCCGTTATCGTTGTAATGAATCTCGGTGCCCGCTGGCACGGCGAGCGTTTCCAGCAATGTACGCAATATGGGGCGCACCATGCCAATATCATGCGTCGTGATATCGACACGCTGGTGCAACACGTGCTGTGAACCGTCCTGCTCCGCATCGCTGAACGACTGCCCCCAGCCTATCACGGTGCCTGCCTCGGCTTCCAGCAGCAGCCGGGCAAGCTCGTTTTCCCGCTGGTGGAAAGGGTCCTGCCGCGCATGGGGCTTGACCGGGATCTTGACGTAGACAAACAAGCTCTGCGGACTCTGGTTGAATAAGGTTTCCCGTTTTGCCTCGCCTTGGTGGCTTGTGATGCTCATATCAGTCGCCTTTTTTGTCATGTGGGTTTTTAACGGTTATCCCATTAACCACGTTGACATCATGGCGTCACAGGGCTGTGCTCGAAACGGACTCCTACACGCGATTGCGGCTTGCACCGATACGCATGACTGCTCAGCGGCGTAGCATGGAGCGATCTATCCGGATAGGAGCACCATCATGTCCAAACACAAGCCATTGCAAGAACAAGTCATTGTCGTCACGGGCGCTTCCAGCGGCATCGGCCTGTGCACAACCATCATGGCCTCGGCGCTCGGTGCGACCGTGGTATTGGTCGCACGCAGCGAGGAGACCTTGACGCAGCTCACCCAGGAAATCAATGCCAGCGGCGGCGAGGCGCTCTATGTCGCGGCCGACGTTTCGGAGCGGTCCGAAGTCAACAGGGTGGTCGACCAGGTGCTGGCCCGCTACAGCCGCATCGACACCTGGGTCAACGATGCAGGCGTCTCCATTTACGGCCGGCTGGACGAAGTAGACGAGGAAGACAGCCGGCGCCTTTTCGACATCAACTTTTGGGGTGTGGTGAACGGCTCGCTCGCGGCATTGCCGCACTTGCGCCATAGCGGCGGCGTGCTAATCAATGTCGGCAGCGAAGTGTCCGAGAGCATGATACCGCTGCAAGGCATGTATACCGCCTCCAAGCATGCGGTCAAAGGGTTCACCGACGCTTTGCGCGTGGAAATCGAGGATGTGGACGAAAGCCCGGTCTCCATCACATTGATCGAGCCTACCGCGGTAGACACGCCCTATCCGGAACACGCGAAAAACTACATGTCGCGCGAGCCCAAGCTGCCGGATCCCATGATAGACCCGCAATTGGTGGCGGAAGCCATCCTACATGCGGCGCAGGAAGGCGGGCGCAATATCAGGGTAGGCTTGATGGCAAGCTTCAATATTTCACTGAGCAAGCTCATGCCGGCATTGGCGGAAAAACTGTCCGCACGCCTGGTGGACAAGCAGCAACATGCCATTCCGCCGCAAAACCCCCAAGGCACTTTGTATAAAGCCGGAGGTAGCGGCCATATTCACGGCAGCACAAGACACTAGGAGGCACTAAGCCTGTTTCCAGGAAGCCTCAGCCATGCCAGTGCTGGGCATATTCCTGCCATGATACGCGGGCTGCGTTGGCTTTCGTTACGTTGCTAGGCGTGCCCAGGTTCAACAAGCCGATGATCCGGTCTTGCGCCCCGAACCCCATGACCTTGTGCAGCAATGCCGCCAGCGGCTCGGGCGTGCTGCTCCAGAAGCCGCTGTAGCCCAGCAGATGGGCGGCATTGAGCATGCTCATGACAGCGGCCCCTGCCGCCAGCAATTGCTCAAACTCCGGCGCCTTGGGATGCGGCGTGATGCGCGCGGCCAGCACGATCACCACCGGCGCCGTCGTCAGCTTCAGGGCGTATTTTCCCTGCAACGCCTGCACCTGACCGGTTTGCGCATCCGGGTGTTGCAATACCCGATGCAGCAGCGCCTGCCTGTCTTCCCCTTGCACCGCCTTGAAATGCCAGGGACGCAAGCCGGCATGGTCAGGCGCGACGGCTGCCGCCTGCAGGATGGCCTCCAGTTCTGCCGGCGCAGGCGCCGGTTCGCCCAACGGCCAGGCAGAACGGCGGGACAGGAGGGTTGCTAAAGTTTGGTCATGTATGGAATTCATGCTTTCCTCAAAATGCACAATATCTGGATCAGGCCAGTAAATTAAGCTCGCTACATACTGCAGTACGGCCTGTTTTACCGAGCCCTCAGATAATTGAATATCGAAATTCTCCTTTTTCAGCCACGCCCGGATATGCTGTCCAAATTCCGTCTGCAGCGGCTCTCCCTTTTTCTACCTTGCCTGCATGCCTTCAGCATGCGAGCTGCAGCACCACCGGCGTATGGTCGGATGGCCGCTCCAGCTTGCGCGGCCCCTTGTCTATCCAGCAACGCATGCAGTCGCTCTTGAGCGCATCGCTGATCAGGATATGGTCGATGCGCAGCCCGAGGTTGCGGCGGAAGCCTGCCATGCGGTAATCCCACCAGCTGAAGCTGGCCGGCTCCTGCTCGAACAGGCGGAAACCGTCATGCAGGCCCAATGCTGCTATGGCACGGAACGCCGCGCGCTCAGGCTCGCTCACCAGCACCTGGCCCACCCATGCCGCCGGGTCATGCACGTCGAGGTCTTCCGGGGCGATGTTGTAGTCGCCCAGCAAGGCCAGCTTGGGGTGAGCCGCGAGCTCGGCCTTGAGATAAGTCGTGAGCGCTTCCAGCCATCCCAGCTTGTATTGGTATTTGTCGGAATCGAGGCTCTGCCCGTTCGGGATGTAAGCGCATACTATCCTGATGCCATTGATAGTGGCGGTCAACAGCCGCTTCTGCTCATCATTCAATCCCGGGATGCCGAACGTGACGTCCTCGATCGCATGCGGGCTCAGGATCGCCACGCCGTTATAGGTTTTCTGGCCGCTATGCACGGCGTTATAGCCTGCTTCTTTCAACGCGTCATAGGGAAATTTGCTGTCCTCCTGCTTGGTTTCCTGCAGGCAGAGCACGTCCGGTTTTTCAGCGGCAATCCAGTCCAGCACGTGCGGCAGACGGACATTGAGGGAATTCACATTCCAGGTGGCGAGTTTCATAAAGCAATGTGTCGGAGCAATTGGTCAATCCTTGAGTGTATCACTGCTGGCGGATTATCTTGCGACGTAGGCCTGGTATTCTTAGAGCCTGTTCAATGTCTTTTCATCAGGCACGTTGCCCCGTCAGGGTAGTCGAAGCAAGGCGCAAACCGCAGCCGTGCTCATTGCCCGGCGAGGATTTGCAACGCAGCAGCGGCTGCGCTGCCGGGGCAACCCGAAGGGCATGGCCCCAAAACGCGCCCGCTCCGCGTTGCAGTCCTTGGCAAAGCATCAGCATTACCTGCGGACTGCGCCTTGACCGGACACGTTTTGGAGCCATGCGTGCCCGATGAAAAGACATTGAACAGGCTCTGTGAAGCGCTTTCAATATCCAGGCGCAGGATACGGCGGATTTCCAGAATGGCCTGCGGCGTCTCCTGCACGCTATGCCAGGAGGGAATCACCAGTTCCGATTGCGCGCCTGCCAAGTGGGCGCTGGCATAAGGCACCACGCCGTCGTCGGAATCTACCAATGCAAGCTTGGGCGTGTAGTTACCGATGATGGAATGGTAAGGGACTGCCGGCGCCACCGGCATGCTGGATGCCAGCCGGACGAAAGTGTCGCGGTCGCTCAGGTTATTGATGCTGTTGGGAATGCGCACAGTCTTGCCGCCATCTGCAGTGCCGCTGTCATTTGACGGATTCACGATCAATACGTCGCTGAAGCGCCGCGCCATATTGACCGGCAGAGATATCAGGTTGGAAAGCCAGCGGGAAAGGTTGTTTTCCGCAAACGGCGTTCCCCGGTGCGGGGCAGCCACAAAAATGGCGCGCTTGATCTGCGGTACCGGCTCGAACCTGAGATAAGGCCCCAGCCTCTCCTGTGCCCGTTCCAGCTTCTGCCCTTGCAACGGATAATTGGCAAGAAAGGAATCCCACAGCTCCTCGCCGGAAGACGAGATCATGAGGCGCGAAAGCACGCCGCCCATGGAGTGCCCGACGACCACAATATGGTTGGATGCAAGAGAGGTCCCGCCCGGATCCAGCGTTTGCAGCGCCGTCTGCAGCGCGGCGCGGATATGGAAATTGTTGTAGGCCAGCGGGGCATTGGTGGGATAGTAAACTTGCCATATCTGGTAATGCTGGCGCAGCTCCTCGTCGCCCAATACTTCGTTGGCCACATTGATCCACGCTTCCGGGCTGCTCGCGAGACCGTGCAGCATCAGGATGATACGGCGGTTGGGATCGAACGGCTGCATCAGGTAGATGTGCGCGTCGTCAAGGCCAGTAGCACGGCCGAACAAGGTGTTGATCGCCTGCGCAGCGAAGCCGGAACGCGCCAGCCACAATCCGTACCCGGAAGTGAAGTTGGCCGCCAGCGGCACCTGGGTATTGCCCACTTGGATGCTGGCTTGGCGGTATGGGTCGTAGCCGACGATCTCCACTTGCTGCGTATCGAGGATTTCATTGATGGATTCTCCCTTGAACAGGAGAACGACGGAAATAGCCGGATAGGCCGTTTCGCTGAATGGCGCGCTATCCTCCTTGCCCACGACGGGAGGCCTAGTCACCGCGACCAGCTCGGCCCCGAGGCCGTCGCGCCGATACATATTGCGCAGGCCGGTAAAAGTAAGCGAGGAAGCGGGAATGATTTCTTCCGGTACCGGCTGCCCCTCCGGCAAGCGGATATTTTCCAGGCGGGTCTGCAACTGCCAGTTCCCCACGGACTGCAATGGCTGCCGGTCCTGGCCGCCATGCTTGTGCATCCTGAACAACAGGGTCAACACCTGCTGGGCGGCAAAGTTGTAGTAGTCCCGCACCTGGGTCTGCCTGTCTTCAAAAGCCCGCTCGCTAGGCTGGCGGCTGGTATGGAACAGGTAGGCATAGGCATAACGCGCGCTTTGCAGATAGGCATCCAGCGTGGCGTGCCCGTTGTGCAATGATTGATCGGCTTTTTCGCCATCCAGCGCGGTCTTCAACCAGAGTTCCGACAATGTCGCCAGGCGCCGTTCGTCGCGCAAGCCTTGCGAGCTGGCAATTGCCTGCTTGCACTCCATGCTCTTGGCCAGGCAACTGGACGCATCCAGCCCGACCACGCGCAGACTCTCATCCGTCGCATGGCTCAAGTTGCCCGTGGTCAGGACATCGCCACGGCGCTGGTTGAGATAATCCTTTACTTGCACCGAAGAAACCTTGACGCCTGCGCTTGCAACACAAACGACGCGACCAGCAGGGCGAACAACAGCCTCAAGGAAAGAAAAGATGGCAAACGCATATTTGGCAACTCACTCATGCATATTGTCTCGGATCAAGCGCGAAAAATCAGGGTCCTGGTCTGCCGCCTTGGCCCTATCGGTGATCCTTCCGTTCCGGCGCAATGTATCGAGAGGAAAGCGGGTGTCCAGGCCGCCGATACTGTAAAGGTATTCGGGCAGGTAGCCGGACAGCAATAGGCGGTAATCCATGGGCAGCCCCGGGATGATCTTGCGCACCATTTCATAGACCACCGTGGTGCAGTTGGCGGTCACCGTGTGGTAAAAGCGCGGCTTTGCCGCCAGTTGGTTCGCTTCGCCGGCGTACGCCAGGAATAGCTCGCGCATGGCTTCCTGCGGCATGCTGATGCGGTAGAGGTATACGTCCTCGCCGCGGATATTGGTGCGCACACGCACGATGTCGCGCTCGTCGGCCACGATCAGGCTGGTCTCGAACTGCTTGAAGAAGCCGCCGATTTCGGAAAAGGCTTCATGGCGCTCCTTGCGGATTTCCACCGAAAACACCAGGTAGCGGCCATCGCTGAATCCGAAGGATACCAAGGTGTGGGCAATGGCGGGACCAGTCCAGTAGGAAAGTAGCATATCCACGCTCCGGAGCTGGTCCAGGTCGTAGCGGCGTTGTTCCCATCGCGGCTTATAATCGGTTTCGCTGCGCCAATCGAAATTCCGCACGTGGCTGAATGTGACCACGCCTCCATCCTGAATTGCAGTCGTGGTCTCTGCAACATCGTCGGCCCATTCCCGCTCATTGGAAGGCGTGAAGCTCTGCCACCAGCCGAGCAAGCAGGCAAGAGCAGCAATATAGACAAAGCTCCCGCGCTTCGTGCCATGACGACGCACTGCGATCAGGCTGGCTCCGGCAATGCCTAGCCACCCCGCAATCGCCAGGAGTTTTAACAGCTGGATGGCCGGGAACTGGTAATAGAGCGCAAAAGCGCCCCAAACCACGCTCAATAAAAACACAAAGCCGAGCAGGAAACGGATGGCTAAATGAAAAAATTTTCCCATGAGCGCCAGTTACCGCGCGACAGTATGCGCGTCCAGCCCGGCCAGGATGAAACGCTTGATATGCCGGTGCAATGTAGCCGCCTCGCACGATGCGGAGGAAACGCAGTGCTCCAAGGCCTTGGCGTCTGCCATGTACGGAAACGAACACAAGGAAAACATGCTCAGGAAGCATTGGTCCACAATCGCGGAATCGGCGGGCGAACCCACGATCTCGCTCAATATCCGCTTGATGATAGTGACTTTTGGAGAGGCATCCTGGCTAAGATACTCCACGAACTCGGCCGAGGGAGAAGTCAGCTCCCTGAAAAACAGACGTATCTGCCAATCCTGCGAGGCCTGCGCCGCCAGGACCGTGTCCAGTATCTGCTCCAGCTTTTCCTTGGCCGGGCGCTGGCTTGCCGCAATTGCCTCCAGCATTTCCAGGCGCAGGATACGCTGCGTCACCTCCGTCAATATCTCACGGTACAGCCCGGCCTTGCTGCCGAAATGGTAGTTCACCGAGCCCACGGTGGCATTGGCGCGCTCGCAGATTTCCTTGCTCGTGGTGTCGCTGTAGCCGCGCTCGGCGAAAATCTCGCCAGCACGCTGCAAAAGCAGCTTGCGCGTGGCAAGTCCGTCGGAGCGGATTTCACGGCCCGCTAACGGTTGGCTTAATTGGGAAGAAGCATTCATGTTGTGCCCGATTAATGGTTGGCCGCTGCACTGAACCAAAATGCAGCCTGGCAAAAACAGTTTCAATTGTAATTGAAACTAGAGTAAAGTAACCATTGTTGAGTTTAGAAATTACTTGTATCAGGGTAGGCAAAAGCTTTCTTGCCCAGGCTAGCGAGATACGACAACAATGAAAACACCCACCCCTTTGCCGCAACCACGGAGCAGGCACCAGCACTGGCAGCTCGCAATTGCCGCCGTATGCCTCGTGCTCGCGGGCTGCAAATCCATGGCGCCCGATTATGAACGGCCTGCCGCGCCGGTGGCGGAACATTTCCCCCTGGCCGGCGCCGACATGGGCACCAATGCCGCCAGCCTGGCCTGGCAGGACTATTTCGCCGACGCCACCTTGCAAGGCCTGATCGGCGACGCGCTGGCAAACAACCGCGACCTACGCAGCGCGATTCAGCGGGTTGAAGGCGCGCGGGCGCTGTATGGCGTGCAACGGGCAGACTTGTTCCCAGGCCTCAACGCCCAGGGCAGCTTCGCCCGCTCGCGCACGCCGGAGGACATGAGCCTGATCGGGCGGCCCATGGTCCTGAGCGAATACCGCGCGGGATTCGGCATCAGCAACTGGGAGCTGGATTTCTGGGGACGCATCCGCAGCCTCAGGGATGCCGCGCTCGAAACCTTCCTCGCCGCCGAGTCTTCGCAGCGCGCTTCCGCCATCTCCCTGGTGGCGCAGGTGGCGAACAGCTACCTCAACCTGCGCGAGCTGGACCAGCGCATCCTGATTGCCGAGAAAACCATAGAAAGCCGCCAGGAATCGGTACGGATTTTCCAGCGCAGGTTCGATGTCGGCTCCACCTCCAAGCTCGACCTGAAGCAAGTGCAGGCGCTACTCGCCCAGGCGCAGACGCTGCTCTACCAATTGCAGCAATCCCGCGCCACCGAGCTCAACGCGCTCACCTTGCTGGTGGGCAAGCCCGTCGAGCTCGCTCCGGCCGGCCATGCCTTCTCCGAGACGAAGATGCTGCACCAGCTCAAGCCGGGACTGGCTTCCGAAGTGCTGACGCAACGCCCGGACATCATCGCCGCGGAACACCTTCTCAAGTCGGCCAACGCCAATATAGGCGCGGCGCGCGCGGCGTTCTTCCCGCGCGTCACGCTGACCACCTCGCTCGGCACCGCCAGCCGCGAGTTGAATGGACTGTTCGACGCAGGCAGCCACGCCTGGAGCTTCGCCCCCAGCGTTTCACTGCCGATTTTCGACGGCTGGCGCAACCGTTCCAACCTCGAGTTCGCCGAGGTCAGGCGCGACCTGGCCGTGACCAGCTACGAGCAAACCATCCAGACCGCCTTCCGCGAGGTGGCGGACGCCCTGGCCGCCCAACATGGCATACGGCAGCAACTGGTCAGCCAGCAGGAGATGCTGGATGCCCAGGCGGAACGCGCCCGCCTCGCCAAGCTGCGCTACGACCATGGCGCCACCTCTTATTTCGAAGTGCTGGACGCCGAGCGCAGTCTGCTGGACGTTGAACAGCAGCTGGTGCAAATGCAGCGCGCCCTCTTCTCCAGCCAGGTCAGCCTGTATGCCGCGCTGGGCGGCGGGTCGCAATCCATTGCCGCATCCTCGCCCATCACTCCCACCAGCCGGCAGCCCGCCAATTGAACGGATCACGCCATATGAACCCAACAATCAAGAAATTCGCCCCGCTCGTGATCATTGCCGCATTGGCCGCCGCCGGCTTTTATGCCTGGCAGGCCATGAACGGCAATAACAACACCGAAGGCCTCGCCAGCGGCAACGGACGGATAGAAGCCATAGAAATCGATGTCGCCACCAAGCTGGCAGGCCGCGTCGACGAGATCCTGGTCAACGAGGGCGATTTCGTCGAGAAGGGGCAACCGCTTGCCAACATGCAAGTGCAAGTGCTGGATGCGCAGCGCGATGAAGCGCGCGCGCAACACCAGCAGGCGCTCAACAGCGTAGTGGCCGCTCAGGCGCAGGTCGCCTTGCGCGAAAGCGACAAGCGCGCCACGCAAGCGCTGGTGACACAGCGCGAGAGCGAGCTCGACGCCGCCCAGCGCCGCCTGGCGCGTTCCGAGACGCTCTCGGCCGAAGGCGCTTCCTCCATCCAGGAACTGGACGACGACCGCGCCAGGGTGCGCAGCGCACAGGCCGCCGTCGAGGCCGCCAAGGCGCAAGTCGCCGCATCGCAGGCCGCCATCGATGCGGCCAAGGCGCAGGTGATAGGCGCCAGCTCAACCGTGGCAGCGGCGGAAGCCACCATTGCCCGCATCGAGGCCGACATCACCGACAGCCAGCTTACCTCGCCCCGCGCCGGCCGCGTGCAGTATCGCGTGGCGCAGCCGGGCGAAGTACTCGCCGGCGGCGGCAAGGTGCTCAACCTGGTCGACCTCTCGGACGTCTATATGACCTTCTTCCTGCCTGAAGCCGCCGCAGGCAAGCTGGCGATGGGCGCGGAGGCGCGCATCATCCTCGATGCCGCGCCGCAGTACGTCATCCCTGCCACGATTTCCTTTGTCGCCAGCACCGCGCAATTCACGCCCAAGACCGTGGAAACCGAGAGCGAGCGGCAAAAGCTGATGTTCCGTGTCAAGGCGCAGATAGACCGCGAGCTGCTGCAGAAGCACCTGAAACTGGTCAAGACCGGCCTGCCCGGCGTGGCCTGGGTCAAGGTGGACAACCAGGCGGAATGGCCGGCTGAACTGGCGGTGAAAGTACCGGAGTGAGCGGCACCCGGCAGCAGACAGCGCCTGTGGTCCGCTTGCAGGATGTCAGCCTGCATTACGGCAAGGTCACGGCGCTGGACGGCATCAGCCTCGAGATCCCGGCCGGCTGCATGGTGGGCATGATAGGCCCGGACGGCGTCGGCAAGTCCAGCCTGCTGTCGCTGGTGGCGGGCGCCAGGGCGGTGCAGGCGGGCAAGGTGGAGGCGCTGGGCGGCGATATGTCCAGCAAGCAGCACCGCGACGATGTCTGCCCGCGCATCGCCTACATGCCGCAAGGCCTGGGCAAGAACCTCTACCCGACATTGTCGGTGGAGGAAAACCTGCAGTTCTTCGGCCGCCTGTTCGGCCATAATGCGCAGGAACGCAGGCGGCGCATCGACGACCTCACGCGCAGCACCGGCCTGCAGAAATTCCTCGACCGACCGGCAGGCAAGCTTTCCGGCGGCATGAAGCAGAAGCTGGGCCTGTGCTGCGCGCTGATTCACGACCCGGACCTGCTGATCCTTGACGAGCCCACCACCGGCGTCGACCCGCTCGCCCGCGCCCAGTTCTGGGACCTGATCGAGCGCATCCGCCAGGAAAGAAACAGCATGAGCGTCATCGTCGCCACGGCCTACATGGACGAGGCGCAGCGCTTCGACTGGCTGGTGGCGATGGACGACGGCCAGGTGTTGGCGACCGGCACACCGCAGGAACTGCTTGAACGCACGGGCTCCGCTTCCCTCGAAACCGCGTTCATCGCGCTGCTGCCCGAGGAAAAGAAGCAAGGCCACCAGGAAGTCACGATTCCGCCGTTGCCCGAGGGCGACGGCAGCGACGCGGACATCGCCATCGAGGCCAAGGACCTCACCATGCGCTTCGGCGATTTCGTCGCCGTCGACCACGTCAGCTTCCGCATCCGCCGCGGCGAGATTTTCGGCTTTCTCGGCTCCAACGGCTGCGGCAAGTCCACCACTATGAAGATGCTCACCGGCCTGCTGCCTGCCAGCGAAGGGCAGGCCTGGCTGTTCGGGCACGAAATCGACCCCAGGGATATAGACACCCGCCGCCGCGTCGGCTACATGTCGCAGGCGTTTTCGCTCTACACCGAGCTGACCGTGCGGCAGAACCTGGTACTGCATGCCCGCCTGTTCCACGTGCCGGAAGCGGACATTCCCGCCCGCGTGGATGAAATGGTGCAGCGCTTCGACCTGGAAGAAGCGCTCGACAGCCTGCCGGACGGCTTGCCGCTCGGCATCCGCCAGCGTCTGTCGCTGGCCGTCGCCATGGTGCACAAGCCCGAGCTGCTGATCCTCGACGAGCCGACCTCCGGCGTCGACCCAGTCGCCCGCGACAACTTCTGGCGCCTGCTGATTGAGCTATCGCGCCGCGACCGGGTCACGATCTTCATCTCCACCCACTTCATGAACGAGGCCGAGCGCTGTGACCGCATGTCCTTGATGCATGCGGGCAAGGTGCTGGTCAGCGACACACCTGCCAACATCGTCGCGCAACGCAACGCCGATACGCTGGAGCAGGCCTTTATCGACTACCTGGTGGAAGCAGGTGGCGGCACCGATCCCTCCACTCAGCAAGACAGCAATACAACGCCAGATATTACGCAAAGCAGCCACCAGGCTCCGCATCGGTTTTTCAGCATCAACCGCATGTTCAGCTACCTCTGGCGCGAAATGCTGGAGCTGCAGCGTGACCCGGTACGCGGCGGCCTCGCCCTGGCGGGCTCGATGCTGCTCATGTTCGTCATGGGCTTCGGCATCAGCATGGATGTCGAGGACCTGACCTATGCGGTGCTGGACCGCGACCAGACCACGCTGAGCCAGAACTATGCGCTCAACCTTTCCGGCTCGCGCTACTTTATTGAAAAGCCGCCGATCCGGGACTACCAGGAGCTGGACCAGCGCATGCGCAGCGGCGAACTGTCCCTCGCTATCGAGATACCACCCGGTTTCGCCCGCGACGTGCAGCGCGGCAGCCGGGTCGAAATCGGCGCCTGGGTGAATGGCGCCATGCCGCAGCGCGCCGAGACGGTGCAGGGCTATGTGCAAGGGATGCACCAGCAATGGCTGCAGCAACAGGCGCAGGAGCGCCTAGGCGTCACAGTTGCAAGCGCAGCCACCATAGAGACGCGCTACCGCTACAACCCCGACGTGCGCAGCCTGCCCGCGATGGTGCCTGCGGTGATCCCGCTGCTGCTGCTCATGCTGCCCGCCATGCTGTCCGCTCTGTCCGTGGTGCGCGAGAAGGAGCTGGGCTCCATCATCAACCTCTACGTGACGCCGGTGACCCGCACCGAGTTTCTGCTCGGCAAGCAATTGCCCTATGTCGCGCTCGCCATGCTGAATTTCCTGCTGATGGTATTGCTCGCCGTGACCGTGTTCGACGTGCCGGTCAAGGGCAGCTTCGCCACGCTGGCGCTGGCGGCCTTCCTCTATTGCATCGTGGCCACCGGCATCGGCCTGCTCGCCTCCACCTTCACCCGCAGCCAGATTGCCGCGCTGTTTTTCACCATGATCGCCTCCATCGTCCCGGCGGTGCAGTTCGCCGGCATGCTCAACCCGGTATCGTCGCTGGAAGGCGCCGGCCGCATCATCGGCGAAATATACCCGACCACCTATATGCTGATCATCACGCGCGGCGTGTTCAGCAAGGCGCTGGATTTCTCCGACCTGCACGCCTTGTTCTGGCCGCTGCTGGTCGCCATTCCCGTGGTGCTGGTGACGACCATCCTCCTGCTGAAGAAACAGGATAAATGACATGAAGCGCCGCCCGACTCCATTCGAGAACATCGCCCCATGCGCCATCTAGCCAACATCTACCGGCTGGGCGTCAAGGAGCTCTGGAGCCTGATCCGCGACCCGATCATGCTGGTGCTGATCGGCTACACCTTCACGCTCATGATCTACAGCTCGGCCACCGCGGTGCCGGAAACCCTGCACAAGGCCCCGATCGCTATCGTCGACGAGGACGCCTCGCCCTTGTCCGCGCGCATCATCTCCGCGTTCTACCCGCCGCACTTTTCTACGCCGCCGCTGATCACGCAAAGCCAGATCGACCCGGGCATGGATGCCGGCGACTACACGTTCGCCCTGCATATCCCGCCCGACTTCCAGCGCGACGTGCTGGCCGGCAAATCGCCCGCGCTACAGCTCAACGTCGACGCCACGCGCATGTCGCAGGCCTTTTCCGGCAACCGCTATATCCAGGAAATCGTGCTCACCGAGGTCAACGAATTCGTGCAACGCTATCGCAGCGCAACCGAACTCCCGGTCGAGCTGGCGCTGCGCATGCGCTTCAACCCCAGCCTGATCCAGGCATGGTTCGGCGCCATGAACGAAATCATCAACAACATCACCATGCTCTCCATCATCCTCACCGGCGCGGCGCTGATCCGCGAGCGCGAGCATGGCACCATCGAACACTTATTGGTCATGCCGGTCACGCCGACCGAGATCATGCTGGCCAAGGTCTGGTCCATGGCCTTGGTGGTATTGATGGCCTCGACCTGCTCACTGGTGTTCGTCGTCGAAGGCTTGCTGAAGGTGCCCATCCAGGGCTCGATCGGCCTGTTCCTGCTGGGCGCCACTCTGCACCTGTTCGCCACCACCTCGATGGGCATCTTCATGGCGACGCTGGCGCGCAACATGCCGCAGTTCGGCATGCTGATGATCCTGACCCTGCTGCCGTTGCAAATGCTTTCCGGCGGCCTCACGCCGCGCGAAAGCATGCCGGAATTCGTGCAGAACATCATGCTGCTGGCGCCGACCACCCACTTCGTGGAACTGGGCCAGGCGATATTGTTCCGCGGCGCCGGGCTGGATGTGGTGTGGGGTTCTTTCCTGGCGCTGCTGCTGATCGGCACCGTGCTGTTCATCGTCTCGCTGACGCGTTTCCGCAATACGATCAGCCGCATGGCTTAGAACCTGTTTACGACAGGCAATCTAGCCAGGAGCGCTCGCCGAGTTTTGTCAGACATCCCGCCAGCGCTGGCGGCTCCATGCGCGCTGGCTGGCTTTGTCGTGAAACGTCCAGGCAACGAAACGGCTTTTCTTCTGTCCCTGCGCCATCTCGACTGTCTTCACCTTGCAAGCACCCGCCGCCCTCAGGCTGCGGTATACCGCCGACAACGTCGCGGCCTTGGATACCAGCGTGGTAAACCAGAGGCATTGCGCGCCAATCGCTGCGCTCTCCTTGACCATGCGGCCGATGAACGCTTCTTCGCCGCCTTCGCAATAGAGCTCGGCGGCCTGTCCGCCAAAATTGAGCTTATTGCCTGCCCTGGCTGGTTTCATGCCTTTGTCCGCGGGCTTGCCGCGGCTGCGCTCCAGGTTATGCCACTTGCGCTGCGTCCCCGCTATGGCTGCCGCCTGGGATGCATGGAACGGCGGATTGCACATGGTCAGGTCGAAACGCTCATTTCCTTGCACCACCCCGGAGAAAACCGCCCCTGCATTGGGCTGCAAGCGCAATTCGACCGCCCCGGCAAGGCTGGGATTGGCGGCCACGATCCCTTGCGCATTTTCCAGCGCCTCGGCATTGATGTCGGTGCCGACGAAATGCCAGCCGTACTCCCTTTGCCCGACGATGGGATACACCAGGTTGGCGCCTGTGCCGATATCCATCACCCTGACGTTGCCGCCATACGGAATGTTCCCATCATTGCCTGCGGCCAGCAGGTCCGCCAGGCAATGCACGTAATCCGCCCGGCCGGGAATCGGCGGACAGAGGAATTGCGGCGGGATGTCCCATTCCGCAATGCCGTAATAATGCTTGAGCAAGGCCTGGTTCAGGGTCTTGACCGCCTGCGCGTCGGCAAAGTCGATGCTGGCATCCTGATATTGATTAAGCCTGACAAATGCTGCCAGGGCAGGATGGGCTTCGACCAGCAACGCAAAATCGTAGCGCTGGCGGTGCCGGTTACGCGGATGCAGGCCGGATTTCTCGTCCGGGACGGAACGCTGGCTCATAGGCTGGTTATGGACGCGCTATCTTGCGAACGCATCCATGAGCAGGAATATCCCTTCCTGCCGCCGGTACTGGTTGATGGCCGGCACCAGCCGGCGGAAATGCTCGGTCTGGCAATGGGTGTCCAACGCCGCCCGGTCAGGCCACTCCTCGACAAAGATGAAATGGCCGGGGTCTTTCTGGTTGGTGAACAGGTCGTACGCAATGCATAACGGTTCCTGCCGGGTCTTCTCGACCAGCTCCGCATACAGCGGCGCTACCACGTCAATGTATTCCGGCTTGATAAAATCCTCGGCGATCACCTTCAACATGGCAACTTGTTCTTTCATCTATATGGTTGGCTTGACTGCTATCGCCTGCACCACCGAGGCCAGTCCGGTATGGTAAGCGCCCTCCACCACCTCGCGTTCCACTTCTTGCAGCCAATCGAAGCTGAATCCATGCAATGCGTGGCTCAGTACAGCTTGCGTCATCATGGCGTCCGCGTCCTTGCCGCCGCCGGTGCCGTACTCCAACTGCTCCGGCGTATAGGCCTCCAGCAGGAATACCCCGCCGGGCTTCAGCCCCTTGACGATCTTGGGGAAGACGACGGCCTTCAAGCCCGACGGCATGGGACAGAAAATCGAGACGATGCCGTCCCATTGCTGCTCGCCGAAATCGAAACTGGCGAGGTCGGCATGGATGCATTCAATCGCGACGCCATTCTCCCTGGCGAGCTTCCTCGCCTTTTCCAGCCCGACGGCGGAACCGTCCATCGCCGTCACGGCATATCCCTGCCTGGCAAGGAATACCGCATTGCGCCCTTCCCCCTCGGCAATGCTCAGTACCTTGCCCTGGGGAATGGCGCGGAAATGCGCCGCGAGGAAAGTATTCGCGGTCTTGCCGTAGGCATAAGCCTCGGTATCGTATCGTTCGTCCCACATAGTGGTGTGCTCCAGCTTTATTGCTAATCCAGCTTGCCGCCCTGGCGGATGAACTTAGCCAGTATCGCAATCAACTCCGGCATGACAGGCAGCTCTGGCTGGGTGTAGGTATTCCAGTTCTGCGCCCTGTCCGGCACGGACTTCTTGAAAATGTGGTTCATGCCATCAATCGAAACCACTGTCGCCCTTTGGTTAGCAGCTCCCAATAACCATGCATCCTCTTCCTCCACCTGGATATCCGCCGTCCCCTGCACCACCAGCACCGGCATCTTCAACTTGGCGATCTCCTTGGCGGGATCGTACTTGAACCACGAAATCAGGTACGGCTGCACGCTGGGCCGGAACAATGCCTGCAGGGCGGGATTTACCGGCTCTACCGTCTTGCCCCGCTTCAGCCTCTCGATCACAGGCAACGCCATGGACTGGATCTCGGCAGGCTGGGTAGCCAATTGCATCTGCAGCAATTGGTCGGCGGGCCTGCCCGGCCCGGCAATGGAAACAAAGTTCGCCACCTTGGCCTGCCGCGCAGCCAGCATGCCGAGCAGCGCCCCCTCGCTGTGGCCGATCACGGTGACCTTGCCGAAGCGCTTGTCCCACGCAAGCCATTTCACCCAGTCCCGCACATCGGCGGCATATTGCTCAAAACGCAAATCCTCCTCCCTGGGCGCGGCACTCATGCTCCGGCCCACGCCGCGCTTGTCATAGCGCAAGCTCGCAATCCCGTATTGTGCCAACGCGCCGGATAGCTGCAATAAGGCATTGTGATGCAGGCCGGGCTGGTTGCCATTCCTGTCCGTCGGGCCAGACCCTGCCACCAGGAGAACCACCGGCATGCCGCGTTTCGCCTCGGGCACCAGCAATGTTCCCTCGAGAACGCCGTTGGCGGTTTGCAATTGCACGACGGCCTCTTCCACGGCTGCATGTGCAACGCCCTGCATGAAAACCATCAGCCACGTCGCCATCAACAAGCGCCAATTCATTCCTGATGCTCCAGCCAATATTGGCGCAATTGCCTTTCTTCGCGCATGACGTGCAAAATCAAGACCGTACCACGCTCTTGGCGGTAAAAAACCCGGCAAGGCGGGCATACGACTTCACGATAGACCGAATCGGGCAATTCAGGCGGCACCCGGCCAGACTGGGGAAACTGCGCCAGCTTCTCTACGCTGTCGAATACATTCCCTACCAGCTTGCGTGCCGCGTCAGGTTTATCCAGCGCAATATATTCGGCAATTTCATCCAGTTGATCCAATGCCGGAGACGTCCAGATTATTTCAGCCATTTTTGCATACGGTCCCTGGCTTGCTCGTGCGTCAAAGTGCGTTGCTCAAGCACGGCCCGCTCACCCTTGGCCAGCGCCTCCAGCAATGCCAGCCTGCGTTGCATGAACTCGTAATCCTGCACATCCACCAGATACGCAGACGGCTGCCCATGCTCCGTGATCAGCACCGCTTCCTTCGACGCATGCAAATCTGCGAGAATCTTGGTAGCCTGGCGTTTCAGGTTGGTCACCAATTCGACTTTCATTCCAAGATCTCCAACATTAAAAGTATCACTATAGTATCACTTGTTAAGCAGCAAGAAGCGATTCAATTCACGTGGCATCAACAGTATGATCTAAGCTGGATATTCATTTTATTGCCAAGGCACCCAATGACTACAACATTTACCTCTCCCGTCACCAACCTCCTGAACGCCCAGTCCGTCCCGTTCACTGTCATTGAAATCCCGCTAAGTGAAGACAAGAAACCGGTGCGCAACCTGGAAGAACTATTGGAAGGCCAGGGGCTGGACCCTAAATCGGTGGTGCGCAGCGTGCTGTTCCGCACCGGCTCGGACCAGTTCATCCTGCTCGCCGTTGCTGGCGGCGGCCGTGCCGACTGGGCCATCCTGCGCAACCACCTCAACGAGCGCAAACTGCGCATGGCGGAATACGATGAAGTGCCCGAGGCGACCGGCTATGTCGTCGGCGCCGTGCCGCCGGTCGCCCTGCCAGAGGGGCTCAAGGTGTTGGTGGACAACAGCGTGAAGGATTATGAAACCGTGGTGATAGGCAGCGGCGTGCTGGGTTACGCCCTGGCGCTGAAAGGGGCGGATTTGCTGAAAATGTTGGACGATGCGGAACAGGGCAGCTTTGCCAAGGCATGACTGATTAAAGACGCAATTGCAGACGGATGAAAAGTGGAGATGGCTACTTCCACTTGTCGCACTGCAATTCCACACTGCGCTCGCCGTCGCTCAGCCAGACCTGGCCGTCCTGGATCGTGCACTGCAATTGCATGGTGCGCTGCGCCAACTCTGCCAGTGCTTGTGTCTGTTCCTGCGGCAAGTTGAACACGCTCAGATTCCTGAGCCGCGCAAACGCATTGCGGTTCTGCTCGAACCACATCTCCGCCGTGCGGCCGCCGTAGGCATAGACCAGCACTTCATCCGCGCGCCCGCAGGCTTTTCGGATCAACCTTTCATCCGGCAACCCCACGTCAATCCACTGCTCGATCTTGCCTGTGAGATCCTTGCGCCAGATATCCGCTTCATCATCGTCCGTCATGCCCTGGCCAAATGCCAGCAGCTCGTGCGCTTGCAATGCAAACGCGAGCAAGCGCACCATCATGCGTTCATCCGTCTCGGAAGGATGACGCGCCAACGTCAACGCATGGTCGTGGTAATAATGCCGCTCCATGTCCGCGATCTGCAGATTGGCTTTAAATACGGTGGATTTGAGCGCCATGGCATGCCTGGATGAAATGAATGAAGGGGCAGAGCTTAACGCATGTAAGGCAAAAGTAACTACAACATGATAGTCATCAAGCGATTATTTACCGGATGGCGGGTTGTCGCGCCGGAACAGGGCCCACTCCTCAATGACCGTGCCATCCGGCAAATGGCACATGCCGATCGTTCCGCCAGACGCATTCTGTTGGAACTCAATCTTGCCGCCCTTGTTGACGCAATAAACAGAAGCGGGATTCGCCATGTCAAGTTTAGCGGGCTTTTGTCCACTGTCGGAAGAACAACCTGCCATGACAGAACATGTCATCAGGAATAAAGATGCTCGAAAAATCATCATCCAAAAGTGCCTTTCTTAGGTAACCAGAGAACGCCACATCGCATCATGGCATGCAATTGTTTACTTAATGATCATCCGGCCTTTTTCAAGAATCGGGGCGGATAAATCCGTTGGAGCATTGCTGGCGACGCTCAACTGAGAGATGGTATAGCGCAACACCGGTTGCAAAGGCACACCTGCATTACCAAGAATCGCAACCTGCAATTCCGGATCAAGCGGCTGTTCCGCCAGCTTGTACCGTGCATCATCCAGCTCTATCACGGCATGATCCTCAAGCACTCTTGCCGCCTTGAGCAAGGGCTCGACCCCCTCCTTGGAAAACAACAGGAAATCCAACGAGAACAGCTGTGAAGGAGGCCGGCGGACATCAACAGCATCTCGCGGAGACGTTTGGCTGCGCAAATCTTGTGAGGAAGCGATTCTCCAAGGCCATATCACTATCCGGGTGCGAACCTTCTTGGGATGGCCAACTCCGACCGATAACGTCGTGTCGCTTTCGATACGACTACGAATGGCAGCAATGACATCGTCCATGGGCTTGCCTTTGCGATTATGACATCAGAATACTTTAGCACCGTGACTGCATTACTTGTTATTCAGGAGTAAATTCATGCCTACTGTAGATGCCTTGAAAGCGAGTTCGGCAAGTTCCTTCCCACATTGGTGATCCAATGCAGATCAATTCAATGAACACCCCTGTATCACTGTGCTAACTATTACCAGCGCATTAGTGGAGGCCCCGCTATTGCGCGTGACTATCCATCCTGACAAGAAAAAGGAGTTACATGAAAATTTTTATCGGAAAGCGAAGATAATTTATTGAGCTTAGAATATGGCGTATTGCTCGTTGATAGTTGCGGCTCCTAATTGCATTGCGCCCTTAATTAAATACCCACTGTATTGAGTTTCCGCTTATTTGACGTCGTATAAAGCCCATACGTCCGAAAATTGGCCCAAGAAATGACAAGTGTCTCGGTGTTACATTGCCCGTTTCAATAACAAATCGTTGCGCCAGTACCCATTCACCAATAGACCCTGGTGTTGGATCAGATTGGTGTATTCCTGCAGTTATGATGCCATTCTGAGTGGCAGCCATATTCCTTGCTTGTTCAAGAATTGCATGAAAAATTTCCCAAGTAATCACATATGAAGCATTTTCATTTGTATGATGTAAGCGTATGCCATCCGCTGTTGCAGTCCATACAAAACGTTTTTGTGCATTCGGCACTCTGTGCCAAGTAGATTCATCTATCATACTAAATTCATCCAGTTAATCTTAAAGGAAATTCTTATATCATACAGATATAAAAATTCCGCCTTTTAAGCCGTCATCCCGTTATGCCGTAACAAGGCATCAATATTCGGCTCCCTGCCCCGGAACGCGATGAACGACTCCAGCGCAGGACGGGAGCCGCCTTGCGCAAGTATCTCGTTCCAGAAGCGCTTGCCGGTTTCCGCGGAAAGCACGCCGTTTTCCTCGAACATGCTGTAGGCATCGGCAGAAAGCACTTCCGCCCATTTGTAGCTGTAATAGCCGGCCGCATAGCCGCCCGCGAAGATGTGCGAGAAGTTGTTGGGGAAGCGATTCCACTTGGGCGGACGCACCACGGCGACTTCGTCGCGAATGGCCTCAATGAGCGTGAGCGCAGTGGTGGTGTCGTATTCGCTGAAATCGGAATGCAGGCGCATGTCGAACAGGGAGAACTCGATTTGGCGCACGGTCTGCATGCCGGCCTGGAAGTTCTTGGCGGCGACCATCTTATCGAAGAGTGCTTTTGGCAAGTGTTCGCCGGTATCGACGTGCTTGGTCATGTGGCGCAGCACGTCCCACTCCCAGCAGAAGTTTTCCATGAACTGGCTGGGCAGTTCCACGGCATCCCATTCCACGCCCTTGATGCCTGACACGCCGTAATCCTCGACGCGGGTCAGCATATGGTGCAGGCCGTGGCCAAACTCGTGGAACATGGTGATAACTTCGTCATGCGTGAATAGGGCGGGTTTGCCGCCGACCGGCGCGGAGAAGTTGCAGGTGAGGTAGGCCACGGGAATTTCGACGCCGTGGTTCTTCCTGCGGCGGGTGATGGCTTCGTCCATCCAGGCGCCGCCGCGCTTGTTGTTGCGCGCGTAGAGGTCGAGGTAGAACTGACCGACCGGCTCGCCTGCCGGGGTAGTGATTTCGTAGAAACTGACGTCCTTGTGCCAGACCGGCGCTTGCTTCTTGCGCACCTGCAGGCCGAAGATGGTCTCGGTGACCTTGAACAGGCCTTGCAGCACTTGCTGTTCGGGGAAGTATTGCTTCACTTCCTGGTCGGAGAACGCGTACTTTTCCTCGCGCAGTTTCTCGGAGGCGTAGGCGATATCCCAGGCTTGCAGCTCGGGCAAGCCCAGTTTCTCGGCGGCATATTGATTGAGTTCCTGCATGTCGCGCTCGGCGAAGGGCTTGGCGCGCTTGGCGAGGTTGTTGAGGAACTCTTCCACCTGGGCCGGGGTTTCCGCCATCTTGGTGGCGAGCGAGGTTTCGGCATAGTTGCTGTAGCCCAGCAACACGGCGGCCTCATGGCGCAGCGTGAGGAGTTTGCTGATGATCCTGGTGTTGTCCCACTCCGGCTTGCCGAACTCTGAGGCGCGGGTCGCGTAGGCACGGTAGAGCGTCTCGCGCAGCTCGCGGTTGTCGCCGTATTGCAGCACCGGCATGTAGGAAGGGAAGTGCAGGGTGAATTTCCAGCCGGTTTTTTCATCGGCCTTGGCGGCTTCGGCCGCAGCCTGCAAGACGTCTTGCGGGATGCCTTTCAATTGGGCTTCGTCCTCGATGAACAAGGCGTAGTCGTTGGTGGTGTCGAGCAGGTTTTCCTCGAACTTGGCGGCCAGGGTGGAAAGCTCTTCCTGAATCGCCTTGAAGCGCGCCTTTTTGTCTTCAGGCAATTCAGCGCCGCCGAGGCGGAAATCGCGCAGTTCGTTATCGACAATCTTGCGCTGGGCGGTGTTGAGCTTGCCGTAATCGGCGCTGGCACGCAAGGCGCGGAATTTGGCGTACAGGCGCTCATCCTGCGAGAGGTCGGCATAGAACGCGGTCAGCTTGGGCAGGTTCTCGTTGTAGGCCTCGCGCAGTTCGGGGCTGTTGACGACGGCATTGAGGTGGCCGACTTGCGACCAGGCGCGCGAGATCTGCTCTTCGAAATCTTCCAGCGGCCGCACGAAGCTTTCCCAGGTAGGCGGCGCGGCTTCCGCCACCAGCGTTTCGACCAGTGCCTTGCCCTTTTCCAGCAAGTGGTCTACGGCGGGGGTGACGTGCTCGGCCTTGACTTGGTCGAATTGGGGCAGGCTGGAAAAATCCAGCAATGGGTTGTTGGCAATGCTCACTTGGAATCCTTAACTAATCAATCGCAATGTAAACGGGTAGCGGTATTCCTGCCCCTGGCTCGCGGCAATGGCGGCCAGCACGCACAGGATGAGGTTGGCGATCCAGAGGATGCCAGCCAGTACGAAACCGACGAGTATCACCATCAATATGGAGCTGATGGCATACCCTATCAAGAGGGTGATCTGGAAATTCAGCGCTTCGCGCGCTTGCTCGCCGATAAAGGGGCTGCTGTCCTTTTTCAGCAGCCAGACGAAAAGTGCAGGAAACAGGCTGAACACCGTGCCCGCCAGATGGGTGACCACGGCGATGTTCTTTTCGTCCGCGCTGGGAACTGGAATCAGGTTGCTCATGGTGGAATTCCCCTCAGAAATGAATGGCCGAAACAGCAGTATATGGACTACTGATTGAGTTTTTCCAGCAAAGGTTCGATCTTGTCCATATCGTAGGCGTTCATGATCTTGCGTGCCAGCGCGGCAATGGCCTGCAGCTCGGTCTGCAGCACCTGGCGCTTGATGGTCAGCACGTGCGACGGGTGCATGGAGAACTGGCGCAAGCCCATGCTGAGCAATAGCCGCGTGAAATGGATGTCGCCCGCCATTTCGCCGCACACCGATACCGGCTTGCCCAGCTTGTTGCCGGCCTTGATCGTCATCTCGATCAGCTTGAGCACGGCGGGATGCGAAGGCTTGTAGAGATGCGATACCGAGTCGTCGGTACGGTCGATTGCCAATGAATACTGGATCAGGTCATTGGTGCCTATGGAGAGGAAATCCAGTTCGCGCGCAAAAGCCTCGGCATTGATAGCCGCTGCGGGAATCTCGATCATGCCGCCCAGCTTGATCCCTTCGTCGAACGGGACGTTTTCCGCGCGCAGGCTTTCCTTGGCGCGTTCCAGCAAGATGGTCGTCTGCCTCAATTCCAGCAGCGACGACAGCATGGGAATCAGGATCTTGATCTTGCCGTAATGCGATGCGCGCAGGATGGCGCGCAACTGGGTATGGAAAATCTGCGGTTCGGACAGGCAGAGGCGGATGGCGCGCAAACCCAGCGCGGGATTGGTGCAGCTGCGCGCGGCATCCGGGTTCATCTGCTTGTCGGCGCCCAGGTCGAGGGTGCGGATCGTCACCGGCATGCCCTTCATCATTTCCGCCACCGTGCGATAGGCCGCGAACTGTTCTTCCTCGTCCGGCATCTCGCGCTGGTTCATGAATAGGAACTCGGTTCTGTAAAGCCCGATGCCGGTAGCGCCCACTGCCTTGGCCTTGGCGACGTCGGAAGGCACTTCGATGTTGGCGTGCAGCTCGACTTCAACCCCGTCCAGGGTCACCGCCTTGGTCAGCTTGAGGCGCTTGAGCTTTTGCTGCTCCAGCTCCCATTCCTCCTGGCGCAGGCGGTATTCGGCCAGGGTATCCTTATCCGGGTTGACGATGACGATGCCATGGTTGCCGTCGACGATGATGAGCTCGCCGTCGCGGATCAAGTCGCGAGCGCGGTGCAGCGCCACAATCGACGGGATGCTCAGGCTACGCGCGAGAATGGCGGTATGCGAGGTCGCGCCGCCCACGTCGGTAATGAACGCGGCAAACTGGTGGTGCTTGAACTGGATGGCGTCGGCAGGCGACACGTCGTATGCCACGAGTATCTGCGCGCTTTCGTCCGGGCGCACCGACTCGCTGGGATGCCCAAGCAAGACCTTAATGATGCGCTCCACCACCTGCACCACGTCCTGCTTGCGCTCGCGCAGGTATTCGTCCTCGATCAGCTCGAATTGCGCCACCAGCTCGTGCATCTGCTGCTTCAATGCCCATTCGGCATTGCACAGCTCCTGCTCGATGATGGCCTTGGGCTCTTCCGACAAGTGCTTGTCGGCCAGGATCATCAAGTGCGTGTTGATGAAGGCCGCCAGCTCGGCCGGCGCGTTGGCCGGCAACTGCTCGCGCACCGCTTCCAGGTCGTGCCTGACACGCTCCAGCGCTTGTTCGAAGCGGATGATTTCAGCGACCAGCGCCTTTTTCGGGATCTGGTAATGCACCACCTCGACCAGGGCGTTGGTGACGAGGTGGGCGTTGCCGATGGCGATGCCGCCCGACACGCCGACGCCGTGCATGGAGAAACTGACCTTGCTGCTCTGGGCCATGGAAGGTTATTCCTGAGGGGGGAGGAAAAACATGGTCGGGACGGTTATTCCGGCTCGCCGAAACGGTCGTTGATGAGTTTCACGAGGGCATCCATGGCGGCCTGCTCGTCGCTGCCGTTGGTTTCGAGCGTCACTTTGCTCCCCTTGCTTGCCGCCAGCATCATCACGCCCATGATGCTCTTGGCGTTGACCCGCCTACCGTTGCGCTCGATCCAGATTTCGCAGGCATGCTGGCTGGCAGTCTGCGTGAGCTTGGTCGATGCGCGGGCGTGCAAGCCCAGTTTGTTGATGATTTCTATTTCTTGTTTAATCATGATGCTTACATGCGTCCTTGGAAAAATGTACCACCCCGTCACGCCCGCCGCTGATGGATTTCTCCACCAGGGTCATGATGCCGTTGCCCTGCCGGTAGGTGAGCGCCCGCACCAGCATGGGCAGGTTGACCCCGGCTACGCCCTCGACATGGCCCGGGATCAGCAACTTCGTCACTAGGTTGCAGGGCGTGGCCCCGTAGATATCGGAAAGTATCAGCACCCCCTGCCCCTCGTCCAGCTCCCTGATCATTTGTTGGGCCTGCGGCAGCAGCCCGCCCGGGTCGTCATGCGTGCCGACGCCGAGCTGCCTCAATAACGGCGGGCGCGAGCCCATGACGTGGCTTGCACAGTGAATCAGGCTTTCGCCCAGCGTTCCGTGGGCAATGATGAGTATACCTATCATGCTTTGTATCCCGTATCCTCAGGAGCTCTCCGGCTGGCGACGCCAGCCTAGTTTTTCTCCAGTGACCTATGCCGTACCAGCACGCGGTATTGCTGATGACGGAAATGCGCGGCCAGGCGCTCTGCGAAATAGACCGAACGGTGCTGGCCGCCCGTGCAGCCGATCGCCACGGTCAGGTAGCTGCGGTTGTCGGCAATGAAGCTGGGTAGCCAGCGCTCGATAAAACCACGGATATCGTCGTACATGCCGTGCACGCTGTCGTGACATTCGAGAAAGTCACATACAGGCTTGTCTTGCCCCGTCTGCGGCCTGAGCTCCAGATCATAATAGGGGTTGGGCAGGCAACGCACGTCAAACACGTAATCCGCGTCCAGCGGAATGCCATGCTTGAAGCCGAATGAAGAGAACAGCAGGATCAGTTCGCCGTTCTTCTGCGTCACGAATTCCTTGACCCAGTTGCGCAAGGCGTTGGCGCTGAGGCTGCTGGTATCGATGCGCAACCCCAGGTCCACCAACGGCTCCAGCAAATGGCGCTCGTGGCTGATGCTTTCCGCCAGGGTGCTGGTATCGCTGCTCAATGGATGGCGGCGGCGCGTTTCGCTGTAGCGCTTGACCAGGGTCTCGACATTGGCCTCCAAGAAAAGCACCTGTACTTCGATACCCTCGCCCTTGAGCTTGCGGATGTTGCCGGGCAGCGCCTCGAGCGAGGCGCTGCGGGTATCGATGCTGATCGCCACCCGTTCGTGGTTGCCCTGGCTCAGGTGCTCCGAAGCCTGGGGCAGCAAGGTGGCAGGCAGGTTGTCGATGCAATAGTAGCCGCTGTCCTCCAGCATCTTGAGTACGATGCTCTTGCCTGAACCCGAAAGACCGGTCACGATCACAAGCTGCATGGCCTATTCCGCCTCTGGCTTGAGTTTCCGGGAAGTACGCGCCATTTCTCGGTGCTGGCGCTGCATGAACTGCTTAGTGCCGTTGATGCCGCGCAGCAGCAGCATGTGGTTGCGCACGGCCACCTCCACCAGCACGGCGATATTGCGCCCGGCGGCCACCGGGATCACGACCTTGGGAATTTTGACCTCAAGGATTTTTTCATGCTGGGATTTGATCTTGAGCCGGTCCAGCGGCACCATGGTATCGGCCATTTCCAGTTGCACGATCAAGTCGAGCGGCTTGGTCGGCTTGACGGCGTTGTCGCCGAACAAGGCGCGGATATTGAGTACGCCCAATCCACGCACCTCGAGGAAATCCTGCAGCAACGGCGGGCAACGCCCTTCGAGCCGGTCAGGGGCGATACGGTAGAAATCGACGATATCATCCGCCACCAGGCGGTGCCCACGCGAGATCAGCTCCAGCGCCAGCTCGCTCTTGCCGATCGCCGGGGTGCCCTTGATCATGAGGCCGAAGCCCTGCACTTCCATGAACACGCCGTGCAGGCTTTCCGATACCGCCACGGCCTGGGCAAGATAGTGGCTCAATACATCCATGAGGCCGGGGCTGCGCAACGGGGAGGTAAACAATGGGGTGCTGAACTCGTCGGAGGCGGCCACCAGTTCGTCCGGCGCTTCTTCGCCATTGGCCACGATGATGGCCGCCAAGTCGGCTGAGAACAGGTTTTTGATGGCCTGGAACAATTCTCGCGCCTTGAGGCTGCGCAAATAATCCATCTCTGCGCACCCCAGCACCTGCACGCGGTTGGGATGCACGAAATTCAGATGACCAACCAGCGCCAGGGACGGCTTGGTCACGGTTTCACTGGTCAGGGGGTTATCGCCGCCGGCTAACCCTGCTACCCATTTCAGCTTGAGCTTGCGGCGCGTATCCTTGTAAAGCTGGGTAACACTGATTTCAGCCATGTGTGCTTAATACCTTGGGAATGAACAAGCGGAAGGATATGCTGCAAGAGCGCCAAATCCATGCATGAAAAACAGACTTGGCACTCTTTTGCAGCATTTCACGAGGAGGTTACTCGACCGCCTGGTGCTTCAGACCTCCGGATGCCTGGTTGTGGTTGCTGACTTTTTCCTTATGCTTCACTACCTGGCGGTCCAGCTTGTCCGCCAGCGAGTCAATCGCGCTGTACATGCTTTCCGCCCCGCATTCCGCGTGCAGGTCGTTGCCCGGCACATGCAAGGTGGCTTCCGCCTTTTGCACCAGTTTCTCCACGCTCAGCGTGACCTTGAGGTCAATCACATGGTCAAAGTGATTGCTGAGTCGGGCCAGCTTGGACTGCACATATTCGCGCAGGGCTGGGGTAACGTCGAGGTGATGTCCTGTCAGGTGCAAATTCATAACGCTCTCCTTACTTGAAAACGCGCAAATCAAAGCGACTTGCGCTGGTTGGCCGCGGGTATCTGTAGAGACTCGCGGTATTTCGCTATGGTTCTTCTTGCAACAACTATGCCTTGTTTGCCAAGGATGTCGGTAATCTGGTTGTCAGACAGCGGCTTCTTCGGGTTTTCCTCGCTCACCATCTGCTTGATCAACGCGCGGATCGCCGTGGCGGAGCAAGCACCGCCAGACTCCGTCGCAACATGGCTGCCGAAGAAATACTTCAACTCGTACACGCCGCGCGGTGTGAGCATGTACTTCCTCGTCGTCACGCGCGACACGGTGGATTCATGCAGGCCCAACTCGTCGGCGATCTCGCGCAGCACCAGCGGACGCATGGCGACTTCGCCATGCTCGAAGAAGTTGCGCTGCCTGTCCACAATCGCCTGCGACACGCGCAGGATGGTGGAAAAACGCTGCTGGATGTTCTTGATCATCCATTTCGCTTCCTGCATCTGGCTCATGAGGTATTGACTGGAGCTATCGCGATTACGTTTCAGGATGCCGGCATAAAGCTGGTTGATGCGCAGCTTGGGCACCACTTCGTCATTGAGGCTGGCGATCCAAATACCCTTGACCTTCTTCACCACGATTTCGTGCTGGATGTAATGATCCGAGGTGATATGGCTAAACTCGCCGCCCGGGCGCGGGTTGAGCTGGGTCACCAGCTGCTGCACCGTTTTCAGGACGTCGTCGTCGCAATGTAGCAGCTTGCGCAGGCGCGTGTAATCGCGGCTCGCCAGCAAAGGCAAGTGTTGCTCTGCAACCTTGATCGCCAGATCAACAAAAGGCGTTTCTGCGGGCAGGGCGCGCAGTTGCAATGCCAAGCACTCCGCAAGGTTGCGGGCGCCAATACCAGGGGGATCCAGGTTCTGGATATGCTTGAGCGCGGTTTCGAGTTCGAGCAGGTCGATTTCGAGCTCTTCCGGCAGCAGCTCGGCCAGTTCTTCCAGCGACTGCTCGAGGTAGCCGTCGTCGTTGATGGCGTCCACCAGCACCATCGCCAGGGTCTGGTCGCGCTCGGACAGCGGCAACAGCTTGATCTGACTCAACAGGTGCTCGCGCAGGGTGAGGTTGACCGCTTCCTGGAAGCTGAAGTCGTTGTCGTCGTCATTGTTGGCGCCGCCTTCCTCCCAGCGGTTGCTGCTCTGGAAAGATTCGAAGTAGTCGTCCCCGCCGCCGAATTCGTCAACGCGCGGCAACTCCTCGCTGGCTGGCGCAGGCGCCTCGCTGGCGGGGGCGGCGACTGCGGCATCCGGAGCAGGGCTGTAGCTTTCGGACATTTCGGCAGCGCCGTCCGGGCCGTCTACGCGCTCCAGCAAAGGGTTGGCCTGCAGCAGCGACTCCAGCTCCTGGTTGAGTTCCTGTGAAGACAGCTGCAACAGCTTGATCGACTGCTGCAACTGCGGCGTCAATGCCAGGTTTTGGGAAAATTTTAGCTGTAGGCTTTGTTTCATCTCTCTAATTCTGCGTTGACTACAGGCGGAAATCCTTGCCCAAGTAAACTTCTCTTACACTTTCGTTATGTATGATCTCGCTGGGCTTCCCCGATGCGAATACGCGGCCTTCATTCACGATGTAGGCGCGATCGCATATGCCCAATGTTTCACGGACATTATGGTCCGTGATCAGCACCCCGATATTGCGCTCGGTCAGGAAACGTACGATCTTCTGGATGTCCAGCACGGCAATCGGGTCGATCCCGGCAAACGGCTCGTCCAGCAGGATGAAGCTGGGGTTGGTCGCCAGACATCGGGCGATTTCCACCCGGCGGCGCTCGCCGCCGGACAGGCTCACCGCCATGCTGTTGCGTATATGGGTGATATGGAGCTCCTGCAGCAGGGATTCAAGCTGTTCCTTCTGCTGCTCGGCCGTCATGTTCTGCAATTCAAGGATAGCCTGGATGTTTTCCGTGACGGTCATCTTGCGGAAGATCGACGGCTCCTGCGGCAGATAGGCCAGGCCCATGCGCGCGCGCTGGTGGATGGGCATCCGGCTCAGGTCCTTGCCGTCCAGCAATATGCGTCCGCCATCGAGTGGCACCAGGCCCACCATCATGTAGAAACTAGTGGTCTTGCCCGCGCCGTTCGGCCCGAGCAGCCCGACCACCTCGCCGCTGTTGAGCTGCAGGGAAATATCCTGCACCACGGTGCGCGACTTGTATTTCTTGCGTAAGCTTTCTACGATCAATTCACTCATTTATGCAATATCTATCGATGCCGTCTCTATAAAGCGCAGTTGCTTCGGCCTGCATCAAGCACAGGCCCTCCAATAGCCATCGAGCTCAGGGAGTTTCTGCCGCGGGTTTCTTCTTGGGCTGGATAATGGCACGCACTCGGCCAGTGGGTGTTGCAGGTGTCGCCGCTTGCGAGCCGCCGCTGATGACTTCCGCATATTCGGCATTGGCGTCATACATGATGTAGTCCCCATGCACGATATCCTCGCCGCGCTTGACCCATGCCTTGGTAAACAGCTGCACCTTGTCCATGCGTCCATCATACTCTATCCGCTGGGCGCTGCCCTCCATGTATTCGTTCTTGCCGTCGCGCTTCTGCCTAAAGGTGGTGGGATTGCCGTAGGACGTGCTGTGCTGGAATCCCTCCTTGTCCTCGCGCACGATCAGCCTGTCGCCGCGGATCACCAGCGTGCCCTGGGTCAGGATGACGTTGCCGGTATAGGTGCTGGTCTTCTTGGCATCATTGACCTGCACGGAGTCGGCCTCCAGCTCGATCGGCTTTTCCCGGTCGGCCTTTTCGGCATGTGCCGTTGCAGACAGCATGCCGGCCAACATGGCAAGCAATAATGAATAACGCAGGTTGCGCATAGGGTCTCCGCTGAAGAATGTCGTTCTACTTGGTTTTAGTGGGCTGCTTGGCATTGTTGCTGTTACCGGATGTCGTCTTGCTGTTCTTGGAAGCCGCAGGCTTGGCTGCCGCCTGCTTGGTCTTGCTTGCCGCTTTTGGCTTGCTGCTCGTGCGCTTGCCGGCGGCCGGACGCTCATAATGGCTGCGCACCCGCTTGTTGAGCTGGATGGTCTGGTTTTTCTTGTCATAGACCATCCCGACCGCGCGCACCACGCTTTTCGGCCCCTGGGTAATCACCACAGGCTGGTCGGTCGATGCAATCTCGCTATCCGGTTCCACGCGCAGATATTCCGTCGTCAGCGTCATTTCTTGCCGGTCGCCGAACGCCGGCCGCACCACGCGCACATCATCGCGGAACTCCACGACATCGCCTTTGCTGGACACATGTCCGCGCTTGCCCTCTATCGTCGTGGTGGGCTTGCCCACCCCAAACTGGGTGAAATGCGGGTTTTCCAGCTCGGTAGTATCGTCGTCCGGGTAATGCCGCATTTCAGAAGCCTTGAGGATGTGGCTGATCGACCCTGTCGCATCCGTCTTGGTCGTGACGAAATTGTTCAGGATGTAATCGGGGTCGTGACGCGTCGTCCCATCCACGCGCAGCTCCGGCGGCTGCACCGTGCGGTCGATCCACAGCGTAATCAGGGCCAGCAGCCCGAGTACGGCAAGCGGAAACAGGATGGTATTGCTACGTCCTTGCATATCTCGTATTTACTTTAAATAAGGCGCCATTTGCGCATCGAAGGTGCCTTGCGCCTTCATGAGCAGTTCGCAGACTTCGCGCACGGCGCCGAACCCGGCCTGGCGCTCTGTGGTGTAATGGGCATACTCCTTGACCAGCGGCATCGCATGCGGCACGGTGATCGCCAGCCCGGCGCGGCGCATGGGCGGAATGTCGATCACGTCGTCCCCCATGAACAGGCATTCCTCGGCGGACACCCCTTGCTTTTCGAGCAAGTCGTTGAACGCCTCGAGCTTGTCGTCTATGCCCTGGTAGATGATCTGCACGCCGGTATTCTCGGCGCGCTTCACCACCACGTTGGACTTGCGGCCCGTGATGTAGGCCATGCGGACGCCGGTATGCTTGAGCATCTTCATTCCCAGGCCGTCCTGGGAATGAAACACCTTGTATTCCAACCCGTCATCCCCCAGCATCAAGCCGCCATTGGTCAGGACACCGTCAACGTCAAACACTGCAATCTTGATGCGCTTTGCGCGTTCTTCTAAGGAAATCAACTTCTAAACCACCTTTGCCATGAGTAAGTCGTGCATATTGAGTGCGCCGACCAGGTTGCCCTGCCGGTCGACGACCAGCAGGCTGCTTATTGAATATTGCTCCATCAAAGCCACGGCATCGACCGCCAGCTGTTCCGGGGCAATGACCTGCGGATGTTCATGCATGACGTCGCCCATGCTGGTGCCGTGGATGTCGATCCCGGCCTCGAAAGCCCGGCGCAAGTCGCCGTCCGTGAATATGCCGACCGGCTTGCCTGCCGCATCCAGCACCGCGGTCATGCCCAGACCCTTGCGCGACATTTCCAGCAGGCCGTCCTTGAGGCTGCTGCTGCTTGGTATGCCGGGGATATCCTTTCCGCTGCGCATGATGTCCTGCACATGCAGCAGCAAGCGCCGCCCGATCGAGCCGCCAGGATGGGCCAATGCGAAATCCTCGCGCGAGAACCCGCGCTGATCCAGCAAGGTCACGGCCAGGGCATCGCCCAGCGCCAGCGCTGCCGTCGTGCTCGCCGTGGGGGCGAGCCCCAGCGGACAGGCCTCCTGCGACACGTGGGCGTCGAGGAAAATCGCCGCCGCCTTGGACAGGGTCGAGTGACGGTTGCCCGAGATGCTGATGATGGGGGCGCCGATGCGCTTCAATGGCGGCAACAGCGCCAGCAGTTCATCCGCCTCACCGGAATTGGACAGGGCGATCACCACGTCATCCCGGGTGATCATGCCCAGGTCGCCGTGGCTCGCCTCGGCGGGATGCATGAAAAAAGCCGGCGTGCCGGTACTGGCCAACGTAGCGGCGATCTTGTTGCCGATATGCCCGGACTTGCCGATGCCGGTCACGACAACTCGGCCCCGGCATTGTAAAATAAGCTCGACTGCGTTGACGAAGTTCTCATCCAGGCGCTCGGCCAATGCCTGCACTTCCCGCGCCTCGATGGACAAGACCTCGCGCGCAAGTTGCAGTGGTGCGGTTGCGCTATTGCTCGTCTTTAACTTGGAAATTCCCATATGTGCCAAGTATAAAAGGGAATGTTCCCTGAATAAAGGATATGCCGGCAAAGTCGGCATAATTTTTGCGTGATTAATTTATTCCAGCCTAGCCGCCTCCATACCCCCATCTCCCGGAAACACACATCATGAGCCAGCACGTACTGATCGCCGGCGGCGGCATCGTCGGCTGCCTCACCGCCATGGAACTGGTTTCCCGCGGCTGCAAGGTCACCATCGTCGAGCGCAATAAGATCGCAAGCCAGACATCGGGAGAGTCCTCCTGGGCAGGCACGGGCATCATGTTCCCGCTGTTGCCATGGATGTATTCGGACCACGTCAACACCCTCACCCACTATGGCGCATCGCGGTATACGGAGATCTGCGCACGCCTGTTCAGCGAGACCGGCATAGACCCGCAAATGCTCAATTCCGGCTTCCTGCTGCTGCCGCCATTCGACCGCGAGGCGGCGCTGGCCTGGTGTAACCGTTACCAGCTCAAGGCAGAGGCGGCCAGGGCTGAAGACTTTGGCGTGCAATCTCCCAGCGGGCAAGATGCGCTGTGGCTGCCCGAAGTCAACCAGGTCCGCCCCCCTTGCCTCATGCATGCCCTGCGCACATGGCTGGAGAATAACGATGTGCGGCTGCTGGAGCACACCGAGCTGATGCCGCTTTCCTCCGATGTGACCAGGCTCGCCGCGTGGCGTACCACGGCAGGTGAGTTGCTGGAGGCAGACCGCTTCGTCGTCACCTCGGGAGCGTGGAGCTTCGACCTCCTCAAGGAAGTCGCCAGCAAGCTGCAGATCAAGCCCATGCGCGGGCAGATATTGCTCTACAAACCGGAACGCACCCCCAGCGCCGTGGTTTTCCGCGAGGATTTCTACCTGGTGCCGCGCCGCGATGGCTACCTGCTGGCCGGCAGCACCCTCGAAGACGTCGGGTTCGATCCATCCGTGACGGATGCCGTCCGCGACGAAATCCGCGCCAAGGCGAAAGCCCTGATGCCGGAACTCGAGACACTTCCCATCATCAAGCACTGGAGCGGCCTGCGTCCCGGCACGCCCGAGAACCTACCCGTGATCGGCCCGCACCCCGATGTGGAAAACCTCTACCTCAATACCGGGCATTTCCGCTACGGACTGACCATGGGCCCGGCGAGCGCCAGCCTGGTGGCCGCACTAATCTGCGCCGAAACGCCCTGGACCGACCCGGCTCCCTTCTCCCTGCCCCAATAGCCCACAGCGCAGATATAGATCAAGCACCGACCTAGCCGCCACCTGATTGATTTCGAGAATGATTCGCGCTACCTCAGCTATTTTCTTCTTATGGCAAAATGCCGGCCAAATCCTATCAACCTAACAAAAAAAGGAATAAGCATGGCGCATCAGCTCCCTCCATTACCGTACGCCAAGGATGCCTTGGAACCCGTCATTTCGGCCGAAACCATCGACTTTCACTACGGCAAGCACCACCAGGCCTATGTGACCAATCTCAACAACCTGATTCAGGGAACCGAGTTCGAGAACGCCAGCTTGGAAGAGATCGTGAAGAAATCCTCCGGCGGCATCTTCAACAATGCGGCCCAGGTGTGGAACCACACCTTCTACTGGAATTGCTTCAAGCCTAACGGCGGCGGCGAGCCCACCGGCGAGCTGGCAGCGGCGATCGACAAGGCGTTCGGCTCTTTCGAAGAATTCAAGAAGCAATTCACGCAAAAAGCCATCACCACATTCGGCGCCGGCTGGGCATGGCTGGTCAAGAACGCCGATGGCAGCCTGAGCCTGGAAAGCACCAGCAACGCCGAAACTCCCTTGACCAAGGGCCAGACCCCGTTGCTGACCATCGACGTCTGGGAGCATGCCTATTACGTCGATTACCGCAACGCGCGCCCGAAGTATGCGGAAGAGTTCTGGAACATCGTGAATTGGGACTTTGTGGCCGCCAACTTCAAGGCATAAACTCTCGCAGACAGCACTCGCAAACCGCTCTAAAGACAAAGCGGCTAGGCCATTCTTGGTCCTAGCCGTTTCTTTTTTTCACGATAGCCTGCTAGAATCGCAACCATGTTGCGCAAAATCCTGCTTGGTTATGTACTTTCGCTCTTGCTGCTATTTAGCCAGCAAAGCATTGCAGCGCACGAAATCTGGCACATCCACGACCAGCTTACCCATGCCAAGGACCAGGCGCCGCAGCACAATGCCTGCGAACAATGCCTGGGGCTAGGCAGCCTGGAAAGCTTTATTCCCGCAACGCAGCCAGCGCTCCATTTCAGCGCCAGCCACACCGGCTTTGTTGCGCCCGTCAGCATTGAACCGCGCAACGAACGCACTGTTGCCTATATCTCGCGCGCGCCGCCAGCAATCTCCATCTAGCCAGCCCCGGCATATCCTCGCCTGAGTCAAAGGATATGCCTGCCATTGCGCTTCCCCGGCTTGGGGAAGCCGCGGTCGTGCTTACGCACGGCCTGTTGAATAAATTGAAATGCGAGATTCGAGATGCAGAACCCTGAGACAAAAGCCATCAATACAGCAGTTGCGCCCGCACCAATTGCGCCAAAGAAAATCCTAACCGCCATCACCATGGCCTTCAGCAGCACCCTGATTTCCATGCCTGCACACGCGGCAGGGGAAATCGAGCTGCCTACCGTCGCCGTCACCGCGAACCCGCTGGGCGTCGCCTCCGACGACATGGTCGTCCCGGTCTCCACCCTGAGCGGCCGCGAGCTCTCGCTGCAGCGCGAAAGTACATTGGGCGAAACCCTGAAATCCATTCCCGGCGTTTCCTCCACCTATTTCGGCCCCAACGCCTCGCGTCCCATCATCCGCGGCCTGGATGGGGAGCGCGTGCGCATGATGCAGAACGGCGTCGGCATTCTGGACGCCTCCAGCCTGAGCTTTGACCATGCCGTAGCGCTGGACCCGCTGGTGATCGAGCAGATCGACGTGGTGCGCGGCCCTGCAGCCCTGCTTTACGGCGGCAGCGCAGTGGGCGGCGTGGTGAACGCGATTGACCACCGCATTCCAAAGGAGGCCATCGACGGCGTCACCGGACGCAGCGAAGTAAGGTTCGGCGGCGCGGAAAACCAGAAAAATGGCGCGGTCGTCGTCGATGCCGGCAATGGCGTGCTCACCGTGCACGCGGACGCCTACAAGCGCAAAACCGACGATCTCGATATCCCTGGCTACGCCATGTCGCGCCGCAAGAGCGAGCAAACCGGGGAGGCGCGGGAACACAAGGGCCGCCTGGTTAACAGCGGCTCGGATGCCGACGGCGGCGCGATCGGCGCTTCGATAGCGCTGGAAAACGGCTATGTCGGCATGTCCTACTCCACCTTCAACAGCAAATACGGCACAGTGGCGGAACCGGATGTCCTCATCGACATGAAGAGCGATCGCTGGGACTTTGCCTCCGAACTGCGCGACCTGGGCAGCATCATCAGCAAGGTCAAGGTACGCATGGCCTATACCGACTACGAGCACCAGGAGTTGGAAGACGGCGAAGTGGGCACCACCTTCAAGAACCGCGGCGTGGAAGGCTCGATCGAAGCCACCCACGGCAATATCGGCCCGCTCAACGGCGTGGTCGGCATGCAGTTCCACAACTCCCGCTTCCAGGCGCTGGGCGAGGAAGCCTTCGTGCCGTCCAACCGCACCAATACGCGTGCGGTCTACTTGTATGAAGAGCTGCCGCTGGACGCGCTCAAGCTGACTTTCGGCGGCCGTGTAGAGCATGCCAAGATCGAATCCAAGGGCGGAGACGAGTTCGGGCCCAGCCAGTCGAAATCCTTCACGCCATACAGCTTTGCCGCCGGCGCGCTGTTCAAGCTGGACGAACAGTGGTCCGTCACCGCCAACCTGTCGCACAACGAACGTGCACCCAGCTACTTCGAACTGTATGCCGACGGCGAGCATGTGGCGACCGACCAGTATGAAGTCGGCTCCAGCGACCTCAAGAAAGAGCGCTCGAACGGCATAGACGCCCAGTTGCGCTGGAAGCAGAACCACGACTCCTTCCACATTGGCGCCTATTACACCCGGTTCAGCAATTTCATCGGGCTATTCAACAGCGGAGAGCTGGTAAACGAGGACGGTATCCCGGGACAGGCCGATTCCGAAATAACCGAAGCGAGGTTCACGGGCGCCAAGGCGACATTCAAGGGCCTGGAAGCCGAAGGCAAGTTCCGAGTCTATGAGCAGGTCGGCTCGCTGGACCTGAACCTGCGCGGCGACTACGTGCGCGCCACCAACCGCGACACCGGCGACTCGCTGCCGCGCATCTCGCCGTTGAAGCTGGGCTTCGGGCTGGATTACCGCTTCAACCGTTTCGGCTCACGCCTGGATGTATTGCGCGCCTTCAAGCAGGACCGCACCGATGCGAACGAGCTCGCCACGGATGGGTACACCCTGGTCAACGCCACGCTGACCTACAAGCTGCCCACCTCGCAGTATTTCCAGCTAGAGGCTTTCGCCAAGGCATACAACCTGCTGGACCAGACCATACGCGACCATACCTCCATCCTCAAGGATATCGCGCCCATGGGCGGCCGCTCGCTGCTCGTCGGCCTGCGCGGGGAGTTCTAGCTACAGCGCCTCAGGCTGCCGCGGTATCGCCGCCGCGGGCAGCTTGCGCTATGATGTCGGTCTTGATTCACTTCAACAAAGATCGACATCATGGCACGTACCGTTTTCTGCGTTAAGCTGGGCCGCAATGCTGACGGCCTGGACTTTCCCCCTTATCCCGGCGAGCTCGGCAAGCGTATTTTCGAACATGTCTCCAAGGAAGCCTGGGCCGGCTGGCTCAAGCAGCAAACCATGCTGGTGAACGAAAACCGCCTGAGCCTAGCCGACCCGCAAGCACGCAAATACCTCGCGCAACAGACCGAGGCCTATTTCTTCGGCGATGGCGCGGATACCGCTTCAGGCTACGTCCCGCCCAATAGTTGAACCATTTTTCATTAAAATGTCATATTGCGGGCATACAGTGAGGTTTTCATCATGTTGCCCGTCAAATTGAGTCCCGAATATTTCATCAATCGCGAACTAGGCATCCTGGCCTTCAACCGTCGCGTATTGGCCCAGGCTGAAGACGAAAACGTTCCCCTGCTTGAGCGCCTCAAATTTCTCTGCATTTTCAGCAGCAATATGGACGAGTTCTTCGAGGTGCGCGTGGCGGGCCTCAAGAACCAGATCAAGTACAACTCCCCGCACGTAGGCGCCGACGGCATGCTGCCCAAGCAGGCGCTCGCCAAGGTCAGCAACCTGGCCCACGAAATGGTGGACCACCAATACAAGATCCTCAACGAGGTGGTGCTGCCCCAGCTTGCCGCCCAGGAAATCCGTTTTATCCGCCGCGGGGACTGGAGCGATGTGCAGCGCGAGTGGATCGCGGCTTACTTCTTCCGTGAGCTGATGCCCATCCTCACGCCCATCGGGCTGGATCCGGCGCACCCTTTCCCGCGCGTGCTCAACAAGAGCCTGAACTTTGCCGTCGAGCTGGAAGGCAAGGACGCGTTTGGCCGCAATTCCGGCGTCGCCATCGTACAGGCGCCTCGCGCGCTGCCGCGCGTCATCCGCCTGCCGCGCGACATCGCGGGTTGCGACCACGGCTTCGTGTTCCTGTCCTCCATCCTACATGCCCACGTCAACGAACTGTTTTCCGGCATGACGGTGAAAGGTTGCTACCAGTTCCGCGTCACGCGCGACAGCGACCTGATCCTGGACGATGAGGAAACCAAGGATTTGCGCCTTGCGCTGCAGGGCGAATTGACCCACCGGCAATATGGCGATGCGGTACGACTGGAAGTAGCCGACAGCTGCCCGACGGAAATGTCCGCCTTTCTGTTGGGGCAATTCGGCCTGAGCCAGGACGACCTTTACCAAGTCAACGGCCTCGTCAACCTCGTCCGCCTCATGCAGATTCCGGACAGCGTGGACCGCCCAGACCTGAAATACCCGCTCTATACGCCCAGCCTGCCGAAGGAAATGGCCAAGGACCCGGACATCTTCAAGGCCATCCGCAAGCAGGATATCCTGCTGCACCACCCGTTCCAGTCGTTCAACCCGGTCGTGGAGTTCATCACGCAGGCCGCCGAAGACCCGCAAGTGCTGGCGATCAAGCAGACGTTCTACCGCACCAGCGCCGACTCGACGCTGATGCAGTCCCTGATCGACGCGGCGCAGCGCGGCAAGGAAGTCACCGTGGTCGTGGAGCTGCTGGCGCGCTTTGATGAAGAAGCCAACATCAACTGGGCGGCCAAGCTGGAAAATGCCGGCGCCCACGTCGTCTATGGCGTGGTCGGACACAAGACCCACGCCAAGATGGCCATGGTCGTGCGGCGCGACGAAGACAAGCTGCGGCGCTATGTGCATATTGCCACCGGCAATTACCACCAGCGCACCGCGCGCCTATATACCGACTTCGGGCTGCTCACCTGCCAGGAAGAAATCAGCGAGGACGTGAACGACGTATTCGCCCAGTTGACCGGCCTGGGACGGGCCAGCAAGCTACGCCATCTCTGGCAGTCGCCGTTCACCCTGCACCAGCGCACGATCAAAGCGATCCAGAATGAAGCCGAGATTGCCAAGTCCGGCAAGAAAGCGCGCATCATTGCCAAGATGAACGCACTGCTCGATCCCGACGTGATCCGCGCCCTGTACGATGCTTCCAGCGCCGGCGTGCAGATCGAGCTCATCGTGCGAGGCGTTTGCGCCTTGCGTCCCGGCATCCCCGGCGTATCGGAAAACATCAAGGTGCGCTCCATCGTCGGCCGCTTCCTCGAGCACACCCGCATCTTCTACTTCTACGACAACGGCGCCGAGCACATCTACCTGTCGAGCGCGGACTGGATGTACCGCAACTTCTTCCGCCGTATCGAAGTATGCTTCCCATTGCTGGATGCCAAGGTGAAGAAGCGCGTTTTCAAGGAAGGCCTGGAGCCCTACCTCAAGGACAACTCCAACGCCTGGGAAATGCAGCCCGACGGCAATTACGAGCTCAAGCCGAGCCGCCGCGCCAGCTTTTCAGCACAGCAGTTCCTCATGGCGGAGTATGGCCAGGAAATATTGCCTGACGCCTGAGCGAGTGCGCACTCCAGTAACAGAAAGGCCGGAACATCCGGCCTTTTTCTCGTTATTACGCATGTGCAGCAAGATGCTATCTCAGGAAACCAGCTCCAGGCTCAGGCCGATCTCTTTCCAGTAGGCCACTTCATTGAATAGCTCCGCTTCCGTCAGAGGGTTCTCCTTGAGCCATGCAGAGTCAATATTGAGCTGGTAGCCGGACTTCAGGATCGACAATGCTGGCTCCGGGTAATGGTCGGGCTGTCGATTGCGGTGGAACAGCACGGCCAGTCGCAAAATCAGGATCAACAGCAAGCGGTCATGGTGTCCGATCAGGTCGGCCTCAAGCTTGGCAAGGGAGCGCCGGTGCGCTTTGACCAGCAGGCCCAGCGTCTCCTGCTCCATGTTGGAGAAGCCCGGCATGTCGGCATTCTCGACTATATAGGCGGAATGCTTGTGATAACCCGCATGTGCGATGGAGACACCAATCTCGTGCAGGTATGCGGCCCAGGTCAGGTATTGTGCCGCCGTTTCTTCATCCCATTGCTGCAATTGGCCGGCGCATTGCGCCAGCAGGCGCAATGCCATTTCGCGCACGCGCTCGGCCTGATCGGGCTCTACATGGTAGCGCCGCATGAAGCTTGAAACCGTGATCTCACGAACATCCTGGTCATGCAGGCGGCCAAGCAGTTCATAAAGCACGCCTTCGCGCAGGGCGCTGTTCGCCGTTGTCATGCGTTCGATCTTGAGGGCGTCGAATGCCGCCGTCATGATGGCCAGCCCGCCTGGCAGCACCGCCGCGCGGTCGGCACTCAAGCCAGGCAAGTCTATCTTTTTGATGTCCTTGACCTTGATCAATTGCTCGCGCAGAAACTCCAGGCCCTCCCTGGTAATTTCGCCTTCGCTCAAGCCGCTCAGGCGGATGATTTCGCCCAAGGCCTTGGCCGTCCCGGACGAGCCGACCGCTTCGTCCCAGCCTTCCGCAATGAAATGCTTGCGTATGCTCTGGATTTCCGCGGCAGCGGCAATCCGCGCGCGTTCGAACGCGCTTTCCGTGAGCTTGCCGTCGGGGAAATAGCGCAGGCTGTAGCTGACGCAGCCCATATACAGGCTTTCCATTTCGATGGGTTCGATACCCTGCCCGATGATGAACTCGGTAGAGCCGCCGCCGATGTCGATCACCAGGCGCTTGTGCGTGGCAGGGGGCAGGCTGTGGCTGACGCCGACGAAAATCATGCGCGCTTCTTCACGGCCTGCGATGATTTCGATGGGGAATCCGAGCGCGGCCTGCGCTTCTTCCATCAGGTTGGGTGCATTGCGCGCAACGCGGAAGGTATTGGTGGCAACCGCACGCACCGCCTGCACAGGCAATCCACGCAAGCGTTCGCCAAAACGCTTGAGACAGTCGATCGCCCGTTGCTGGGCATCGGCACTCAGGTTGTTCTTCGCATCCAGCCCCGCGCCTAGGCGGACGGCTTCACGCAAGGAGTCATGGAAAATGAGGTGGCCGTCTGCAACCCGTGCGAGTTGCAGACGGAAGCTGTTGGAACCCAGATCGACTGCCGCGATCTCAGGAAAATCCGATTTTTTGGTAGGCAAGTTCGACCTTCTTGTAAAACGCTAAACCGTTGCCGCCATCACGGCGGCTGACATCAGGGTTCCTGAGCTTCGCGCTCCATCTCCTGCACCGTGGTATGGCGTACGTCCTTACCTTTTACCATGTAGATCACGTATTCGGCAATATTCTTGGCATGGTCGCCGATACGTTCGATGGCCTTGGCGACAAACAGGACCTCCAGCGACATGGAAATGGTGCGCGGGTCTTCCAGCATGAAGGTGATCAGCTGACGCATCGCGGCACGGAACTGCTCGTCCACCTGCTCGTCCTGGCGCGCCACGTCCACAGTCTTGGTCACGTCCAGGCGCGCAAAGGCGTCCAGCGCGGTGCGCAGCATTTCACGCACATGGCCGACCATGGTCTTGATCTCGTTGAAACGCGGCGTATAGAGACGGCCGGACTCGGACACTTTCTGCGCCACGCGGGCAATCTTGGTCGCCTCGTCGCCGATCCGCTCCAGGTCGGTAATGGTCTTGACCACCATCATGATCATGCGCAGGTCGCCCGCGGCAGGCTGGCGGCGCGCGATGATGTGGCTGCAGTCCTCGTCCACCTGGACTTCAAGCGCATTCACCTTGTGGTCATTGGCAATCACCTTGTCTGCCAAGGTGAGGTTGACAGTCACCAGGGCTTCCAGCGCATTGACGATTTGCTGCTCGACCAAACCGCCCATTTCGAGCACTTTTGCACGGACTGATTCCAGCTCGGCATCGTATTGCTTGTATGTATGTTCAAATTGCATAACGCGATCCCTTCCGTGATTGAAACTGGCCGGACTGCGCTAGTTCCGGCCAGTGTTTTGAGTCAACGTTGTAGTGTAATTGCCGATTATGACAATTTCATGTTGAACTGGTGCGCGTCGATTACTTGGCGGTCAATGTCTTGACGCCGTCCGCTGTCGCCAGCAGCAGCACATTAGCTGGACGGGAAGCGAACAGGCCGTTGGTCACGACGCCGACGATGGCGTTGATCTTGGTTTCCAGTTCCACCGGGTCGGCGATGGTCAGGCCATGCACGTCCAGGATCACGTTGCCGTTGTCGGTAGTGAAGTCGCGCAGCTTGGGCTGGCCGCCCAGCTTCACCAGCTCGCGCGCCACATGCTCGCGCGCCATCGGGATCACCTCGACGGGCAGCGGGAACTTGCCCAGCACGGACACCAGCTTGCTCTGGTCGCAGATACAGATGAAATCCTTGGCACAGGCCGCCACGATCTTCTCGCGTGTCAGCGCGCCGCCGCCGCCCTTGAGCATATGCATTTGCTCGGTGATCTCGTCCGCGCCGTCGACGTAGATTTCCATGCCGTCCACGTCATTGAGGTCGAACACTTCGATACCATGGCCGCGCAGGCGCTGGGCAGTCGCTTCGGAGCTGGCGACGGCGCCGTCGATGCGGTCCTTGACCTTGGCCAGCTCATCGATAAAGAAATTGGCCGTGGAGCCCGTGCCTACGCCGATAATGCCGCCCTTCACGTATTCGACGGCCGCCTTGGCAACCTGTTGCTTCAATTCGTCTTGTGTAGCCATTTATTTAAACCTTTTGCTTATTTGTGACCAAATCGGGGCTTTCAAACGCTGTATGAGCCAGCGCAACATTTTGCAGGCCCCGTGTTTTCTTTATAATTCAGGTTCTTTGTGAACCAAACCCCTCAATCATACACTGCCGCACTATACAGTGCAGCCCTGGACAGCGTCCCCAATGAAAATCGATTACCTGCAGAAAATCAAATCCGCCCGCGTTTACGACGTCGCGAGCAAAACCCCGTTGGACCTGCTTCCCAACATTTCCCGACGCATCCACAACCAGGTACTGCTAAAACGCGAGGATATGCAGCCCGTATTTTCATTCAAGCTGCGCGGCGCCTACAACAAGATGGCGCAGCTCTCCGCCGAGGCATTGTCGCGCGGCGTGATCACCGCTTCGGCAGGCAACCATGCGCAGGGCGTGGCCCTGGCCGCCAAGAACGCGGGCTGCCGCGCCGTCATCGTCATGCCGGTCACCACGCCCGGCATCAAGGTCGATGCCGTGCGCAACCGCGGCGCCGAAGTGGTGCTGGCTGGCGAATCCTACACGGATTCGTACAACCACGCCCTGAAGCTCATGGACGAGCAGCAGCTCACTTTCGTCCACCCCTTCGACGATCCTGACGTGATCGCGGGGCAAGGCACCGTGGCGGTGGAGATATTGCAGGACAACCCCGGCCCTATCGAGGCGATTTTCTGCCCGGTCGGCGGCGGCGGCCTGATCGCCGGCGTGGCCGCCTATATCAAGGCAGTACGCCCCGAGATCAGGATCATCGGCGTCGAGGTCAACGACGCCAATGCGATGACGGTTTCGCTGCAACGAGGCGAACGGGTCACATTGGACCAGGTCGGCCTGTTTGCGGACGGCAAGGCGGTCAAGCTGGTCGGCGAAGAGACTTTCCGCCTATGCCAGCAATATGTCGACGACATGATCCTGGTCGACAACGACGCCATCTGCGCGGCGATCAAGGACGTATTCGAGGATACGCGCGCCATCCTCGAGCCGACGGGCGCCCTGGCGCTGGCCGGCCTCAAAGCCTACGCCCAGCAGCATGGCCTGCAGGACAAGGCATTGGTGGCGGTCGCCTCAGGCGCAAACATGAGCTTCGACCGCCTGCGCTTCGTCGCCGAGCGCGCGGAAATCGGCGAGAAGCGCGAAGCGGTGCTGGCCGTGACCATTCCCGAAACTCCAGGCTCATTCAAGAAGTTCTGCCGGCTGATCGGCAACCGCAACATCACCGAGTTCAACTACCGCTATGCCGACGCCACGGCCGCGCATATCTATGTCGGCGTCGCCATCCAGGATCCCAGCGAATCCGGCACGCTGGTCGCGCAATTGCAGGAGCATGGCCTGCCGGCATTGGACCTGAGCGAGAATGAAGTGGCAAAACTGCACCTGCGCCACCTGGTAGGCGGCCATGCGCCGCAGGCAGAGCACGAGCAGGTCTACCGCTTCGAGTTCCCGGAAAAACCCGGGGCGCTGATGAATTTCCTCGACAGCATGCGTCATGACTGGAACATCAGCCTGTTCCATTACCGCAACCATGGCGCGGATTTCGGCAGGGTGCTGGTCGGCATGCAGGTGCCGCCCGGCGAGGAACAGGCATTCACCGATTTCCTGCAGAACCTGGGCTACCCGTACTGGGAGGAAAGCAACAACCCGGCTTACAAACTGTTCCTCGGCTAAGTTCCGACACCCAAATGAAAAGCCCGCCGATTGGCGGGCTTTTTGCATATCCTAAGCTTGAATCAGGCTTTGTCAGCCAAAGGCGTGCCGTATGCGGTGATATCGTAATCGGTGAGCTCGTAGCCTAGCTCGCGGACGATCACCTTGAGGCGCTCTTCGATGCCGAGGTCATAGAATTCGCGCACTTCACCGGTGCTGGTGCTAACCAAGTGGCCATGGTGCTCTTCGCCATCGTTCAGCTCATACACGGCCTTGTTGTTGCCCAACTGGCTTTTCTTCAAGAGCCCAGTCTGCTCGAATTGCGCCAATACGCGATACACGGTAGCCAAGCCGAACTCGGAATGCTCGGTGATCAGGATCCGGTATACATCTTCAGCCGCCAGGTGGCGTTGCTCGCTGTTACGGAAGATATCCAGCACCTTGAGACGTGGCAACGTGATTTTCAGGCCACTGTTTCTCAAATCCTGATGCGGATCCCCTACTCCGTCTTCTTTTTTCGTTCCCACTATCATCTCCTTAATCAATTGAATCCTGACGCCGCAATAGCATATCACGCATTGGGATGATGCCAAGCATCAGGCAAGTAGTTTCATGATGAACTCCCAGTCCCTGGGGTCCACCGGCGTAATCGAGAGCCGGTTGCCGCGCTGCAGGATGCGCAGATTCTGCAGCTCCGGCGTTTCACGCAATTCTTTCAAGCTCAACAAGCGCGTCTTGCGCACCAGCCTCACATCCACATTGAACCAGCGCGGACTCTCCGGCGTCGCCTTGGGGTCATAGTACTTATGGCCCTCGATAAACTGCAGGCGGTCGGGATAAGCCAGCTTGCTGACTTCGGCAATGCCCACGATGCCAGGTTCCGCACAATTGGAATGATAGAACAATACGCCATCGCCGACCTTCATCTGGTCTCGCATGAAGTTGCGCGCCTGGTAATTGCGCACCCCGTACCAATCTACCGTTTGATCGGGGAAGGAAGCCAGGTCATCGATCGACACGTCTGATGGCTCGGATTTCATCAACCAGTAACGCATGAAATTCTCAAATCAACACAGATTCCGTATCATAACCCGAGTCGCATTCAAATTCAGAATCTCCAGCATGGCCCGCAACGTCCTTGGCACTACATTACAACCTTGCAGCATGGACCCGATCACCGGCTTCACACGCAGCGGCAGCTGTGAAACCGGGCCCGAAGACATCGGCAGCCATACCGTGTGCGCCATGATGACCGAGGAATTCCTCGCATTCTCGCTTTCTAGGGGAAACGACCTCAGCACACCGCGGCCGGAATACGGCTTCCCCGGGCTGACGTCGGGCGAGCGCTGGTGCCTGTGCGCATCGCGCTGGCACGAAGCCGCCGAGGCGGGCTATGCGCCGCCCGTGGTGCTGGAAGCATCCCACGAGCGTGCATTGGATATTGTCAGCCTTGCCGACCTGGAATACCACGCCTTGAGATAACGGCCTGCCCATAAGGCGTGACAACTGAATGGAGTTCCCCGCAAATGCCATCCGGACCGGCATCCTGAACCTGTACGGTTCAAGTGGTAACGACCTAAAGCTACGTTAGGTACACCCGCATCGGAGCGCGCACACTGTTACTTAACAGACCGAAACCAAAGCCAAATTTATGGTTCAAGGAATCTATGGCCCGAACAGCACCGCAGGGAACAAAGGGAAGAGGACGGGATCATCCGGCCTCTGAAAACTTGTGGCAGTTGAACTGTCTTGGATTAAAAACCGCTTTAAAACAGCTGGTTTTGATCGTCGCCGACGACAGTGTCAATCTGCTCCTGCATGGAAGCAATTCTACGCTTGAAATCGCCAATGTCAAAACCGCCGGCATCGGTCGTCAACAGCTCATGCGCGATATTGAGCGCCGCCATGATGGCAATCTTCTCGGCACCGACCACCTTGCCGGTATCGCGGATTTCGCGCATTTTCTTGTCGAGATAATCGACCGAGCGCAACAAAGCCTCGCGCTCATCGTCAGTACACGCGATCGTCAGCTCGCGCCCCATGATGCTGACATCGACGCCACGCACGCTGCTCATACGGTTCCCTCCGGAAGACGCTCGATCAGGGCCTGCAGCTTCTGGCTGGCAAGCTCCATGTTTTCCTTCATCTGCTTGTTGTCATCCTGGGAGCGCACAAGCTCCTGACGGAGCTCAAGATTTTCAGCCCGCAACAATTGGCATAGGGATATCAGCCGCGCGAGCTTTTCTTCCAACGTGATCAAATCAGCATTCATGGCGCCACTATAATTGCAAAATCAGCACATGGTCAACTGCACCCAAGAATTTATGGCATGTTTACAATATCTTATATTGAAAACTTATTTCACCGCATAAAGAGCGAATCATTTATAATCAATAGCAAGTTTTGAGGTGTCCTTGGCCTGTTCATGGCGCAAGGGTGAAACTGGGAAACAGGTGCGTGGCATCCCGACGATGCGATCCACAATGCCTGTGCTGCCCCCGCAACGGTAAGCAAGCCGGTATGCCAACATGCCACTGTGAGAGGTTTTCATGGGAAGGCGGCATATCACTGATCTTGCAAGCCCGGAGACCGGCCTGAAGACGACTAGGAAGTGCTGCGGGGATGCGGCTGACCGATGACCATCCGGCGACGGATCATGCCCCCTGCACACTCTCATTCGTTACCAGCTCTCGCGGGGCCGCGAGAGCCTTATGGAGTTTGCAGTTTGATGTTCCGATTTTCCCTGGGCACCGCCCTTGCCGCAATCTATTCCCTACCCCTGGCGGCCAATGCTGCCGATCTCCGGTTGGAAGACACTATTGTCACGGCTTCGCGTACTGAACAGAAAAGCAGCGAGGTAATCGGTGATGTATCCGTCATTACAGCCGAGCAAATACAAAAGGCTGGCCAGTCCACGCTGGCAGAGTTACTGGCGATGCAGCCTGGCATCGAAATGAGCAGTAACGGCGGCGTTGGCAAATCGACCAATATCTACATGCGCGGCGCCAACCCTACGCACACTCTGATTCTGATTGACGGCGTACGCATCAGCTCTGCCACTACCGGCGAAACTGCCATTCAACACATTCCCCTGAGCCAGATTGATCATGTGGAAATCCTGCGCGGACCGGCCAGCAGCATGTATGGAGCTGACGCCATTGGCGGCATCATCCAGATATTCACCAAGAAAGGCCAAGGCGCGCCTAAATTCAATGCATCAGTAGGACTCGGCACCTACGGTACGGCAATCGGCGAAGCAGGCGTAAACGGCCGCATAGGCAATACCAGCTACAGCCTGCAAGGCGGCATGACCCATGTGCATGGCATCAATGCCGTTCGCAACAAAAATGCGGTCAGTTATAACGCAGATGCCGATGGTTTTCGCAACCAGAACCTCAGTGCGAACATCAGCCAGCACCTCACGGAAAACCACGAAATTGGGCTGAACATTCTGGTGACCGACAGCCGGAATTTCAATGATGGCGGATCCTCACGCACTACCGCCAGATATGATTACTTCCTTGACCAGACCTTGTCGAGTTATACCCTATTCAGTAAAAACCGTTTCACCGATGCATGGGCCAGCACATTCAGCATTGCAAGAAGCATTGACGATCTATCGTCCTACACCAAACGTCCGGCATCAACTACCGAAAGCATGATCAAGACCACCCAGGATCAATACATCTGGCACAACATATTGACTACGAAAGCCGGGGTATTCAACATCGGCGTGGAACGGCGGGAGCAGAAAGTCGAATCCAACGCCACGCCCGCCCTGCTGGTGACGGAGCGGGATATCCAATCCTATCTCGCCGGCTGGCAAAGACAATTTGATCAACACCGCGTCCAGATCAACCTGCGCAATGATGACAACTCCCAGTTTGGCAACAAAACCACTGGCAATATCGGCTACGCCTATCAAATCACACCACAGTGGAAAGCCAACGCCAGCTTTGGCACCGCTTTCGCCGCGCCAACATTCAACCAGCTCTATGCTCCCGCGACCGCTTTCGGTGGCGTGACTTATGCCAGCAATCCCGACCTCAAACCTGAAGAGTCCCGCAACAAGGAAATCGGATTGCAGTATGAAAACGGCCAGCATGCGGCCGGCGTGTTGTATTACCACAATGATATCGACAACCTGATTACCCGCACGGCATCGGGCAACTTCCGGCAAACAGTCAATATCGACCAGGCAAGGTTACGAGGCCTCACATTGAATCTGCGAACATCAATTGCAGGATTTATTATTAGAGCAAATGCTGATTTCCAGCGTCCTGAAGATGCCGGGAATGGCAACCTGCTACCTCGCAGAGCAAAAGAGCATGGGGCACTGTCTCTCGCCAAATCATTTGGCGCTTGGGAGTGGGGAAGTGAAATTATCACATCCGGTCATCGTTTCAACGATACGTCCAACACTGAACGCCTCTCCGGCTATACCCTGGTCAACCTATACGGCAACTACCGCATCAACGACGACTGGTCCGTGAATACGCGCGTCAACAACCTGTTCGACCGCAAGTACGAATTGGCGAAGGATTACGGCACGTTTGGCGCCAACCTGTTTGTATCCGTGCGCTATGCGCCTACGTTGTAAATCCTCTGGCGGCTGCGGATTTCGGTTAAAATTCAGTGTTTTTGATCATTGACCCAGCCCCAAGGAAGACAACCATGCTGACACTCAACAAGAATCACCAGATCATGATCGGCCTCGTACTGGCCGCCTTGCTCATCGTGACCCGCGGCCATCATTTCGCCGCGATCAACCACCTGCCCAGCGCATCCTGGGCGGTATTCTTCCTGGCCGGGGTCTACCTGCGCCCGGCCTGGACATTCCCTGCCCTGCTCGGCCTGGCCGCCGCGCTCGATTTCGCCGCCGTGACCTGGGGCGGCGTGGACGGCTTCTGCACTTCGCCGGCCTACGGCTTCCTGTTGCCTGCCTACGGCAGCCTCTGGCTCGGCGGCCGCTGGTTCGCCAAACGCTACCAGTTTGCCTTCAAGCGCCTTGCCACGCTGGCAGCCACTGTCGTCGCCAGCAGCTTTGTCTGCCACCTGTTCTCCAGCGGCGGCTTCTATTTCTTCTCCGGCCGCTATGCCGACCCCACCCTGGCCGAATTCCTGCCGCGCATCGCCAAGTACTATCCATCCTCGTTGGGCACGTTGGCGTTTTACGTGGCGACTGCCGCCATCATCCATATTGTGGTGAAGGCGCTCTACGCTGATCACAAACGAACCGCATGACCGACCAGGAAAAACCAGACCTCAACCAGCGCCATTCCGAAAGAATGGCGCGCAAGAAAACCGTCATCGATGCCAAGATAGAGGCCGCACGTATCGAGCGCGGCCTGTTCCTGGTCAATACCGGCAACGGCAAGGGCAAATCCACTGCCGCCTTCGGCCTGCTCGCCCGCGCGCTCGGCCATGGCATGAAAGCCGTGGTAGTGCAGTTCGTCAAGGGCCGTTCCGACACCGGCGAGGAAGCCTTCTTCTGCAACCAGCCCAATGTCACCTGGCATGTGATGGGCGAAGGCTTCACCTGGGAAACCCAGAACCGCGAGCGCGACGTCGCCGCTGCCCAACAAGGCTGGCAAGCCGCGCAAGCCGCGCTCAAGGATGAAAGCGTAGGCGTGGTCATCCTCGACGAGCTCAACATCGTCCTCAAATACCATTACCTCGACTTGAAGCAAGTATTGGCCGACATCGCCGCCCGTCCCGCCATGCAGCATGTGGTCGTCACCGGCCGCGCCGCCCAGCCCGAACTCATCGAGCAGGCCGATACCGTCACCGACATGACCATGGTCAAGCATGCTTTCAAGAACGGCGTGCAGGCGATGCCAGGGGTGGAGTGGTAAAGTCATGGCAGCCAGTCGCCCGGCGTTGCTGCTGTCCGCGCCAGCCTCCAATCAAGGAAAAACTTTAATATCTGCCGCGCTGGCGCGTGCATGGCGCAACCAGGGCCTGACAGTACAAGCCTTCAAGTGCGGGCCGGACTTCCTCGACCCGATGATCCTGCATACCGCGACAGGCAGGCCGGTTTACAACCTCGACCTTGCCATGTGCGGCGCGGAAGACATTGCCGCCCGGCTATACCAGGCCGCGCAGCAAGCCGACGTCGTCCTGGTGGAAGGCGTAATGGGCCTGTATGACGGCAGCCCGAGCAGCGCCGACATCGCGGCACGGTTCCAGCTCCCCGTTGCGCTCGCTATCGACGCGAGCGGTATGGCGCAGACTTTCGGCGCATTGGCTGCGGGGCTGTTTGCCCACCGGCCTGAACTCATCCCCGCAGGCGTGATCGCCAACCGCACCGGCAGCGCCGGGCATGGCGTTTTGCTGCGCGACAGCCTGCCGCCGGATATTCCCTGGCTGGGCGCATTGCAGAAACAGGAAGCGCTTGCGTTGCCGGAACGGCACCTGGGCCTGTTCCGCGCCGATGAAATCGACGGCCTGGAGCAGCGCATCGCGCAGGCCGCGGCGTTGCTGACGGAATCAGGCGCGTTGCCCTTGCCGCCTGAAACCGTTTTCGCGCCCCTCCCCCCTGCCAACGATGTGCAGCGATTGCTCGCAGGCAAAACCATCGCCGTCGCGCGCGACGAAGCCTTTTGCTTCATCTATCCCGCCAACCTCGATTGCCTGCATGCGCTGGGGGCGGACACCATCTTCTTCTCGCCGCTGCATGACGAGGCATTGCCTACAGGAATTGACGCCATCTGGCTGCCGGGCGGCTATCCCGAGCTGCATCTTGCAAAGCTGAGCAGCAACCAAGCCATGCGCACGGCCTTGCAGCAGACTTGGCGGCAAGCGCTGCCGATATTGGCGGAATGCGGCGGCATGATGGCGGTGACGGACAGCATCAATCAGCAGTCCGGCTTCGGCCTGCTGCCCGGCGATTGCAACATGCAGCCGCGGTTCCAGGGGCTGGGCGTGCAATTCGCAGAGTTGCCGGAAGGCAGGCTGCATGCGCATACCTTCCATTACTCCAGCCTTGAGACGGCGTTGACGCCCTACGCACAGGCAATCACCCAGCGCGGCAAGCCGGGCGAGGTTATCTATCGCCACGGCAGCCTCACGGCGAGCTACCTGCATTTCTATTTCCCATCCAACCCTGCGGCAGTTGCCCGGTTATTTGCCTCATGAAGCATTTCTTTCCAGCCCTGCTCGGGATTGTTCTCGTCACCAGCCAGGCACCTGTCCAGGCCGCCACGTTGTTCGGCATGGTGTCCGACCGCACCGCCCCTGCCGCGGCCGAGGCGGCAAAGCAAGCCCTGCAGCAATCCGGCAAACAGGACCGCATCATCCTGCGCACGCAATCCCAGGTGCTCGCTGCCGACGGTAAGACCCTGCAGCGCTGGCTGCGCGACGCCGACGCGGTATTCTCCGTGGCGGTCTACGGCGAGGCATCTCAGCAACTGCAAAGCCAATTGCAACAGCTTGGCGCCAGTAAGCCGCGCAACTTCATCGCCTTCAACGGCGAAAGCGCACTCTCGCTGCAAAGCCGCTGGCAAGGGGAAGCCGTCAGCAGTTTTTCCCACGCAAAGAGCCTGACGCTGACGCAGAACAATCTTTCTGAAAAAGTCGCCAACCTCGCGCAGCAACATGCTGCCGCGCGGCAATGGCTGGGCCTGCACGATCTCTGGCAGGCGGGCGGCAACGGCAATCTCAACGCCTTCATGCGCTATCTGCTGCATCCTTCCGCCAGCTTGCCTGCAATACAGCCTGAACCGCTGGTGCGCTTGCGCCAGGGCGGCCGGGAAGTCAGCCAGCCCAGGATAGACAACAATCAGCCTGTGCTTGCCGTGCTCGACCTCAGCACCAGCGATCCGCAACCCGTGGATGCCATCTGCGCCGCGAGCGAGAAGCAGGGCCAGCCCTGCATCGCCATCATGGCGCGCTGGGGCGAGGCCTCTCGCGACGCCATCGCCAACTTGAAAACCCTGCTTGCGCCCGCCGCACCCAGCGGGCTGGTGGTATTGCAGGACTTTGTCGTCGGCGCCGCCGAGGGCCGCGAGGCCGTGACCGAACTCCTGGGCCAACTCGACGTGCCTGTGTACAAGGCCATCCGTCTGACCGACCGCGGCGCCAATGCCTGGCAGCTTTCGGAAGACGGCCTGCCGATCAATTCGGTGCAATACCGCGTCGCCATGCCGGAAATCCAGGGCAGCTCGCAGCCGCTGGTCGTGGCCGCGGCCGGACCTGCCACCATAGACAAGCTCACCGGCGTCGAGCTGAAGCTGCCGCAGATCCTGCCTGCCGAAGTACAGTCGCTGGTCAGGCGCAGCATCAATTGGCAGCAGTTGCGCAGCAAGCCGAACGCCGCAAAGAAGGTCGCGCTGATCTACTACAACCATCCGCCCGGCCGCCAGAACATCGGCGCGGACAACCTCGACGTACCCGCCTCGTTGTTCGAGATGTTGCACGCATTGAAGCGTGCGGGCTATAACACCGGCGAATTGCCCGCTTCGCCGGAAGCGTTGCTCGACCTGATGCAGGAGCGCGGCGTCAACCTGCCGGAAGACCGGGCCGCGCTGGCTGAGATGAGCCAGCACGTCAACAAGCTTGACACTGCCGCCTACCTCAACTGGTTCGGCACCCTGCCTGCGCAAGTGCGCGGGGAGATGGTGGAAGGCCCGCTCGGCAAGCTGCATGCCGACCTGGTAGCGGCGCAACGCGCCGGGGAGATCGACATCGCGCGCAACCGCCTCGACAAGGCCATGCACGAGCTGCGCCACCTGCTTGAAGGCGCGGACCATCCGCAGCGCGACAATGCGCTCAAGCAGCTTGAGGCGCTCAACCACGGCTATTTGCAGTGCCTGGAAAAGCACACCGATTGCAACGCGCTGGCCTTGCAGAAAACCCGGCTTGCAGGTTTGGGTATCGAGGGCATGCGCGGCTGGGGGCCCGCGCCGGGCAAGGTCATGGTGCATGACCGCCAGATTCTGGTTCCCGGCGTGCAGTTCGGCAACATTTTCATCGGCCCGCAGCCGCCGCGCGGCTGGGAAGTGGACGAGGAGTTGCTGCACGCCAACACTACCATTCCGCCACCGCACCAATACCTGGGCTATTACCACTGGCTACGCAGCGTGTTCAAGGCGGATGCACTGGTGCATATCGGCCGCCACTCCACCTATGAATTCCTGCCCGGCAAGGCGGTCGGGCTGGCAGCGAGCGATTACTCACGGTTGATCGCGGGCGACCTGCCGGGCATCTATCCCTATATCGTCGACGGCGTGGGCGAAGGCACGCAATCCAAGCGCCGCGGCCTGGCCGTGATGGTGGACCACCTCACGCCGCCGCTGACCTCGACGCCGCTCTATGACCGCCTGCTGGAATTGCGCCAGGTGGTGGAAAGCTACGAGTCCTCCAGCTCCGAGACCATGAAGGTGGAAGCCGCGCGCGAAATGCGCCGCTTGGTGGAAGCGCTGCAGTTGCGCGCCGAGCTGGAAGCCAGCATGGCCGACGTGCTGGAAGTGCGCGGCATCGGCTATGAGCAGACCGACGATGACCTGCTTGCGCACGAAATCGGCCACTACTTGACCAAGCTGCAGGAGAAATTCATGCCGCATGGCCTGCATATCTTCGGCAAGGATTGGTCGGAAGAATCGCTGGCATTGATGCTGGATTCCATGGCGCGCGGCCATGAGCAAGGCGTCAGCGCGGAAACCCGCGACAAGCTGGCGGCCTCGCCGCGCCTGGAAATGCAGAGCCTGCTGCATGCGCTCGAAGGCGGCTTCGTGCCGCCCGGCAAGGGCAACGATCCCTTGCGCTCGCCCGACGCCTTGCCCACCGGGCGCAACTTTCATGCACTGGACGGCGACGTGCTGCCGACCCGCCTCGGCTTCCAGATCGGCGCCAGCATGGCCGCCAAGGTACGCAAGCGCGACAGCGTGCAGGACAGCGAAGGCGTGATCCTCTGGGCATCGGACGCCGTGCGCGACGAGGGCGTGATGGTGAGCTTCATCCTCAGCCTGATGGGCATAGAGCCGGAATGGAATGCGCGCGGCATCGTGCAGCGCATGCAGCTCAAGCCGGGGATTGCGCGTCATGACGTGATCGTCACCACCTCCGGCTTGTTCCGCGACCTCTACCCCAACCTCATGCAATGGATAGATACCGGCGGCCGCCTCGCGCTCGCCGCGTCTGCCAAGGCCATCCGTGCGCAATATCCTGCCTTGCAGCCTGCGCTGGAAGAAGCCTTGTCGCCGTTGGGCGCTGGCATGGCGGAAGGCGACGAGCCGCTTTCGGGCAACGGCGTTGCCCTGCAGTGGATACGCCGCACTCAGGCGCATCAACAGCAAGGCATGGCATTGCCGCAAGCCGGGCGCGAGGCCGCCTGGCGTATTTTCGGCGACGCGCCGGGCGCTTACGGCACCGGCGTCAACCGCCTCACCGAGCGCTCGGGCACCTGGAAGAACCGCAGCGAGCTCGGCCAGGCCTATCTCACGCGCATGGGCCATGCCTATGGACTGGATGCCCAGGGCCAGCCAGCGCAGGACATATTCAAGACCGCGCTCACCAGCATCGCCAACACCTATCACGGCCGCGCCTCTAACCTCTACGGCCTGATGGACAACAACGACGCCTTCGACTACCTCGGCGGCCTGTCGCTCGCGACCGAAACCGTGACCGGCAAGCGCCCCACCGCGCGCATCCTCAACCACACCGATCCGGACAACCTCAGCGACGACCCGCTGGAAACCGCCCTATTGATGGAATTGCGCGCGCGCTACCTCAACCCGGCCTGGATACGCCCGCTGATGCAGCACGGCTATGCGGGCGCGCGCACCATGGGGCAGGAATTCATGGAAAACCTCTGGGGCTGGCAGGTCACCCGGCCCGACATCATCAAGGACTGGGCCTGGGACGAAGTGAAGAAGGTCTACATGGACGACAGCCTGCAGCTCGGGCTCAAGCCTTTCCTCGAACATAAGCACAATGCGCAGGTCAAGGCGCACATGCTCGCCATCATGATGGTGGCGGCGGAAAAAGGCTTCTGGCATACCGATGAACAGACCCTGCGGGAGCTGGGCGGCGAGCTGGCGCGGCTGGTCAATAGGAACGGCCTGCCCGGCAGCGGGCATACCTCGCCCAACCACCCAATGTGGCGATGGCTGGGCCAATACCTGGACGGCGACACCGCCGCCGCATTGCAGCAAACGCTAGCCAAGGCGCGCGGGGACATACACCCTGGCTATGCGGATGCCAGTGCCGCGGTTGCGGAACAGACCGCTATCGAGGCAGAAGACGCGGAGCCTCTGCCGGAAAAAGCAGCGCCGGTAAAATTGCCAGAAGCCAAGCCCGCCGCTCAGCCGGAACCGGAACCCGCCCGGCCCTCCCCGCCGCCACGCGCTTTCGAAGTTGCGGTCAAATCAGTACGCGAATATTGGTATTGGTGGCTGGCGCTGTTGCCGGTATTCGCTGCCGGCTTATGGTTCGGCATCCGCAAACCCAGGCTTTAACCTCATACGGATAGAATGTCATCATGTCATTTGAACTCGATACCCTGCACCACGCGATCACCTGGCTGCTGAAGCCGGTCATCGCCATCCTGGCGGCCTCCGTCATCCTTGCCGTGCTGGAAGCCGGATTGGCCTTGGGCGAGCGCCTGTTCGGCCTCAAGGCCATGCGCAATTCGGGCAATGCCGATGCCGTGGTCAAGCTGGCCCGCCATCGGCTGGAGCGCGCCGACCTGCTTTCGCGCATCCCGCCTATGCTCGGCCTGATGGCCACCATCATCCCGCTCGGGCCAGGGCTGGCCGCGCTCGGCCAGGGCAACCCCGCGCAATTGGCGCAAGCCGTCACCACCGCGTTCGACGCCACCGTATTGGGGTTGATTGCAGGTATCATCGGCCTGGTGGTCGGCAAGCTGCGCCGCCGCTGGTACGAGGATGTACTGGAGGCCTTGGAAGGCCAGTCGCCGGAAACCCGGCCATGAGCAAAGCCAGCGTAAGCAAGCTGCGCCTCAAAAGCCGTTTCGACCACGACGACGAAGACCCGCGCGCCAGCCTGGTCAACCTGGTGGACGTGATGCTGGTGTTCGCCTGTGGCCTGCTGGCCGCCTTGAGCGCCGGAGGACAAGCCATGCTGACCACGCCCAGGGAGATCGAGCAAGGCAAGGAAATCGAGGCGCCGGAAACCACTGGCGACAGTGCCGCTGGCAGCGGCTACCAGGCTGTCGGGCAGGTCTATCGAGACCCCAAGACAGGGAAACTGGTGCTGATCGAGCATCCGGCACCCCAGCCTTGAGTTAGAGCCTATTCCACATCTTTTCATGGGTACGTTGCCTTGATCGGACGCGTACTGATGCCATGCGTGCTCGATGAAAAGATGTGGAACAGGCTCTTAGCGCTTCACCAATTGATTAATCGCTTTATACTGGCTGCTTGAATATCCAACTTCGCTCCAATCACGCAATGTCCAGCAACGAATTCGCCTTTACCGAGCCCGAGATCGCCGGAGTCTACCGCGCCATCCACCAGCGCCGCGACATGCGGCACTTCAAGCCTGGAGGAATAGAGCCGGAAATCCTGCACAAGCTGCTGGATGCGGCGCATCACGCGCCCAGCGTCGGCCTGATGCAGCCTTGGCGCTTCATCCGCATCACCAGCGATCAAGTACGCCGGGGCATCTACGACCTGGTGCAGGAAGAGCGCATGCAGACCGCCCATGCGCTGGGCGAGCGGGAGTCGGAATTCCTGCGCCTGAAGGTGGAAGGCATCATGCAATGCGGCGAGCTTTTGGTGGCCGGATTATGCGACCATCGCGAGCGCTATATCTTCGGCCGCCGCACCTTGCCGGAGATGGACCTGGCTTCGGTCGCCTGCGCCATCCAGAACCTTTGGCTGGCAGCGCGCGCGGAAGGATTGGGCATGGGCTGGGTGTCCATATTTGACCCCGTCAAGCTAGCCAAGATACTCAATATGCCCGAAGGCGCCAAGCCCATCGCCATCCTCTGCCTGGGCCAGGTTGACGAGTTCTACAAAACCCCGATGCTGGTGGAGGAAGGCTGGGCCAAGGAACGCCCCTTGTCGGAATTGATGATGGAAAACAGCTGGATAGACAGCGAATGAAAGGCCCGCGGCGCATTGCCTGCCTGACGGCGGAAACCACCGAAGTGCTCTACCTGCTGGGCGAGCAGGAGCGCATCGTCGGCATCTCGGGGTTCACCAACCGCCCGGCGATTGCAAGGCAGGAAAAACCCAAGATTTCAGGATTCAGCAGCGCCAAGATCGAGAAGATTCTCGCGGTAAAGCCGGACCTGGTGCTGGCCTTTTCCAACCTGCAGGCCGATATTGCCGCCGACCTGGTACGCGCCGGGACGGAAGTGCATGTGTTCAACCAGCGTTCGGTACAAGGCATCCTGGACATGATTGCGACGCTGGGCGCCCTGACCTATGCCGCCGACCGTGCAAACGCACTGATTGCCGGATTGCGCCAGCGCATGCAGCAAGCTGCCGAAACCGCGCGCTACCTGCCTGTTGCCCCCAAGGTGTATTTCGAGGAATGGAATGATCCCTTGATCAGCGGCATCCAGTGGGTGGCAGAGCTGATCGAGATTGCGGGCGGCAGCGACTGCTTTGCAGAATTAGCCGCCTGCAAGTCCGCCAAGGAGCGCATCATTGCCGACCCGGGCGAAGTCGTCCGGCGGCAGCCGGACATCATCATCGGCTCATGGTGCGGCAAGAAATTCCAGCCGGAACACGTGCTGGCCCGGCCGGGATGGCAGGCCATTCCCGCCGTGCAATCCGGGCAAGTGCATGAAATCAAGTCGGCCGACATCCTGCAACCCGGCCCTTCCGCCATCCAGCATGGGCTGCCGCAATTGCAAGCCATCATGCAGCGCTGGGGCGTAAGCCAGGCGCACAGCAAGCATTGGAGTTGAACATGAACGCACACGACCACCATCTCATCCTCGGCGGCGCACGCTCGGGCAAGAGCGCCTATGCGGAGAAGCTCGCCCATGAAAGCAGCCTGGAAGTGGTATATATCGCCACTGCCCAGGTGTACGACAACGAATTCGGCCATCGCGTCAGCCAGCACCAGCAACGCCGCCCTGCGCACTGGCAGACTATGGAAGTGCCGCACAAGCTGGCGGAGGCCTTGCAGCAGCAGGCCGCGCCGGGCCGCTGCCTGCTCGTCGACTGCCTGACGCTGTGGCTCGCCCAGTGCATCTGCCCGGACTGCGCACCGCCCGAAGGCGTGGACTGGCAACGCGAACGCGCCGCCCTGCTCGATGCGCTCCCGTCACTGCCCGGCAAGATACTGCTGGTGAGCAACGAGGTCGGCATGGGCATCGTGCCGCTGGGAGAAATCAACAGGCAATTCCAGGACGAGGCAGGCCGCCTCAACCAAGCAGTTGCCTCACTCTGCAACAAGGTCAGCTTTATTGCGGCCGGTTTGCCGCTGGTATTGAAAGCCTAACGTTTCAGGCCAATGACGCGTGCGCCAGTATATTGTGCAAACAACGCAATGGCCTGCTCGACAATGAGGTCGTGATCGGGCTGTAGCCGCTCATCCAACACGACCTCCGACAAACGATAAAGAGGCGGCTCGTCCGAATTGGCCGAGCCGAGAACACGGAAGCGCAACTTGCCTGCCTCCAGGCCTGTCAACAGCACCAGCACATCGTGCAGGACTATTCTGAGCAATGCCTCCCCCACGGGCAAAGCAAGCTGCCGCTCACGCAGGCTCACAGCCAGCCTTCCTCCCTCATCACTTCCTGGATCAGCGGCACCAGCGCCTGGGGCAATTTCACCTGGGTCAGCAAGGCCTGGTGCCCGGCTTTGGACACCTTGCGCAAGGTCTTGCGCAGGATATCCTTCCATTTCGGCACATCGTATTCCGGGTGCTGGCCGACGAACTCTTCAAGGTAATATTCGACGAACACCATCACGACCACGTCCTCCAGCACCTGCATCTCGGCATCGGCCAGCGGCGCTTCCTTGCTGACCAATGCAGCCACGCGGAGTATCGTTTCCTCGTCATATCCGGCCTGCTGCATGATCTCGCGCGCGACTTCGGCATGGTACTGCTTGAGCTTGCGCCGCCACTGATGATAGCCCGGTTTGGTCATCGGATAGGCGTCGCGCGGCAAGGTCCAACGCTCGATGTGCTGGCAGCGCGCAGCCAGTTGCAATGCCTCGGAGGCATCCGGGCGGTAGCGCTGCAACATCTCCGTCATGCGCCGGGCGTAAGCCAGCTCCTTGGGAACAGCCACGCCGTTCACCAGCGTCTGGTTGGGGTCCTGGGCATTGCGTGCATCAAAGGCCTGCATCGCCTGGGAAAATGTTGGGCCGAACTGGGCATCGACTTGCATGGAATACTTTCCTGAATGGGTTGATGCCATTTTACGCGAAACACCCGCCCTGCTCGTTTCATTGCCATGCAAAACATGGTGTAATCGCAGGCATTCAACACAAGGCACCATCATGGAATTCACGCTGCGCGACGACTATATCGAACTTTGCAACTTACTCAAGCTGGCAGGCATCGCCGATTCAGGGGGCCAGGGCAAGGCTATGGTAGCGGAGGGGCTAGTGCAAGTGGACGGCCAGCCGGAAACGCGCAAGACCGCGAAAATCCGCGCAGGCCAGGTGGTGGAATGCATGGGGCAGACTATCTCTGTAGTAGCGCGGATTTGAGCCACCTGCTTATTCCTACGAGTCGCGCAAATACTGGTTGAAGAAGGCTATGGTGCGCTGCCAGGCCAATTTGGCAGCCGCTTCGTCGTAACGCGGTGTCGTGTCGTTGTTGAAAGCATGCTGCACGCCGGGATAGATATACGCCTGATAGTTCACGCCGGTTGCCTTGAGTGCAGTTTCATAGGCAGGCCAGCCGGAAGTGATGCGCTCGTCCAGTTCCGCCAATTGAATCAACAGCGGTGCCTTGATTTTGGCAACATCTTCTGCAGGCGGGTGAGCACCATAAAACGGCACAGCAGCGTCCAAATACGACAGCCGCGTCGCCAGAAAATTGGCAATGCCGCCTCCATAGCAAAACCCGACCACGCCAAGTTTGCCATTGCCCTCGGGCAGCTGCTTTAACGCCGCGGCAGCGGCAATGATATCTTCGCGAGTCTTAGTTTGATCCAACGTAGCCAAACAATTCACGGGCCTTGTCCTCATCGCCGGGATAGCCACCCAGCGGCGCCAATGCATCAGGCGCGAAAGCAATGAAGTTATCCAGTGCGACACGGCGGGCGATGTCCTGGATATGGGGATTGAGGCCGCGGTTCTCATGCAATACCAGCACCACAGGTAGTTTGCCGGTGTGCCTGACTGGCTTAACCAGGTAGCCCTTGACCTTGCCATTGCCGTCAGGAGAAGAAACCGCGGCGGCTGATTTCGCCATGCGCATATTCGTCATAGGCCTTGATCACTTCAGGATCAAAATCTCGAATGGTTTTACGTTGCATTGCTTTTTCCTCCTACGATCATTTACGCATATCTCTCATATCGATCCCTCAAGTCCATAGCAAAAAATTCTTTTTATAATCATAGAACAACCTTGGCTTTGATTGATTTAATGTCCGATACAAATTAAAATCCGCTGCACTTACGGTTTTTCCTTGTTGTCAACAAGGAGAATAATAGGGAATCCGGTGAAGACACGACGATCGTAATCCGGAACTGCCCCCGCAACTGTAATCGGTGAGTCTGTTTGCCACTCTTGCCACTGGATAATAATCTGGGAAGGCTACAAACAAGACGATGACCCGAGAGTCAGGAGACCTGCCGCAAGTCAGCTATGTTGTTCGAGCAAGGGCGGGGTGTCCTGGAATCGGCGAATGTTCACCATTTTCATTCGACATTATTGATGCGTTGCAGACTTGGGTTGCCATTGGTGCCTCAGGTCGAATTGCCGTTGCAGCCGCTTTGCATGCATTTCTCTCCCTGCTCCGACCATATGGCTGATTTACACATGACAGTTTGTCATGCTGAACCATCAATTTGGGAGCAATAATGAAAAATAGCAACTACATCCTGGCAACAGCCTTAATGGCCATATTCTCCAGCGGGGCGCTGGCGAAAGATGCTACCTTGGAAGAAGTACAAGTCAAGGCAACACAAGACAAGCCCGGACTTAACCTGAAAAAGAAAACCGTCACCGGCAGCCGTCTTGGCCTGTCTGCTCAGGAAACACCAGCCAGCGTAGAAAGTCTGGATGCGCAAACCATTCGCCAGCGCGGCGATATCACATTGCGTGAGGCGGTGACCCGGACTACTGGCATTACGGATATCAGCACGCCTGGCAACGGTCAATCCTTCTCGTCTCGCGGTTTCACTGGCAACAACTCCGTTGCGCAGGCAGAAGACGGTGTACGCTTAATGACTGGAGCTGGGACACTGACCTACCCCTCGGATACATGGGGCTATGAACGCATCGAAGTCTTGCGCGGCCCGGCCTCCGTATTGTTTGGCGATGGTGCGGCAGGTGGCATTGTCAATAGCGTCCGTAAACAGGCAAGCCGTGAAGCATCCATTGAAGCGCTCGTTGGTGCTGGCTCCTATGGCGCTTATCGTGCAGCATTGGGCGGCACTGGTGCCATTGGCGAAATCGGCGCATTCCGTATTGATGCGTCCGTATTAGGTGGCGACGGCTATATCAGCCGTGGTGATTACGACAGCAAAAAACTCATGACTTCATTGCTGTTCACACCTACGGACAACCTCAGAATTGGCTTTACTCTGGATCATGCAGAAGATTCCCCTACCGCAAACTATGGGTCTCCTCTGCGCTATGGAAAAATCACGCATTCTCTTCGTAGCAAGAACTACAACGTAGCCGATAACAAAATGGATTTTGAGGACACGCGCGCACGTGCCAAGATTGAATGGGAAATTTCAGAGCGCCTGAAACTACGTAATGAAACTTATTGGTTCAAATCTGACCGCGAATGGCAAAATGCGGAAAGTTATACCTTGAATCCCGTAGCCGGCACAGTACGCAGGGGTACTTTTCTCGCCATCACTCACACCCAGAAGCAAATTGGCAATCGCCTGGAAATCATTCACGAAGACACATTATGGGGTCATTTGAACCGTTTTTCTGCAGGATGGGAAATCTCAAAAACCGATTTCCGGCATGCAAGCAACTCCGGCAATAGCGCAACTGACGTCATTCCTGTAGCTGGATATACCGGCACTTTCCTCAGCACGACTTCAGTTTTGCGCAATTACGATGCAGATCTCAAACAACAGGCTTTCTTCCTTGAAAATGCGTGGAATGCAACCGACCGCCTCAAATTGGTTGCCGGAATACGCCGCGATTACATTGATACTGAACGGCGCGACTATCGTGGCGCAGCAGATAGTGACAAACAATTCACTCCTGAAACCTGGAGAGTCGGAGCAGTATTCGACTTGACTGCAGATACTTCGCTCTACGCCCAAACCAGTCGAGGAACCGATCCGATCACAAACCTATTGGGACTCAACCTTGCCAATGGCGAATTCGACCTGACACGTTCACGTCAGGCCGAAATTGGTATCAAACAAGCATTGCAGAACCTCAAGGGAGAGTGGTCTTTGGCTGCCTACCATATCGCCAAGGACAATATCATTACCCAAGACCCCGTTACCCCTTCCATTTCCGTGCAAGGCGGTCAACAATCCTCGCGAGGAATTGAATTCTCCACCACGTTGTACCCTGTTGAACACTGGCGTCTGGATTTCAATGCTGCATTATTGAATGCGAGATATGATGAGTTGAGAGAAGGTAGCACCGGCATTTCACGCGCAGGCAATACCCCAACCAATGTCCCAGAAAAAGTGGCAAATGCTTGGCTCTATTATCAGGCATCTGAATGGGAAGCTGGCATAGGTGCGCGTTATGTAGGCAAACGCTATGCAAACAATGCCAATGAGATTACCCTTGCGGGCTATACCGTGTATGACGCAAGCGCGGCCTGGCATGTCAACAAGCAAATGACGCTACGCGCCAATATCCGCAACCTGACTGACAAATTCTATGCAGCATTGGCCTACGGCAGTACCCAGCAAATCATCGGCGCACCGCGCCAGCTCGAACTGACTGCGGAATTCCGTTACTAGGCTCCTGAGTACGTACAGCACCATGAAACTCTTCACCATGCGCAACCTCCACCTCTGGCATCGCTGGCTGGGGATAGCGCTTGGGGTGCTGGTGCTGCTCTGGTTCATTTCCGGGGTGGTCATGCTGTTCGTGGCCTACCCCAAGCTCATGCAGGAAGAACGGATTCCCCGCCTGGAGACGGTTGCGCCTGGCTTGGTACACATAGCGCCGGCCCAGGTGGGGGTCATGCTAGGTGGGGAGCCGGACAAGCTCCGGCTTGCCATGCATAATGGGCGGCCGCTTTACCATGCCTTATACCAGGACACTTGGCATGCCGTCTGGGCAGACAGCGGCGAGAAGCTGAGCGTCACGCCCAATGACGTCCGCATCTCTGCCCAGGCGTTCCTGCCTGGCGCATCCATCATCAATACAGAATTGATCGAGCGCGACCAATGGTCGATCTCGTCCTCTCTCCATGCCCACCGGCCTTTGCATCGCGTGACCTTCAGCAACGGGAATGTGCTGTATTTGTCCAGCCGCACGGCCGAAGTCGTGCTGGATACCTCGCGTAGCGAGCGCGCCTGGAACTGGCTGGGCTCCGTCATCCACTGGATATATTTCACTCCGCTCCGCTTCGATTATACCCAGGCTTGGCGTCAGGTCGTCATGTGGCTGTCGTTCCCCGCCACGGCGATGAGCCTGATGGGCATCTGGCTGGGGATAGACCGCCTGCGCCTGCGTCGCCGCTACAAGGGAGGCCGCATGACGCCATATCGCGGCTGGGCCAAGTGGCACCATGTTTCCGGCCTGCTCGCAGGGGTGCTGTGCCTGACATGGCTGTTCAGCGGCTGGCTGTCGATGAAGCCGTTCGATATGTTCTCAGGCAAGAAGCTGAGCGAGCAAGAATCGCGGCACTGGGCAGGAAAACCGCCGTACGGGCCGTTGCCGGCATTGCCGGCGCAGATAGGCGCGACGGAGAAAATTGGCGAGATCGAATGGATATATTTTGCTGGCAGGCCTATCCTGCTCGGCCTTGCACAGCATCGCACCTGGATGCTGGACGCCGCCAGCGGGGCGCCGCTCGCCCCGTTCGCGGCGGCAGCATTCACGGCACAGGCGGCAGGCATGCTGCCGCATGCAGGGATCAAGGCTGCCACCTGGCTGGAGCATGGCGACAGGTATTACTACGGCAAACGGTTGGAGGCTGCCTCCCCGGTCATCCGCATCGACCTGGATGACATTTCCGCCACCAGCTATTACATCGACCCAGCCACTACGCGCATCGTGGCATCGCAGGACAATAACAGCCGCACTTATCGCTGGCTGTTTGCGGCGCTGCACCGCCTCGATTTCGCACCGTTCGACAATGCCGAGATCCCGCGCTGGATCGTCGTGATCCTGTTCTCGATCGGCGGCGTCATCCTCACCGCCGCAGGCATGGTCATGGGCTGGCGCCGTCTTACTCGCGCCTAGCCGCCATGTTGGTGCAGTTGCCAGCTACCAACGGCGGGTTGCCTGAGCCCGGCCTGAGGATGGCGCCGCTGCCCACGCCGTTGGACGCCACGCAGGCCTGGAAGCCCACGCGCGTGCTGCGCGGTGTCGCCGTATTCACCAGCACTTCGCGCTGCTCATCGGTCAAAGCCAAAGCGCCGCGCTCGGAAAGCAACTGGCCGTAGGAAGGGTAGGCGCCATGCGTTTCGCGGAACGCTTCCAGCTTGCCATGCAGCTCCTGGGCGATACGGTCGGTATCCACGGGGCCATGCCGCTGCAAAGCCAACGCTTCAAGCGCCTCTTCCTGTTGCTGCTGCTCCGCTTTTCCCTTGGATACATAGTTGGCGCTGACCAGGAATAGTACCAGCAGCACCGTATAGGCCAGGTTGATGCCAATGGCGAGGATGGCAAACAAATTGCCTTGTCCGGCGGCGCGCGATTTGAGCAGGGCGAATATCCCCACCACGACACCAAGCAACGGCACGCAGAAGACAGACAACAACAAGGCGATGATGCCGGCCTTCTTGCCTGGGTCATTTGTTTTCCTGGTTTCTGGCGATGTTTGTGCAACGGTCATGAGGGCTGTTCCGGTCATTGAAGCAAGGTGAGATTAAACCATGCCGGCAAGCACTGTGTCCCGCCAAGATAATATACAATATATAAACGAAACGTATATTTTGATATGATGCGGTAGTTATCCGGTTTTTTTAACCAAGCAATGCGCAATACTAGGGAATACAAATGAAAATACTCAACGATTCAATCAAGGCCATGCTGGCCAAGGAACTGCCGGTTCAAGCCACGGTAAGCAAGGATGGACTGCCGGACATAGGCCCCAAGCGTTCGCTGCGGGTCTATGACGACCAGACCTTGATCTACAATGAGAACACCGGTGGCCAGACCTTGCAAAACATACGCGACGGCTCGAAAATGGCGATTGCCGTGATTGACCGCCCCGCCCTGGATGGCTACCGCATCGTCGGCACACCCGAGCTATTCAGCGCAGGCACTGCGCCTTACGACAATGCGCTGGCATTCGCGGAAAAGAACGGCATGAAAACGCCGAAATTCGCGGTCCTGATCCATATCGACGATATCTATACATTGAAGTCCGGACCGGACGCAGGCAAGAAACTCGACGAGCCAGCCAGCGCCAGATAAGCCCGGCCAACAAAACCCAGCCAGTCAATTGGGCCGCTCAATACGCTGCCCTGTACTGGCTGGATAGTTTCCACACTGCTGCTGGTGTGCGACCCACTCGCCCAATGCGCGCGTCATGTGCCTGGCCGCGAAAAGGCGCAAACCTTCAGGCGCGGCCATGTCTTTACATAAGGCATCCAAGCGCTGAAAAGCTTCCTGATAATGCCCTCCCGCCAAAGCCTGCGCATTTTTCCTACGGTAAATATCGGCGAGATTATGTTGCGCGACGACATAAGCCGCAACCACCGCATCGCCGTATTGGGCGACCTCGTCATCGCCTGCGACACTGCATGCCTCCAGCATTTCCTCAGCCAGCACCAATGCGTGCTGGTAACGGATGCCAGCTTGCACGCCATCCTGATTGAGCACGGCAGCAGCCATGCCCATCAGTTTTTCCCAGGCACGCAAAGCGCCATAAAAAGACATACAAGCTGGAGATCGCATCATGCAATTTCCTGATAGGGTCCCAACCCATCCGGCCAATCGGTCAGCAGCTCAAATCCTTCTTCGGTCACTGCCACCATATGTTCCCACTGGGCCGACCAACCCTTGTCCTGCGTCACAACCGTCCACTCGTCCTGCAATGTCCTGGTAGCGGCCTTGCCGGCATTGACCATGGGCTCTACCGTGAAAATCATACCAGGCTTGAGCCTGAGCCCCTTGCCCGGCTGACCGTAATTCAGCACCTGCGGCTCGTCATGATAGACCTGGCCGACACCGTGGCCGCAATATTCACGCACCACGCTGAACCCCTGCGCATGTGCCGCCTGCTGGATTGCATATCCCACGTCGCCCAGGGTATTGCCCGGCTTCACCTGCAAAATGCCGGCCCGCATCGCGTCATAGGCAGCCTGCACCAGCCGCACCGCCTCCGGCGCAGCATTGCCGATCAGATACATGCGGCTGGTATCGCCATACCAGCCATCCTTGATGACCGCGACATCGATATTGAGGATATCGCCATCCCGCAACACTTGTTTCCCGGAAGGAATGCCATGGCAGACCACATGGTTGACGGATGTGCAGATAGTCTTGGGAAAACCGCTGTAGCCAAGGTTGGCGGGAATCGCCTTCAGCTCATGCACGATATATTCGTGGCAAATGCGGTCAAGATCTTCCGTCGTCACGCCCGGCGCCACATGCTCCTTGACCATGGCAAGCACCTGGGCAGCCATTTGCCCGGCTATGCGCGCCTTTGCAACATCATCCGCCCCATACAGCACAACCCGCATCACACAGTCCGCTTAAGACTGATCACGGAAGCCACATCGCCCCCGGCCGGTTTCAGGGCATTGCCCACCTCGCCCCCACTCTGCTCGATCTGCAACAACAAGCGGCAGATGTCCGTATAACTCAATTGCGGATGCATTTCCGCCAGCATGCCCACCCGCAACCAATGCTCCGCTTGCGAATTGATCGAACGGCTGAATGCGTTGCTCGCTGAACGGATGTTTTCATGCATGGAGTCGGAAATTTTAACGATACCCATCACAAACCTTTTGATAAACAAAATATATATGAATCATATATTATCAAGAAAAAGTAAGAACTGATACCGACATGGCTGAATCCACAATAAAAAAGCACTCCACAGAGTGCTTTTTTATTTATCGCAACAACATCGACATCATGCTCTTCAATATTTCCATCGCATCATCAACAGAGCATTTCTCGGTGTACCGTAGATATTAAAGAGTTATCAGGTATCCTGCATCGCGCGATTTTTATCGCGGATACGGAATAAGGCAGCTGATGCATTCAACCTGCATCAAGAAACTCCCTTTTCAAACATGTTTCAATTTGCCAACCCACGCGTGGATCCAGCACACGCTTATTCAAGTTACGCTCGGTTTGCGGAACAAAAGAAGTTGCAGCGATTGCCGCTCCTGGTCGAAAGACATGGTCAAGCAAAAAAATAAGAATTGTTCTCATTTTAATGCAAATCTAAAGCCAAATATACGCACTATCCACACAGCCTACACACCATCCCTCGCGGGAATAAAAACCCTGTCTATGCTCTGCTGCACCCGGTTTACCATTTGCGTTAATGCAACATCATGAGAAGCCTTTAACTTAGTTTTGATGTCATTCTTCTGGTCCGTAAGCAAATCCAGGATTTCCGTTTTCATCTGCTCGCGATAGCGCGTTTCGTCATAGGCAATCATCGCTTTATCAACAGCAAACCAAGTAATACCACTCACAACAGCGCCACATGCAAATGCCAGTGGGCCACCGGGAGCACATAAAGCAATTGCAGTGCCTCCACTCCCTACTGCTGCACCACCACGTTTCCCTAGCAGTTTTCTAATGATAGACCCTGACGTCATCCTCGGTGCCAGTGCGCTAGCTAAACGAGATGCTCTATGAGTCGTGGCAACAGCCACTATGCCGCCCGCACTCAATGCGGTGATGGCACGCTGTCTGTCACGAGAAAAATCCAGCTTCTCTAACACTGGTAATTGTATCGTGCTTAAGCCACAAGGCGCTTGGCTAACCTCGCGCACCATCTGGCCTTGCATCATGGAAGCCGCATATTGCACATAGTGACTTGAATGTCTGAACACTTGCCGGGGAATGGCTTGCAGCATCTGATCAACCGGCTCCCGCTTGAACATAGTGTCCTGAATTTTCTCCTGCAAGAAATCTTCTAAAGATTTTCCTGTCATTGTGCTAATCGCTACAGTACCCAAACGACCATATTCAGCAAAGAGTGAAAAATACCAATCCAGATAATTATCCACCCGGTTTTCAACACCTCTGAATGCAAGATTTACCTGATGATCAATGTCTTGATGGGCAACCTCACGAGCAACCTGCATGGATTGCTGCATATCGTCTCTGGCAGCATTGCGAAGTGCTACCGCTCTCACCACATCCACTTCACATGGATTCAAGATGCCATTCGCCTGCTCAATCACGGGCTTGAATGTCATGTTAGGTAACTGCCAATAGGCAAAAGCCAATACCACAGTCATCACACAGATGATCTTGATCGGCGCACTGACACGAATCATCCGTGGTTCTTGCCTGCCCATTTGACTGACAATACTTAACATACCGAGCAAATAATGATTCAAAGCATATGCTATGACTCCGGCAGGTAATAACACTAACAGCCAAAGCATCAGCTTGATCAACGAAAGCGAGATATCGGAAACGATTTCGATATTGGGAATCAGCTTCTGCGCAACATGCCAAATCAGCTGATCAATCGCTGCCAGCCATCCGATCAACCAACCAATCCATTGAGTCGCCGTAGAATCAAGCTGGTTTGCCCTGGCCTGTTCCAGCAATAGAGTCCAATCTACAGATCGTGTATCTACCGCTCCATAAACATAATCCAAATAGAAAAAAGCCAAGGCAATGAAAGCTGTATTAAGCCAAAACAATAATGGCCAGTTTCTGACAAATACCCCCCGATAATCTGCTTTAAGCTGAGCGGAAAGCTGTTTATTAAGAATATATGCAAGCAGCCCTAACAATAGTGCATCGACCGCCACCACATACCATTGCATCACACTCAACAATGTACTCAAACACAATAGGAATACTGCCCAGAAGAACGCGCGACAGAACTGCATGGCAATTGCAATATTGCCTGCCCAGAACCAACGTTTCAGGGAGCTATCAGGCAGGGCTGCTTTTTCTAGCATCGCACGACGCCTGAACAGCATACCTTCAGAGAAACTGACAAACACAGGTAATGTAAACAGTATCAGCATCCCGAACACGGCCCAATACCCAAGCCTGTTCAAATACAGAGAAGCTGTATACAAACCCAATACTGCCAATAACACCACCATAGCATGGACAATAAAACGACCCAGTCTCTCCACAGCGTTCACTCCCCAACCCTGTCTTTTTAATTATTCATTGCCAACAAATACATGCAGCCTATCCCAATCCAAATGCTGTTCCACCTCATCCGCCAAGCGCTCCAGGCTAGCTTCACGTAAGGCCACATAATCGTAATGGGCGATTTCTTCTTGTGACTGCTTCAGTTGGTTATAGCCTGCCCAATCCAACCAGGCTTGCGTGGCTTCGGCGTGGTCGAACAAACCATGCAGGTAAGTGCCCGCTATCTGCTTATCCTCTGATAAAGCGCCCTCTGGCTGGGTGCCAAGGTACAGCAACGGATGTTTTAAGGCCGGACCACGGCTGACACCCATGTGGATTTCGTAGCCAGTGACGGTGGCATCCGCAAAAGTGAGTTTGCCTTCAACTTCTTTAAGGTGTTTTTCCTTGGTCAAGGTGGTTTCCATGTCCAGCCAGCCAAATCCGGCACTGGAGCCTGCATCGCCTTCCAACGCATGCGGGTCGTGAATTTCTCTGCCCAGCATCTGGAATCCGCCGCAAATACCCAGCAGCTTGCCGCCATACCGCAGATGGCGGGCAATTTTCTCGCGCCAGCCGTGGGACTCCAGCGCGGCCAGGTCGCCGCGCACGTTCTTGCTGCCCGGCAGGATGATGAGGTCGGCTGGCGGCACCGGCTCGTTGAGCTCTATGAACTGGAAATCGACATGCGGGTGCATGCGCAGGGCGTCCATGTCGGTATGGTTGCTGACGTGCGGCAGGACCGGGGCAATCACGCGCAGCCAGGTCTGCGGCTTGTCCGGCGTATCTCTCGCCACGGAATCCTCGGCTTCGAGATGCAAGTTGCGCAGATAGGGCAACACGCCGAGCACGGGAATGCCGGTTTCCTGCTGCAGCCAGTCTAGCCCGGGCTGCAGCAACGCGATATCGCCGCGAAAACGGTTGATGACGAAGCCGATGATGCGCTTTCTCTCCGACTCGGAGAGTAGCGCCAGGGTGCCGACGATATGGGCGAACACGCCGCCGCGGTCGATATCGGCGATCAATATTACCGGGCAATCCGCCGCCTCGGCGAAGCCCATGTTGGCAATGTCGTTCTGCCGCAGATTGATTTCCGCCGGGCTGCCCGCGCCCTCGACGATGATGCATTCATATTGTTCGCGCAGGCGCTGCCATGAAGCCAGTACGGCTTCGCGGGCCTTAGGCTTGTAGGCGTGGTAGGCCGTTGCTTCGAGGTTGGTCAGCACCTTGCCGTGGATGATCACTTGGCAGCCAGTGTCGGTATTCGGTTTGAGCAATACTGGGTTCATGTCGGTATGCGGCAACAGGCCGCACGCCTGCGCCTGCACGGCCTGCGCGCGGCCGATCTCGCCGCCGTCGCTGGTCACGGCGGAATTGAGCGCCATGTTCTGCGGTTTGAATGGCGCGACGCGCACGCCCCTGCGGTACAATACTCGGCATAACGCAGCCACCAGCGTGCTCTTGCCCGCATCCGAGGTGGTGCCCTGAACCATCAATGTGTTGGCATATGTCATTGGCCCATTATCCCACTACTTTTCTTGCAACCCCAGCCCTGCTGCTCGCCGCCATCCTGGTGGACCTGTGGCTGGGCGAGCCTGGACGCTGGCACCCGCTGGTGGGTTTCGGCAACTTGGCGTCAGCACTGGAAAAACGCCTCAACCGCCAACATGCGCCTTTCATCGCGCGCCTGCTGGGCCTACTGGTCTGGCTAGCATTGTTGCTGCCGACGTTTGTCTTGGCCTTCTGGCTCACGCACCTTGCCCAGCGATGGCTACCCGCTTTTGGCTGGCTGCTCGACATCGCGCTGCTGTATTTCTCCATTGGCGCGCACAGCCTCAAGGAGCATGCCCTGCGCATCTACCACGCGCTCGCACAGCAGGACTTGGCCGCCGCGCGCCATGCTGTGGGTATGATCGTGAGCCGCGACACGGCAGCGCTTGATGAACGTGAAATTGCCACTGCCAGCGTGGAATCGGTGCTGGAGAATGGCAACGATGCGATTTTCGGCGCGATCTTCTGGTTTGTATTGCTCGGCGGCAGCGGCGCGTTACTGTTCCGCCTCGCCAATACGCTGGATGCCATGTGGGGCTACCGCACGCCGCGCTTCCTGTATTTCGGCTGGGCCGCCGCCCGGCTGGACGACCTGCTCAACCTCATTCCCGCCAGGCTGACCGCCTTGAGCTACGCGCTTTGCGGGCATGCCAGGAGCGGATTCTCGTGTTGGCGGCAACAGGGCGGGCGATGGTACAGCCCGAATGCAGGCCCGGTGATGGCGGCAGGAGCAGGCGCGCTGCACGTAACGCTGGGCGGCAAGGCGCGCTACCACGGGCAGGACAAGGTACGCCCCACGCTGGGAATCGGGCCAGCCGCCTCGGCTGCGAGCATCCATGCCGCGGTGCGGCTGGTGGATCGCAGCATCGCGCTCTGGTGCCTGGTCATTTTCGTCATGTATGCATTGATCGGGGGATACCATGCTTGAGCACGGCGGCAACCTGCATGCAGCTAGCCAGCAATACGGCATTGCACCCGAGGATTGGCTGGACCTTTCCACCGGCATCAACCCGCACGGCTACCCAGTGCCGGACATCCCCCCATCGGCGTGGCAGCGCCTGCCGGAAACCGACCAGCAACTCGAGCGCATCGCGGCAAACTATTATGGCGCCCAGTACCTGCTGACCACCTCCGGCTCGCAGGCCGCGATCCAGACCCTGCCGCGAATGCGCGGACCATGCCGCGTCACCGTGCTTGGCCCCATGTATGCGGAGCACGCCCACGCATGGCGGCAGCAAGGGCACCAAGTCAATGAAATCGACAACTTGCCTGACGCGAACATCCTTGCTGAAACCGATGTGCTGCTAGCGTGCAACCCCAACAATCCCACTGCCCGCCTGATTGCGCCCGGTGCGCTCCTGGAGTGGCATCGAGCCCTCTCGCAGCACGGGGGCTGGCTGATCTTGGACGAAGCCTTCATGGACAGCACCCCAGAACATAGCCTGGCGGCATACAGCCATCAGCCCGGGCTCATCATCCTGCGCTCTCTGGGGAAATTCTTTGGCCTGGCCGGCGCGCGCGTGGGCTTTCTGCTGGCAGAACCATCGCTATTGGACCGTGCTGCTGATATATTAGGCCCCTGGACCGTCACCGGCCCAGCTAGGATAGTAGCCCAGGCCGCACTGGCCGACCATTCGTGGCGGCAGCATAACCGCGCAAGGATGCTGGCTGAAAGCCAGCAATTGGCGGAGATGCTGCAGCAGGCCGGCCTGCCGCCGCTCAATGGCTGCGCGTTGTTCCAGTGGTTGAAATTAGCGCATGCGGAGCACCTGCATGCGCAATTGGCACATCAAGGCGTCTGGACGCGGCATTTCCCGGCACGGCAGGGAGTGCGGATTGGCTTGCCCCCTGCGGACGGTTGGCAGAAACTGGCAGCGGCGCTAGCCAACTTAAATTTTTAGATACCTCAACCCTAAGGCATTCCAACACCAACGCGTCAGCGATTGACGTAGGCCACCCTGGTCAACCGTTCTTCCACGATGATCTTGCTCACGCTGGCATAGTCGATCTGCAGCTTGAAGGTATGCACCAGCGGCAGGTCCAGCGCATAGCCGGCCAGCGCCCGGATGACGCCGGCATGCGTGAACACCAGGGCCGGCCGTTCATGATGCTGCAAATCTGCAACAAAGGATTGCGCGCGCTGGGAAAGCTGCAGGAAGGACTCCCCATTCGGTGGCACGTGCCGCACATGGTCCTCCGCCCATACGTCCACCAGCCCGCGCGGGATATCGTTCCAGGATTGCATTTCCCAATCACCGAAGTTCAGCTCCTTGAGCCTGGCATCAGCTTGCACCGCCACCCGCGGGCTGAATGTGGCGGCTACCGACTCGGCCAGCTTCATGCAGCGTTGCAAGGGGCTGCTGTAAATAGCGGGATGCTTGAGGTGCTTGAGCTTGGGGTACAACGCATCGAACTCGGCAAGAAACGTCTCCGTGACGTCAATATCGCTATGCCCGTAGCATGTGCCGGGCAGAACATCCGGCGTCGTATGACGCACCAGGTAAATTTCCAATTACATACTCCACATATCAGGATGCCAGAATCAAAACGCCGAGATAAAACGCCAGCTCAGTGAGCTGCTGCATGGCGCCCAGGCAATCGCCCGTATAACCTCCCAGGCGCTGCCTTAGCTTGAAGCTAAACCAGAGCCAGACAAGCACGACCGGCAGCAACGCAAGCCACAGCCTGGCCGGCAGCAATGCCATTGGCGCCAGGCCCGACACTGCGGCAATCCATAGGCTCGCGACCGACGGCTTGGCCGCCAAAGGCTTGGCTTTGCCCTCCTCCCGCACGTATTCCTGGGTAGCCATCACCAGCACGGCGGCAAGCCGGCTCGCGGCATGGGCCGCTAAGAGGACGAACGGCACCAATTCAATCCTGATATGGTCAAGGCTGGCAAATTTAAGCAGCAAAGCCAGGAAAAGCGCTATCGCGCCATAGCTGCCGATGCGAGAATCCTTCATGATGGCCAGCGCTTGTTCTTTCGTCCAGCCGCCACCCAGGCCGTCCATGGTATCCGCCAACCCATCCTCATGGAACGCGCCGGTCAACCATGCCGTCGCCGCCATGCTGAGGACGATAGCCACCGTTGCGGGCAATATTTGCAAGCTCAAATACAATACCAGCGCCGCCATCAACCCGACGAGAATGCCCACCAGCGGGAAATAGCGTGCCGCATCGTTCAGCTCGGCGGAATCAAAATTCTGGATGGCGGGCACCGGCAGGCGCGTGAAAAAGCCCAATGCAAGGAGGAACAAGCGCCATTGCTGGCTCATGAAGCACCCTGCCGGCTGATGTTGGCAGAGTCGAACGACGCCATCTCATTGAGGAAATTCACCGCGGCCTGCACCAGCGGATACGCCAGCGCAGCGCCAGTCCCCTCTCCAAGGCGCAAGCCAAGGTTGAGCAAAGGCTTGGCCTTCAGTTGCTCCAGCACCAGTTTATGACCCGCCTCGTCGGAACAGTGCGCGAAAATACAGTACTCCAATATAGCGGGAGCTATCCGGCTCGCCACCAGCAAGGCTGCCGTCGCGATAAAGCCGTCGACCAACAGAGCGACTCGCTGTTCTGCAGCGCCCAACATCGCGCCCACCATCATGGCGATCTCGAATCCGCCAAAAGTCGCCAGCACCGCCAAAGGATCTTTATTGTCCACCTGATGGCGTGCTATCGCCCGGCGGATCACGTCCGCCTTGTGCGCCACGCCGGCGTCATCCAGGCCAGTGCCGCGGCCGACGCATTGCTCCACCGGCAAATTGCACAGCACCGCGACAATGGCCGAAGCGGAAGTGGTATTGCCGATTCCCATCTCACCGAACCCCATCACATTGGTGCCGGCACCGGCTTCCGCCTGTGCGAGCTTGTAACCGTTGACCAGGGCCTGGTTGCACATATACGGGCACATAGCGGGCATCTTGAGGAAGTTACTGGTTCCCATGCTGACCTTGGCACGAATCAGCTCCGGATGCGCCGAGAACTCATGGCACACCCCGGCATCCACAATCCTGATCCGCATCCCATACTGGCGCGTAAACACATTGATCCCCGCGCCGCCATTCAGGAAGTTCATCACCATCTGCCGCGTGACTTCCTTTGGATATGGGCTGACGCCTTCCTCGACCACCCCATGGTCGCCCGCGAACACCAGCATGGCCGGACGTTGCAGGACAGGCGTCAATGATTGCTGGATCAGGCCAAGCTGCAACGCCAGGCCTTCAAGCTGGCCCAATGCACCTCTCGGTTTGGTTTTATTGTCGATCTTGGCTTGCAGCGCGGCTTTCAGACCGTGGTCCAATGGGGATATCGCAAATTCTGGCAATGGCAGTGGTTGGTGACTCATGAAATTTACTTTTTAAATCAAGCCTGGAGCATACCCGAGCACGCAACTTTTTTAAACCACGGGAATAAAACACGAATTTTTTCGATCCCAGCTAGACGAAACGCCGAAGTTTGCTATAATGCTGGCCTTGCGTGAGCTCAAGAGCCAACGTAATAAGTAAGTAGTATGGCCAGGTAGCTCAGTTGGTAGAGCAGCGGATTGAAAATCCGCGTGTCGGCAGTTCGATTCTGCCCCTGGCCACCAAAATTCGAACCCCAACCACTCTCGGTTGGGGTTTTTTCTTATGTGCTCCCGCCAGACCCCGCGAACACGCGCGGAACGCTGAGTAGGTTTGCGGACTTCGACAGCCCGGCTGCCACCCTCCCACTGGCCACATGGCGCTCTCTCCGGGCCATTCCTCTCTCGTTTCTGGCCGGCTCAAAACTGCCCGAAGTCCGCAGGCGACACGCCTTTGCCCTATGTAAATCAACGGCTTGCGCGTTGATTGATCAAGCGGTTGTTTTTTGGAATTGGTAGGATGAGCACTTATGAATCCATCAGGAGATGGTCATGGGAATCATCGATCAAACGACCTATACGCTCACTTGCCCGAAATGTGGTGCCAACGAGTCGCAGAAAATCCTCGACAAAGGCTCCAACTGGAACGGTTCATGGTGGCAAAGCAGTGCGAGCTTCACGCACTTCCAAACAACCTGGGATGGCGACGGCGGGTCTGTTGAGCCCAAGCTGTCCAGTGCGACTTGCAAGAGTTGCCAGTCCAAGGCCCAGGTTGCCATCAGCTGACGAGTAAATTTTGAAAGCTGCTTTGGCCCGGTAACCGTAATGACACGGCAGGTGCCGTCAAGATTCCTTGGTGTTCAAGATTGCGCGCTGCTCATCCCAAAGCAGCGGTGTCCCCGACGCGAGATCAAACAGCGTCACATCTGAGGGCAGCGTTTCATCCAGGATGGCGGCCACGATGTCCGGCGCCAGCGTGGTGAGGTTAACCATCCGGCTGTTGCAGGGGTTCAAGCAAGAAGTCGACGGCACCTACCTGATCGAGTCGGTCACCCACCAACTGGCTGGGCAAAGCTGGAGCATGTCCCTGGAAATCTCAGCCGGTAAATCAGGCAAGGCCAGAGCCGGGCACACCAAGCCCCCCAAACACACAACGACCCTGGCCATCCCCAGCGCCCCGTGACCTGCTGATTCCTTTTACCCCATCGACCCCGCCCCTGTGCGGGGTTTCTTGTTTCTGGAGACCGTGATGAACACACCGACCACTCGAGACGGCTGGGTATCCATGCCGCTGGACGAATTTGAGCGACTGATCGAGGACGCGGCCGAACGCGGCGCCAAGCGCGCCATGACCGATGTCGGTCTGGATGGCGAAAGCGCAGCTGCCGACATTCGTGAATTGCGTGGACTGCTCGAAGCCTTCAACACCGCTAAGCACACGGCTTGGCAGACCTTGGTGCGGATGGTGACCACTGGCTTCATCTTGGCCCTGGTTGCCGGCGCACTGATCAAGTTGAAGCTCTTTGGGGGGCACTGATCATGCTGACCCTGCTCGGATCACTGCTGGGCTTCCTCAGCAGCACCTTCCCGGAATTCCTCAAGCTGTTTCGCGACAGCCAGGACCGCAAACACGAACTGGCGATCCTGGATCGGCAGATGGAGCAGCAGCGGCTGGGCCACAGCCAGCGCCTGGAAGAAATCCAGATTGCGGCTGATGTTGCCGAAAGCCAGGCGCTCTACAGCTATGCCAACCATCCTACGGGCTCGCCTTGGGTGGAAGCGTTACAGGCGTCGGTGCGTCCGGTCATCACCTATGCCTTCTTTCTGGTCTTTGCGGTGGTGAAGGTCTCGGCCTTGGCCACTTTGCTGCAAACCGACGGCGTTACGCTTGCAGCAGCTCTGCAGGCCACGTGGGATGATGAAACCCAGGCGCTATTTGCTGCCGTGATGTCCTTCTGGTTCGGCAGCCGTCAGATCAGCAAGATGCGCCGGGGTGGCTGATGCGTCAAGTCACCGAGGAAGGCCTCAACCTAATCAAAAGGTTTGAGGGCTTCAGTCATACCATCTACACCTGCCCGGCCGGCTACCCGACCATCGGCTACGGCCATGTGGTGCTGGCACATGAACATGATCAATTCGCAGCGGGCGTCACGCAAGCAGAGGCCACTGAGCTTCTGCGTAAGGACGTGAGGATCGCCGAGCGAGCCGTGCTGCGGCTGATCTCGGTGCCACTGACGGATGGGCAGTTCGACGCGCTGGTTTCTTTCACCTTCAACCTCGGTGCCGGGGCGCTACAGCGCTCGACACTGAGGAGGAAGGTGAATCGGGGCGAGCACGAAAGCCTCCCCGCTGAGTTGCTGAAGTGGGTGTGGGCGGCAGGGAAAAAGCTTCCAGGCCTTGTCCGTCGCCGGCAGGCAGAAGGGGTTGCTTACGCCTCTGCACCTCTTGCTGGCATGAAAATTGAGGAAGATTCGTGGGGGAAGCTCGAACAGGGTGACGTCCCCCCCCCCAGGGTTTAAAATGACAAGATTTTGTAGATAAATGCAAACACATCGCAAAGATGCGTGTTGTGGGGACCATAAGAATGGCGTTTTTCCCGGTATTTCTGTCGATTGTGTATGTTGTACGCAATCAAGGCCATCAGCTAGAGGGCATTATTCACAGTGCCTCTGAAAAATTGTCATCACTCGTCACCGATTACGAGTTGATTATTGTTGACAACGCGTCTGATGATGAAAGCATCAACGTACTCAAAAATCTAACCGGTCAATCGGGCTATCCAAACTTACAAGTTTATGCTCTTACCAAGGAAGTTGATGGTGACACAGCTTCATGGGTGGGGCTCGAGAATGCGCTTGGTGATTTCGTCGCTGTCATTGATCCTCAGCTCGACGACATCGGCTTCTTGCCAGAAATGCTCGATAAAGCAGTTATGGGGGCAGATGTGGTTTTTGCAAATAACCAGCAGAAACCACGCCAAAGTCTCGCATACGGTGCGGCCTATGCTGCCTTCAATTTCCTGTACAAATCGTTCAATGGAATACATCTGGCCAAAGAGGCGCCCCAGTACAGGCTGCTAAGTAAGCGTGTAGTTAACTTTATCTTGCAGCACCCCCAGCCTGCAGTTACTTACCGGCATTTGCCGGCAACAGGCGGTTTTGCGCGTATCAACATGGAGTACAGCAGCAAACCACTTGCAAGGAATACCAAAAAATTGGGGGAAAGCATTGATCGAGGCATGCGCATCCTCGTTTCGACAACACAAGCACCAATGCGACTTGTGACAACGTTGTCCTTGTTTGGGGCTGCGGCCAACTTAATTTATTCGGTTTATGTTATAGCCGTTGGTATTTTAAAAACAGACGTGGCGCCAGGTTGGGTGAGTATGTCATTGCAACAATCAGGCATGTTTTTCCTGATTTCACTCGTGCTTTTAGTGCTTGGAGAATACATTTTGCATATGGCGAGCCTCAGTAATGAGGGGCCGCTGTATCACGTTGGCCAAGAGTTTACGAGCGCACGCATGACCCGCCGGGAGAAGCTAAACATTGAGGATGTCTCGTCGTCAGCAAAGCGTGACTTGCCCAATTCAGATCAGGTTGTTGCATGACCGTGCAATCTTGCACTGCAGACGCGGTCATCATTGGCGGGGGCTTCTACGGCTCTGCCATCGCGATCTACCTTGCCAAGACCCGTGGGTTGCGCCGAGTGATCCTCCTGGAGCGCGAGTCGAAACTGCTGGTCCGTGCCTCGTATAACAACCAGGCGCGTGTACACAATGGATACCACTATCCTAGAAGCTTTACGACGGCATTTCGTAGCCGAGTCAATTTGCCTCGCTTTGTGCGAGATTGGCCGCACGCCGTTAAGCAGGATTTTGTAAAGCTTTACGCTATTGCAAGACGTAACTCTAAAGTAACGGCCAAGCAATTTGAGCGTTTTTGCCATGAGATCGGCGCGAACATCAAGCCCGCTGAAGCCGGTTTAAAGCGGCTTTTTGAGCCTCGACTGATTGAAGATGTATTTCTCGTTGAGGAATATGCCTTCGACTCAACGCGACTTGCCGAATGGGCAGTCAAAGAGCTTCAGGATGCAGGTGTCGAGATCCATTACTCAACTCGTGCTTTAGCGATTTCCCGTTCGCCAGCCGACAAAAGCTTGAGTGTAGCCATCCAGTCGAAGTCTGGAGATGCCTCGTCAATAAATTGTCGGTACGTCTTCAACTGCACCTACAGTGGACTGAATCAGTTTTCAGGCGACTTTCCTGGCACCAAAATGGATCTCAAGCAGGAGGTTACTGAAATGGCGCTTATGCAGGCGCCAGGCGTGCTCAAGGAAATTGGGGTCACAGTCATGGACGGTCCATTTTTCTCAATGATGCCGTTCCCTGCTCGTGACCTGCACACGCTGTCGCACGTTCGTTACACCCCACACTTTAACTGGCAGGATGAGCAGGGCATTGACCCGTACAGGAAGCTCGATGAATACGATCGTGCTACTCGTGTCGATCGCATGGTCAGGGATGTAGGCCGATATCTACCTTCCGTACTTGAAGCGAATTATGTCGACTCTTTATTCGAGGTCAAAACCGTTTTGGTCAAGAACGAAGGGGATGATGGTCGCCCGATCCTCTTCGAAAAACATGCGGAACTGCCTGGCTGCTATTCGGTGTTGGGTGGGAAGATAGACAATATTTACGATGTTCTTGAAAAACTCGAAACAGAAGAGTTCAAGAGCTTACAGGAGTGCTGATGGAAAACGCGCTGATTGGATTCTCTGGTTTTGTCGGAAGCACGCTTCTTAAGCAGGCAGATTTTTCTGCGCTGTTCCGCTCAACCAATATTCACGAAATTGAAAATCGTGAATTCGATGTAGTGGTGTGTGCAGGTGCGCCAGCGCAGAAGTGGCTTGCCAATCGTGATCCGGCAGATGATCGAAAAAAGATTGAATCCCTGATCAACCACCTTCGAACTATCAAGTGCAAAAAATTCATATTGATCAGCACTGTCGATGTATTCAAGGAGCCAATCGGCGTTGATGAATCTACGCCGGTTGATGAGTCAGGTTTGCATGCTTACGGACTCCATCGCCGACTACTTGAGAAATTTGTCGAGCAGCATTTCCAGAGTCATCTGATTGTTCGTCTGCCTGGCTTGGTGGGGCCTGGCTTACGCAAGAACGTGATTTTTGATTTTCTTAATAACAACAATCTTCACGCGATTGAGAGCCGAGGCATTTTCCAATTTTATCCCATGATCAACCTTTGGTATGACATCCAAATGGCGTTGAACGCGGGTCTATCACTGGTGCATCTGACTGCTGAACCGATCAGCGTTGCAGATGTCTCGCTGCAGGGCTTTGGTAGACCATTTATTCAGACACTGGAAAACCCGCCCGCTCGTTACGACATGCAAACACGGCACGCGCAAATTTTTGGCTCGCTTGGTCAGTATCAGTACAGCACCCGTGAAACCATTCAGGCGATTAGAGCCTATGCCCAGTCCGAACCCATGACCTTAAAGAGTGAAAGCGGGGCAGTATCGTGAGGCTCGCCATTTCAAATATTGCCTGGGACATATCAGAGGATACTTCTGTCGCAAAGCTGCTTGGCAAGTTCGGCGTTGATGCTGTTGATGTAGCGCCTGGCAAGTACTTTCCTGATCCTGTGAGTGCCAGATATGAGGATATTGCGAAGGTTAGGCAGTGGTGGGCAGATCACGGCATTGAGATCACGGGCATGCAATCTTTGTTGTTTGGCACGACAGGACTCAATGTATTTGGTGATACTAAGAGCCAACAGGCGATGCTGGAGCATCTGCGAGCGGTGTGCCGCATCGGTGCGGGTCTTGGCGCAACGCGATTGGTATTTGGCTCTCCAAAGAATCGTGACCGCTCCGGATTGAGTGACGCACAAGCCCTTGAGCAGGCGGTTAGCTTTTTTCGACGTCTGGGTAATGTTGCTCAAGAACATGGTGTCATCATGTGCTTGGAGCCCAACCCAACCCGATATGGTGCGAATTTCATGACCACCAGCGCTGAGACAGCCCATGTTGTCGCAGCGGTTGGTCACGAGGCTATCCGGATGCAGTTTGATACTGGTGCCTTAACGATCAATAGAGAATCTCCCGAAGCTGTGCTGGAGTGCAGTTCTAAATTTATCGGGCACGTTCATGCGAGTGAACCGGATCTGCTGCCCTTGGGTGATGGCGGGACTGATCATCAGTTAATGCACAGGGCCCTGAGTCAATACCTTCCAGAACATCTGGTTTCGATAGAGATGGTCGCCACCAAGGATGGACCGCACCTACAGTCCATTGAACGGGCACTGGTTTGTGCCGTAGAGTGCTACCGGACCCAACATGGGGTGGCCAGATGAAATGGTTGATCTTGGTGCTTGGCATCGCCGCAAACGCTTCTGCCAGCGTACTGGTCAAGATGGCCATGATGCCACCGAGAAGGTTCCCCTCCCTTGCAGATCCGTTGGCAGCCTTGAGCAACTGGCCCTTCTGGCTCGGCTTAGGTCTATACGGTGGGGCTTTCCTGCTCTATGCCGCTGCACTGGCCAGGTTGCCCTTGAATGTTGCCCACCCGGTACTGACTTCCGGGGCGGTAGTAACGGTCGCACTTTTTTCCGTTTTGATTTTCCGTGAACCCTTTCACTGGACCACAGGTGCCGGTATCCTGCTTGTAGTTGCAGGCGTGGCTCTTATCACTGCTCGGGTTGCATAAACAAATGAATACGACACAAGATATTTCCCCAGAAGAGCGAGCAAAGTGGCAAGTACCCGCAATGGAGACACCGTTGTGGTTGGGCAAACAACATGCTTACTGCGTTGTCATCCCCGTGATTAACGAAGGAGAGCGTATTAATAGCCTACTCAAACGGATGGAGGCCAACCGTATTTCTGGGATAGCTGACATCATTATTGTTGACGGTGGCAGCACCGACGGTTCTTTGGAGCTGGATGCGCTAAAGCAAGTAGGTGTCAGAGGGCTTGTGGTTAAAAAAGGCCCAGGAAAACTGAGCGCGCAACTTCGATGTGCTTATGCGTTTGCGCTTGATCAGGGATACAAAGGTATTGTTACTATCGATGGCAATGATAAGGATGACCCTGAGGCTATACCGCGATTTATCGAGGCGCTAAAAGGCGGGATTGATTTTGTTCAGGCATCGCGTTTCCTGCCTGGTGGTGTGGCAGTGAACACGCCAAAGTTACGAGACTTTGCGATCCGGTACATCCATGCACCGTGTCTAAGCATTGCGTCTGGATTTAAATGGACAGACACTACACAAGGTTTCAGGGGTTACAGCAGAAGATTGCTCATAAGTCCGAAGACGAGCCCTTTTAGAGATGTTTTTTTAAATTATGAGCTGCTTGCTTATATGTCATGGCAAGCACCAAGAAGCGGATTTGCTTGCTTGGAGCTTCCTACAGTAAGGCGTTATCCGAAAGGAGTCGTTCCGACAAAAATTTCTTCCTTCAAAGGGAATCTTGAGGTCTTAATGACTTTGCTTAAGATCTGCTCAGGAAAATATGATGTTTAAAAACTCCAACAATACCTCATTCGGTTCAAGTTTCCTTCCAGGATATCTGATTGGCATTGCTGGAATATTTTTTTTTGTTTGGCGGGGTATTGATCCATGGGGCTGGCCAGATCTTGATATGGCCACTTACTACGCCTCAATCGATAAGCCTGGGATGATCATAAATGATTTCTTTACATCTTGCTTTGGGGAGAACAACGGGCGGGCAATTTTCGGTCTATTGACTGCCTGGCCTATCCATCTTGGACTAGACTGGTATAAAACTCTCTACCTATGGATGCTAATTAATAGCGCAGCTCTTCCAATGGCGTTGTATTTTGGGCTTCAATCGAGTACGCATGGAAGAAGCAATATTAGTGCGGCCGTTTATTTTATTTTTACTGCTGTCGCAATAACAATTCCAGGAAGAGTGAGTCAGCTAACTATCGCTTGGTGGAGTGGATGGGGAACATATTTTCACCCTTCTGTATTTTCTATTTCGCTTATATCCTTTGGGGTATTTGCATTAAGCTCTGGCCGCATGGGATTGAAGGCGCTTGGATCGCTGCTAGCTTTTCTTTCCGCCTTAGCGCACCCCGCCTACTCTATAGGCGGTGCAATTTTTTTTACGATAATGCTTGCGTGGTCTCGCGACAAAGCAAGAGTAATTCTCTTAAACAGCGCTATTTTTCTGGGCCTTGTTTTTATCAAGTTCTTTTCAGACTCTGGGGCGCTTACTGCTGATGAGTATTTTCAGTATTTCTCTTGGTTACATCCAGAGCATTACATACCAAGCAGATTTGTCGCCATGGGATCATTTCCCTGGTTTTATCCGTTCCTTCTGCTAAATCTTGTTTTTTTAGGCTCCGGACTTGCTCTATTCCTAATGAGGCAAAAAAATGCAGCAATGATCGCATTTTCATTCCTAGTAGTTTACTCGTCAGCTATTGCTTTGCAGTATGTGTTTGTAGAGAAATATCCGCTATCTACAACCTTGATGCTGATATCTCCGGCTAGATTTACTGCCTTCGGCTATTGGATGGCAGCGGTATGCATTGCTCTTGTTTTGATTCAGCTTCAAGCAAAATTCAATCATCTGCCTTCACATTATTTCGGTGCATTAAAGAATGTAAAATTTAATATTCTCTCTAACCCAAGATTAACATTGTATAGATATCTTTGTTCGGCCATCATTATTCTGTTGTTTCTCATATTAAGCCTCGCGGGATTTGTCAACCTTAAGTCTCCACATGACCATTTTGACGATAACAAAAAGCAGCTCTTTGATTGGATTGTCAGCAATACAGATCCAGCCAGCGAAATTGCTTCCGGCGGTTTTTTGCCTGTCGAGATTCCGTTGCTTACTGGGCGTGGCACTTATCATGGTAACGGCTTCCCCTTTGAAGACCGTTGCCTAAAGGAGAACTATGCAAGGTACGTAAATATCAGAGGTGTCCCAACAGGACCAAACGGCAGAATGGATTCATCAAAATTCTATGCGGACCTTGACGTTTCAAATTTTAAGAACATGAATCCACGGCCGAATTGGGTCGTTATGGATCGCGCTAGCCCAGGGGCCGTTAAATCGCTTTTCATTCAGCAGCCATCATTCTCAAATGAGAATTTTTTGGTATTTGAGATCGATCAGTAAGTCGGAGTCTTTGCGCCTGAAGCAGAAGGCACGAAGCGTGAGGGTGCTTCGGTAGATGATATTGACATACATTTTTGCCGAGCTTTAACGCCATGGTGAACCGTGAAGCATTACGCTTTAGCACGTAAAAACTTGTATAGCCTAGCTTGCATGCGTTCATGTGACGGTCGGTGACGGGTGAGTATCCCACCACCAAGGAATACCAAAGGGTTAGCTTCAGTGATGGGCTAGCCCTTTTTCATTACTAGGCAATGCCTGATAAACACCCACGATTCCTGAGCAATCTTTCAGCCTATTCCGGCCCTAGAGTCTGCGCAATTGAAAGCGCATGCAGTGACAAGAGAATCGACCACTGATTCATACCTTTACCACTCTCCATCAAGAATGGTCACATAATCTTGCGATGAGTTATCAACCATTACACGCATTCCTTAATCAATATATTGCCTGCCACACACGAAATGTGCTCTCGATAAAATCACTCCGACATCCAATAACATGCAACGGGTGCCGGAATAGCCACAACCTCTCCAATGGCTGAATTTTCTTCCTGAGGCTCCTTACTATGTTTGCCTGGCTTCATTACAGGAATGCGCCTGAAATCTTCCCCAGCGCTGGGTAAGCACATACCTCCTGCGGTACCTGCCTTTCAGGCGAGCTGGCGTGATTGGAGTATCCTGATATTTCACTTCAAACGGCACGAGGCGGTCTGCAATGCTGGTGACGATATCCACTTCCTGCTTGCTCTTGCCATCAATCCAGTAAGAAAACTTTGGAGTTTCACGCCAGTATGTTCACACCTTCCAATTGCCCACACAAGGTGGGAATGTCGAGAATACCGCCATCATGACCCGGTAAAGGCACGCCAGGCACCAACACCTTGGTCTTCCGCAAGCAAGGCAACAGGTTGAAAAGCAAGAACGAGATCCGCATTGCGGCACTTTTTCGCGATGCGCCGGAAGCATTCCTGCGCATGATCGTGGTTGCATGAACTCTCTCACCTGAAAGAACACGACCACAACAAGGCGTTCTACCAGCTATGCCACTATATGGAGCCTAGCTATCTCCAGTTGGAATTCGATATGCGGGTATGGCTGACTTGGAGCGAGCACAAGCATGTTTAGCTACCAATAGGCGGCAACCGCATCAATAGCTCAAGAAAAGACTAGTGTATGGTTATGGTAAGATGGCGCGCTCTTTCTTCAGTTGTTTGGATTTCTCATGGCCAGCCACACCGACATCGACGCGCAAGAGCTGCATGCGTTGCTTTCCTCGCAAAAAGCCATCCTCGTCGATGTGCGTAACGATGACGAGGTGGCGCGCGGCGTGATCGAAGGCGCCATGCACTTGCCCATGATGGTGATTCCCGGCATGGGGAGCCTATTGTGCGAGCATGAGGAAACCCCGCTGGTGTTCTATTGCCATAGCGGCATCCGATCCGCACAGGCAGCGGCATTCATCGCAGGCAACATGGAACGCGGGAATGTGTATAACCTGCGTGGCGGCATCCTGGCCTGGGCCAATGCCGGCTATACTTTTGTCACAAAAACGGATTGATCATGGAATTTCATCAAGAACTCGATGCGCGCGGCCTCAAATGTCCGCTCCCCATCCTGCGCTGCAAGAAGGCGCTGGCTGATGTTGGTTCAGGAGAGATACTGAAAGTCATCGCCACCGATCCCGGCTCAGTCAAAGATTTCCAGGCCTTTTGCAAACAGACCGGCCATGAAATGCTGTCTGTCGGTGAAGATGGCAATGCTCCTCAGAAAGAGTTCATCTTCTATATCAGAAAAAGAGTGGCGTGACTGCTTAGTGGGGTACAGCCGCCCTGCCGTGGGTTGCCACCACTAGGGAACTCAGCAAGGTCGTGAACAATACCTTGCGCCAGATCACCGGGATGATGGAACCCTTGAGCGAGAACAGCAGGACACGGGCACTGGGATTTTGTGGTTGCGTAATCATGAAACGTCCTTTTATTCAGCGCCCGGCTTGCCTTATTTCAGCTTGGCAAGTTGCGCCTGCAGTTTTGCCACTGTGTCGCTGAATGCCGCCAGCCTGGCTTTTTCCTGCTCGACCACGGCGGCTGGCGCACGCGCCACGAAGCTTTCATTGCCCAGCTTGGCCTGCGCCTTGGCGATTTCCGCCTCAAGGCGGCTGATTTCCTTGCCCAGGCGCTCTTTCTCGGCGGCGACGTCGATCTCGATCTTGAGCATGAGCTTGAAGTCGCCCGCCAAGGCCACCGGCGCTTCCGCCTCGGGCAGGTCGGCCATGATCTCGACTTCGCTCAGCTTGGCCAGCGCCTTGAGGTAAGGCGCATAGATTGCCAGCTTGTCGTTGTCGCCCACAGCGATCAGCGGCACGCGCGCGGCGGGCGACACGTTCATCTCGCCGCGCAGGCTGCGGCAGGCATCCACGGCTTCCTTGAGCAAGGCGACCCAGGCTTCGGCCTGCTCATCCAGCTTGGCCGGCTGGCTGATCGGGTATTGCTCCAGCATGATGCTGGGGCCGGTGCGGCCGGACAGCGGGCCCACGGTCTGCCAGATTTCCTCGGTGATGAACGGCATCAAGGGATGGGCGAGGCGCAGGATGGTTTCCAGCACGCGCAGCAGCGTGCGGCGCGTGGCGCGCTGTTGCGCCTCGCTGCCGTTCTGCAATTGCACCTTGGCCAGCTCCAGGTACCAGTCGCAATATTCATCCCAGACAAACTTGTAGATGGCTTGCGCCACGTTGTCGAAACGGTATTCGGCAAAGCCGCGCTCGATGTCGGCCTCGGTGCGCTGCAACAGGCTGACGATCCAGCGGTCGGCCTGCGAGAAGTCCAGGTAGCCCTCGGGCTGGGTCTTGCAGTCTTCCAGGCCGCAATCCTTGCCCTCGGTGTTCATGAGGACGAAGCGGGTGGCGTTCCACAGCTTGTTGCAGAAGTTGCGGTAGCCCTCGCAGCGCTGCAGGTCGAACTTGATGTCGCGGCCGGGCGAGGCCAGCGAGGCGAAGGTGAAACGCAAGGCGTCGGTGCCGAACGCGGGAATGCCTTCCGGGAACTCCTTGCGCGTGCGCTTCTCGATCTGCTCGGCCTGCTTGGGGTTCATGAGGCCGGTAGTGCGTTTCTTCACCAGCTCCTCGATGCCAATGCCGTCGATCAAATCAATCGGGTCGAGCACGTTGCCCTTGGACTTGGACATCTTCTGCCCTTCCGCATCGCGGATCAGGCCGTGGACATAGACATCCTTGAACGGAATCTTGCCGGTGATGTGCTTGGTCATCATCACCATGCGCGCCACCCAGAAGAAGATGATGTCGAAGCCGGTCACCAGCACCGAGGACGGCAGGAATTGCTGCAAGGCTAGGTTGGCCTTGTCCTTTTCCTCGTCGCCGGTCCAGTCCAAGGTAGAGAACGGCCACAGGGCGGAGGAATACCAGGTATCCAGCACGTCTTCGTCACGCTTCAGGTTGCCGCGGTAACCATCGTTGGCGGCGAGCTGGATCGCCTCGGTTTCGTTGTGCGCGACATAGACCTTGCCGTCATCGCTGTACCACGCGGGAATCTGGTGCCCCCACCAGAGCTGGCGCGAGATACACCAATCCTGGATGTTGTTGAGCCACTGGTTGTAGGTGTTGACCCAGTTTTCCGGCACGAAACGGATTTCGCCGTTGGCGACCACTTCCAGCGCTTTTTCGGTAATGCTCTTGCCGTCCGCGCCCGGCTTGCTCATGGCGACGAACCACTGGTCGGTGAGCATGGGCTCGATCACGACGCCGGTACGGTCGCCACGCGGCACCTTGAGTTTGTGTTTATCGACCTTGACCAGGAAGCCCTGCGCTTCGAGGTCGGCCACCACCTGCTTACGCGCGGCAAAACGCTCCAGGCCCTGGTATTGCGCCGGCGCGGCATCGTTGATATGGCCATCCAATGTGAGGATGCTGATCATCGGCAGCTTGTGGCGCTGGCCCACGGCATAGTCGTTGAAATCGTGCGCAGGCGTCACCTTGACCACTCCCGTGCCGAACTCGCGGTCCACGTAGTCGTCCGCAATCACCGGAATCTCCCGGCCGCACAACGGCAGCTTGACGTGCTTGCCGACCAGGTGCGCATAGCGCTCGTCCTCGGGATGCACCATTACGGCGACGTCACCGAGCATGGTTTCAGGACGCGTCGTGGCGACGGTCAACTCGCCATTGCCGTCCGCCAATGGATAGCGGATATGCCAGAGGTGGCCGTCCTCTTCCTCGGAAACCACTTCGAGGTCGGAAACAGCCGTGTGCAGCTTGGGGTCCCAGTTCACCAGGCGCTTGCCGCGATAAATCAGGCCCTCGTTATACAGGCGAACGAAGGTTTCCGTCACGGTGCGCGACAAGCCCTCGTCCATGGTGAAGCGCTCGCGGCTCCAGTCCGGCGAGGTACCCAGGCGGCGCATTTGCTTGGTGATGCTGCCGCCGGAATATTCCTTCCACTCCCAGACTTTCTCCAGGAATTTTTCGCGGCCGAGGTCGTGGCGGCTGACGCCTTGCGCATCCAGCTGGCGCTCGACGACGATCTGCGTGGCGATGCCGGCATGGTCGGTGCCCGGCTGCCACAGGGTGTTGTCGCCGCGCATGCGGTGATAGCGCGTCAACGCGTCCATGATAGTCTGGTTGAAACCGTGCCCCATATGCAGCGTGCCCGTCACGTTGGGCGGCGGCAGCAGGATGCAGAAGTTGTCTTGCTTGCTGGAATCCAGTCCGGCTGCATAGTAGCCGCGCTCTTCCCAGAATTGGTACCAGCGGCTTTCTATGTTCTTGGGTTCAAAGGATTTATCCAGGGTTTGGCTTGCAGTGGTATCGGTAGTCATAGGGGTGGGATTTTAGCATAGCGCATTCATGCGAAAACGCTGTCACGCTAAAAACCGGCCCGACTGCAAATGCAGCAACACCAGCATAAGCGCCACAAACACCAGCCCATGCAGCCAACATAACAATAAATAACGCCGCTTGAGGCGCTGCGGCGGCAGGCTGGAAAGCAGGAACAGGCGGCCATCGGCTGGCGCCCGCATTACATGCACGCCGGGCGCGGTGCGCAATTCGCGATGCTGCCTCTCCACCTCGCGCGCGGCGGCCCGGCGCGCCAGCTCCCACTCCTTGAGGTCGATCTCGCCGTTGCCGTCCAGGTCAAAGCGTTCCAGCAGGCCGGCTTTGTCGCGTTTCCATTCCGCGAGCAATTCGGAAACATCCTCCTTCTGGTTAAGCGGCATATTCGCGCCACCCACCGTGGTGAATTCTCCCAGCACGTAAATCGACCCGGCAAACAGGATATCCTCCACGCGCTTATAGTCCGCGGCATAGCTGACCCTGCGTTCCGGCCCGACAACTTCCGCATGGTCTGGGTCGACAAAGCACTGCCCAGTGCCGTCGCTGATGACAAAGGTTTCATGGCTGGCGCCTTCATGCGTCAGGCGCCAGTGCCGGCGATCATGGCGCTGGAATACCTGGAAGCGGTACCAGACGCAGCGCACGGCGGAAAACGGGCTGACGATCAAGTGCTCGGGATCGGGCAATGCCCGCCCATACAGCTCGACATAGCCCTGTGCGGCAGAGCCGATGCGAGAAGTAGGCAGGTCCGCAATCGCGCGATTGCGCCTGTAGTTGCCAGCCCAGGCCACCAGGCTGACCAACGCGGCGAGTGCCAGGCAAACCGTCCATACCCGGAGGTTATTCGACTGGGCGACCACCGCAAGCAACAGCAGGTAGGCAGCGCCGCCCAGGCAATCCAGGTAATAGCTACGCCAGCCGCGCCACATGAAACGCATCGGTTAATTGAGAAACTTATTGCTTGAAACGCGCCGCGATATCGACATCCTTGAGCTCGCTGCGGGCGAAGCGCAGCATGGCCTCGCGGTTGAAGCCCAATGTGCGGGCCACCAGCAGGTCGGGAAATTGCGCGATGCGCACATTGTGCAGGTTGACGCTTTCGTTATAGAACTCGCGCCGGTCGGCAATCGCGTTTTCCAGGCTGCTGATGCGCGCCTGCAAATGCAGGAACTGCTCGTTGGCCTTGAGTTCTGGATAGGATTCCGCCACGGCAAACAACGTCCCCAGCCCGGCGCGCAATGCGCTTTCCGCCGCGCCCAAAGCCGCTACGTCATGATGCTGGCTCGCCTCCTGTACGCGGGAGCGCGCCTGGATCACCTGCTGCAAGGTGGCCTGCTCATGCTGCATGTACTGCTTGCAGGTATCGACCAGCTTGGGCAACTCGTCATGGCGCTGCTTGAGCAATACATCGATATTGGCCCAGGCTTTTTCGACATTGTTCTTGAGGTTGACCAACCCGTTGTACACCATGATGAAATACACGACAGCGACCACCAGCAATGCCAGCAAGAAAATCTGCATATTCCCTCCCCTTTTTGCAGGCAGTGTAATCCGCTTCCTCGCACTCAGGCAACGCCGTCAAACAAAAAGCCAGCATTGCTGGCTTTTTGTCTTCGTGCCTCAAACCCTAGCTAAGCATTTTGCGCCGCGCAGCAAACCCTACCAGTCCCAGGCCAGCAAGCATCAATCCATACACGCTAGGCTCCGGCACCGGGGCCAAGGTCGCCGTGAATGCCAGGTCGCCGCCCAGGGTGGTATTCCAATCCGTCCCGGTCAGCTGGCTGCGATCGTTGCCGTTATTCAAGTAAACAAACGTACCGCCCTCATATGCCGTATCGGGAGCAAAGCCCCATTCGTTGGTGCTTTCCACGCCGCCCTGGATACCGGAAGTAGTGAAATAAAGCACATATTGGCTATTGGCTTGCAAATTCACGGAAGGATACGCCGTGATCTCGGTATATTCGCTCGAGCCAGTGAAGCGGAACGGGTCGGACTGATAAAGAATCTCTCCAACCCTTGAACCAGTCCAGGTCCCGACTTCAATGGTGAATGGCGCATTCAGATCGGTCAGGATAAAAGAGAAAGACTCCAAGACCTGGGCCTGGTCGCCAATAGTGATAGTCTGGCCATAGGTAGCCGTATCCGGCGTACCGAATGGCGAGACTTCTCCATCCCATTGATCTATGGTGCTGATGGTAGTGGCGGCATGGACTGCCGGCGTAAATGCCAATGTCAAAACAAAACCCAATGCGGGAAATTTCATCACGACCTCCTTGATGTTGAATGAACTGAGACAACTCGTGCTTAAAAATTCCCCCCCGTTGGGTGACCATATTGCCAGGGTAAAGTTCTGGTACGATGACGGACTAAACACTCAACGGGACACAATCAAGATGCTGGAACCGCTCTGGATATGGGGCATACTCGGTTTAATCCTGATAGCGCTGGAAATACTTTCCGGGACACTGTACATCCTTTGGTTTGGCAGCGCCGCCTTAGAGATTGCCTTGCTCATCTATTTATTCCCTGCATTGGGCACGGCTTGGCAGCTAGTCATTTTTGCCGTGTTATCCCTGGGCTCGCTCGCGATCTGGAAGCAGTTCTATCGCCGCGAACAGGACGATTCCAGCATCGGGCAATCGCGCGGCGATGAAATCGGCCGCACCGGCGTCATCATCGAACCGGTCAGCCCAAGGCAGAACGGCCTGATCGAATTCGCCCAGGGCGTGCTGGGCAGCCGCCAATGGGTCGCCATCGCCAATGAAGAAATCGAGGCTGGCGCTGAAGCCGCCGTCGTGGCGGTGGAAGGCAACCGCCTGCGCGTCAGCAAGAAAACCACCGGATAATATCCACAAGGAGAAACCATGTTCGAATTCGCATTTGTATTGATCGCCGCTGTTGCCGTCCTGGCGTGGAAAGGCATCCGCATCGTGCCGCAGGGCGAGGAATGGGTGGTGGAACGCCTGGGCAAGTTCAATGCCGTGATCACCCCCGGCCTGCACATCATCAACCCGATCTTCAGCAAGGTGACCTACAAGGTCACCACCAAGGACATCATCCTCGACGTGCCCGAACAGGACGTCATCACCAAGGATAACGCCGTCATCCTCGCCAACGCCGTCGCTTTTATCAAAGTGACCAACATCGAGCGCTCCGTCTACGGCATTGAGGATTTCCGCGAAGCCATGCGCAACATGGTGCAGACCAACCTGCGCTCCATCATCGGTGGCATGGACCTCAATGAAGCCCTCACTTCGCGCGAGCGCATCAAGAGCGAACTGAAAAATGCCATTGCCGACGAGGCCGCCGACTGGGGACTCACGGTCAAGTCGGTGGAAATCCAGGACATCAAGCCATCCGTGAACATGCAGAACGCCATGGAGCAGCAGGCATCGGCAGAGCGCGAGCGCGTCGCCGTGGTGACGCGCGCCGAGGGCGACAAGCAATCGCTTATCCTCAATGCCGAGGCAAGGCTGGAAGCGGCCCGCAAGGATGCGGAAGCGCAAAAGGTGGCCGCCGAGGCTTCCGCGGAATCAATCCGCCTGATTGCCGAAGCCGTGAAGCAGAACGACACCTCCGCCACTTTCCTGCTCGGCGACCGCTACATCCAGGCCCTGCAGCGCATGTCCAACGCCCACAACAGCAAGATCGTCGTGATGCCGGGAGACGTGGTCAGCGCTGTCAAGGCATTGGTGGGCGGCAACAAGTAATTATTTGGGCTGGCAAACCGGGCATGCCGGGTCTTTTGCCAGCTTGAGGCTGCGCCATTCCATATTGATCGTATCCAGCAGCAACAACCTGCCCTGCAAGCTCTTGCCCAGGCCCAGCAACAGCTTCATCGTCTCTGCGGCCTGGGTGGTGCCTATCATCCCCACCAGCGGCGCAAACACGCCGTTCTCGGCACAGCGCAACCCTTCGTCGCCACCGAGATTGGGGAAAAGGCAATGGTAGCAGGGGCTGTCGTCATGCCGCATATCGAAGACCGTCACCTGCCCCTCGAACCCGATCGCGGCCCCTGACACCAACGGCTTGCGCAGCTCTACGCACACCTGGTTCACGGCATAGCGCACCGTGAAGTTATCCGTGCAATCGACCACAACATCCGCAGCCTGCACCAGCTCGCGCAGGCTTGCCTCGTCCATGCGCTGCTGCAGGGGATTCACCGTCACTTCAGGATTGAGCGTCGCTATTGTTTCCGCAGCCGAGACCGCCTTGTTGCGTCCCACCGCAGCCGTGGTATGAATGATCTGCCGCTGCAGGTTGGTGAGGTCCACCTCGTCAAAATCGCATATCGTCAGCCTGCCCACGCCGCCGGCCGCAAGATAAAGCGCCACCGGGGAACCCAGCCCGCCGGCTCCGATCACCAGGACATGGCTGTTGACAAGCTGCTCCTGCCCCTCGTAACTGATCTGCGGCAGGAGGATATGGCGGCTGTAGCGGAGAAGTTGATTGTCGTTCATGGAGAAGTCTGCCAGGGATTCACGAGTTGCAATCCCGGAATATTAAGAAAATCCTTAGTGTTGCGAGTAGCGAGTACCAATTGATGACGCAAGGCAATCGCAGCGATCTGCGCATCTTCAGTCGTCATCACGACTCCCTTCAACTGTAACCCTGCCACCAGCAATGCATAGTCCTGCGCGACAACATGATCGAAAGCCAGGCAAGCACCGGCAAAATCCTCCTCGAACATCTGGCTGACGGCTGTCGCCAAGGCGTGCTTGCGCTTGCCGTCGGGTAGCAAGGCCACACCCAGCAACATTTCCGCCTGCGTGATCGCACTTGTGTAAAGGTTCGCAACCGGTTGCCGGGCAAACCATGCCATCACCTCAGGGGCTGGCAGCGGACGCATCAACTCCGACAACACATTGGTATCAAGCAGAATCCCGCCCTGCGCCATTATTCATCCATCGATGTCATACGTGCCGGCTGCCGCTGCGGAACCGGCAATGCGTCAATTTCAATCCCGGCAAACCGCTGGCGCACCCGCTCGGCAAAATTCACCTGCGGCTGGCCTGCATGGCTGACAGCCCGCAGCAAAATCTCCCTAGCCTCCTGCTCCATGGACCTGCCATGCGCCGCAGCTTGCAGCCGCAGTTTGCTTTTCACGCCCTCATCCAGGTTCCTGATCGTCAAACTCGCCATCATGCCACCTCACAAAATGATTGCAATGCAATCATTGTAATCATTCATGGCAAGACGAGCAAACCACGCCAGATTATGGCAACTGCCCGGCTTGGATCATGGCGTTGTAGAGGACGTAGGGAGAAATCCAAGTAACAATATCATCGAAATCAGCACTGATGTAGTTATAAAACTGCCCAGTCTCTCCAATCCTAGATTGGGCTATGCCATTCGCACCGTCTGAATAAATAATGGCCACCGCACTCCCAATCGTAACAATATTATTCTCATTCAAAACCTGGAGGTCATTAGGATTTAAGGTGGATAAACCTTGATACGCCATGCTATTAGCTACAGTATTCGTGGTAAAAGCGCTATTAGATGTTTGGGTAACAATATATTTGATATGTTGCCCCCAACCGTCAATGGCAAATCCATTCTCCAATTGGTGCAATCCTAATGTCACAGCAGGCAATAACTGTGCAGTTGGTTCACATTGGCCCCCACCTTCTGGAACTTCTACACCCTTACTAGCTTGAGTTGCAGGGCAAGGCAAGCGTCCGCTTGCCTGCGCAAAACCAATAAGCGCCTTTTGGGCAAGCTCCAGCTGATTCTCTGTCTTTCGAAGAAGCCCAGCGTCTCTTTGCGCTGTGACAGGCAAAACCAAGGCGCTAATCACAAAACCGAGAATGACCAGAACCACAGCCATTTCCACCAGTGAAAAACCATCCGCATACTGCTTGCGCTTGATTTTGCTATATCCAGTCATTGTTTCCATGCCACGGCACCTTCAGATCCATTTACTCCAGCAAAACTATTTGTTGCCGTACCCTTTGCCAGCTCACTTATATTCGCCAATGCTCTGGAAAACACCAATTGTTTAATGCCTTGTATTGACCGTCCATGTACTTGAAGTGAAAGACAACTGGATAGACATCTTCCCTCTCCGGTCGTGGAGTCGAACTCTTCAGCTACAGCATAAATATATTCATGCCATTTGTTGGTAAAATACCATTGCGGCCAACCTGCATGGTCGGTAATCGGGCTTTCGTCATTTACGACAAAATAGCTATTTTGCGCTGGCCCTATTGTCCCTTTTTTATTCCTGTCCTTATCCAAAACTGTGATCGCCTCCTGCCCTGTCATCCGGTCAAAAACAAAAGGATAACCTGCCATTGGCGTCCTGATGTTCAAGAGATTTTCCCTTGCATCCAATGCGGTCGCCTCACACGCCACAATGTCCTGCAGCCTCCAATTGCAATTAAAATTTTGTGCATCATTCAGCTTGTGATAATAATCGGCATCTATCGTTCCAGTAGTTGCATAGGCACCTGCATTGCTCCATTTTAGAGAAGCCGTAAACACTTTGGCACAGCCGCTTAAAGTACACCTGACCATATCCGGTGTGAAATTAAGGGTTCTCACCTCTCTTACCACACGCTTTTCAAGTGCGCTCAACAGCTCGTCGATGGTGATATAAACTAATCGATCATTAAAATTCGAGCTTTCTGGAGCTTGTATAAATGTTTCATCATCAACCTGATAATCTGCATTGGAAAACCCACCCAATGCATCCAGATATGCCGCTGGCAGCGGCGCATCTGCAGAGCGGTCCTGCCCCGCTAACGGCAAGCCTGGCGCAATGATCACTGCTGCGACCCTATCTGAAATCACTGCACCACGACTATCAACCACTTTTAACCATCTATACGGCGTAGAGCCTATGGCATCGTCTTGCTTACTTTTCCTCCTCAAATATGGAGGGTTATATAAACTTTCATTTGCGAAAATTTCATTTGCCATTGCAAGACCAAGATTAATAATGGGAGGAATATTTTCCTTTTCATTTTTCGCCGCATCTTTAGAAAATTCGTAGTTATGTACTAAATTTCTTGAGACAGCATACCAAAGCCTATCCCCATATTTTCCTCGCATATTTAAGCTGGATGGCAGAGAGTTAATGCTTATCCCTTTCCGTAGCGAGTTTAAGCAGTTAGTATCTCTTGAATCAAGAATTGGCAACATCCCTATTAGGAAATATCGCTTAAATTCATTCGCTGCATTAAAGCAATCACTTTCTCCATCATAACTACCCCCACTTCCTCGGTCAGGATAAGGCATTGCTCCGGGAAACTCAGGATGCGCCACCGACCATGCAATCAAAGCTTCTTTAGCCTCCGCCAACGCCTTCATAGTCTTTTCTTCCTGACGCGCCTTCATTCCGGCAGCATCGTACGATCTCACCACCAATGCCGTGACTGCCAATCCGATAATGAACATGGCAAGCAGCAACGCCGCCCCTCGTTGAGCATGGCGAGAATGGGGGAGATGAGCGGCTGTCATCAGTGCTCCTACCGAATCACGCCCTGTTCAGCCGGGTTGGTCGCCGGCCCGGGTGCCGTCGTGTGTACGTTGCGCTCGATAATCTCCCCGGTGTCAGGGTTGAATATTTGTCCGGCCTTGAGGCGCACGTGACGCCCGCTTTCATGAATGGTGAGGGGAATGCCCTGCTGGTTGACCTTGCCCACCTGCACCTGGCCATTGTTGCTGCCTTCCTGCAATGGCTGGTGGTTGATCCAGACCGTGCCCTTGCCGCCGTCGCTGCGCTGTATATAACCTTGGACGCTGAATTCCTGAGGCGTCAAAGGCATGGGCACCTGTTCGGCATCGACCAGCGTTTCCGGTATCGGCTGTTGCTCCAGCAATTGGCCGCGTTGGCTTTGCCGCAACCTATCCAGGCTATCCCGCTCGGCAGGCGTGGTGAACAAGCGGCCAAAGGATTCGGCCGCCGCACTGGCGTGGACGCACAACAACAAGGACAACAGCAGGGCTCTCATCATGGCGTGGCTCCTGGCGTGGATTCGCGCAAGGTCAGCCAGTCTATTTCGCAGGCCACCGACGCCACGGGCGCGAGCATGGTGGTGACGGCGACGCCGCTACGCTCCATGGTGCAATCCCGCACCAGGAAAGGGGTGCTCTGGTTGCGCTTGAGGCCGTCCAGCAATACCAGCAGGTCTCCCTCGTGCAACAAGGGCAGCTCGAGCTTCATGATAGAGCGGTACAGGGTGAAGGGCGCCGTATTGCCGACGAAGCCCGGCTGGTAGGGCGCTTGCGCGCCGATGCTGTACTTGATGCCGAACAGGCGCTGGGATTGGTGGGTATTGCGCAAGGCGTCCACCCACTCGATACGGTGCTCTTCGCCGATAAACCCTTCATTTATCAGGCGTTGGTAGACTGGCAGGTAACGGATGATGTTTTCGCGCTCCTGGTCCGAGGACAACAAGCGGGAGCGTGCCTGCATCAGCTGGCTCTGCTGTTGTTGCAGCCGCTGCCCGACTTCATCCCGGTAAGCCAGGGCATACGCCACAATGCCGACGGCAAAGACCAACGCCACCAGCAAAGCGGTTAATGGCAACGCCAGCCTTTGCCAATCCTGGCGGTTCAGTTTCATGGCTGTGCTCCCGGTCCAGCTTCGGATGGTCCCGTCTCGGGTTTCAGTACCAGCTTGAGCTTGAACACGGCTTTTTCGTTCCGCGCCGTACGCTCGTCGGTGGTGCTGCCCTGTAGACTGGAGTAAGAGCTCACATTCACCGGCTGCTGCATCACGGTAGCCTCTTGCACGGCAGCATCTGCCTTCAATGTCTCGGCAAAACGGTGTACCGTTTCCAGTGCCGCACGGTAATCTCCGTTAAAACCGCGGATTTCACCCGTCATGAATCCAATCTGGTACGCAGTCCCTCCCGCACTGGCTGATTGTTCCGGCTGGGCAGCACCGGCATTTGCCTCATCCTTGATCCCCAGGTCCTGGCTCACCACCCAGCGCAAGCGGTTCAATTGGATGTTGCCCATCTGGTCCATGACGGTGCCCAGCACCTGCATCAACCTGGCCGGACTGGCCGCCTGCTTGAGGATGGCGTCATGCACGCTGGCAGCCACGTGCAAATCCATGCCCTGGATAGGCGTTGCCGGGAAGTTATTGGCGATTTCGTTATAGCGTTGCTCCTGCTGGCGCGTTTCGACAGCCAGCTCGTTGAGCTGCTTCACGTCCTCGACCGCTTGCGCCAGGTACAGCAAGGTCAGCAGCAACCCCAGGACGGCGACGATCAACGCGGAAAGCACCAAGCCTTTGCGCAGGAATTCCATCCTGTAGGTTTTGACCAGCGGCTCGGGCGCCAAGTTGTCCGGCCTGTGCCCGCGGGCAAGCAATTGCATATGCACCAGTTCGGGCAGCTGGCGCACTTGCTCCAGCGACAATCCGCTGCCTTTTGCCAGCCTGGCCAAGTCGATGTGCTCGCATTGCAAGCCCTGCTCTTGCTGGATATTGCGGCTGATCTGCTCCGCATCTTCCGCTGGCGTCAATACCACCACGCGCAGGGATGTATCGCGCGCAATCAGGCGCTGGCTTAACAGGTAGAGCCTTGCCTTGTCCGTTTCCACCAGGTGGAAATACGAGATCTGCTGATAAGCCTCGGGCGGTATTTGCACCAGGCGGCTGACGCGCAAGCGCCCCTGGTTGAGATAGCTCTGGCGCAAACCTGAAGATAGTTGCTCGCTGAGCAGGATATCGCCGGCCTTGAACTTGAGCTTGTGCAGCAACAGCTGGCTGACCATCGGCAGGCTATACACGCCTGCAAGCGGTACCTGCTGGCCGATGAGCGCCTCCAGCCAAGGCTGCAGGGATTCCGTATTGCTCAATGCCACGAAAAGGAAGCGATCGTCGCGGCGCTTGTCGCGTTCCCTGCTGAGGAACTGCGCCGCCTTGAACGTATTGCCGCGGTATACCTGGTTGAGCTTGCGCTGCAACAGTTCCTTGCGCGAGGGCCCCGAGGTGTGGGGCAGGACTTCCAGGTGAAAATCCTCTTCCAGCGCATCCACCATGAGATAGGTGGGGATGTAATGGTGGTGCGCCAGGAATTCGGTAAATTCGAGATGCCCCTGCGGCTGGTTGGCGAATATCTCTATCCCGCGCAAACGGCCAAAACGCCAGCGGCCGGCAATCAGCCGGTCATGCGTTGCGCAAAGAATGAGGCGTTCGAACATAGTGCTATAACTTGAGTTGGCTAAAGGAATCGTACACCGGACCGAGCACCGAGAACATGATCAAGGCCAGGATGGCGCCCAATATCACGGTCAATGCCGGTTCGATCAGCTTGAGCAATTTTTCCACGGACTCGTTGACGTCCCTGTCATAGAAATAGCTGACGTTGAGCAACGCCTTGTCCAGCCCGCCGGTGCTTTCCCCCACGCGGATCATGCGCACCACCAGCGGCGGGAACAGGCCGACGTTGCGGAAACTGTCGCTCATGCTCTCCCCGGCGTTGATCTGCTGCAAGGCGCGGTTCAATGCCTCTGCCACCACGAGGTTGTCCACGACCTCCTCGCAACTGCGTATGCCGTCCAGCACGGGGATGCCGGTCTGGTACATCAGCGCGAAATAGCGCGAGAAGCGCGCCAGGATGATTTTATTGAGTATGTTCCCGGTCACCGGCAGATGCAGCTTGATGAAGTCGTAGCGGTAGCGCACTTCCGGGCTGCGATGAATGGCGATGCCAATGATGATGGCTGCCGATACCGGCAAGCCCAGCATCAGCCACCAGTAATCCACTACGGCGTTCGACACCGCGATCAATATACGGGTCTGCAGCGGCAGCGCCTGGCCCATATTGCCCAGGAACGATACCATCTGCGGCACCAGGTAGGCCATGAGGAATATCACCGCCGCGACCACCACGACCAGCACGAACATGGGATATGCCAGCAGCTTGCGCGTCTGCGCGATCAGCTCGTCCTGCCACTTGAGGGTATCGGCCAGGTGACGGAAGATTTCCGGCAGGCGACCGGTCTGCTCCCCGGCCTTGATCAGGCTGACGAATACGCGATTGAATACGTAAGGATGCTCCGCCAACGCCTGTGAAAGCATCTTGCCGCCCTCCACCGACGACACCAGGGAGCCGATGATCTTCTGGAAATGCGGGTTGGTGGTGCTGTCCCGTAGGTCCACCAATCCCTCGAGCAATGGAACGCCCGCCGTTGTGAGTTGCTCGAGCTGGAAGCAGAAAATCACCAAGTCCTGCAAACTGACCTTGCGGCGGCTCAAGACCGAGGGCCGCAGGCTGGAAGGCCGGAAGGTGATCAAGTCCAGGCCCACGCGCTTGAGGCGCAGCTCCAGGTCGATCTCGTTCAGGGCATCGATCTGGCCGTGTGCCGCCTTGCCTGTTTGATCCACTGCCTTGTAGTTGAATGTCGGCATGGCGCTTTAACTGATGCGGCTGGTGAGATCGATCACGCGCATTACCTCGGACAGGCTGGTATGCCCTTCGAGGATGCGCCGGATGCCGTCTTCCGCCAGGGTGACGAAGCCTTTCTGCACGGCCAGGTCGCGCAATTCGTCAAAGTGCGCGCGGCGCGCCACTAGCGCATCCATCTCGCTATCCACGCGCAGGAGTTCCATGATGGCCATGCGCCCGTGGAAGCCGGTATAGCCGCATTGCTTGCAACCGGCTGCCCGGTGGATGCGTAAGTCCGGGCGGACATTCTTGCCCAGCAGCTTGCGCTCTTCGTCATTCGGGGAATAGGCTTCCTTGCAGTGCTGGCACAACACGCGCACCAGGCGTTGCGCCACCACGCCGATGATGTTGCCGGCCATGATGTCGGGAGAAATGCCGATATCAAGCAAGCGCGGGAACGTGCCCAGGGCAGAATTAGTATGCAGCGTGGTGAAGACCTGGTGCCCGGTCATCGCGGCGCGGAACGCCATGGTGGCGGTGTCGGCGTCCCGCACCTCCCCCACCAGGATAATATCCGGGTCCTGGCGCATGATGGAGCGGATGCCGTTGGCAAAATCCACCTTGTTCACTTCCGCCACCGAGGTCTGGCGCATCATGGTCACGGGATATTCGACCGGGTCTTCCAGGGTCATGATATTGACCCCCTCGGTATTGAGGAAGGACAGCAGCGAATACAGGGTCGTGGTTTTACCGCTGCCGGTAGGGCCGGTGACGATCACGATGCCTTCGGGCCGCGTCATCATCAGTTGCAATTCATCCAGCGCCTGATCCCGCAGGCCCATGCGCTCTAGCGGGATGATCGACTTTTCCCGGTCGAGCACGCGCAGCACGATATTCTCGCCATGGATGGTGGGATGGCTGGCGACACGGAAATCGATCGGCCTGCCAGAGAGGTTCATGTTCAGGCGTCCGTCCTGCGGCGACCGCGTCTCGGCGATGTCCATGCCGCTGATTACCTTGAGGCGCACGGCAATGCCCGGCCAATAGGTTTTATGCAGACTGCGCACCTGCTGCAATACGCCGTCGATGCGGTAGCGGATGCGCAAGAAGGCATATTCGGGCTCGAAATGGATATCCGACGCCCCGCGCTTCACCGCATCCATGAGCAAGGCGCCCACCAGGCGCACCACGGGCTGGGTATATTCGTCGCCGCCTGCCTGCAGGCTCTGGTAATCGATTTCCCCGGTCTCGATCTCGCGCAGGATGCCGTCGACCGACAATTCATAGCCGTAGAACTGGTCGATGTAGTCCTCGAGCTGCGCCTCTGCGGCCAGCACCGGCTTGACCTGCACCTGGGAGCCCACGGTAGCCCGCAACTGGTCCAGCGCCACCACGTTGAACATATCGGACATCGCCACCGTCAACTGGCGCGTATTGGCATCGAACGCCACCGGCAGGATATGGTAGCGGCGCGCGAACCCTTCCTGCACCATCTTCAGCGCCTCGGCATCCGCCACCACCGTGGCAAGGTCTATGCTCTCCTGGCCTATGGTATGCGCCACCAGGTCGCGCACCATCGCCTCGGTGACGAAGCCCAGGCGCACCAGCTGGCGCCCCAGTGGAATATTGCTCTGCTCCTGCTCCATGAGGGCGATGCGCAGCTGGTCCTGGCTGATCAGGCCCTGCTGCACCATCAATTCCCCCAAGCGGAGCTTGCGACGTTGTTCTACCATGAATGATCTTACATCCGTTATGTGTTGGCCTGGGCAAACCGGGCCATGAGCATATCCTATAAGCGGAAATGGCTACTGAAGCTGGCGTATCCTGGCGGCCAGCTGCGCCTGGTTCACGCTTGGCGAATCCTTGCCGGCCAGCAATGCCTGCGCCTGTTGATAATATTGCAATGCCAGGCTGGATTTTCCCAGCTGGTCGAGGCTCACCGCCAGGTTGAATACATATTCGGGATTGGCGGCATCAAGGTGATGCGCCTGGAAATAAGACTGCTGCGCCAGCGGCCATTGCCCCTGGTCGGCATAATGGTTGCCCAGCGCGGCATGCAAGTAGGCTGCCTCCGGCTGCTGGCTGATGAGGTTCTTGAGCCGGGTTTCGCTGTTCAGCGGATCGGCCTGCCCCTGCAAATCCAGCAAGGCGGCCTGTGCCATGCCGTTGCGCGGCTCCACCTGCAGCACCTGCTGGTACCAGCCCACCGCATCCTGCTGCCGGCCTTGGCGAGCGGCAATCGCCGCCATGCCCAGCAACGCATCGATATTGCGCACGTCCGCCTGCAATGCCTGCCGGTAAGCCTGCTGCGCGGCGGCATCGTCGCCGCGGTTGAATGCCTGGTAGGCATCGAGCACATGCTGGTTGACCGTGACCGCCGGACGGTTACGGGTGACCAACACATGGCTGTTGGCAGGCTCTTTCGGCGGCTCGCCGAATACCTGGGGCAATGCTTGCTGCTGCATGGTATTGGCCCGCGATGAAGTGGCAACTGGCGCAGGCGATACGATCGCCTCCACTTGTGCCGGAGCATTATTGGGCTCTTCAGCCACCTCAGGCTCGGCGGCAGCTTCCTCTGGAATATTTTGCTCTTGCTGGCTGCCGTCCGGTGCAGTGTTCAACACGACGGGCTTGGGCACGATGACCTCAGGCTGGGTCAAGGAGCTCACATACCAGAACACTCCACCTCCCACCAGCAACACCAGCAATAGCAACAAGAGTCCCTGGGTGAACGGCGACAGCAGCGACTCCCGCTTGGCTGCGCCAGACCTGGCAGCCAGCAACTGGGCAGCCGCACGCTGTTGTGCAGCAGGCTCCATTACTGGCGGTACGCTTGCTGCCGCAGCTGCGGAAGGCTGGCTGGCCTCGCCCCCGTGCACAGGCTCGGCCGGTGCGATATCCAGCAAGAACTCCTCGATCTCAGCCTTTTCCAAAGGCTGTTGCTTGGCTTGTTCCGCTTTTTGCAATGCGCTAATTAACAGACTCATTAATTAACCTTTGCAATTGCTGGGCGGGCAGGTACTGTTTATATGAATTGAGCTCCTCGCTTTCCAGACTGGCGTTCTGCACCACGATAGGCCGCAGGAAAATCACGAGCTCGGTCTTCACGTTGAAATTGCTGCGCGCGGTGAACAGCTTGCCCACCAGCGGCACCTTGGCAAGGCCCGGCACATTGTCCGTGGCCTGCTGGATGTTGTCCTGCATCAGCCCGCCCAGTACCGCAGTGTCGCCACTGTTCACGCGCAAGACGGATTCGAACTCACGCACCTGGATTTGCGGAATCCGACTTTCAATTCTAGTGGTAGTATCCGCATTTATTAACGTCAATTGCGGATTCGGGTCATCCACATAGCTCAGCACACGGGAAATGGTCGGCCGCACATTGATGTTGACCTGCCCTGAATCATTGATTTGAGGCGTCACGCTCATCACCATGCCGACCGGTACAGTATTCGGCGTCGTCGTCACCGATTGCAAATTGGTCGAGCCTTGCCCCACGCCCTGAGATACCTGGGATTGAATCGTGAAGTACACCAGGTTATCCACCACCTTCATGACCGCAGTCTGGTTGTTCAGCACCATCAATTTGGGGCTGGAGAGCACCTTGGTATCGCCGAATCTCTGCAATAGCCGCAGATTGAAATCCACGCTGCTATTATCGCTTGAATACCCGATACTGAAGGGCACCGTCGTGCCCGCAGTCCCCGCGATCCCGGCCGGCGTCAGCACGGTGCTCAGCCCCAATTGGTTGGTCATCCTTAAACCATTACCTACCTTCGTCCAATCGATGCCGGCCTGGTAGGTGTCGTTCAATGTGACTTCCACAATGGAGGCCTCGATCAATACTTGGCGTTTGGCGCTGTTCATGACCTTGTCCAGGAATTCCTGCACCTTCTCGTGCTGACGATGGGTGGCGCGCACGCTGATAATGCCCGTCTCCGGGCTGGCGATCACCGTGGCCGCAAACAACGTCCTGTACTCCGTTCGGGCATCCTCTCGCTCTTGCGTGGCGTTACGCGGCGCGGCCGCCTGTTGCTGGGCTGCCGTACCATCTCCTGACTCTGCAGGCGGAGCTTCCGTTGACTGCGATGCTGCCGCAGTGCCGGTGCGGGTGATGATGACTTCCTTGTCGGTTTCCGCAAGGATGTCCTTGAGGTTCTGGATCAGGGTTTCCCAGAAATGATTGGTCGCCACGCTATTCACTGCGGTACGCGAGCTATTTGCCGCTCCCGTCCCCGTACCGGAAGACGTACTAGTGCCAGAAGTACCGCCGGCGCCGCTCGTGGTGGATGCGCTGCGCCCGGTGCTCGCGATCTCCGCCGCCGCACCGATGAAGCCCGTGGTATCGCGCGACATGTTCACATAATCCACCTTGTAGCTGCGCAGCACGGGCATATCCGGCGTAATGCTCAGCACATTGCCGTCTACGCGGTAGGTGAGGTCGACCTGTTTCGCCAGGCGCTCCAGAATGGCGGGCAGGGTCTGGTCGACGGCATTCAGCGTCGCGCGCCCCTGGATGGCGGGATGGATGTCGATATTCAGCTTGCTTTCGCGCGCGAGCGCAAAGAGGATTTCCTTGACCGGCACATCGTTGACCACCACGCTGTAGGTCTGCTCCTTGGCCCTGGGCTTGGGCGGCGGCAGGTAATTGCCGCTCTTGACCGGCTTGGGAATGTCCGCAGATGCGCTTGGCTTGGCGGATGGCTGCTCGTCGATATGGCCGGTGGAAGGGGAAACCGTGGATTGATGGGCGCAACTTGTCAGGCCAAGCACAAATGGCAATATCAGAATGCTGGCAACTTTGGGCAACTGGCCGGACAAAATGCAACTCCCTTTGTTAGTAAATTCTGGGTTAGTGATTCTGGTTTCGGGATTTATCCCATAATCGCTACTTGAATGCAACCAAGCTATTGATGTTGCTTCATTTCTTCCATGATACCGGCAATGGTGCGCAAGTACGCACCGGCCTGCAGCTCCTCGGGTAGAAGCTTCAACTCGGCCAGTGCATCCTGGCGGCTTTCATACGCGCCATATAATATGATAACGCTGCCATCCGCATTAACTTTAGTGTCAACGGCATATAGATTATCCAGCACCAGCTGCGCCAATACCGGCTGTAGCTGTTTTTCCAGATCATCCTCGGCAAGATGGCGCGCGAGTTCTATGGTGAGATAGTGCGGCGGCAAGGTCGCAAGCCAGGCGCCTGTACGCTCCTCGCGCTGCTTGATGAGTTGGCTGATGGAAGCAGCAGGGGCTGGCCCGGGTTCCAGCTCGGCGGGGGAAGGCGCGGCAGATTGCACCATTGGCTCGGCCGGCGGTGTATGCGGCACAAGCACTTTCTCGTTCCACGCTACAAAAACGGCCCATGCAGCGGCCGCAATCAGCAATATCCAAAGCACCGCTGACGAACGTTTGGAGGGACGAGGCCTCTCGCTGGCAAACTCGCTATCGCGGATTGCAGCCCTCACATGCCTGGGCGTTACCTGGTAGGTATTGGCGGCAAATGCAGCCAGCAACGACTTGTCCGCCAGGATATTGACGCGACGCACCAACCCCTGGGCCTTTTCCGCCAGTTGCTTGATGGCACGCCTGGCAAACAATGGCGGCCCGTAATATCCGGCAGCCCGCAGGCGAAACATCAGGTATTCAGCAATTTCATCCTGGTTCAGCGGGCCAAGATAAAAACTATGGGTAATCCGCTCCTTGAGCTGGCGGATTTCGCGCCGGTTAAGGTTGTCATCCAGCTCAGGCTGGCCGAACAGCACAATTTGCAGGAGCTTGTCGTGGCGGGTTTCCAGGTTGGTCAACAAGCGGATTTCTTCCAGTGTCGCCAACGGCATGCCTTGCGCCTCTTCTACGAACACTACCACTTGGCGCTTGGCCTCGTGCTTTTCCAGCAATGCCTGCTGCAGCCGCTGCATGACTTCCAGCCTGCCCAGGCCGGCAGGAATATCCAGCCGCAGCTCAAGCGCAATCGCATGCAGCACATCTTCCGGCGCCATGCTGGGATTGGCCAGGTAGACATTGTCCACATGGTCCGGCAGCTGCGTTTGCAGCATGCGGCACAACATGGTCTTGCCGCTGCCCACCTCGCCGACTACTTTGACTATCCCTTCGCCATGCAGGATGGCGTAGCGCAATGCTTCCAGCACTGCGCCGCGATTGCCGCCGGGAAAGAAAAAGTCAGTATTGGGGGTGATCTTGAATGGCGGCTCTTTCAGTCCAAAATGTGCGTAATACACTATTCGCCTTTGTAATCCTGCTGCAGCTGGATGCGGCTGTATAGCGTCGTGCGGTTGATGCCCAGCAGCTTGGCGGCCTGGCTCAGGTTGCCGTGGGTGATTTTCATCGCGGCATCAACATACGCGCGCTCCCAGGACTTCAGCACTTGGTCCAGGTTGACATTGGCCTGCGTTTGCAAATGCTTGTGCGCCTGGCTTGCCATGGCGTTTTCGTCCGTTATCAACGGCGCCTCGGCGCCATTGCCGGCAGCCTGGCCCAGGCCTGTATGCATCAGGTCCAGCTCCGAGGCCAGTTGCGCATCTGTCACGACCTGGCCGGAATATTTGGCCACCAGCCGGATGATAATGTTGCGCAGCTCGCGTACGTTGCCCGGGAAATGATAGTCCAGCCAGCGCTGCCTGGCCTGCTCGTCCAGGGCAAAGGGTTGCTGCCCGGTTTCACGCGCATAGAACTGGTTGAAATGCTCCAGCAGCACATAGCGGTCCTGCTCTAGGTCCCGCAGCGGCGGCACGCGCACTGAAAACACGCTCAGGCGGTGATAAAGGTCGATGCGGAAATGGCCTGCGCGGACTTCTTCGCGCAGGTCACGGTTCGTCGCTGCCACGATGCGTGCACGGCTGCGGCGCGTCTGTGTTTCGCCGATGCGCTGATACTCGCCGTTTTCCAACACTCTTAACAGCTTGGCTTGCAACTCAAGAGGCAGCTCGCCCACTTCATCGAGAAACAATGTTCCTTCGCCGGCATCCTCGAAATAGCCGCTATGCGCGTTCGCCGCCCCCGTGAACGAGCCTTTGCCATGTCCAAACAGGATGGACTCGGCAAGGTTCGGTGAAATCGCGGCGCAATTCAGGGAAAGATAAGGCTGTCGCGAACGGCAGCTGAAACGGTGCAGGCAGTTGGCGACCAACTCCTTGCCGCTGCCAGACTCCCCTTCTATCAGCACCGGGAAAGGCGCGTCCGCAAACTGCGTAATCTGCGTGCGCAATGTCTGCATCGGCAGGCTGCTGCCGAGCAAACCCCATCCATCCTCGGCGCTTGCCGTCTCGCTGAGTTCGGCATCCTGCAGTTTCAAGGCGTTGTGCAGCAATTGGCGCAAGCGCTCGACATCGCAAGGCTTGGGAATAAAGTCCACGGCCCCCAAGGCCAGGGCATGCTTGACATTGGCCTCTTCATTCTGGCCCGAGAGCACGAGGATTTTCATGGTGGGCGCATGCGCGAGCAGCTCACCGATCACCTTGAAGCCCTCGTCAGGCTTATGCGGCACTGGTGGCAATCCCAGATCCACCAGCGCGAGCGGCGGAGGGTTTTCAAGCTGACGCAACAGGCTCCTGGCCTGCATACGCGATTCGGCGACATAGACTTCGAAATCCTTGCCCAGCAGGAAATGCAAGGTATCGGTGATCAAGGGATCATCATCAATAATGATCAACGCAGGAAGCTGTGCAACCATCAGAACGGCTTTCCGTGAATCATGCAGGGGGAGAAATGAGTACAAACCATGGCGCTACTATAAGCATAACGCCCTGTTGACACAAGATTGCAGAGAGAATGGGGTGGCTGATCGGGCTCGAACCGACGACAACTGGAATCACAATCCAGGGCTCTACCAACTGAGCTACAGCCACCATTGAAACTGGATTATAAACCAGTGAATGGCCTGCCCGACAGGAATCGAACCTGTAACCCCCAGCTTAGAAGGCTGGTGCTCTATCCGGTTGAGCTACGGGCAGATTGTCGGACAATCATCTTGGGAAAAATATGGTCGGGGTGGAGAGATTCGAACTCCCGACATCCTGGTCCCAAACCAGGCGCGCTACCAGGCTACGCTACACCCCGAGGGCGAGAAATATAGCGCACTCCAGCAGGAAGGTCAAACTGATTCTGCTAAAATATCGCATTATTTTTGAAAAAATTTGTCATGACCGCCCAAATCATCAACGGCAAAGCCATTGCCGAAACCACGCTAGCCGAAACAAAATCCTTAATAGACAAAAGGTTGGAAAAAGGCTTGCGCGCGCCGACGCTGGCCGTGATCCTGCTTGGCGCAGATCCGGCATCTGCCATCTATGTACGCAACAAAAGGCTGGCTTGCGAGAAAACCGGCATCCGCTCCCTAGCCTACGACCTGCCCGACACCACGAGCGAGGCTGATTTGCTTGCGTTGATCGAGCAGCTCAATCAGGACGATACAGTGGACGGCATCCTGGTGCAGTCTCCCCTCCCCGCGCATATTGAGGAAAAGAAGATCATAGAAACCATCAGCGCCGCCAAGGACGTGGATGGCTTTCATCCATACAACATCGGCAGGCTGGCCGTGCGCCAGCCAACGTTGCGTTCATGCACGCCTTATGGCGTGATCAGGCTCCTGCAATCCACAGGGATCAAGCTGCTGGGACTGGATGCCGTGGTCGTCGGCGTTTCCAACCATGTTGGCCGCCCCATGGCCTTGGAGCTGCTGCTTGCTGGCTGTACCGTCACCAGTTGCCACCGCCATACCAAGGACTTGCAAGCGAATGTGGCACGTGCCGATATCGTGGTAGCGGCAGTAGGCAAGCCTCACCTGATTAAGGGCGAATGGATCAAGCCTGGTGCGATCGTGGTGGATATCGGCATCAATCGCCTCGCAGACGGCAGTTTGTGTGGGGATGTCGGGTTTGAAACCGCCAAAACGCGTGCAGCATGGATTACGCCCGTCCCGGGCGGCGTTGGCCCCATGACCGTTGCCACATTGATGCAGAACACGCTCACGGCGCTTGAATTACGTGAATCCAGACAACTCATGGCTTAGACTGCCGATTCTTCTTCATTAGCGAGTTCAAGCCTTGCGGCACAAGGCTTTTGCATCGCTGAATTATTCAGTGTACACTTGCGCCTGCTTTATTTTTCTGTTAATCGAAAATTAACTCTTAAGGCGCACATGGCTGAAGCAATTACAAGACAATTTGTTCCTTACCAACCCAAGGCTGGCGAGGAATACATGAATGAGAAGCAGCTTGATCATTTCCGGAAAATTTTGAACGACTGGAAAGCAGAGCTTAGTCATGACATTGACCGCACGGTCCATACCATGCAGGACGAAGTCACCATGTTTGCCGATCCGAACGATAGGGCAAGCCAGGAATCCGACATGGCATTGGAATTGCGCAATCGCGACCGCGAACGCAAGCTGATCAAGAAGATTGACGAGACCCTGTCCAAAATTGACGAAGGTGATTACGGCTATTGCAATGGTTGCGGCATCGAGATCGGCCTTAAACGATTGGAAGCTCGCCCTACTGCAACGTTGTGCATCGATTGCAAAACGCTGGATGAAATCCGCGAAAAGCAGGTTGCCAAGTAATTCATTCTGTATCGAGATCCGTCACATTCCAATGTGACGGGTTTATCGCGTCCTGATTTTCTCGCACTAGATCACACATTGTTTTTGTTTTGAAATCCCAAATAAAAAGGCCGGTTTGAAACCGGCCTTTTTATTGAGCTAATGCAACTGATTACTGTTGGTCAGCCACTGTTGCCGAGTCTTCTGCCTTGTCTTCCGCGGCAGGCGCCTCGATCAATGCCTTGGCACTCAGGCGCACACGACCCTTGTCGTCCACTTCCAGCACCTTGACCTTGACTACTTGGCCTTCCTTGAGGAAGTCAGCCACGGCATTCACACGCTGGTGTGCGATTTGGGAGATATGCAACAGACCATCCTTGCCCGGCAGCAAGGAAACAATCGCGCCGAAATCCAGCAGCTTGAGGACGGTGCCGTCATAGACTTGGCCTACTTCCACCTCGGCAGTAATCACTTCGATGCGCCTCTTGGCCTCTTCGCCGGCTTCCGCACTGATGCAGCCGATCTTGATGGTGCCATCTTCCTCGATGTCGATAGTCGTGCCGGTTTCTTCGGTCAATGCGCGAATCACTGCACCGCCCTTGCCGATCACATCGCGAATCTTCTCAGGATTAATCTTCATGGTGATGATGCGTGGTGCGAATGCGGAGAGCTCCTGAGGCTTCTCGCCAACGGCTTCCTTCATCAGGCCGAGGATATGCAGGCGGCCTTCTTTGGCTTGCGACAAGGCGACACGCATGATTTCCGCAGTGATGCCAGTGATCTTGATATCCATCTGCAGCGCAGTGATGCCGGACTCGGTACCAGCCACCTTGAAGTCCATGTCGCCCAGATGATCTTCATCGCCCAGGATGTCGGTCAATACGGCAACGCGGTTGCCTTCCTTGATCAGGCCCATCGCAATGCCAGCCACTTGGGCTTTCAAAGGCACACCGGCATCCAGCAAGGACAGGCAGCCGCCACAGACAGAAGCCATGGAGCTGGAACCGTTGGATTCGGTGATTTCAGAAACGACGCGGATGGTATAGCCAAATTCTTCCTGACTTGGCAGCACTGCCAGCAACGCACGCTTGGCCAAGCGGCCATGGCCGATTTCACGGCGCTTAGGCGTACCGACGCGGCCAGTTTCGCCTGTAGCGTAAGGAGGCATGTTGTAGTGCAGCATGAAGCGGTCTGCATATTCGCCCTGCAGCGCGTCGATGATTTGCTCGTCACGGCCAGTACCCAGCGTTGCCACTACTAATGCCTGGGTTTCACCACGCGTGAACAGTGCGGAACCATGGGTGCGCGGCAATACGCCGGTACGGATACTGATGGGACGCACAGTGCGTGTATCGCGGCCATCGATACGCGGCTCGCCATTCAGGATCTGGGTACGCACTACCTTGGCTTCCAGGTTGAACAGCGCGCCCTTGATTTCGTTGGCTTCGGCAGTGGAAGTTTCTTCCGTGATCAATTCGCCCAATACACGATTCTTGATTTCATCCAGTTTGCTGGAGCGGGCGCCCTTGGACTTGATTTTGTACGCTTCGTTGATATCAGCGCCAGCCAGCGCTTCTACCTTGGAGATCAGCTCGGTATTGGGTTCTGGAGGCGCCCAGTCCCAAGGCTCCTTGCCGACTTCGGCAGCCAGTTCATTGATCACATTGATCACAGCCTGCATTTGTTCATGGCCGTAGACCACGGAACCCAGCATGACATCTTCAGGAAGTTCCTTGGCCTCGGACTCCACCATCAATACGGCGCTGTCAGTCGCTGCCACTACCAGGTCAAGCGCAGTTTCCTTGAGCTGGGAAGCGGTCGGGTTGAGGACATACTCGCCATTGATGTAACCAACGCGTGCTGCGCCAATCGGGCCATAGAATGGAATCCCGGAAATGGCCAGTGCTGCGGATGCGCCAATAATCGCTGGAATATCGGCATCGATTTCGGGGTCGGAAGACATGACTGTCGCCACCACTTGCACTTCGTTATAGAAGGCTTCAGGGAACAGCGGGCGCAACGGGCGGTCGATCAGGCGGGAAGTCAGGGTTTCCTTTTCGGAAGGACGGCCTTCACGCTTGAAGAAGCCGCCAGGGATTTTGCCGGCAGCATAGGTTTTTTCCTGATAATCCACGGTCAGTGGGAAGAAATCCTGGCCAGCCTTCACTTCACGCTTGCCAACCACGCTCACCAGAACTACGGTGTCGCCATAGCTGACCATCACGGCACCATCCGCCTGACGTGCGATTTCTCCGGTTTCAAGTGTCAGCTCATGCTGACCATAGGTAATCGTTTTCTTGATTGCCGTCACAATATTTGTCCTTTATAAAAAAATAAGCCGACAAGCATTGCGTCTCCGCTTTGCTTTCGGCTTATCCTATGAATTCACAAGTGCGCGATGATTACTTACGCAGACCCAAGCGTTCGATCAATGTACGATAGCGGTCGGCATTCTTGCGCTTGAGATAGTCCAGCAGCTTGCGGCGCTGACTTACCAGCTTCAGCAGACCACGACGGGAGTGGTGATCCTTGGCATTGCTTTTGAAATGCTCGGTTAAATAAGTAATACGGGCGCTAAGAAGCGCGACTTGAACTTCTGGGCTGCCTGTATCGTTTGGAGCTTGTTGGAAATCAGCAACAATCTTTGCTGTTTCTTGAACTGTAATTGCCATAACTTAATCCTAATGTTGTGAGATGTGTTTTGCGTCAATGCAAATGCAGGCTACATCAATCCCGCTAGAGCATTCATTTACAATCAACTCCATATTATAACGCTATTTCAATATGAGTTCAATGAAGCAGTACTAGGGCGATTTTTCGCTTACCGCCTCTTAAAAATGCCAAGCTTTCATCCGCTACTACAAGGCGAATCAATCAATCGTTATCGATCAACCTGCCTGGCGCAGCAAGCGCTTGGGGGCAATGGAGCCCCGGGAAGTCTGTTCGCCAATGCCTAGGAAAACGCCCTGCTCGGAGTAAAGCCTGAACAATCCTTCGATTCTTACACCTGACTTCCACACTTCCTGGCCGCGCAATAGATAAAAAGCACTATCGGCATCAATAGTGACTTGGGGTAAATCCTCAATCGCAGCATCCGCTCCCAGCAGGGTGGCGTCGCGCTGTTCCAGCGACATCTGCTCGAGCTGCTCGATCGTGACCGCATCCTGTAGATTGAAATGTGCCGTCGTCAGTCGTCTCAAGCCACCGAGATGGGCGCCGCACCCCAACAGCTTGCCAATGTCTTCCGCCAGCGTCCGTATATACGTGCCCTTGCTGCATGACACGACCATCTCGAACTGCTCGCCTTCAAACCGCTCTAGTTGAATCGCATGTATGGTCACTGGCCGGGGCTCGCGGACAATTTCCACACCATCCCGAGCATACTCATATAGTGCCTTGCCACCATGCTTCAAGGCGGAATACATGGGAGGCACCTGCAGGATATCGCCGAGCATCTTTTTTAGCGCGGCTTCCAACCCGGACTGCGTCGTGGTAACAGGCAAGCGCGCCAGCACTTCGCCCTCGGCATCGCCTGTCGTGGTTGTACTGCCCAGCGTCACCAATGCGCGGTAGCTTTTATCAGCGTCCAATAAGAAATGGGAAAACTTGGTGGCCTCGCCCAGGCAGATCGGCAACAAGCCGCTTGCCAAGGGGTCAAGGCTGCCGGTATGGCCAGCCTTGGCAGCCTGGTAAAGCCGCTTGACGATCTGCAAGGCCTGGTTGGATGAAATACCTAATGGCTTGTCCAGCAATAGCACGCCATCGATATTGCGCTTGATTCGCCTGAATTGTTGCACAACCGCTTTACTCAGGCAGACTCGTCGTCTTGGTCAGGCGCGGAGGGAGGCAATACCTCGTCGATCAGCTTGGCGATGTGCATGCCGCGGTCGATCGAGGCATCGTAACTGAAATGCAGTTGCGGCACGGTCCTCAACAGCAAACGCTTGGCAAGCTGGCTACGCAGGAAGCCAGCCGTCTTTTCCAGGCCTTTCTGCAGCTCAGGCGTGCCTTGCGGCGCGGTGTAATAGATCTTGGCATGCGCCATGTCGCCGCTGACCTCGACTTCGGTCACAGTCACCATGGAAGAAACCCTGGGGTCCTTCACCTCGAATTGCAGCAGATCAGCGAGTTCACGCTGAATCTGCTCGGCAACACGGTCGCTTCTGGAAAATTCCTTAGCCATGCTTACAGGGTCCGCGCGACTTCCACGACTTCGAATACTTCCAGGATATCGCCCACTTCAATTTCGTTGTAGTTCTTCAGGGAAAGACCGCACTCGAAGTTCGACTTCACTTCCTTGACGTCATCCTTGAAGCGCTTGAGCGAATCCAGTTCGCCGGTATGGATCACCACATTGTCGCGGATCAGGCGGATCTTGGAGTTACGGCGCACCACGCCATCCTGCACGTAGCAACCTGCAACCGCGCCCACCTTGGAAATGCGGAATACTTCGCGGATTTCCACGGTGCCGATGACGTTTTCCTTCTGCTCTGGCGACAACATACCGCCCAGTGCCGCCTTCACTTCATCCACAGCCTCGTAGATGATGTTGTAGTAGCGCACGTCCACGCCGGAGCTTTCGATCAGCTTGCGCGCGCCTGCGTCGGCGCGCACGTTGAAGCCGATCAATACTGCTTTGGATGCAGCCGCCAGGTTGACGTCGGACTCGCTGATGGCGCCCACGCCTGTGTGGATGATGTTGACCTTGACCTCATCGGTGGACAACTTCTGCAGCGACGTAGCCAGCGCCTCGTAAGAACCCTGCACGTCGGACTTGATAATCAATGGCAACACCTTGACCTCGCCCTCGCCCATTTGCTCGAACATGCTTTCCAGCTTGGCGGCTTGTTGCTTGGCCAGCTTCACGTCGCGGAACTTGCCTTGACGGAACAGGGCGATTTCACGCGCCTTGCGCTCATCGTTGAGCACAATGACTTCTTCACCGGCGCTCGGCACGTCGGAGAGGCCGAGAATTTCCACTGGAATGGAAGGGCCAGCTTCTTTCACATCCCGGCCGGATTCATCCAGCATGGCGCGGACGCGGCCGTAGGCGGTACCGGCCAGGATCATGTCACCGCGCTGCAATGTGCCGGACTGCACCAGGATCGTCGATACCGGGCCGCGGCCCTTGTCCAGCCGGCCTTCGATCACCAGGCCCTTGGCCGGGACGTTCTTAGGCGCCTTGAGCTCAAGCACTTCGGCCTGCAGCAGTACGGCTTCCAGCAGGTTGTCGATACCGATGCCGGTCTTTGCAGACACTTCGACGAACATGGTGTCGCCGCCCCAGTCTTCCGGCACCACTTCATGCGTGACCAGCTCCTGCTTCACACGCTCAGGATTGGCTTCGGATTTATCAATTTTGTTCACCGCCACGACTAGCGGCACATTCGCTGCCTTGGCATGGTGCACCGCTTCAATGGTCTGCGGCATCACGCCGTCATCCGCCGCCACCACCAGGATCACCACATCGGTTGCCTTGGCGCCACGCGCACGCATCGCAGTAAACGCTTCGTGGCCCGGAGTATCGAGGAAAGTCACCATGCCGCGCGGCGTTTCCACATGGTAAGCGCCAATGTGCTGTGTAATGCCGCCGGCTTCGCCAGAAGCCACGCGGCTGCGACGGATATAGTCCAGCAGCGAGGTCTTGCCGTGGTCGACGTGCCCCATGACCGTCACCACTGGTGGACGCGGCTCTTGCGTCGCTTCTGCATGTTCTGCTTCATCGAGGAAGGCTTCCGGATCGTTGGAAGCGGCAGCCTTGGCATTATGGCCCATCTCTTCCACGATAATGATCGCGGTTTCCTGGTCGAGCACCTGGTTGATCGTCACCATCATGCCCATCTTCATCAGGGTCTTGATGACTTCACTGGCCTTGACCGCCATCTTGTGGGCAAGATCGCCCACGGTAATGGTTTCCGGGACCAATACGTCATGCACGATCGGCTCTGTCGGCGCCGTGAATGCATGCTGCTGGTTTTCATTGCCCTTGGATTTGGACTTGCCGCCCTTGGCGCGCCAGCCCTGGCCGGCAGCGCCTGCATCGCCACGGGCTTTTACGCCGCCACGCTTCTTGCCGTCGCTATCATTCCAGTCCTTGGCACCGCTCTTGCCAGTCTTCTTGGCATTCTTGTCTTCAGGCTTGGGAGCTTCCTTGACCGCAGGTTTATGCAATGTGCCTTCAGACAGCTTGCTCGCGGCAGCTTCAGCTGCACGTTTAGCCTCTTCCTGACGGCGTTGGGCCAGTTCCTGTTTCTTGCGTAACTCTTCAGCCTGGATTGCCATCAACGCAGCCTGGCGCTTCGCTTCGCGCTCGCGCAAAGCCAATTCATCAGCTCCGAGCAGCTCCTTGGCTGTCAGTTTCGGACGTGCATCTGTTGCGGGCTTTTCCTCTGCAGGTGCAGCGGTCTCCGCCGCTGCAGGCTCAGCCTCGGCAACAGGTTCCGGCTCTGGCTCCACTTCAGCCTGCACGACGACAGGCTCCGGCTCTGGCACCACCTCAACTACTGGCTCAGGTACGTGTTCGACAACCGGCGCAGTTTCCACTATTGATTCATCTGCAACCGCTTCCTGAACAGGCTCTTCTTCAACCACCGGCTCCAATGCGGGATCGCGGCGCACAAGCACGCGCTTCTTTCGTACTTCCACCTGGATAGTACGCGCCTTGCCGCTGCTGTCCGATTTCTTGATTTCAGTAACTTGCTTGCGGGTCAGCGTAATCTTGTTCTTAGGCTCTTGTGCGCCATGTTCCTTGCGCAGATATTCCAGCAAAGAGGTTTTATCCTGCTCTGTGAGTGTGTCTTCATATGCAGTCTTGTTGACGCCCGCTCCTTTTAACTGCTCCAGGAGCAGTTCAGCCGGCAGCCCTAATTCACTGGCAAACTGTGCTACGCTCGATTGTCCCATTCTGTTACTCCAATCTCTTTCACTTGCACTGTCAGCCAGTGCATTTCTTCTTAGCTACGCTAATCTATACACGCCTCAAGCAAACCAAGGGGCACGCGCAGTCATGATCAATTGCTTGGCACGCTCGACATCCATTCCGGTCAGTTCAACCAGGTCATCAACCGCGAGGTCTGCAAGGTCATCCATCGTGGCCACGCCCTTGCCGGCCAAGGTACGTGCGGTCGCCTCGTCCATTCCTTCCATGCGCAGCAAGTCTTCAGATGCCTCACCCACCTTCTCCTCCTTGGCAATCGCCTCGGTCAGCAAGGCAGCGCGGGCACGCTTGCGCAACTCATTGATGGTGTCTTCGTCGAACGCTTCGATTTCACTCATCTCAGCCAAAGGCACATAGGCGATTTCTTCCAGGGTGCTAAATCCTTCTTGCACCAGGATATCAGCAACCTCTTCATCCACATCCAGCTTTTCGACAAACAGTTGCAGGATGCTGCTGTGCTCTTCTTCGTTCTTCTTGGCGGCTTCTTCCTCGGTGAGAATATTCAATGTCCATCCGGTCAGTTCCGAAGCAAGGCGCACGTTCTGGCCATTGCGCCCGATCGCCTGGGCCAATTGCTCTTCATCGACGATGACATCCATGCTATGGGCATCCTCGTCCACCACAATGCCCGAAACTTCGGCAGGCGCCATGGCGTTGATAACGAACTGGGCGGGATCCATGGACCACAACACGATATCCACGCGCTCGCCTGCCAGCTCACCGGTAACGGCCTGCACACGCGAACCACGCATGCCAACGCAAGTGCCGACAGGATCCAAACGCTGGTCATTCGATTTCACCGCGATCTTGGAGCGCAAGCCGGGATCGCGGGCTGCCGACTTGATTTCCAGCAATCCCTCTTCAATCTCCGGCACCTCGAGTTCGAACAACTTGATCAAAAACTCGGAGGCTATTCGTGACAGGATCAGTTGCGGGCCACGGCCACCGCGCTCGATACGCGAAAGATAGGCGCGAACCCGGTCGCCAACGCGTAGGTTTTCCTTGGGAATCATTTGCTCTCGAGGCAACACCGACTCGAGACGCCCCACTTCGATGATGGCGTTGCCCTTCTCCATGCGCTTGATGACGCCGGTCACCAAATGCTCCTTGCGCGCGAGGAAGTCATCCAGAATCTGCTCACGCTCGGCTTCGCGCACCTTTTGCAAGATAACCTGCTTGGCGGCCTGCGCCCCGATGCGGCCAAATTCCACCGACTCCAAAGGCTCTTCGATGTAGTCGCCGACAGCAAGGCCTTCAGCACGTGCATCATCCGTGGCAACCTGCGCATCCGGGTTTTCCAGCTCCTCAGCCTCAACCACCTGCCAGCGGCGGAAAGAATTATATTCTCCGCTATCGCGGTCGATTTCTACGCGGACATCGGCATCTTCAGTAAAACGCTTCTTGGTAGCAGAGGCCAGAGCCAGCTCCAGTGCCGTAAAAATAACGGTTTTAGCCACATTCTTCTCATGGGCCAATGCATCGACCAATAACAATATTTCGCGACTCATTTCAATCTCCGCCAAAAAATTGGTGTTTAGAACTCAGGGGACAATCTTGCCTTGTCAATATTGGAAAATGGCACGCGTTGTTCCACGCCTTCACACTCCAATACAAGATGCTCCTGACCTACGCCACGCAATATGCCTAAAAAATTCTTCCTGCCTTCAACCGGCACCCGTAATTTCACTTGGGCTCGCTCGCCCACGAACCGTACGAAATCCGATTCTTTCTTCAATACCCGATCCAAGCCAGGGGAAGAGACTTCCAGCCTGTCGTAATCTATATCGTATTCGACAGCCAATAAGTTGCTTAAGTGATTGCTCACCAACACGCAGTCGTCAATATCGATGCCTTCCGGCTTGTCGATGAACAAGCGGATCAATTTTCCGCGATTGGCCAACTCCATGTCGACCAGTTCGTATCCAAGCTGGTCGAGGGACTTTTCCAACAATGCGTTTAAATCCTGCATAAAAACCTTATTGCCTGATTCTACAAATAAAAAATGGGCTCAACGCCCATCCCCAATGGTCGCTATTATAGCAACCAGCCGCTAATAACACAAAAACAAAAGCCCTCTTTTAGAGGGCTTTTGTCATCATCCAGAGAGCTCTGGATGCTAAATAAAAGTCTGGCGGTGACCTACTTTCGCATGCGAGGTGCATACTATCATTGGCGCGGAATCGTTTCACGGCCCTGTTCGAGATGGGAAGGGGTGGTTCCAATTCGCTATGGCCGCCAGACATAAC
>NZ_JBJQIJ010000008.1:0-15519 GCF_045984385.1 Methylobacillus draconifructus
GGGCGACAACGTCTCCATCACCGTCTCCCTGATCGCGCCGATCGCGATGGAAGAAGGTCTGCGCTTCGCGATTCGTGAAGGCGGCCGTACCGTCGGTGCCGGTGTTGTGGCTAAGATCGTAGAGTAATATCCCGTTAGGCCGTGCATCCTTAAACAGATGTGCGGCCATTGTGTTGGTGAAGCTTTACAGGCCAGTAGCTCAATTGGCAGAGTATCGGTCTCCAAAACCGAGGGTTGGGGGTTCGAGGCCCTCCTGGCCTGCCATTAATTAAGTGCAAAATATGACCGAAAAGATTAAGCTGGTGATATCCCTGCTGCTGGTTGCTGCTGGGGTTGCCGGCTTTTATTTGCTGGCTGATCAGGCGCTGGTAGTGCGTATTCTGGCCTTTTTGGCAGGGATTATTGTTGCACTGCTCGTGCTGAAAACGACGCCTACCGGGCAGAATGCGTTTGCATTTGCGCGCGAAGCGGTAGTTGAAACCCGCAAGGTTGTCTGGCCTACCCGCAAGGAAACGATACAAACCACCGCTGCAGTGTTCGGGCTGGTGATTGTAATGGCCATTTTCCTCTGGATAGTTGATATTGGCTTCATGTGGGCTGTGAAGCAGTTGATGGGGAGGGGCGCGTAATGAGTAATATGCGGTGGTATGCCGTACAAGCCTTCTCCGGGTTCGAGAAGTCGGTCAAGAAAGGGCTGGAAGAGCGCATTGCGCGTTCTGATATCGGTGATTTGTTTGGCGATATCTTGGTGCCGGTCGAAGAAGTCGTCGAGATGAAGAACGGCGTCAAGAGCATTACCGAGCGGAAATTGTATCCGGGCTATGTTCTGGTTCAGATGCAGATGAGCGATGAGAGCTGGCATTTGGTGAAGAGTACGCCCCGTGTGACGGCATTTATCGGCGGTACTGCGCAGAAGCCGACCCCGATCAAGGACAAGGAAGTTGAAATCATCCTGCAGCGCATGGATGAAAGCAAGAGCAATCCGACGCGGAAGCTTACTTTTGATAAGGGTGAGTCTGTGCGCGTGATTGACGGTCCGTTCAAGGACTTCTCTGGCAGTGTTGAAGATATCAACTATGAAAAGAGCAAGCTGCGCGTGTCGGTGGTGATCTTCGGCCGTGCTACACCTGTGGAGCTGGATTTCAGCCAGGTGGAAAAAGAGGTTTAATGGTATTGAGCTGTGTCTTGCCCGGTGGCAAGGCGCGGCTTTTTGCACTCCGACGCTTTGGAGTGCTCAGCGTGATGCTGGTGCATCACATATCTAATGACTGGGGAGCTTGTTCAAACAAGCGTTATGACCCAAATTAGGAGTTTAAGATGGCAAAGAAAGTTATCGGCTATATCAAGTTGCAGATTCCTGCAGGTAAAGCCAACCCAAGTCCCCCTGTTGGTCCTGCATTGGGTCAACGTGGCCTGAATATCATGGAGTTCTGCAAGGCGTTCAATGCAGCAACTCAAAGCCTGGAACCAGGCCTGCCGATTCCGGTCGTGATCACTGCGTTTGCAGACAAGAGCTTCACCTTTGTGATGAAGACGCCTCCTGCAACCATCCTGATCAAGAAGGCGGCCAAGATCGACAAGGGTTCCCCGCGTCCTCACACAGACAAGGTCGGCAAGATCACCCGCGCACAAGCGGAAGAGATCGCCAAGACCAAGGCCCCTGATTTGACGGCGGCCGATCTGGATGCGGCAGTGCGTACTATCGCAGGTAGCGCACGCAGTATGGGTATCGAAGTGGAGGGTGTGTAAATGGCTAACGTTTCTAAGCGTATCGAGGCCTTGCGCGCCAAGGTTGATCGTAACAAGGTATATCCCGTTGTTGAGGCCCTGGCTCTGGTCAAGGAAACTGCAACTGCCAAGTTTGATGAGTCCGTGGATGCCGTGATCAATCTCGGTATCGACGCGCGTAAGTCAGACCAGTTGGTGCGCGGCGCATTGGTGTTGCCGCATGGTACAGGCAAGACCAAGCGTATCGCCGTATTCGCACAGGGCGCTGCTGCCGAGGCAGCCAAGGCTGCTGGTGCCGACATCGTTGGTTTCGAAGACCTGGCTGAGCAAGTCAAGGGCGGCATGCTGGACTTTGACGTTGCGATTGCAACGCCGGATGCAATGCGTATCGTCGGTACCCTGGGTCAAGTGCTTGGTCCTCGCGGCCTGATGCCTAACCCCAAGGTCGGCACCGTGACTCCTGACGTGACCACTGCAGTGAAGAACGCCAAGGCTGGCCAAGTGCAATACCGTACCGACAAGGGCGGCATCGTACATTGCACCATCGGCCGTGCTTCTTTTGGCGTTGATGCGCTGAAGGAAAACCTGGCTGCGCTTGTGGATGCGTTGAACAAAGCCAAGCCGGCTTCGTCTAAGGGTGTTTACCTGAAGAAGGTTTCCGTTTCCAGCACCATGGGTGCCGGTGTGCGCGTAGACCAGTCCAACCTGGCTTAATGAATCAGGCGCCGTCTTGAAGTAAGTCGGCGCCGCAAAGAACTTTGGGCCCGTGGCGCAAGCCATGGGGTTGTCAAAGACCGTAGGAGCCCAGGCGGGCTTAATGGTGGCAGAACTCTAGCCAAGTCCTACGCAGATGGCGTTACCCGGAACAGGATTTTTATTCCTGATGAAAGGTCGCCGTGGGAAGGTGTTTGCAGGAGACTGCAAATGCTTAATTAACGGAAGGAGAAGACCTTGAGTCTTAATCTTGAGCAGAAAAAGGCAGTAGTTGCTGAGGTTAGCGAGCAAGTCGCGCAGGCCCAGGCAATTGTTCTTGCTGAGTATCGTGGCATTGAAGTGGGCGACATGACCAAGTTGCGTGCTGAAGCCAGAAAATCCGGTGTATACCTGCGTGTTCTCAAGAACACCCTGGTACGTCGCGCTGTTGACGGCACACAGTTTTCTGGGTTGGCGAACGACATGGTAGGCCCGCTGGTATTCGGTATTTCCACCGATCCAGTTGCCGCGGCAAAGGTTCTGAACAATTTTGCCAAAGCCAACGACAAGTTCGTCATCAAGGCTGGCGCTTTGCCAGGCAAGGTCCTGGATGCCAAGGGTGTGCAAGCCCTGGCTACCCTGCCAAGCCGCGAAGAGTTGCTGGCCAAGTTGCTTGGCACGATGCAGGCGCCTGTTGCACAGTTCGTACGCACGCTCAATGAAGTGCCTACGAAATTTGCACGCGGTCTTGCTGCAGTGCGCGACCAAAAGCAAGCAGCCTAATCAATATCAATATTTATCAGGAGTATTAACAAAATGGCATTATCTAAAGCAGAAATTCTTGACGCTATCGCTTCCCTGACAGTTCTCGAACTGTCCGAGCTGATCAAGGATCTGGAAGAAAAGTTTGGCGTATCCGCAGCTGCAGCTGCTGTTGCAGTAGCTGCTCCTGCAGCTGGTGGCGATGCTGGCGCGGCCGCTGCAGAAAAGACTGAGTTCGATGTTATCCTGGCTTCTGCTGGCGACAACAAGGTGAACGTGATCAAGGCTGTTCGCGAACTGACTTCCCTGGGTCTGAAGGAAGCCAAGGACCTGGTTGACGCTGCTCCTAAGGCAATCAAGGAAGGCGTTTCCAAGGCTGATGCTGAAGCTGCTGCTAAGAAACTGGAAGAAGCTGGCGCTAAGGCTGAAATCAAGTAATACCGCTGTAAATTATGGTGTATGGGCTGACAGGAAACTGTCAGCCTTCACCATTTTAAGAAGTTAGAAGACAGCAGTCCCGTCGGGCTGCTGTCTTCTGCCCTCTATCCTCAGGAGATGCTATGAGCTATTCCTTTACCGAAAAGAAACGTCTGCGTAAAAGTTTCGCCAAGCGTGAAAGCGTGCAGGAGGTTCCTTACCTGCTCGCCATGCAATTGGAGTCTTACGCTGCATTTTTGCAAGCTGAAGTCCATGCCGACAAGCGTACAGACACAGGCCTTCAAGCAGCATTCAGTTCGGTTTTTCCTATTGTCAGCCATTCCGGCAATGCGCGACTGGACTTTGTCAGTTATAACCTCGGCCAGGAGCCGTTCGATGTCAAGGAATGTCAGCAGCGTGGTTTGACTTACGCCGCTCCTTTGCGCGTCAAGGTCCGCTTGACCATTATGGATAAAGAGGCTTCCAAACCTACCGTCAAGGAGGTGAAGGAGCAGGAAGTCTACATGGGTGAATTGCCACTCATGACAGAAAACGGGTCTTTTGTGATCAATGGCACCGAGCGTGTCATCGTTTCGCAATTGCACCGCAGCCCCGGCGTGTTCTTCGAGCATGACCGCGGCAAGACCCACAGCTCGGGCAAGCTGTTGTTCTCCGCACGTATCATTCCTTACCGTGGCTCATGGCTCGACTTCGAGTTCGACCCCAAGGATTATTTGTATTTCCGTGTCGACCGCCGTCGCAAGATGCCGGTGACCATTCTCCTGAAAGCGCTCGGCTTCACGCCAGAGCAAATTCTGGAAACATTCTACGATTTTGACACCTTCCATATCGCCAAGAAGGGCGTGCAGTTCGAGCTGGTGCCGGAGCGCCTGCGCGGCGAAGTAGCCAAGTTCGACATCCTGGACAAGGATGGCAAGGTCATCGTTGCCAAGGACAAGCGCATCACCGTCAAGCACATCCGCGACATGGAAAAGGCTGGAATCAGCAAGATCACTGTACCTGAAGAGTTCCTGCTGGGCCGTTCCTTGGCTGCCGGCATCGTGGACAAGTCCACTGGCGAAGTGGTTGCCAATGCCAATGACGAAGTGACGGAATCCTTGCTGGACAAGCTGCGCGAAGCGGAAGTTAGCAAGATCAGCACTTTGTACGCAAATGATCTCGATCATGGCGACTATATCTCGCAAACATTGCGTATTGATGAAATCCCGGATGAGTACAGCGCGCGTGTTGCCATCTACCGCATGATGCGTCCTGGCGAGCCGCCGACCGAGGAAGCAGTACAGGCGTTGTTTGAAGGCTTGTTCTTCAACGAAGACCGTTATGACTTGTCTTCCGTAGGCCGCATGAAGTTCAATCGCCGTGCTTTCCCTGAGAAGATTGAAGAGCGTACCGCAGCATGGTTGCGTCGCTTCTACGAGAAGGTTGGCCCGCAAGGCGCCGAAGGCGCTGGCACGCTGTCTAACGACGATATCCTGGCTGTGATTGCGGTATTGATTGAATTGCGTAATGGCCGTGGCGAAATCGACGATATTGACCATTTGGGCAACCGTCGTATCCGTTCCGTGGGCGAGCTGGCCGAGAACCAGTTCCGTGCAGGCCTGGTACGTGTCGAGCGCGCCGTGAAGGAGCGTTTGTCGCAAGCTGAGTCCGACAACCTGATGCCGCACGACCTGATCAATGCGAAGCCGGTGTCGAGCGCAATTCGTGAATTCTTCGGTTCTTCGCAACTGTCGCAGTTCATGGACCAAACCAACCCGTTGTCCGAGATCACGCACAAGCGTCGTGTCTCCGCCTTGGGCCCAGGCGGCTTGACTCGCGAACGCGCGGGCTTCGAAGTGCGTGACGTGCATTCCACGCACTATGGCCGCGTCTGTCCGATTGAAACGCCTGAAGGTCCGAACATCGGTCTGATCAACTCCTTGGCGCTGTATTCCCGCACCAACCAGTACGGTTTCCTGGAAACGCCATACCGCCGCGTAGCGGACAACAAGGTGTCAGACCAGATTGATTATTTGTCCGCGATCGAGGAAAGCCAGTACATGATCGCACAGGCCAACTCCGAACTGGACAAGGCCGGCAAGTTCAAGGAAGACCTGGTCTCTGCGCGTTACCATAACGAATTCACCATGGCGCAGCCGGACCGCGTGCAATACATGGACGTAGCCCCGGGCCAGATCGTATCCGTTGCGGCATCGCTGATCCCGTTCCTGGAGCATGACGATGCGAACCGCGCCTTGATGGGCGCCAACATGCAGCGTCAGGCCGTGCCGTGTCTGCGCGCCGAGAAGGCCGTGGTCGGTACTGGCATCGAACGTACTGTTGCCGTTGACTCCGGTACTGTCGTTACAGCCCGCCGCGGTGGCGTGGTCGATTATGTCGATTCCAGCCGTATCGTGGTGCGCGTGCACGACGAAGAAGCAGCCGCTGGCGAAGTCGGTGTGGATATCTACAACCTGATCAAGTACACACGTTCCAACCAGAACACCAACATCAACCAGCGTCCGTTGGTCAATGTCGGCGACGTGCTGGCACGCGGCGACGTGATTGCCGACGGCGCTTCCACCGATATGGGCGAGTTGGCGCTGGGCCAGAACATGCTGGTCGCCTTCATGCCATGGAACGGTTACAACTTCGAGGACTCGATCTTGATTTCCGAGCGTGTAGTGGCTGATGACCGCTATACCTCCATCCATATCGAAGAGCTGTCCGTTGTCGCTCGCGACACCAAGCTGGGCGCGGAAGAAATCACGCGCGACATCTCCAACCTGTCCGAGCGCATGCTGGGCCGCCTGGATGAGTCCGGTATCATTTATATCGGCGCTGAAGTCGAAGCGGGTGACGTGCTGGTGGGCAAGGTAACGCCCAAGGGCGAAACCCAGCTGACCCCGGAAGAAAAACTGCTGCGTGCGATCTTCGGCGAGAAGGCGTCCGACGTGAAGGATACTTCGCTGCGCGTGCCGTCCGGCATGTCCGGCACCGTGATCGACGTGCAAGTGTTCACGCGCGAAGGCATCGAGCGCGATGCGCGGGCACAGCAGATCATTGACGATCAGTTGGCCGACTACAAGCAGGACCTGGCCGACCAGATGCGTATCGTGGAAGACGATGCGTTCGGCCGTATCCGCCGCCTGATCGAAGGCAAGGTCGCGACCGGCGGTCCGCAAAAGCTCAAGAAGGGCGAAGCCGTCACTGCAGAATACCTGGAAGGGTTGGCGCGCTATGACTGGTTCGACATCCGCCTGAGCGATGAAGATGCCGCACGCCAGCTTGAACAGCTGCGTGACAGCCTGTCCCAGGCGCGTATCGAGTTCGACAGCAAGTTCGAAGAGAAGAAGCGCAAGCTGACCCAGGGCGATGAACTGCCTCCAGGCGTGCAGAAGATGGTCAAGGTCTACCTGGCCGTCAAGCGCCGTATCCAGCCCGGCGACAAGATGGCGGGCCGCCACGGTAACAAGGGTGTGGTTTCCAAGATCGTGCCGATCGAGGATATGCCGCACATGGCCGACGGTACGCCGATGGACATCGTGCTGAATCCGTTGGGCGTTCCATCGCGGATGAACATCGGCCAGATTCTCGAAGTGCATTTGGGCTGGGCCGCCAAGGGGCTTGGTATCCGTATCGGCAACATGTTGCAGGCGCAAGCCAAGACTGCCGAGCTACGCAGCTTCTTCGAGCAGATATACAACAAGAGCAACGGTAAGCCTGAGGATATCGCTGCCCTGAGCGATGACGAAATCATCGATCTGGCAAGAAACCTCAAGAACGGTGTGCCGTTTGCAACCCCTGTGTTCGATGGCGCGACCGAGGCTGATATCAAGGCTATGCTGGATCTGGCGTTCCCCGATGAAGATCCGCGTACGCAGCAATTGCAGTTCGCTTCCGGCAAGACCCAGGTGACCTTGTTCGACGGCCGTACTGGCGATGCTTTCGAGCGTCCGGTCACTGTGGGCTACATGCACGTGCTCAAGCTGCACCACTTGGTCGATGACAAGATGCACGCTCGTTCTACCGGTCCTTACTCGCTGGTTACCCAGCAGCCATTGGGCGGTAAGGCGCAGTTCGGCGGCCAGCGTTTCGGTGAGATGGAAGTCTGGGCGTTGGAAGCCTACGGTGCATCCTATACCTTGCAGGAAATGCTGACTGTGAAGTCTGACGATGTGTCCGGCCGTACCAAGGTGTACGAAAACATTGTCAAGGGTGAGCACAAGATTGACGCTGGCATGCCAGAGTCCTTCAATGTGTTGGTGAAGGAAATCCGCTCGCTCGCAATCGATATTGATCTTGACCGCAACTAAGGAGAAACGCGCGTGAAAGCTCTATTAGATTTATTCAAGCAGGTCACTCAGGAAGAAGAGTTTGACGCGATCAAGATCGCGCTGGCTTCTCCTGAAAAGATTCGCTCCTGGTCCTACGGCGAGGTCAAGAAGCCCGAGACCATCAACTACCGCACCTTCAAACCGGAGCGGGATGGCCTGTTCTGCGCCAAGATCTTTGGCCCGATCAAGGACTACGAGTGCTTGTGCGGCAAGTACAAGCGCCTCAAGCACCGCGGCGTCATCTGCGAGAAGTGCGGCGTTGAAGTGACGCTTTCCAAGGTGCGTCGCGAACGCATGGCGCACATCGAGCTGGCCAGTCCGGTCGCCCACATCTGGTTCCTGAAGTCCCTGCCCAGCCGTCTGGGCATGGTGCTGGACATCGCCTTGCGCGATATCGAGCGCGTGCTCTATTTCGAGGCATACATCGTCATCGATCCAGGCATGACGCCGCTCACCCGTGGCCAGTTGCTGACTGAAGACGACTACTTGGCCAAGGTGGAGGAGCACGGCGACGAATTCAACGCCGTGATGGGCGCGGAGGCCGTCCGTGAGCTGTTGCGCACCATGGATATCCATACCGAAATCGAGAAGCTGCGCCGCGAACTCGGCGAAACCGGTTCCGAAGCCAAGATCAAGAAGATCGCCAAGCGCCTGAAGGTGCTGGAAGCATTCCAGAAGTCCGGCATCAAGCCGGAATGGATGATCCTGGAAGTGCTGCCTGTGTTGCCCCCTGAACTGCGCCCATTAGTGCCGTTGGACGGTGGCCGCTTCGCGACTTCCGACCTGAACGACCTCTATCGCCGCGTCATCAACCGCAACAACCGCCTGAAGCGACTGCTGGAACTGAAGGCGCCTGAAATCATCGTGCGCAACGAAAAGCGTATGCTGCAGGAAGCGGTAGACTCGCTGCTGGACAATGGTCGCCGCGGCAAGGTCATGACCGGCGCCAACAAGCGTCCATTGAAGTCCTTGGCTGACATGATCAAGGGCAAGGGCGGCCGCTTCCGCCAGAACCTGCTGGGTAAGCGCGTCGACTACTCCGGCCGTTCCGTGATCGTGGTCGGTCCCCAGCTCAAGCTGCACCAGTGCGGCCTGCCGAAGAAGATGGCGCTGGAACTGTTCAAGCCGTTCATTTTCCACAAGCTGGAAGTGCTTGGCCTAGCCACGACCATCAAGGCTGCCAAGAAGAAGGTGGAAGAGGAAGGACCAGAAGTCTGGGATATCCTCGAAGACGTGATCCGCGAGCATCCGGTATTGCTGAACCGTGCGCCTACATTGCACCGTCTGGGTATCCAGGCGTTCGAGCCGACCTTGGTCGAAGGCAAGGCGATCCAGTTGCATCCATTGGTGTGTGCTGCGTTCAACGCCGACTTCGACGGCGACCAGATGGCGGTGCACGTGCCATTGAGCCTGGAAGCCCAGATGGAAGCCCGCACCCTGATGCTGGCATCCAACAACGTATTGTCTCCCGCCAACGGCGAGCCGATCATCGTGCCTTCGCAGGATATCGTCTTGGGTCTGTACTACATGACGCGCGAGAAGAAGGCCGCGCGCGGTGAGGGCATGCGTTTTGCCAATATTGCAGAAGTGCAGCGCGCATACGACAGCGGCCTCGTCGATTTGCATGCCCGTATCACAGTTCGGTTGCGTGAATACGATGTGGAGCTTGATGGTCAGAAGCGCGAGAAGATTACTCGCTATGAAACTACTGTTGGCCGTGCATTGCTGTCAGAAATCCTGCCTGCAGGCCTGCCATTCAGCGTGATTGACAAGGCATTGAAGAAAAAGGAAATTTCCAGGCTGATCAACGCGAGCTTCCGCCGTGTTGGCATCCGCGAGACCGTGATTTTCGCCGACAAGCTCATGTACACAGGTTATACCTACGCAACCCGCGCCGGTATCTCCATCAGCATCAACGATATGCTGGTACCGCCTGAGAAGGAGCAACTGATTGCTTCTGCCGAAGCCGAAGTCAAGGAAATCGAAGACCAGTATGTTTCTGGTTTGGTGACCCAGGGCGAGCGTTACAACAAAGTGGTCGATATCTGGGGCCGCGCCGGTGACAAGGTTGCCGACGCCATGATGAAGCAGTTGCGCGAAGAAACTGTTTACGACGCCGACGGCAAAGTGGCCAAGGATGCAGACGGCAAGGCGATCAAGCAGGAGTCCTTCAACGCGATTTACATGATGGCCGACTCAGGTGCTCGCGGCTCCGCAGCCCAGGTGCGTCAGTTGGCCGGCATGCGCGGCCTGATGGCGAAGCCGGACGGTTCCATTATTGAAACGCCGATTACCGCGAACTTCCGCGATGGTCTGAACGTGTTGCAATACTTCATCTCAACACACGGTGCGCGTAAGGGTCTGGCCGATACGGCGTTGAAGACTGCGAATTCGGGCTACCTGACCCGCCGTCTGGTCGACGTGACCCAAGACCTGGTAGTGACCGAGCATGATTGCGGTACGACAGAAGGCCTGTACACCAAGGCGTTAGTCAAGGGTGGTGAAGTGGTCGAGCCGTTGCATGACCGTATCCTCGGCCGTGTCGCAGCGCTGGATGTGCTGAATCCTGAAACCCAGGAAGTGGTTTATCCGGCAGGCACATTGCTCACCGAAGATGAGGTCGAGCATATCGATGCCTTGGGCATTGATGAGGTCAAGGTACGTACCGCGCTGACTTGCGACACCCGCTACGGTATTTGCGCCAAATGCTATGGCCGCGACTTGGGCCGTGGCAAGCTCATCAACATGGGCGAGGCTGTCGGCGTGATCGCGGCGCAATCCATCGGTGAGCCTGGCACCCAGCTGACCATGCGTACCTTCCACATCGGTGGTGCGGTATCGCGTGCAGCTTCCGTCAGCCAGGTCGAGAGCAAGTCCAACGGTATCGTGCATTTCACATCGACCATGCGTTATGTGACTAATGCCCGTAACGAGCAGGTAGTGATTTCGCGTAACGGCGAAGCCATCATCCAGGATGAAAACGGCCGCGAGCGAGAGCGTCACAAGGTGCCTTACGGTGCGACCTTGCAGATCACCGATGGCAAGCAGGTCAAGGCCGGCCAGGCATTGGCGACCTGGGATCCGCATACCCGTCCGATCATTACCGAGTACGCTGGTCGCGTGAAGTTCGAGAACGTCGAAGAAGGCGTGACCGTTGCGAAGCAAGTCGATGAAGTGACCGGCTTGTCTTCCTTGGTGGTGATTGATCCGAAGCAGCGTGCCGGTCAATCCAAGGGCCTGCGCCCGCAAGTGAAGCTGCTCGATGCCAATGGCGCCGAAGTCAAGGTGGCAGGTGGTGAAGCGCCTGTGAGCGTGACCTTCCAGCTCGGTTGCATCATTACCGTGAAGGACGGCCAGGAAGTCGGTGTCGGTGAAGTGCTGGCGCGTATTCCGCAGGAATCTTCCAAGACCCGTGACATTACCGGCGGTCTGCCGCGCGTGGCTGAGCTATTCGAGGCACGTTCGCCAAAGGATGCCGGTTTGTTGGCCGAGGTGACTGGTACGATTTCCTTCGGTAAGGACACCAAGGGCAAACAGCGTCTGGTCATTACCGACCTCGACGGTGTTTCCAATGAGTTCCTGATTCCTAAGGACAAGCACGTAACGGCGCATGACGGCCAAGTGGTGACCAAGGGCGAAAGCATCGTCGACGGCCCCGCTGATCCTCAAGACATCTTGAGACTGCAAGGCCGCGAAGCCCTGGCGCGCTACATCATTGACGAAGTGCAGGACGTTTACCGTCTGCAAGGCGTGAAGATCAACGACAAGCACATTGAAGTGATCGTGCGCCAGATGCTGCGTCGCGTACGCATCACCGATGCGGGCGATACCAGCTTCATCTTGGGCGAGCAGGTCGAGCGTGCCGATGTGCTGACAGAGAACGAGCGTGTATTGGCGGAAGACGGACGTCCAGCCAGCTTCGAGTATGTATTGCTGGGTATTACCAAGGCGTCGCTGTCTACGGATTCCTTCATCTCCGCAGCGTCGTTCCAGGAAACCACTCGTGTCTTGACCGAAGCTGCGATCCTGGGCAAGCGCGACGAGTTACGTGGCCTGAAGGAGAACGTGATTGTGGGTCGATTGATTCCTGCCGGAACCGGTCTTGCCTATCATGAAACACGCAAACGTAATGTTGCAGGTGTAGATTCAGCACCTGCCATCATTGAAGATGCTGGAGATGTGCAGGTGGAAGAAACCTCTGGAAATCCTGAGGTTGCTTGACAACACATTGAACGCTAAATAAAATGCTAAGTTTTCCGGGATGGCGTTTCGCCATCCCGTAATTTTTAGCGGTTAAAATATAAAGGCTAAAGGTTATGCCAACCATCAATCAATTAGTGCGCAAGCCGCGCCAAAAAGTAGTTGCTAAGAGCAAGGTGCCAGCGCTTGAGAGCTGCCCACAAAAGCGTGGTGTATGTACTCGTGTTTACACCACAACCCCTAAAAAACCTAACTCCGCTTTGCGTAAGGTTGCCAAGGTGCGCCTGACCAATGGCTATGAAGTGATTAGCTATATCGGTGGTGAAGGCCACAACCTGCAAGAGCACTCTGTTGTTCTGTTGCGCGGCGGTCGTGTAAAGGACTTGCCAGGTGTGCGTTACCACATGGTGCGCGGTAGCCTGGATACTGCTGGTGTTAAAGACCGTAAGCAGGCCCGCTCCAAGTACGGTGCTAAGCGCCCTAAGGCTGCTTAATCACAGCGGCCCAAAGTTTAAGGAATCGAGAAAGCCATGCCAAGACGTAGAGAAGTTCCCAAGCGTAACATCCTGCCTGACCCTAAGTTCGGTAGCCAGGAGGTTTCAAAGTTCGTTAATGTGCTGATGACCGGCGGCAAGAAGTCGGTTGCAGAGCGTATCCTGTACGGCGCATTTGACCAAATCACACAAAAGAGCGGCAAGGAAGCGCTGGAAGTATTTACCCTGGCAATCGGTAATCTGCGCCCTGTCGTGGAAGTGAAGAGCCGTCGCGTTGGTGGTGCAAACTACCAGGTGCCTGTTGAAGTGCGTCCCGCACGCCGCAATGCGCTGGCCATGCGCTGGTTGCGTGATGCTGCCCGCAAGCGTGGCGAAAAGTCCATGGGTCTGCGTTTGGCTGCTGAGTTGATCGAAGCCTCTGAAGGCCGCGGTGCTGCTATCAAGAAGCGTGAAGAAGTTCACCGTATGGCAGAAGCCAATAAGGCATTCTCGCATTTCCGTTTCTAAACTCAGACAAATTTTAAGTTAGGTAATTACTGTGGCTCGCAAAACCCCTATTGAACGCTATCGCAATATCGGTATCAGTGCGCATATTGATGCTGGTAAAACTACGACTTCTGAGCGTATCCTGTTTTATACCGGGGTTACTCATAAGCTGGGTGAAGTGCATGATGGCGCTGCGACGACTGACTGGATGGAGCAGGAGCAGGAGCGTGGCATCACGATCACCTCTTCCGCTGTGACCTGTTTCTGGAAAGGCATGGATTTGTCCCGTCCTGAGCATCGCATCAACATTATTGACACCCCTGGGCACGTAGACTTTACGATTGAAGTTGAGCGTTCCATGCGTGTGTTGGATGGTGCCTGCATGGTGTACTGTGCGGTGGGTGGTGTGCAGCCTCAGTCCGAGACTGTGTGGCGTCAGGCCAACAAGCACAAGGTGCCTCGTTTGGCCTTTGTGAACAAGATGGACCGTACTGGTGCCAACTTCTTCAAGGTTGTCGAGCAGATGAAGCTTCGCCTCAAGGGTAATCCTGTGCCTGTGGTGATCCCTATCGGTGCTGAAGATACTTTCGCTGGCGTGGTTGACCTCATCAAGATGAAGGCGATCTTCTGGGATGATGCTTCCCAGGGCATGAAGTTCGAGTACAAGGATATTCCTGCCGATCTCGTCGATACTGCCAATGAGTGGCGCGAGAAGATGATCGAATCCGCTGCCGAAGCTTCTGAAGAGCTGATGAATAGGTATCTGGAAAGTGGTGAATTGTCCGAGGCGGACATCATTGCCGGCTTGCGTCAACGCACTATCGCTACCGAAATTCAGCCTATGCTGTGCGGTTCCGCGTTCAAGAACAAAGGTGTGCAACGTATGTTGGACGCCGTTCTGGACTTCTTGCCTTCGCCCGTGGATATTCCTGATGTGGCTGGCGAGAGCGAAACTGGCGAGCCATTGACCCGTAAGGCAGATGATAAGGAGCACTTCTCTGCGTTGGCGTTCAAGCTCATGAGCGATCCATTCGTCGGTCAGTTGACATTCGTGCGTGTGTATTCCGGCGTTCTGACCAAGGGTGAGACGGTTTACAACTCCACCAGTGGTCGTAAGGAGCGTATCGGCCGTATCGTGCAGATGAGCGCGAATGATCGGAATGAGATTGAAGAAATCCGCGCTGGCGACATTGCTGCCTGTATCGGCTTGAAAGATGTCACTACTGGTGAGACTCTGTGCTCGCTGGATCATCCTATCATTCTTGAGCGTATGGTGTTCCCTGAGCCAGTTATTCACGTGGCTGTTGAACCAAAGACCAAGAGTGACCAGGAAAAAATGGGCTTGGCCCTTAGCCGTCTCGCGCAGGAAGATCCTTCTTTCCGCGTGCGTACTGATGAAGAGACCAATCAGACCATTATTTCCGGTATGGGCGAATTGCACTTGGAAATTCTGGTTGACCGCATGAAGCGTGAGTTCAACGTGGAAGCCAATGTTGGCGCTCCGCAAGTGGCTTATCGTGAAGCGATCAAGAAATCTGTCGAAGTCGAAGGCAAGTTCGTCAAACAGTCCGGTGGTAAGGGTCAGTACGGTCACGTATGGATCAAGATGGAGCCGAACGAAGCTGGCAAGGGCTATGAGTTCGTCGACCAAATCAAGGGTGGTACCGTGCCGCGCGAATTCATTCCTGCGGTGGATAAGGGTCTGCGCGAAACTATTCCTAGCGGCGTGCTGGCCGGCTTCCCGGTTGTGGATGTCAAGGTTACCCTGTTTGACGGCTCGTACCACGATGTTGACTCCAACGAAAACGCCTTTAAGATGGCGGCTTCCATGGCGTTCAAGGATGGTATGCGCAAGGCCGATCCGATCCTGCTGGAGCCTATCATGGCGGTTGAGGTGGAAACGCCTGAAGATTATATGGGCGACGTCATGGGTGACTTGTCTTCCCGTCGCGGTGTGATCCAGGGTATGGATGATCTGGCTGGCGGTGGCAAGGCTATCCGTGCAGAAGTGCCTTTGTCTGAAATGTTTGGTTATGCCACAACAGTGCGTTCCTTGACGCAAGGTCGTGCGACCTACAGCATGGAGTTCAAGCACTACTCTGAAGCTCCGAGAAACGTGGCAGAAGCCATTATTAACAAGAAGTAATTGAATAATATCTAAGCAAAATAGAATAGATAATTAAAGGAAACGGAAATGGCAAAAGGTAAATTTGAGCGGACGAAGCCGCACGTAAACGTAGGGACGATTGGACACGTTGACCACGGCAAGACCACGCTGACAGCTGCGATCACCACCGTATTGACCAAGAAATTTGGTGGCGAAGCCAAGGACTACTCCCAGATCGACAACGCGCCGGAAGAAAAGGCTCGCGGCATCACCATCAACACCTCCCACGTAGAAT
>NZ_JBJQIJ010000009.1:0-8101 GCF_045984385.1 Methylobacillus draconifructus
ATACGTGATTCCACGTATAGCCATCCAATGAAATATATAGAGGCCTAACGCGATTATGGACAGTCCAGTAGATACAAGTCAAATGCCATCTGTACCGGTTATGTCCCGGCGCAAGTTCGCTGACCTGGTCGGCGTCACCGAAGACACCGTCACAGGCTGGATTAATCGCGGTTATCTCCCTGTCATCGAGATTGGCAAATACCGTCTTGTGAACCTGGCGCTGCTGAACAAACACGCGCTGGATCAGGAGTTTTCGCTATGAAGCAAGTCCAGAAGGTCCAAATCCAGAACTGGAATCAGACGGATGCTTGGGAGCGACTTCAATGATTTGCCAATCGTCTAGAAACCAATGGCTCGCCACGATGAACGCCTCGGCATATGAAGTGAGTCTTTCGGCCTCATCAATGGAATCGACCAGCTCAAGCCCGCCCCTTCCATTTGAGCCTACGTATTTGCCGTTGATCATAAGGACAAAAGCTGCGCGCATAACTATTCCTTTCCTGGGGGGGATGGAAATTCCAAAGAGATTGGCTCGGATAGTTGATGGACACGCGATTAAACGCGAACAAGAAGTTACCCCTGAGTGCTATGAGTCAATAGCTGGAGAACTTCCCACCATACTCGCATTTTCCTACAAAGGGAAATTTCATTGTAGTTTCAACCTTTTACTGGAGCTCATCCGTTAATGGCCTCGATCAAGAAACGTCCAATCCTCCACGCTGATGCGCATGTGCTTGCACGTGCACGCCTGACGCCGGAAGACTTCAAGAGAATCAATGCGGGCTTGAAAGAAAGCGTCAACGCAATGGATGCGGCCATCGCGGCTGCGTTCCCGGCGGGCGTAGCCGACGGCGGCGCAGCCGTGCTGGCCTCCCCCCTAGGTAATACGGGGGGAAAGTCTATAAATCTCGTTCTTGAGGGTGGAAAAATCAAGGAAGTGTTACCCCGGAAACACTATTCCTCGAAGGTATGTTTTATCGACTGGCTGAATTTCACGGTGCATGAAGACACCTTCCAGGTGCTTGAGGGGGCGGTGACAGATCAGGAAGTCATCATGTCCGTTTCCATGGTGTGTGAATCCCTGTTTGGATTCGGCATTACCGCCAAGCGGGACAAGGGAGCCAATTTCTACCATACCTCCTATGTTCTGGGCGAGAACTACGGCCTGGTGTGCTATGGCGGGCAACGCAATACCGTGCTGATCTCGCTCTCTGGTGAAGGCTGCGCGGCTGCTCGGGGTGCGTGGGAAAGGCGCACATTCGACTTCCTCAAGTCTGCAACCAACCCAAAAATCACGCGTATTGACCTCGCCTATGACGACATTGCGGGAAAGCTCTTCACGCCTGATTCCCTGGTTGAACATTACGACAATGGAGGCTTCAACTGTGGCGGACGCAATCCTGATATTGAGCAACGCGGCAACTGGAAACGTCCTAATGGTAAGGGGCGCACCGTCTACGTTGGCAACCGCTCGAATGGGAAGTTTTTCCGAGGCTATGAAAAAGGCAAACAGCTTGGTGATGCAGATTCGCCATGGATGCGGCTTGAAGTCGAATTCAAATCTGTCGACCGAGTTATACCGTTTGACGTCCTTAAATTCCCGCACGAGTACTTTGCAGCGGCTTATCCCGTATTCGCCAGTTTCTCTGACACTGCGGAACGAATCCTGACTGTAAAAAAAACCGTCGAAATCTCCTATGAGCGCACCAAGAAATGGCTAAAACGCCAGTGCGGTGCCGCTATCAACCTGATGCTTAACGTCGAGGGGACGGCTGAACGTGTCCTTGAGTTAATCAAACGAGAGGGCAAGCTCCCCAGGGGCGTACTCCCTCCATCTTTCCGGCATGTCGATTCCAGCCTGCACCACTCCCCGCTGGATCATATGCCCCTCGTTATGTCTGTCGTTTATGAAGGGAATTAACCATGCAATTTAAAAGCAAAGTCACAGTTCTGGGCGCTCGTTTCTTCAATGACGTGGTGGAAGGCACCAAGCACGACTTCACCAAAATCCACGTTGTGATGCCCGTCTCCACCTCGGCAGGCTCTGAAGTCGGCTTCAACGCGCAAACCATCACGTTCGGCACAGCAGCCAATTTCGAGAAATTGAAGCAGCTTCCCTACCCGGTCGAGGCTGAACTCGACCTGGAAATGACAACTAAGGGCATTGTCTGCCAGGGCTTCAAGCTGGTCGGCAAGTCTGAACTCAAGACAGCGGCTTAACCATCATGACCGAGTTCCGCCGCTTCTACGTTATTCAGTGCCGTAGCACTGGTGCTTTTCTCACCGAGGAACTGGGCTACACCAACCTTGCCGAGAAAGCCGGGCGACTCTATTGCCCGCATGAAGCGGTGGATACGGCACGTCTCAACCTGGACGACGACTATGCAGTGTTTTCTGCCTGGGAAATCGTCGCTGAAACAGAACAGGAGGCAGTGCAATGAAACGCTTGATGCTCAACTTGGCCGCGCTAGCAATCGGCCTTTGCCTGGGCGGCATGCTCGTATTGGGCTTTGCATGAAATGCCTCATGGACATCGGTTCCGGCCAATATCAGGTCATGGAACCCCAACCAAGCGACTACACCACCTGCATGCAGCTCGTGGTGAGTCCTGCCGAATTGCAGAACGGTGTGATGCATCTCACCGCTGCAGAAGGTGTTCAGATCAGCCTATCCATTGGGCTGCTTTGGGCGACAGCGGCCGCATTCCGTGCGGTCATTCATATGTTGAAAGAAAGGGAATCAAATGAAACTGATTAATCAAACTCGCAAGTTCGGCACTCGTGTTGTGAAGGGCGCCATTGTCGCCAGCCCATTGGCCCTGGCCTCGCAAGGTGCTTCCGCTGCCATCGACGTATCGGAAATCACCACCTTGTTTGCCGATGCCGTCACTGCGGTGGCTGCGGTTGGTGTCGCCATGCTGCTGGTATGGGGCACCAAGAAGGCTTACAACAGCATTCGCGGTAACTAAAGCAATGTAACCAATCGGCCATGAGCGTAAAGCCCTCATGGCCTTTTTCGTTTAAGGGGGGGGCGGCAATGGATGGCTGGCTGGTAATGTTGGGAATCTTGGGGGCGCTATGGATATTGTTCAACGCGTGATATTCGGCTGGCTGATTCCGGCCCTGGCCTATGTCTTGTTGTTCATGTTCGTAGGCCTGATGTCGAACGAGGCGTTTGCCGATGAATACGATGCGCACAAGAAATATCGCATCAATGGTGTAGATAGGGATACTGCCGAAGAAATTTGCGAGTTCTCTTTGGTGTCTTCGGGATATACCTATTCCCGGGTTGTGCATGTGAGTAGCACCAGTGCGCAATGCTTTGGGTTTTACCCGCCTCCCAATAATCAGGAATTCCAGTATCAATATTCTGCGCAGGCGGTTTACTCTTGCCCGTATGGTGGTGAACTCCGCACTTCTCGAACTCCTCCTTACTGTTTTAATCCTCCGGCCTGTCCAGAAGGTCAAACGAGGCAACCTAATGGCTCTTGCGCTGCACCTCCAGTCCAATGCGAGCCCGGCTGCAACGGCGTATGCGGCACTGAACAAGCCTTAACCAATCGCGGCACCTTGGCTTGCTTTAATGGCTGCTATTACGGCCTGGGCGATGCCTGGGGCATCGTCATCAGCAACGGGAAAAAGACCTGGTGGACGGACGTAGAAGACAATACCGGCGTCCCTTGTGATGCGCCCGAGGACGAACAGCCGGACGGCGCCGAAGATGCACCAGACCCTGCCGAAACGCCAGACCCATGCCCGGAGTGCGAATGTGCCAAGAAAGGCATGACCTGGGGCAGCTATACCACCAACGGCACCACCACCGTTATGTGCCTCAAGCCCGGTACCCCAGGCGGCAAGCCCGTCGATGTCGCGCCCAAGCCTACCGTCAAGACCGAAACGCCAGCGCCTACACCGGATAATCCCAATCCTGAACCGACAACGACCGTCACCCCCAGCCCAGTGATCACCATCACCCCCGGCAGCGGGGCAGGTTCGCAACCTACCGTCACGGAAACCACTACCAACCCGGACGGCAGCACCACAAGCACGAGTGAGCCGCAAGAATCCTATTGCCAGAAAAACCCGAATGCCCAGCTCTGCAAGGAAGCCGACAAAGAAAATGAAAAAGGCTCCTGGGGCGGCGGCTGCGGCTCCTGGGAGTGTGACGGCGACGCGGCCAATTGCGCCATGGCCCGCAAGATTCACCAAGACCGCTGCGATGACATCGAGGGCATGCAGCAATTCGAAAATGCCGCCACGCAAGGCCAGCGCCTGCTGCATGGCGAATCTGACGAAGACGTCACGGCTTACCTGAACCGTGAGGGCGACGGCAATCGCACTATCAATGTCGGCTCCCTGGTGTCGGACTCCGGCCCGTATTCCTTTGGTGCTTCGTGTATCTCGGATGTCCAGTTCTCTATCGGTGGTCATTCGGTCTCGGTGCCGTTCAGCAAGATCTGTCCTTATCTTGAAATGATCGGCTATTTCCTATTGGCAGCGGCCTATCTCGCTGCACTTCGTATCGTGGGGTTAATCTGACATGCCTGCTCTCCTTGGTATCGCCTCCTGGATCGTCGCTGCACTAATTGGCGGCTTCGGCCAATCCATCATGCACGGCCTGGTCAAGCTGCTCATTGCGCTTGGCTTTGGCTTCATCACTTATCAAGGGGTGGACGTGCTGATCAATTACATCATGCAGCACACCTATACCAGCTTTAGCGCGGTGTCCCCGGAAATGATGGGCATGCTCGGCACGCTCAAGATCGATAAGGCGCTCAACGTACTCGCCAGCGCTTATAGCGCGCGCCTGGTGATCCAGGGCGTGACTAGCGGCCTCATGACCAAGTTCGGGATTACCAAATGATTACGCTCATTACTGGCCTGCCAGGCTCGGGCAAAAGCCTGTTCACGCTCAAGACCGTCAAGGAACTGGCCGACAAGGAAATGCGGCCGGTCTTCTATCACGGCATTCCTGAACTCACCCTTGACTGGCAGAGGATGGAGAAAGGCGAGGATTGGACCGAGTGTCCCCAGGGCGCGATCATCGTGATTGACGAATGCCAAACGACATTCAGGCCACGGGCCAATGGTGCTGCGGTGCCTAAATACGTCAGCCAACTTGAAGTGCACCGGCATTCCGGCCATGACCTGTTCTTGATTACCCAGCACCCCATGCTGCTGGACGGCAACGTGCGCAGGCTCGTTGGCCGTCACTTCCATGTCGTGCGCTTCTACGGTTTCCAGAAATCCACTATCCATGAATTCCAGTCGGTACGCGAAAACGTCAAGAGCCTGAAAGGCTCCATCGAAAAACACTTCGTTTACCCAAAAGAGGTGTTCGGCTGGTATAAGTCGGCTGACTTGCATACCGTGAAGAAACGCATCCCGGCACGGCTGGTACTGGTGGTCTTGATGCCGATCCTGTTCATTTTCGTGGCCTGGTATGCGATCAAGACCATCAACGGCTTTACTGATCACCATACGCCGGAAAACCTGGAGCAACAGACGGAGAAGGTCACTAATCCGGCAGCCCAGCCCTATGCGCCAGCCAGGCCGCAATACGTCAAAGAGGAACCGACTTGGCTAGAGGCACGGCAGGAACGGGTGCCAGGATTGCCGTATACCGCGCCTGTCTATGACAAGCTCACCGAACCAATCACCGTGCCGGTGCCGGCTGCCTGCGTCGATTTCCGCGGTCAGTGCAAGTGCTATAGCCAACAGGGAACGCCCGTCGCTACCCCGGAATACCTGTGCAAGCAGATCATCCAGGGCGGCATGTTCGTCGACTTCAACCCAGGGCAGTCGGCCAATGAGTTGAGCCAGCAGGCCGAACGGGATCGCATCACGGCAGAGCGCCAGCGGAGTGAAGAGGCTAGGCAGCGCATGCTCGATCGTGAAGAGTCCGAACGCGATAGGCAGGCGCAACAGCCGGTGCAGGCTGTCCAATCGCAACCGGCTGAACAACAGCCGATCCAGCCTAGCGTGATTCAGCGCCAACGCATGCAGGAAAGCCAATGGGCCTTTCCAAATACATAGGCAATAAAAAAGCCCCTTGCGGGGCTTTGTCATCAGGCAGCGTGTTTCAGCTTCCCGCTCTGTTTACTGACCGACAACATTTCAAAACCAACAATGTTGCCCAGGGCGTCATAGTCCAGGATCACGCCAGGGCGGATTTCCTCGGTACGGTCCACATCGTTCTCGCTCAGCGCGATATACAAAGCATCTGCAATCGGATCAAACTCAATTTTCATATTCATCACCTATTCAAAAAATACCGTGACAACCGTCACTGGCTCAGTGGTTTCGTTATAGATGACACGCAACTGCTTAAATCCTCGATCAGCAATAGCCTTGACCGCATGAACCAACGTAATGTCATCTGCATCATTTCGCGTCGTATCAGGGTTAGCCAACGTCTCCCTAACCCACTCCTCCTTCACGCCGCGCTTCACCATCCGCTTCAACGCATGGTCGCTTAACCTGTATTCCATGAGGCTATCTTACCTTGTTTAAATTACCTGTCAAAAAATCACCCGAGGCAGCAACCCGTTGCACCAAGACTAACTCAAACTGCACCGGCTTGCTCGTCTTGCCGTTGGCCTTAAACCTGAACACCTTCACCCAATCCTTGAACCATCGCCGCGCCTCATCCATACCGTCCGCAATCGCACGCAACGCAATCCCGGTCGCGCACTCAAACGCCAGCCACAACTGCCGCTCCCTGAACTCCTTAGACTTCATGAAATGCCTGCTGATCCTCATCAATGTACCCTCGCGTTTAGGTCTGCCGTTGGTATGGGTTGGTGTGCCCGTTTTTGGCACACTTGCCCGTGCCATACGGCATGGCCGACCAGCAACACGTGGGGAAATAAGGGTCAAGGCTGAAACCGCGAAGCGGCGCGGTAAATGGAAGGGGCCCACGCAGTGGGAAGGAAGCCGTTTAAGGAGCGGCCTTGATGCTTATTTCCTCATGTGGTTCTCGCGATCTTCGGGAATGCCGCAATCATGACCATCAAGAAAACCCCTTCCGGCTGGCTCGTCGACATCCAGCCCGGCGGCCGGGGCGCGAAGCGCTTCCGCAAGACCTTGTCCACCAAAGCTGAAGCTTTGGCCTGGGAAGCCTGGGTCAAAACCCAGGTCATTCAAACGCCAGCATGGCAACCACAAAAGCGGGATAATCGCCGCCTGACCGACTTAGTGGACCTTTGGTACAAACATCACGGCAGCCAGCTAAGATCAGGCAAAGACACCCATCAACGCCTATTAGCCATGGCAAAAGCCATGCACAACCCGACGGCTGACACATTCAATGCAGCCATGTTTGCCAGCTACCGCACCAAGCGCATTGAAAGCGGCCTGACAGCAAACAACATGAACCGGGAACATGCCTACCTGCGAGCAGTATTCAACGAATTACGCCGCGTAGGCGAATGGACAAAAGAGAACCCGTTGCGGGACCTCCGGCAATTCAAGCTTGAAGAGCGTGAACTCTCCTATCTCAACCACGAGCAAATCAAAATCCTCCTGGGCGCTCTCCAGTCCAGGCAAACCAACACCTACCTAGTCGCCAAAATCTGTTTAAGCACTGGCGCCCGTTGGAGCGAAGCCGAACAACTGCGTACCGGTCAGGTCAAGAATAACCAAATCCACTTCACAAAAACAAAGTCCGGTAAAAACCGAACCATACCCATCACACAAAACCTAGCCGATGAAATCGCAAACCGTATTATCAAAGGCTTCGGCATGCGCCTATTCAAGGATTGCTATGAAGACTTCCGGCGCTGTATTGCATCCCTGGACATCGAGCTACCACAAGGCCAACTCACCCATGTCCTACGCCACACCTTCGCCAGCCACTTCATGATGAACGGCGGCAACATCCTCACCTTGCAACGCATCCTCGGCCATAGCTCGATCACCATGACCATGAAGTATGCACACCTCGCACCGGAACACCTGCAGGAAGCCAAAACCTTCAACCCTCTGGCGGAGTTGACATAGTGTTGACACTAGAAACAGAAAAGGGGTTACGAATTAACGTAACCCCTTGATTCTATGGTGGGCCTCCCCGGAGTCGAACCGGGCACCAACGGATTATGAGT